>JAFEGO010000118.1 GCA_018239845.1 Verrucomicrobiota bacterium
CTCGAAATCTGGAGTCCGCAAAAAGCTGGGTTCGGTCAAAAGCTCGCGGCAGCGAACGCTATGGTCTGGTTGCCTCCTCGAAAGCGATGCGCCTCAAACCACATGCGATCGATATTCGCGTCGATACGAACCCCGTACACTGGTTCCTGAACGACAGAGATGACGTGCGTTCGAGTTTTTACTTGGAGGACGCAGCGACCGAATTTCAGGTGCAAGGGTTGGAGGTTGATTGGGCCGTCGTCACATGGGATGGCGACTTTCGCTTCAAAGAAGCCGGTTGGAGCTATCACGACTTCCGCGGTGCCAAGTGGCAGAATGTGCATAATCGGGAAAATCAAAATTACCTAAAGAATGCCTATCGCGTGCTGCTGACCCGGGCCCGACAAGGAATGGTCATCTTCGTGCCTCAAGGTGACCTTCGAGACCATACGCGGCCACCAGCTTACTACGATTCGACCTTCCAATATTTAACCGACGTAGGAATTCCGGTATTAGTCTAGTCGATCTTACCAAAGGTGGTTCCGTTCTCGGCGGTGATTCGGCCATCCGGCCAAACTTTAACAGGGACCACGAACTCATCAGTGCTAATCGCATCATCGAAGTCCCTCTGTCCATCGAGGAATTCTTGAATGCGAGTGAGCTGAGTATCGGCGATCTCACGCTGGGCTTCCAATTCCGTGACGAACACGAATGGATAATTCTTTCCATCGTAACACGCCGGCACCGCTCCCTCGAAAATGCAGGGCCTGAATATCGCAAAGCCGGACTGATAGGATTGTTGGTCTAACATCCATCGACTCTAGTCGTTTTTCAGTCTGCAGACCACGGACTATGAGTCACATTTCACCAAACGCCTTGAACCTAAGAGACTCTCGCGTTTTAGCGTATCATTTGGGCCCATGGGCCAACCGCCGCTTGCGGGGTTGCGCACATCCTGATATAATACGGGACAGCCCAGTTGATTGGCATGGTAAGCGGCCGAGCGAGTTTGACCGATGGCTTTGGCCGGTGGTCGGGCTGGGGTTCTTTGAGAGACTTTGCGAACGTGCGGGCGGCGGGGCCTTTGGCGGGCGAAGCCGGCCGGACCGGCTCCTCGGGGGTGCGGGTTAATGCGGCTTAGTGCGTGATAATTTTAAAGGCAGACGCCTCGCTCGGGGCGGACAAATCGGCCCGGGATCGGACAAATGTCAGGTTTTGTCCGATATTGTCCGATTGGTTTTCCCTAGGTAAACCGCTGGGGATGATATTTTTAAGGGCAAAACCGGCGGGGTTTTGTCCGATAAAAATTTTTCACTTCAGGCTCAGGTCCTTGGCTTTCACGTCCTTGACCGCCCACTTGGTGACGATCTGGCCTTTGGCGGTGCGGGTGCTCACGGGGATGGGCGTGAGGTCGAACTCGAACTCACGCACCCGGGCGCCGCTGCGTCCGTCGAGGAAGACCTGCACGGTCTTGGGCATGTCCTTCTCCTTCGCCGCGACGTCGAGGTACACGAGCTTGGAGTTTTCGGACTTGGCCAGGGGGTACAGCTTGTCGCGGCTCAGGCCGCCGATCTGGAACTTCTTGGCGAAGGCCTTGCCGGTCTCCCCATCCTGGTAGATCAGGGTGTAGAAGTTGGTGTCGCCGTCCTTCGGCCAGATCGCGATGTGCTTGATGTCGCGGCCCATGAATACCTTGTCGGCCACCTTGCTGACCTTGAGCGAGGCGTCGCCCATGATCGTGAGCACGCTGTCGAGGATGGTGCACTCCTGCACGAACTCGTGCTGGCGCCAGTTGAGGCCGATGAAGCCGTCCTCGCGGTTGACGTAGAGGCGCTGGTTGGCCGAGACGACCGCCGCGGCGTCGATCTGGGCGATCTCGTCGTAGCTGGTGCGGCGCTTGATGCCCTTGCCGTACTTCTCCTGCAGCATCTCGAACCACGCGACGGCGTAGGCCGTGAGGTTCTTGAGGTTGGTCTTCGTCTCCTTGATGGCTTCCTCGATCTTCTTGAGGGCCTCGTCGGCCTGGAAGCGGTTGTAGGCGGAGATGCGCTTGATGCGGATCTCGGTGAGGCGGGCGATGTCGTCCTCCGTCACCTCGCGGCGGAGGTCCTTGAGGAAGGGTTTAAGGCCCTCGCGGATCTCGGCGAGGACGTCCTCCCATGTCTTGGACTTCTCGATACGGCGGTAGATGCGCTCCTCGATGAAGATGCGCTCAAGCGAATCCCAGTGCCACTGCTGCTCGAGCTCGCCGAGCTTGATCTCGAGCTCGAGCTTCAGGAGGGCCTTGGTCTTGTCCACGCTGCGGCGGAGGATCTCGCGGACGCCGAGGAAGAGGGGCTTGTCGTCCTGGATGACGCACGCGGCGGGCGAGAGGTTGGACTGGCAGCCGGTGAAGGCGTAGAGCTGCTTGGTGATCTGGTCGGGGTCGCTGCCGGCGGGCAGGTGCACGAGGATCTCGACGGTGTCGGCGGTGTTGTCGTCAACGTGCTTGATCTTGATCTTGCCCTTGGCGTTGGCCGAGAGGATCGACTCGATGAGGGACTCGGTGGTGGAGCCGAAGGGGAGCTCGGTGATGGCGAGGAGGTATTTGCTGCGCTGCTCGATCTTGGCGCGGAGCTTCACCTTGCCGCCGCGCTCGCCGTCGTTGTACTCGGAAAAGTCGGCGATGCCGCCCGTGGGGAAATCGGGGAAGATGCGGAAGGTTTTTCCCTGGAGGTGGTTGATCGCCGCGCGGCAGAGATCGTTGAAGTTGTGCGGGAGGATCTTGGTCGCGAGGCCGACCGCGATGCCGTCGGCGCCCTCGAGGAGCACGATGGGGAACTTGGCGGGGAGCGTGACCGGCTCCTTGGCGCGGCCGTCGTAGCTGAGCTGCCAGGTGGTGGTCTTCGGATTGAAGAGCACGTCCTTGGCGAAGGGCGTAAGGCGCGCCTCGATGTAACGGGGCGCGGCGGCCTCGTCACCGGTGAGCATGTTGCCGTAGTTGCCCTGCGGCTCGATGAGGAAGCCGCGCTGGCCGATCGCCACGAGCGCGGCGCCGATGGAGGCGTCGCCGTGCGGGTGGAAGCGCATGGTGGCGCCGACGACGTTGGCGACCTTGTGGAAGCGGCCGTCGTCCATTTCCCAAAGGGTGTGGAGGATGCGGCGCTGCACGGGCTTCAGGCCGTCGTCGATGTGGGGGACGGCGCGGTCGAGGATGACGTAGCTCGCGTACTCGAGGAACCAGTTGCGGTAGTGGTGCGCGAGCGGGGAGTCCTCGTCCTGCACCTTCTCGCCGCCGCGGCGCGGGCCGGGCGTGAAGACCGCGGGGCCGCCGGGGGCCTCGCTCGCCGCCGGGGCCGCCGGGGCCGCAGCCGAACCCTCGGGCGCGGGCGCAGCCGGCACGGGGGTCTCAGCGGGCGTGGGCGCCGGCGTGGCGGCAGCAGCCGCGGCGGAGGCGTTGTCGAGCGGCAGCTCGGGCTGGTCGGTGTTTTTGGGACTCTTCTTCTTTGACATTCGGTCGGGTGAAAGTGGCTAAAGCCAAACGCTGGCATGCGGGCCAGCGCCGCGTCAAGGGGTGGCTTGAAGCTTTTCGGCGGCGCTCCCGCCGGCGGTCAGCGCCTGCACGGCGGCGGCGAGGTCGGGATCGCGGCCCGCGCGGAGGTCGGCGAGCGTGAGTTGCGAGGGCACGTCGGGGAGGACGCCAGCGCCTTCGAGGCGGCGGCCCTTGGGGGTGACGTAGTCCTCGACGCTGAGCTGGAGCTCGCCGCCGTCGGGCAGAGCGTAATAGCGGCTCGCGAGCACGGCGCCGGCGGACTTGCGGCCGACGACGGTGGCGCGACCGTGCTCCTGCAGGACGGCCGAGAATATCTCCGCGGCGCTCGCCGTGCCGCTGTCCACGAGCACGGCCACGCGACCGGCGTAGCGCGCCGAGCCGAGCTGCCAGGAGTTCTTCACCTCGCGGGTGCCGGCGCGTGTGGTGAAGGCGCCGCAGTCGGTCTTGCGCGCGAAGAACTCGCCGAGCGAGATCCCGAGCGACCAGGTCTCGCCGCCGGGATTGAAACGGAGGTCGATGATCACGCCCGGGGCGGAGCGGTGCGCCTGCAGCTGCTCGCCGAGCCAGCGCCGGTCGCGCGTGTCGAAGCCGTCGAAGCGCAGATAGACCAGCCCGCCGGGCAACTCGCGCATGAACTGCCGCGGCGCCGTCGAGAGCAGGAGCGCGGTGAGCGGCAGCGTCACGCGGCGGTCCTGCGCGTCGAGAAACGTCCAGTCAGCCGTCTCGCCGACGTAGGGTTGGTAATCGAGCCGCGGGCGCACAGGCTCGCCGTTGCGCGCGACGATGAGCCAGCCCGGCTGCACGCCGGCGCGCTGGGCCGGGCTGCCGGGCAGCACCTCCGTGACGACCCAGCGGCCCTCGAGGCGGAGGGCGTAGAGGCCGGTGCGGGCGCGCTCACGGGTGCGCCGGGCCAGCGCGAGGCCGGGCGGCAGCGCATGGGTGTGGCTGTCGTCGAGCGCGTCGAGCATGGTGTTGATCACGGTGTAGAGGGCCTGGTCGTCCGGCGCGACGGCGGCCTGAGCGCCGTACTTCGCGCCGAGCGCGGGCCAGTCGAGGCCGTGGAGTTTGGGTTCGTAGTGTTTTTCCGCGACGAGCCGCCACGCGGCCTGGAACACCCGGACATTCCGCGCGGCGCGGGCCTGCTGCGCCGCGGGCAGGCCGGCGGTGGGAATCTGCGGCGCCGGCACGCCGGTGCAGCCCGCCAGCGCGAGGACCAGGACCAGGAGCCACAGACGCAGCGGACGTCGCATGCGCCGACAATAGCGCCGGGCCCCCTTCCGGGCGCAAGCGCAAGCGGCGGCGCCGGACTCAGCCCGCCATGCCGGCGGGCGCCGGCACATCGAGCGCCCGGCGCACGATCTGGAGCAGCGAGTCAGCAGTAAACGGCTTGTGCAGGAAATGCTCGAGGCCGGCCCCGACAGCGTGGGCAAACTTGCTGTTGGAGCCGAGGCCGCTCGCGCCGATGACCCGCACGCGGGGATTGATCCGGCGCAACGCGATGATGGTCGACGGTCCGTCCATGATCGGCATCGCCATGTCGGTGAGGACGATGTCCACGGGCGGATTGGCGGCGGCGAAGAGCGCGATGGCCTCGGCGCCGTTGCGCGCGTGGAGCGTCTTGTAGCCATAGCGCTCGAGCGTGCTCTGGGTCAGTAGGCCGATGCTGTCCTCATCGTCGGCGACCAGCACGGTCTCGCCGCGGCCCCACGGCAGCTCCACGACCTCGGGGGCCGCAGCCGGGGTGCCGAGCGCGGGCTGGGCGGGGAGGTACACCTTGATCTGCGTGCCCTTGCCGACCTCGCTGTACACGTTGATGAAGCCGCTGTGGCCCTTCACGATCGCCGCGGTGGTGGAGAGGCCGAGACCGGTGCCCGCGCCTTGGGGCTTGGTGGTGAAGAAGGGCTCGAAGATCTTGTTGCGGATGTCGGGCGGGATGCCGGTGCCGGTGTCGGCCACGCTGACGATCACGTGCGGGCCGGGGCGCGAATCGGGGTTCATCGCGGCGTAATTCTCGTCGAGCACGACGTTGGCGAGGCCGAGCTCGATCCGCCCACCGGCCGGCATGGCGTCGCGCGCATTGACGCAGAGGTTGAGCAGCACCTGGTGCAACTGCGTCATGTCGGCCTGCACGCTCCACGTGTCGTCCGGCGCGCTGGTGGTGATGGTGATCGACTTGGGGAAGGTCTCGAGCGCGATCTTGCGCATGTCGCGGACGAGCAGCCCGAGGGCGACCGGCGCGCGCTGGCCCTCGATGCCGCGGCCGAAGGAAAGCACCTGCCGCACGAGGTCGGCCCCGCGCCGCGCGCTGGCCTCCATCGTATCCAACGTGTCGATGCTCGATGGGTCGGTGAGCTTGAGGCGCAGCAGGCCGGCCCCCATGAGGATGGGGGCGAGGATGTTGTTGAGGTCGTGGGCAATGCCGCCGGCGAGCGTGCCAATGCTCTCCATGCGCTGCGCGCGGAGGAACTGAGCCTGCAGCTGCTTCTGCTGCGTGATATCGGCGTCCATGGAAAGTATGCAGTAGGGCTCGCCGCGGTTGTCGCGGATGAGCGTCCAGCGGCTGTCCACGGTGATCGTGCGGCCCTGGAGGGTTTTCTTCGTCAGCTCGCCACTCCAGCTGCCGGCCTCGCGGGTTGTCTGCAGGGCAGTCAGGTAGGCCACGGGATCGGCGGCCAGCAGCTCGCCGGCCGGGCGCCCCCGGATGTCGGCCGCCGACCAGCCGTAGATCCGCTCGGCCCCGGCACTCCAGCGCAGCACGCGGTCATCCAAGCCGCGCAGCACGACGGCGTCGTGCGCCTTTTCCAGCAGCACCGCCTGCTCCCGCTGCAGTTCCTCGATGTGCTGCCGCGTCTCGCCCAGCGTGGCCATAACCTCCTGCAGTTGCGCGACCATGTCGGTTTCAGAACCGGTCAGCACGGTGGCGAGCCGCCGTTCGAGCTCAGCGACCCGCAGCTGCAAGGTCTCGTTGTTTCTCACCGAAAGGGTGGGCAATGAAGGCTCCATGGCATGAGCCGGGCGGAGGCCTCCCAGCGCTTGATTGACTGCATGTTACGAGGCAGACCGCGGTGCAAGCTTGCGTTTGCAACGATGCGGAAAATCCGTGGCATCAGACCTCCACGAGGTCTTTCTCAATCTTCAGATTGCCGATGATGAAGTCCTGCCGCTCGGGCGTGTTCTTGCCCATGAAGAAGCCGAGGAGGTCGTCGCTGCTGTGGAGGTGGTTGAGCGAAACGGGCTCGAGGCGGATGTTTTCGCCGATGAAATCCTTGAACTCGTTGGCGGAGATTTCGCCGAGGCCCTTGAAGCGCGTGATCTCGTGCGTGGAGCCCAGCTCCGTCATCGCGGCCTGCTTCTCCGCCTCGGAGTAACAATAGATGGTTTTCTTCTTGTTGCGCACGCGGAAGAGCGGCGTCTCCAAAATATAGAGATGCCCGTTGCGGATGAGGTCGGGGAAAAACTGCAGGAAAAACGAGATCAACAGCAGACGGATGTGCATGCCGTCGACGTCGGCATCGGTGGCGATGACGATCCGGTTGTAGCGGAGGCCGTCCATGCCCTCCTCAACGTTGAGCGCGGACTGGAGGAGGTGAAACTCCTCGTTCTCGTAGATGACTTTCTTCGAGAGACCGTAGGTGTTGAGCGGCTTGCCCTTGAGGGCGAAGACGGCCTGCGTCTGCACGTCGCGCGTGGACGTGAGCGAGCCGGCGGCGCTGTCACCCTCGACGATGAAGATCGTGCTCTGCTCGGCGCGCTCGTTGCGGTCGCCGAGGTGGAGGCGGCAGTCGCGGAGCTTGCGGTTGTGCAGGGAGGCTTTTTTCGCGCGCTCGCGGGCGAGGCCGCGGATGCCGGCGAGCTCCTTACGCTCGAGTTCGCTCTCCTCGATCCTGCGCTTCAGGATGTCGGCCATCTCGCGGTTCTTGTGCAGGTACACGTCGAGCGACTGCTGCATGAACTTCCCCACAAACTCCTTCAGCGACGGGCCGTTGGGGCCGACGTTGGCGGAGCCGAGCTTGGTCTTGGTCTGCGACTCGAAGACGGGCTCCATCACGCGGACGGCGATGGCGGCATCGATCGACTGGCGGATGTCGGCGGCGTCGTAGTCCTTCTTGTAGAAGTTGCGCACGGTCTCGACGAGGGCCTCGCGGAAAGCCGCGAGGTGTGTGCCGCCCATCGTGGTGTGCTGGCCGTTGACGAACGAGTGATACTCCTCGCCGTAGTGCGCGCCGTGGGTGAAGGCCACCTCGATGTCCTCGCCCTCGAGGTGCACGATCGGATACAGCGGCTCGCCGCTGAGGTTTTTCTGGAGGAGGTCGCGCAGGCCGTGCTCGGACTTGAAGGCCTTGCCGTTGAGCGTGAGCGTGAGGCCGCGGTTGAGGAAGGCGTAGTTCCACAGCATGTCCTCGATGAACTCGGCGCGGAACTTGAAGTCCTTCCCGAAGAGCGCCTCGTCGGGGATGAACTCGATCAGCGTGCCGTTGCGCTCCTCGGTCTTCGTGATCTTGCCGTCCTTCTTCAGCTTACCCTGGGAAAATTCGACGAGCTTCGTCTGCCCATCGCGGAAGGCCTGCGCGCGGTAGTCGAGCGAGAGGGCGTTGACGGCCTTCTGGCCGACACCGTTGAGGCCGACGGACTTTTGGAAGGTCTCGCTGTCGTACTTCGCACCGGTGTTGATGATCGAGACGCAGTCGATGAGCTTGCCGAGCGGGATGCCGCGGCCGTAGTCGCGGATGCGCACGGTGCGGTCGTTGAGCTCGACCTCGACCTTGCGGCCGTGGCCCATCGTGAATTCGTCGATGCAGTTATCGATCGTCTCCTTGAGGAGGACGTAGATGCCGTCCTCCGCGTGAGTGCCGTTGCCGAGGCGGCCGATGTACATGCCCGGGCGCAGGCGGATGTGCTCGAGCGAGGAGAGGGTTTTGATCGATGCTTCGGTATAAGCTTGGGCCATGCTTCGCACAGAGAGATGGACGCGGCGTCCACCTGACAAGCGGAATTGACGCGACCAACGCGCGCTTGAAGTCGGGGGCGATCTGGGGTTTTCTCCCCGCACCATGAAAAAACTCCTCGTGATTGGTGGCGTCATCGTCGGCCTGGGTATCGTCGCCGTGCTCGTCCTGACCTTCTTCCTCGGCTCGATCGTGAAGACTGGCGTCAACAATATCGCCCCGAAGATCACGCAGACGAAGGTCACGCTCGCCGGCGCGACGGTCTCGCCCCTCAGCGGCAGCGGCACGCTGAGCGGCCTCGTGGTCGGCAACCCCGCGGGCTGGAGCGACAACAACATCTGCTCCCTCGGCTCCATCCACGTCTCGATGCGGCCCTTCTCCGTCCTCGGCGACCACATCGTCGTGAACGAGGTCACCATCGACGCGCCCGAGTTCAATTACGAGACCAAGGTCATCTCCAGCAACGTCGGCGACCTCCTGAAAAACATCCAGGCCTCCACCGGCGGCGGCAAGGACTCGGCCGGTGCACCCGCCGCCAAGGACGGCAAGCCGCTCAAGTTCGAGGTGAAGAAATTCGTCCTGAAAAACGGCAAGGTCCGCCTCGGCGCCGCCGGCGCGGGCATGACGCTCCCGATGCCCGACATCACCCTCAACGACCTCGGCACCGCGGAAGGTGGCATCACCGCTGGCCAGCTCGCCTTCGCCGTCATGAAGAGCGTCACCAGCAGCATCATCAGCGCGACGACCCAGGCCGTCGGTGACATCGGCAAGACCACCGGCGCCGCCGCCGCCGACAGCGTGAAAAAGGCCGGCAGCGCCATCAAGGGCCTCTTCGGCGGCAAGCCCTGAACTGATCACATATCTCTCTTAAACAAGAAACGCGCCGCTCTCGGCGCGTTTTTTGTTTGTAGAGGCGTTCTCTGTGCCGGTCCTACTCCGCCACCGCTGCACCGCTCCGCCTCCCCTCCCCCATTGACGCGCGTGTCGCGCTCCGCTGCGCTCACCGCATGAAAGTCACTTACTACCTGGAGGTCGTGTCGTCATGGTGCACGTGGGTGGAGCCGGTCTGGGCCGAGCTGAAAACGCGCTACGCCGGCCGCGTGGACTTTCAGTGGCGCATCGCGCTGATGAATCCCGCGGACTTTCCCGTCTCGCGCTCGCAATGCGAGTGGTTCTACCGCCGGAGCGGCGGCACGGTGATGCAGTCGCCGTTCATGCTGAACTCCGGCTGGTTCGAGGCGGAGCGCAAGGGCCACTACGAGGCGCCCAACCTCGTCGCCGAGGCGGCGCGCGATTTCGGTTTCGACGGCGATGAGATCCGCCTCGCGCTCGCCCACGCCGCCGTGCGCGAGGGCCGGAAGGTCGGCGACATCGCGGTCTCCGTCGCGGTCGCGGCCAAGGCCGGCCAGATCAACGCCAAGAAACTCCGCGCCGCCGCCGAGTCCGCCAAGGTCCGCGCACGCGTCGAGGCCAGCACCAAGGAGTTTTTCGCCCATCAGATCAGCCAGCGCCCGAGCTTCATTTTGGAGGACGCTATTGGCGACAAGGCCGTGTTCTCCGGCCTCGTGCGCCTCGCCCCGCTCACCGCGACGATCGACGCCATGCTGGCCGACACGGGGGCCTATGCCGCCCACGCCGCGCACCACGGCGGCGTGCCCCCGGCCTGAGCTGTCGGGATTGTTACAAACATTGCCTTTACCCGGCGGCCCGGCATAGGTTTTTCCCTGCCATCCGCCTTCTATCCATCATGAAAAAACTCCTGTTCCTCCTGCTCTCCTCCTTGGTCGCCGCCGCCCCGCTCACCGCGCAGGATGCGCCGAAGCCGGCCCAGCCGCCGGCCCACAAGCAGAAGAAGGAAAAGGAACGCCCCGACACCGACATCGAGAAGGCCATGAAAAAGATGGGCGGCGCCTTCCGCAAACTCCGCGGCCAGGCCAAGGCCGGCGCCTTCACCTCCGACGCCGTGGACCTCGTCGCCACCATGAAGGCCGCCGCCACCGAGGCTGCGAAGCACGATCCGCTCAAGACGAAGGAAATTCCCGAGGCCGACCGCGCCAAGTTTGTCGCCGACTACAAGGCCAAGATGGATGAGTTCAACACCACCCTCGACAGTCTCACGGCCGCGCTCAAGGCCGGCCAGACCGCCGACGCCGTCGCCCTCGTCGGCAAGCTCGGCAAGCTGCAGCACGGCGGCCACGAGGAATTCCAGCCGAAGGATTACTGAGCAGCACGCGCCTAAATTTCGCTCGGGGAAAGTCCCGCTCAACCGGTAGGCCGGCGTAAAAGCCCCTACCGGTTTTACTTTGAGCAGGGACTGATCAGTGTGGGCGCATGATCTTCCGCACCCTCGGCAAAAACGGTCCCCGCGTCTCCGCCCTCGGCCTCGGCTGCATGGGTATGTCGGATTTCTATAGCGGCCGCGATGAGGCCGAGTCCATCGCCACGATCCACCACGCGCTCGACCGCGGCCTCACCTTTCTCGACACCGCCGATATGTACGGCTTCGGCGACAACGAGGAACTCGTCCGCCGCGCTATCCAGGGGCGACGCGAAAAGGTTTTTCTCGCGACGAAGTTTGGCATCATCCGCAGCCGCACCGACGTCACGGTGCGCGGCATCAACGGCCGCCCCGAGTACGTCCGCGCCGCCTGCGACGCCAGTCTGCAGCGGCTCGGCGTCGATACGATCGACCTCTACTACCAGCACCGCGTCGACCCGGCCACGCCGATCGAGGAGACGGTCGGCGCGATGGCCGAGCTCGTGCGCGCGGGCAAGGTCCGCCACCTCGGTCTCTCCGAGGCGGGAGCCGACACGATCCGCCGCGCGCACCGCGTACACCCAATCACGGCCCTGCAAACCGAGTACTCGCTGTGGACCCGCGATCCGGAGGACGGCATCCTCGCCACCTGCCGCGAACTCGGCATCGGCTTCGTGGCCTACAGTCCGCTCGGCCGCGGCTTCCTTACCGGACAGATCAAAACATTCGAAGACTTCGCCGCAGACGACTACCGCCGCCTCTCGCCCCGTTTCCAAGGCGAGAACTTCGCGCGCAACCTCGCACTCGTGGAGCGCGTGGGCGCTATCGCGAAGGCCAAGGGCTGCACCGCCTCGCAGCTCGCGCTCGCGTGGGTGCTCGCCCAAGGCGACGACGTCGTACCCATCCCCGGCACCAAGCGCCGGACCTACCTCGATGAAAACCTCGGCGCCCTGAAGGTCTCGCTCACCGCGGCCGACCTCGCGGCCATCGAAGCCGCCTGCCCAAAGAACGCCGCGAGCGGCCTGCGCTACCCGGCCGCCATGATGTCGGCGGTCAACCGCTGAGTTGCGGTTAAGCGCGTTCGGCCGGCGCCTTACGCGCCTTGCCCCCTTCGTCCGTGGGTGCGGCCGCCCGAAGTAGTGACATTGACGGCGATTTTGTTTGCGGTGGGCAAAATCGCGGCCTTTCCTCCCCTTCCCTCGGGCGCAAGCCATGAGGAAGATGGAATCGGGGCGTAGCTTAGCCTGGTAGAGCGCTACGTTCGGGACGTAGAGGTCGCGAGTTCGAATCTCGCCGCCCCGACCATTTAAAGTGCGTGTCGGAGGGGAGATCGAAACCACCGCCCGCCCTTTGACGACCCGCCCGCCCCGTGTTCCTTAGGCGTAGCCATGAACCCCTTGTCCTCGCCCCTGCCCCGGCGTGCGTTTCTGGCGCGGACCGGCCTTTGGTCCCTCGCCGCCGCTTTGCTGCCCGGTCGTTTGCTGGCGGGCGCCAATTCCACGCCCTCCGCCCCTCCTCTCCCGACCAACGGCAACCGCTATGCGCAGCTCGGCGTGCAGCCGGTGATAAACGCCATGGGCTCGGTCACGTTTCTGGGCGGGTCGCTGATGTCACCGGTCACCCTCGCGGCGATGGATGAGGCGTCGCACGAGTTCGTCGTGATCACGGAATTGCTCGAGCGCTCCGGGGAATACCTCGCGCAGCGCATCGGCGTACCCGGCGCGCTCGTCACGACCGGCGCCTCGGGCGCGATCACGCTCGGCACGGCCGCCTGCATCGCCGGCGGCGAGCTCGCCCGCACCCACCAGCTGCCCGATCCCACCGGCCTGCCCCACGAGGTCATCCTCCAAAAAGCCCACCGCAACGAATACGAGACGCAGCTCCGCCTCGTGGGTGCGAAGCTCGTCGAAGTCGAAACCGCCGCGGAGCTGGAGGCCGCGATCAACCCGCGCACCGCGATGATGTTCTTCATGAACAAACTCGACTCGCGCGGAAAAATTCACCGCGAGGAATGGGTCGCGATCGCGCAAAAGCACCGCATCCCGACCTTCCTCGACGCCGCGGCCGACATCCCGCCGCAGGCCAACCTCGCGGGCTACGTCCACCAAGGCTTCGACCTCGTCGCCTTCAGCGGCGGCAAGGCCCTGCGCGGCCCGCAGTGCACCGGCCTCCTCCTCGGCCGCAAGGACCTGATCGACGCCGCGCGCCACCACGCCAGTCCCTACGACCACACCGTGGGCCGCGCGCTGAAGGTCGGCAAGGAGGAGATCGCCGGCCTCGTCGCCGCCGTGGAGCAATTTCTCGAAAAGGACCACGCCGCCGAGTTCCAGCGCTTCGACGCCCGCGTGCGCGAAATGACCAAGACCTTCGCCGACCTCCCGCACGTCCGCACCGAGGTCTGGGTGCCCGAGATCGCCAACCATTTTCCGCACCTCGCCGTAAGCTGGGACCCCGCTCACTTCCCGCATACCGCCGCCGCGATCAAGCAGCACCTGATGGACGGCTCGCCCCGCATCGCCGTCCTCGCCGTAGGCGAGCACAGCATCGGCCTCTCCGTCCTCATGCTGCAGCCGGACCAAGACCCGGTCGTCGCCACCCACCTCCGCGCAGCGCTGACGTAGTGTCTAGCCGAACCCGACGGAGAAGACAACCCCGGCCCCCGTGCTAAATTTTTAGGCCCGCGGCGATCCCACTTGCGGAGTGGTGTCGGGGGTGGGCATTCACGCGCGATGAACCCCTACCCGATCCTTTTTCTCAACGGCACGTCGAGTGCCGGCAAGACCTCCACGTGCCGCGCGCTGCAACGTGAATGGCGCGAGCCGCTGGTATACGTGAGCTGTGACGCCTTCATCTACATGTTTTCCGAGGCCGTGCTGAAGGAGCGGTCCAATCTCCCGCGCATCCTGCCGCCGATCCTGTCGGCGTTTCACCGCTCGCTCCCGCTGATCGCCGGCTGCGGGTTTCCCATGGTGGTTGACGCTGTGATCGAGGATGCCGCCTGGCTGCAGGAATGCGTCACGGCTCTCGCGGACTACAACGTGATTTTCGTCGGCGTGCACTGCCCGGTCGAGGAACTCGAGCGCCGCGAACTCGCGCGCGGCGACCGCCATGTCGGCATTGCCCGCTGGCAGTTCGACCACGTGCACCGCTTCAGCGCCTACGATTTCGAGCTGCACACCGACCGCCTCACGCCCGAGCAATGCGGCCACTCACTCGCCGCCCTGCTGCGCTCGAACCGCCCCGGCACAGCCTTCCCGCGCCTGCGTGCGCACTATGCTGCGATAACTTAACGTTATCAGGCATAGGCAGCCGGTATTTCCCGACGCAACGGGGCGGTGGTAACGTGGGGCCATGCAACCAACGGGCCGCGCGTTTTACCAGGGAGTGGGCGTCACCGCGCTTTTTGCAGTGGGCGCGCTCGGGCTCGCACGCCTGCCGGGGTTGGCCCACCTCGGGCCATTAACCACCGCCCTGTTGCTTGGGCTGACGTGGCGGTGGGTACGACCCTTGCCAGCTGAGCTGAACGCCGGCCTCGCGTTTTCCGCCCGCACGCTGCTGCGGCTCGGCATCGTGCTGCTCGGCGTGCGGCTCAACCTCGCGCTCGTGCTAGAGGCGGGGCCGCGGATCTTACTGCTCGACCTGACAGTCATCACCGCCGGGCTCGTGGGTATCACGTGGCTCGGGCGTCGGCTGGGGCTGGAGCCGACCCTCGCGGCCCTGATCGCGGTCGATAGTTCGATCTGCGGGGCCTCGGCGGTGGCGGCGGCCGCACCGGCCTTGCGCGCCCGCGACGAGGAAACGGCGCTGGTCATCCCCCTCTGCAGCCTCATTGGCACGGCGGCGGTGCTGGGTTACACCTTTGTGCAGCATATTAACCCCGTCTCGGACCTGCACTACGGCCTCATGGCGGGCTCTACGCTGCACGAGATCGCACAGGTCATGGCGGCGGTGAATCCCGTGCCGGCCGCCGCCGACATCGGCACCGTCACCAAGCTCACCCGCGTCGTGCTGCTCGTGCCCGCCGTCTTTTTCCTCAGCGCGTGGACCGCCCGGCGCGGCGCAGCCAAGACGGCCGCGACTCCAGCCAAGCCGTGGTTTGTGCTCGGCTTCCTCGCCATCGGCGCGGTCAACACCCTTGCCCTGCACTGGCTGCCGGCGGCGCGCGGGACGCTGGACGGTCTCGACCATAGCGTCCTGGCGGTGGCGAATTTCCTCATGGCCATGGCGATGGCGGCGATGGGCCTGCAGGTGGATTTTGCCCGGCTGCGGGCCAACGGCTGGCGCACCCTCGGCACGGCGCTGCTCGGCTGGCTGGCGCTCGCGGGCCTCGCTGCGGCGGAAATCGCCCTGCTCACCCGATAAGTTGCAATTATCGCCCGACGGCTTAGACCGTCCGCATGCTAGACTATCGCCTGGAGGTCTTTCGCGCCGTCGCGGAGCAGCTCAATTTCACCCGCGCGGCGGAGACCCTGCATATCTCGCAGCCGGCGGTGACGCAGCATATCAAGCACCTCGAGGAGCACTACCGCGTGGCGCTCTTCCGCCGCGGCGCGGGCGGCATCGCGCTCACGCCGGCCGGCCAGCTGCTCTACGAAGCCTCGGGACGCGCCGGGGAACTCTCCCGCCAGACCGAGGCCCAGCTGCGCAGCGGCCTAGCCGTCCTCAGCGGGCCGCTGCGGCTCGGCTCCAGCACGACGGTCGCGCAGTATTTTTTGCCGCCGATCCTCGGCCGCTTCCAAAAAGAGCACCCGCAGGTCGCGGTCACGCTCCGGATCGGCAACACCCGCGACGTCGCCGACGCCCTGCGCGCCGGGCGGCTCGACCTAGGACTCGTCGAAGGACCCGGCGAACGCAGCGGTCTGCGCGCCGAGGCGTTTTACGACGACGAGATCGTGTGCGTGGCCGCGCCCGGCCATCCCCTCGCGCAAGCCACCAAAGTGACCCCGGCGGCCTTGCGCGAAGCGGCCTTCGTGCTGCGCGAACCAGGCTCGGGCACGCGCGACGTCGTCGAGCGTGCCTTGCGCAAGGTGGGCGTCGCCCCCGCGAAGCTCGCCGTAATCCTCGAAACCGACAGCAGCGAGACCATCAAGGGCCTCGTCGCCACCGGAGTCGCCGTGGCCTTCCTCTCGCATCTCGCGATCCGCGCCGAGTTGCAGCTGCGCCAGCTCGTGGTGGTGCCTGTCGCGGGCCTGGCGATCCCGCGGCAGTTCCACTTCGTCCACGCCCAAGGCCCGCGCCCGCCCGGCCCCGCCGGGCGCTTCTGCGACGCCGTGCGGGGTTATGTCGCGGACTCGGGCCGGGACAGGTAGCGAACGAAGGTGGCGTCGAGCAGCAGCAGGAGCACCAAGGTCGCGGCCATCAGCGGCAGGACGGCGGACAGCAGCACCGCGACCACCACCGCGCCACGCGAGGTGCGGAAGAGGTTGCCACCGGCCGGTGCGGCGAGCTGGCCGCGGGGGCGGCGGGCCCACCACATCAGCACACCGGTCACGGCGAGGAGGATCACGCCGAGCGCGGCGGCAAGGCCGAGCAGCTGGTTGGCCAGGCCGAAGAGCTGACCTTCGTGCGCGATGATGCCGGCGCTGTAGAATTTACCCATGAGCCCGAAGTCCTTGAAACGCACGTCGGCCAGGATTTTCCCCGAGTACTGGTCGAGGTGGATGAAGGCGCGGCTGAAGGGCCGATTGCGGTCAGTGATAATCGAGAAAACCCCGGTCGGGCCGCTGGGCAGCACGATCGCATAAGGGTCCGTGACGCCGCGCTCGCGCGCGACGGACCGCACCTGCTCGAGCGAAATCCGGCGGGGATCGTCGCGCCACGCGGTTGCCCGGGCTCGGTGCTCCGCATGCGGATCGGCAGCGGGCGGGGTCGAGGCGACGCCCTCCAGCCCGCGCGCGGTGGCACGGCTGGCCACGGGCGGAGACCAGCCGCCGAGCACGGCGGAGCGGTGCGCGCTCGCACTCGTCTCGCGGGGCGTCCACTGCCCCGCGGCCTGCGCGGTCCAGCGGGCCCACGCGCCGGTGACCTTCGTCCACTGCAGACCGGTGGAGAGCAGGAAGAGCAGCCCAAGCGAAAGCCACACGGCAGGCACGGCGTGGAGGTCGCGCAGGAGGGCCCGCCGCCCGGCCCCGAGCCGCGGCAGCAGGAAACCCCGCAGCGAGAACGGACGCGGCCACCACAGGTAGAGCCCGCTCACGATGAGCACGATGGCCCACGTCGCCGCCAACTCGACCACGATCTGCCCGGGCGTGCCGGCCAGCAAGGTGCCGTGCAGCTCGCTCACGGTGGTCATCAGCCGGTCCGCGTCATCGAGGCGGCCCAGCACGGCACCGGTGTAGGGGTTGACGAATACCGAGGACCGGTCCGGCCCGCGCGCCGAACCAAACTGCACCTCGGCCGAGCGGCCGGGCGCCACGCCAGGGACGAACTGTATCGGACTGAGCTGCGGGTACGCGGCGCGCGCGGCGGTGAACTGGGCGTCAGCCGACAGCGCGGCCTGCCCCGCCGGCACCGGGACTTTGAAGAGTTCCCGATAACGCCATGCCTCATACTGGGGCTTCCAGAGGTAAATCGCACCGGTCACCGCGAGGAAGACGGCGAAGGGCGCGACGAAGAGGCCGGCGAAGAAATGCCAGCGCCAGACGGCGCGGTAGAGCGCGCCGGCCGGCGGGGTGGTGGAGGACGAAGGGAGGCTCATAACCGCAGCTGGTCCTTAGAAGTCGTATTTCACTTCCGCCACGGCGGTGCGCTGCGGGAAGGGATGGAAGAGGAAATACTCGCGGTTGAGGAGGTTGTCGATGCCGAGGGCGGCGGACCAGCGCGAGGCGAGGCGATAGTGGACGCGCGTGTCCAAAACGAACCAGCTGGAGAAACCTTGGTAGGTGTTGGGGTTCACGTCGGAGTTATCGAGGGTCGTGTAGAGCAGGCTGCTGTAGCGGCCACCAACCGAAATCGTCCAGCGGTCGTCGGGACGGTAGCTGACCTGAAAGGCGGCGCGCCACTCGGGGATGTTGGGCAGGCGTTTGCCGATGGCGCTGCCGGGGGCGGCGGTGGCGCTGGCCTGACCGGAGAGCGCGAGCGTTCGCGCGTCGAGGTAGGTAACGCTGCCCGAAAACTCGAGGCCGCGGAACCAGACATTGCGCCGCTCGACAAGGAGCTCGACACCGCGCGCGCGGACGTGATCGACGTTGGAGTTGTAGGAGTAGAGCTGCGTCGAGCCCGCCACGAGCGGGTTGAACTGCGCGATGATGGCGTCGTGGATGTCGTCCTGAAAGAGCGAGAGGCGCACACGGCCCTGCTCGAGGGTGCGTTCGAGGCGCAGCTCGGTCGCGAGCACGTCGTCGGGTTTCAGGTTGGGATTGGGTGACGTGAACGTGGTGCCGGTCGAGACGAGCTGGTAGAGCTCAGAGGCGGTGGCGTAGCGGTAGGCCCGGCCGACGGAGGCGGTGGCGATCCATTTGGGCGCGAGGGTCCAGGCCACGGAGCCCTTGGGCGACCAGTTGGACGCAGAGACTCGGGGCTGATTGATGACGGTGACGCCGTTTTGATTGTAGCCGTCGTAGGCCAGCCAGTCCTCGTAGCGGAGGCCGAGCGTGACTTTCACGGCGGGCGCGACCTGCCAGAGATCCTGCAGCCAGAGGGCCTGCGTGCGGGTCTTCCCGTCGCCCTCAGTCGCGACGCCGGTGTACGGGCCGCCGGCCCGCCAGTCGGCGGTATTGTAGGTCGGGTTGAAGAGGCGGTACTGGTCGTCGTGCGCGCCGAAGCTCACGGTGTGGTCGCCAGTCTTGCCCGCGGGGCGCCACGTGCCCTTGAGGTCGAGGGTCAGCCAGCCCGTGCCGTCGAGCACGGCTACACGGCCAGCCGGGCCAAAACCGGGGCTCGCAGCGGCGGTGGCTGAGGCCGTGGTCGGTCCGGTCTGCCTGTCCTCATCGAAGCGATACCGCGTGGCGATGGCCTCGAAATCCCAGTGGCCCTTCGTGTCGGTACTGGCGGCGATACTGTGCGCCGTGTGGCGCGCGTAGAGCTGATAGGTACCGCTGGCAAAACCGGCGAGACCGGCGAAGGTGGGCTGGCCGGCGGAGTTCGTGAGGTAGGTCTGCGCGGAGCTGTCGGCATCGTTGCGCCAAAGGCCGAAGGTGTAAGTCATGCGGAGCCACGGAGCGAAATCGTAGGCGGCCTTGAACTTGCCGTTGGTCATGCGCGTGTGGAGGAGACCGCCGGCGCCGACGACGTTGGCCGGGGCGTTGAGCTTGTTGGTCGCCGCGTAGCCGCCGGTGGTGCCGGCGGGAAAAGCCGCGCTGGTGACGAAGCTCAGCGGCTGACTGTGACTGTCCTGGTAATTACCGCTGACCCAGAAGGAGAATTTGCCCGCGCGGTCGCCGTAGGTGACGGCGGTCTGGTGCGTGAGGTAGTCGTCCTTCGTGCCGTAGAGGCTGAAGTGCTGCCACGCCTCCGTCTGCGTGAGGGAGGCTGTGCGTTTTTCGGGCATACGCGTGGTGATTTCCATGACCGCGCCCATGGAGTTGCCCGGATAAGCCGCGGCGAAGGGGCCGTACATCAGATCGATGCGCTCGATCTCGGCGGGAGCGACGAGGCCCCAGCGAGGGCCGCCGAGGGTGTTGTTGTTGGCCACAAGAGCGGTCAGCAGCACGCCGTCGGCGTAGATCAGGCTGCGCGCGCTGGAGCTGACGCCCCAGACGCGCGACGCCATGACGGCCTGGGTGTCGCCGTAGTTGCGCTTGCGGAGGAAAATGCTCGGCAGGTATTTGACCGCGTCCTCGGTATCGACGGCGTTGACCGTCTCCTGGACCTTGGTCGCGGTGACACTCTCGGTCACCTGCGGGAGCTGGTATTTGTCGGCCGCCGAAGGCTGGGCCGAGACGGTGAAAGGCGAGAGCACTTCAGGCGGACCATCCGCCAGATCGGCGGCGCCGGAGGCCGACACGGCGAGGCCGCAGCAGCAGAGAGAAAAAAGGGAGCGAAAGGAAAAGGACATGGCGATGACGCCGCGAAAGAGGATGAGCGCCAGGCGCGGCGGCACGCGCGCGGGCGGATCGCAGCAGCGATCAAACGAGGCTACGCCGGGTCAACGACCCGGCCGAGGACACTGCGTTTCAGGCCCGCGGGGGCGGGGTCGGCGGAGCCGCACGGTCGGCTCCCGCCAAGGTGAGGTCGCGCACGACCCAAGCCTGCGGTGGCACCACCGGCGCGACGTAGGCCACGGCCGGTTGGGCGAGGAAGATCAGCTTCGTATCGAGCCTGCTGCCGGGAGTGGTGGACTGCGCCTGCTCCTTCTGGCCGGCGTCGTTGACGAGTTCGCACACGCCGCACATCTCACCGCTGAAGGTGCGCTTGGCCGCTTCCAGGAGCGGCATCGTGCGCGAGTAGTTCACCATCATGCGCGCCCAGCCGAAGGTCTGGACCAAATCCCACTGCGCACCCGTCGTGGCAAGCCACGCGAGGAGGAGGGTGATCAACTGGAAGCGCCGCAGCACGGCGCGATTGATGCGGGCACAACGGCGGCGAACAAGATCTTTGTCCGTCAGCGCAGAGTCAGAAGCGCGGGAAGAGTGGCGGAGCGTTTGGGCCTAATGAGACGCCACCCGATCAAGTCACGAAGGGATTATAGCTCCGCTCGTTGGCGACGGTGGTCAGCGGGCCGTGGCCGGGGGCGATCACGGTCTCCGGCGGCACGGCGTGCAAAATGCGGCGGACGCTGGCGGCGAGCTGGCGGTGGCAGAAATACGCGCCGCCGACCGAACCCGCAAAGATCAGGTCGCCCGAGATCAGGAGCCCGATGCCGCCGCGCGCCCCGGGCGCGCGCACGAGGTAACAGTTGTGCGCGGAGGCGTGGCCGGGGGTGTGGAAGGCGGTGACCTCGAAGGCCCCAAACTTACGCGTCTCCCCCTCCCCGATCGGCTGGCCGCAGGGCACGGTGGCGCCGGCCGGGCACCAGGCCTCGGGCCCGCCGAAGCGCCGAACGACGTCACACAGGCCGCCGGCATGCTCGCCCTCGACATGAGTGAGAAAGACCGCATCTATATTTTTGATACTGCGCGGCCAGACGGACTCGAGCGCCGCGATGTCGGGGCCGGTGTCGAAGAGCACGCCGCGACCCGAGCCGCACTCGGCGACCACATAGGCGTTGGCCGTGCCGATGCCGTGGCGCATGCGCAGCGGATAAACACAGAACGGCAGCACGGAGGTCTCCGGCAGCGGGTAGCGGCCACAACCGAGGGCGCACAGGCCGACCTCGTTGAGCCCGAGGGCGGCGGAGAGGCGGCGCAGCTCCTCGACCGTGAAATCGGGCCGGTAGTCGATCGCGTCGCGCAGGCGCGCCGGGCTCACGCCCGCGAGCTGCGCCAGGGCCTCTGCGCTCAGGCCGGAGCGACGCATGGCCTTTTCGAGGACATCGCCAATCTCATCTTCAAGTGGTACGGGAATCTCCGGCACGGTGCGCACAGGATAACCTGACCGCATGGTCACGCAAAATGTTTTTGTTTTTTCGCAACGGCTCCCCACCGTCGGTGGCATGGATTCCACGCAGCAGGAGGTTCTCAGCATCTTCACCCGCACCCGCGCCTTGCTGGAGGGGCATTTTGTCCTCCGGTCCGGCCTGCACAGCGGCCACTACTTCCAGTGCGCCCAGGTGTGCCAGCGCCTCGACGCCGTGGAGCGACTGGCCGAGCTGCTCGTGGCCAAGCTGCCGATCCGCGACTTCACCACCGTGCTGGCGCCCGCGATGGGCGGACTCGTGATCGGCCAGGAAGTCGCGCGTCAGGCCAAGGCCCGCTATATCTTTGCCGAGAAGGAAAACGACAAGCTCGTGCTGCGCCGCGGCTTCACCCTCGCCCCGGGCGAGCGCGTGCTGATCGTCGAGGACGTCGTGACGCGCGGTGGCCGCGTGAACGAGTCCTTGGAAATCGTGCGGCAGGCGGGCGGCGTGCCCGTGGCCGTGGCGATGCTCGTGGACCGCAGCGCGGGCACGATGCGCTTCGACGTGCCGGCGATCTCCCTCCTGGAACTGAGCTTCCCCACCTACCCGGCCGACGCGGTGCCGGAGTGGCTCGCGAAAATCCCGGTGCAGAAGCCGGGCAGCTGAGCCGAGGGCATGAAAAAGGGCGGCCACTACGGCCGCCCTGATTTTTTAACGGACCCGGAGCGGGCCGTTTACTTCACATCGATGACGAGCATCCGGATGCCGCCGCGGTAGTAAACGAAGAGGCGGTGGCCGCCCGGCGTGAGCGCCTTGCGCGCCGAGGCCAGATCGGTGACCTCGGTCTGGTCGATCTGCGTGATCACGAGATTCGCAATCAGGCGGTCGGCGTAGGGCGAGTTGTCATCCATATCCGTGATGATCAGGCCGTCGATCCGCGCCGGGATGCGGAACTTGGAGCGCAGCTCGTCGTTGAGCGGCGCGGCCCGCACGCCGGTGAGGAGTTCGTCGGGCTTCTCGTCGAGCTTGCCCAGAGTCACCGTGATCGTGAGCTCCTTGCCACCGCGGGTGAGCTTGAGGGTGACTTTGGTGCCGGGCGGCAGCTGGGCGATGATGTTGCGCAGATCCTCAGCGGTGGTCACATCCTGCCCGTTGATGCTGAGCACGGTGTCGCCGCGCTTGATGCCGGCCTTCTCGGCCGGGCTGTCGGCGGTCACGTCGGAGATGGCCACGCCCTTGGCGTCGGCTGAGAGGCCGAGTGTCTCGGCATCCTCCGCGGTCATGACCTGGGTCATGACGCCGAGATAGCCGCGAGAGACCGTACCGGTCTCGATCAGGCTGCGCATGACGGAGGCGGCGAGGTTGATCGGGACGGCGAAGCCGATGCCGATGTTGCCGCGCGAGGGGGAGATGATCGCACTGTTGATGCCGGCGAGGCGGCCCTTGGCGTCCACGAGGGCACCGCCGGAGTTGCCCATGTTGATCGCGGCGTCGGTCTGGATGAAGCTCTCGTAGCCGCCGACCTCGTCGAGGATGCCGACCTTGCGGCCCTTGGCGGAGACGATGCCCATGGTGACGGTCTGGCCAACGCCGAGGGGATTGCCGACGGCGAAAACGACGTCGCCGACGCGCAGCTTGTCGCTGTCGGCGAGCGGGATGGTCGGGAGATCCTTGGCGTCGACCTTGATGACGGCGATGTCGGTCTTGGGATCGGCGCCGATAACCTTGGCGATGAGTTCGCGGTCGTTGGAGAGGAGCACCTTCAGCTCATCCGCGCCCTCGACGACGTGGTTGTTGGTGATGATGTAGCCGTCGGGGGAAATGATCACGCCGGAGCCGAGGCCCTCCTCCTTGTGCTCGCGCTCCTGGTCGGGGATGTTGCCGAAGAACTGGCGAATGAGGGGATTCACCGCGATGCGCTCGCGGACGATTTTTTTCGAGTAAACGGAGACCACGGCCTTTTGCACGGGCTCGATGATGTCGGCATAGCTGGCGACAACCGGAGCCTTGCCATCGTTGACGGGCGAGTTGTCAACGCGCAGCACCGGGGCCTTGCGGGTCGCGGGAGCGGATTCCTTGGCGATCAGGCCGAGGCTGAACGCCGAAGCGACGGCCGCGACCACAAGCAAGCTGGAGAGGAACTTTGGTTTCATGAGTGAGTTGAGGCTTTGGGGGACAGGAATTTGGCAAGGAATGTTCCCCAACGCAAACGGGCCGTGCGCCCCCCACCCCACCCGGCCGGAGCTCAGAAACCCTTGATGCGGAACAGGCCGGTGACGCTCTCGTTGCTGTTGATGCGGAGGATGGCCTGGCCGAGCAGCTTGGCGATGCTGAGGACGGTGATGGGCAGGCCCTTGGGGTCGATCGGCGTGGAGTTGGTGGTGATCAGCTCGTTGATCGGGCCGGAGCTGAGCCGCTCGCGGGCCACGTCGTTGAGGATGCAGTGGCTGACGGCGGCGGTGATGTTGGCGGCGCCGTGCTCCTTGAGGATCTTGGCCGCGGCGGTGAGCGTGCCGGCTGTCTCGGTGATGTCGTCCACCAGCAGCACGTCGCAGCCGCTGACCTCGCCGACGACATTCATCGCCTCGACGGTGGTGGCGCTGGTGCGCTTCTTGGCGACGAGGGCGAGGCCTGCGCCCATGGTATCGGCGTAGGCGGCGGCCATTTTCATGCCGCCGACGTCGGGCGAGCAGACGACCAGCGGCCGGGGGCTCGCGCGCTTGGCGAGGTGCTCGAAGAACACCGGGGACGCGTAGAGATGGTCGACCGGGATGTCGAAGAAGCCCTGGATCTGCTGGCTGTGCAGATCCATGGTGAGGATGCGGGTGGCGCCGGCGGCGACGAGGAGGTTGGCCACGAGCTTGGCGGTGATGGGGACGCGGGGCTGATCCTTGCGATCCTGCCGCGCGTAGCCGTAGAACGGCAGCACCGCGGTGATGCGCTGGGCCGACGCGCGCCGGGCGGCGTCGATCATGATCAGCAGCTCCATCAGGTGATGGTTGGTCGGCGGACAGGTGGACTGGATGATGAAGACGTCGTGCCCGCGGACGTTTTCATTGATCTTCACAAACGACTCGCCGTCGGGGAAACATGTGACCGTAGCCTCGCCGAGAGGCACGCCGATGGCGGCGCATATTTCCACCGCGAGCCCGCGGTTGGAGTTTCCGGAGAAGATTTTCAGGCGCGTCTCAGCCATGGGACGCATCCTGACCGGCCGGCCCTCAGGAGGAAGATTTTTTTACCTGCGCCTCGAGCGCGTCGAAGCGCTTGAAGAGGTCGGGCAGGCGCTGCTGGAGGACGGCGATGCGGCGCTCGAGCATGTAGGGCATGGCGGGGTTGCCATTCACAAACGCGCCGGGGGCGATGTCACTGATGATGCCGGCGCGGCCGCCGGCCTTGACGCCCTTGCCCACCGTGAGGTGGCCGGCGGTGGCGGCCTGGCCGCCGAGCACGACGTAGTCCTCCAAGGTGGTGCTGCCGGAGAGACCGACCTGCGCGCAGATGATGCAGTGGCGGCCGATGACGACGTTGTGCGCGACCTGCACGAGGTTGTCGATCTTGGTGCCCTGCCCGATCACCGTGCGGCTGAAACGGGCGCGGTCCACCGTGCTATTGGCCCCGATCTCGACGTCGTCCTCGACGACAACGTTGCCGACCTGGGGAATCTTCTCGTGGCGGCCGGCGGTGAACTCGTAGCCAAAGCCGTCGGAGCCGATAACGGCGCCGGGCTGGAGGCGTACACGATTCTTCAATACACACTCGGCGGCCAGGATCGTGCCCGGCATGAGCCAGCAATCCTCACCGATCACGGCGCTGTGGCCGACAAACACCTGGGCTTGAAGATGGGTGCGCTCGCCTACGACCGCGCCGGCCTCGACCACGCACAGCGGGCCGACGGTGGCGGTGGCGGCCACCTGCGCGCCGGGCGCGATGCTGGCCGACGGATGGATGCCGGGTACAGGCCGGGGCCAGAGCGACTGCTCGATGCGGGCGCAGAGCTGCGCGAGCGCGACCGAAGGATTGTCCACGAAGAGGAACAGCTGGTCCGCCTGCGGCACGCCCTCGTAGTCGGACGGCAGCAGCACCACGGAGGCGCGGGTGCCGGCGACCTCGGAGCGGTACTTGGCATTGCCGAGGAAGGACAGGTCGCCCGGCGCGGCGGAAGTCAACGAGGCGAGACCCCGCACAGTCGCCGCCGTGGCGCCGAGCACGCGCTTCGGCCGGGTGATCGCCTGGATGTCCGCGGGGGAAAAAGAGACCTGCATGCGGCGAGCGTGGAGGTTTTCAAGTTTGGCGCAATGGCACAAAAAAACCGTCCCGCTAAGCGGGACGGTTTTCTGAAAACAGCGGATGCGCCGTCGCTTACTTCTTGGGCTGGGCGATGGCGGGCAGCTTGATCTGCGTGGAGTCCGACGAAGACGCGGCGGGCGCGGCGGACGAGGCACCGGCGGCGGAGGCCGGGCGGTTCTTGTTGATCTCGGCCATCACCTCGTCGGTGATGTCGTAGGCGGGATCAGCGTAGAGGATGTTGGAGACACCGGTAAGGGTCTGGCCGGCCTTGTCGATCACGAGCGTGGCGCCCTTGCGCTTGGCGACGTCGACGGCGATCTTGCTGATCTCCTCGATGATGACATCGCGGAAGGTCTGGCGGCGCTGCTGGAGGGAGTTGCGGGCGTTGTTCTGGAACTGGTCGAACTCGGCCTTCTTGCGGCGGAGATCCTCACCGAGGGCGTCGGCGTCGGCGCTGGCCTTGGCCTTGGCCTCGGCGGTGGCCGTCGGGTTCTTCACCTGCTCGGCGAGGTCCTTGTACTTCTCGAGCATGGCGCTGCCTTCCTTATTAAGGCGGTCGAGCTCCTCCTGGTACTTCTGCTCGTCAGCGCGGAGCTTGGCGGACTGCTCCTGCGTCTGGTAGTGGCCTTCGAAGAGCTTGGCCATGTCCACGGTGACGATCTTGGTGGTGATCGACTGGGCTTGGGCGATGAGCCCGCTGAGGCCGAAGACGGCGAAGGCGAGCAGAGTTTGAACGGATTTTTTCATGAATGAAGGTTTGGGTGTAAAGACAGGGGGAAGAGTGGACACGAATCAGTAGCGCGTGCCAAAGGAAAAGTTGAACTGATTGCCCTTCCGGGCGCTCTTTTCACTGGTCAGGGGAATGCCGAAATCGAGGCTCAGGGGAGAGCCGGCCACGGAGAGGCGCAGGCCGATGCCGAAGTTGTCGGCATATTTGGCCGGGCTGAAGTCGTAGGCGCCCTTGTTGACGAAGCCGGCGTCGTAGAAGAGCGCGAAGCGGATAGGGCTCACAATGTCGGCGCTATACTCCGCACTGAAGAAGGCATAGCTCTTGCCGCCGATCGGCTGGTTGAGCGAATCGCGCGGGCTGACCTCGCGGTATTCGTAGCCGCGCAGAGAGGTCGGGCCGCCGAGGTAGAACTTGCTGTAGTACGGCACGTCCGTGCTGTCGCCCCAGCCTTGGATCACGCCGCCGCGCATCAGCAGTGCGAGCACCTGGGCCTGCGTCTCGAAGAGGGGGAAGTATTGGGCGCCGCGGAATTCGAGGCTGTAGTTCTGGTCCTTGCCGCCGAGGGGGCCGCCGGCGACTCCCATGTTGAGTTCAACGCGGTTGCCGGTGGTGGTGTTGATGATCTTGTCGCGGGTATCGCGTAGGAGCTGCAGGCTGACCTTCGAGATGTCGTTGTTGCCCGCGAGGTCGCCGATGATGGACGAGGCCTGGGAGGAGACATCCTGAATGGAGATGACCGAGTAGCTGTACGCGAGGCGAGCCTCGACGAACTCGAAGAGGCGCTTGCGAAGATAGATTTCAAAACCGGTGTCCACCTCGCGGTAATAGGCGCTGTTGTAATCCGAGCTCGTGCGGAAAACGCTGCCACCGAGCGCCAGTTCGCGCTGGAAGACCCAAGGCTCCTCGAACGACAGGGTCACTTCGCTGGAGAGCGAGCCAACCTGGACACGAAGGCGGAATTTCTGGCCATCGCCTTGGAAGAGCGAGCGACGGTTGAAGATGTCGAAATTGGACTGCGAGATTTCGGCGAACAACGTGGCGCGCTCCAGCGAGCTGAAGCCGGCGCCGAAAGTGAGGTTACCCGTGCGCCCTTCGCGGACCGCGATGCGCATGTTGCGACGGCCGGGGATGTTGGTCTCCTGGGGCGTCACGCTCACGTCGTCGAAGAAACGGGTGTTCTCCAGACGGAGCTTGCTGATCTTCATACGGATGCTGTCAAAGACATCGCCCGGCCCGAGACGCAGCTCGCGGAGGATGACGGTGCTCTTCGTCTTGGTGTTGCCCTCGATGACGATGGACTCGACGTTAAACTTGTCGCTCTCATCGACGCTGTAGAGGATGTCGATGTTGCCCGTGGTGACGTTCGGCTTGCGGATCAGGCGCACGCGGGTCTCCAAGTGGCCGTCGCGGCCATAGAAGTCCTCCAGGCGCTCGACGTCCTTGTCCAACTTCGAGGGCCGGAAGATCATGCCCTTGCGCTGGCGGAGCACGCGCTTGAGCAGTGCGGTCGGATGGAGCTTGTTACCCGTGAAATCGATGTCGCCGATGCGGTACTGGCGACCTTCGACGATCGTGATGGTGATACGCAGCCGCTTGGCGCTGGAGTAGTTAAAGGTGACCTTTTCGGGCGCGATCTCGACATCGAGGTAGCCGAGTTCGCGGTAGTAATCGCGGAGCTTCTCCAAGTCGTCGTCAAACTGGTCGTCCTTGAAATGACCGGAGCCGGTGAGCCAGGAGAACATCCACCACTTCTTGGTCTCCATCTCCTTCAGCAGGCGCTTGCTCTTGACCAACGTGTTGCCCTTGAAGCGGATTTCGCCGATGCGGACCTTGTTACCCTCCTTGATCTTGTAAATGACGGTGCCGAAGCCGGTGGTGCGGTCGCGCTCGATGGCGTAGGTGACGGAGATCTGGTTGTAACCGCTCTTTTGGTAGTACTCGCGGAGCTTTTCGGTGTCGTCCTTGACCTGGCGCTCGTCGAGGGCGGTGTTGGGCTTGGTCTTGATCTCCTTCTCGAGGCGGCTGGTCTTGACCTTGCTGTTGCCGTCGAACTTCACGGCCAGGATGCGGTACTTCGAGGTGATCTCGACCACGAGGTTGAAGACCCCATCGCCGACCGCCTCGCGCTTCACTTCGATGAACTCGAAAAGACCGGTCTTGTAGAGCGAACGGATGTCGCGATCCAACATCGAGTCATCCAAATCGCCGCCCTCGCGGATCTGCATATTGGCCCGGACGACCTGTTCGTTGACCACCGCGGTGCCGACAAATTTGATGGTGATCGTGCCGATCTTGTACACCGGGATCACTTCCCCCTGCGGAGTCCCCCTCTGCTGTTGGGCCCAGCCCGGCACCACGCCCAGCGTAAGATAAAGCAAAACAGCAACAAACGAGCCTGTGACCCTGCTTAGAGGGTTACTGAGTAAAGTTTTCAAAGCGGGTGATGTCTCTTAGGAAAGTGAGTCGCAATTCTCCTACCGGGCCATTGCGCTGTTTGGCAACGATTAACTCTGCCGAGTCCGCGGCTACCTGAAACTTTTCGTCTGCGTCTTTGGGGCGGGCTAACATGAGAACTACGTCGGCGTCTTGCTCGATCGAGCCGGATTCGCGCAAATCGGCCAGCTTGGGCGTGCGGTTCTCCTTTTCGGACGAGCGGTTGAGCTGAGATAATACAAGCACCGGTACGTTCAGTTCCTTCGCCAGCGACTTTAATCCGCGCGAGGCCTCCGCGACCTGTTGCTCGCGGGGCACCTTGGGGTCCGTCGGGCTGAGCAACTGCAAATAATCCACAACAATAAACCCCAACGGCGTTCGCGCGTGGATACGCCGGGCCTTCGCGCGCAACTGCATGATCGACAACGCACTCGAGTCATCGATGAAGATCGGCGCCTTGGAAAACTCGTCCGCCGTCCGCAACAGGTCGGCCTGCTCCGACCCCTGTTTCGACAACAAACCGTCGCGCAACAGCTTCATGTTCACCCGCGCCCGCGAGCACAACATACGCAGCGCCAGCTGCGACGCGCTCATTTCCAGCGAGAAAATCAGCACCGCAAACGGATCCCCCCGCTTCGGCATCGCCGCCGCCTCCGCCAGATTGAGCGCAAACGACGTTTTGCCCATCGAAGGACGCGCCGCGAGGATGATCATTTCCTGCCGCTGAAAACCCCACGTCAGCGCATCCAGGTCCTTGAATCCCGACGGCACGCCCGTCATCTCGCCCTTCTTCATCATCATCTTCGTGATGACGTTCATCGCCTCGCGCGTCGGCTCGCGCATCGGCTTGGCGCTCTCGCTCACCCGGTTTTGCGTGACCGTGAAAAGCTTCGCCTCGATCTGATCGACAAACTCGTCGATCCCCCCCGAAAAATTATAGCACTCCTCCACCGCCCCCGTCCCCGCCTTGATGATGTCGCGCAGCAAGCTCAGCTCGCGCACCTTCTCGATGAAGTACCCCGCCTGCGCCGTCGTCGGGATCCGGCTGCTCACCTGCGTGAGAAACGCGTACCCGCCCACCTCGTCCAGCAGCTTCGCCGTCCGCAGATCCTCCGCCACCACCGACGCGTCGATCGGCACCTGCCGGTTGTACAAGTCCAGCATCCGCTCGTAAATGATCCCGTGCGCCGCGCTGTAAAACGACTCCGCGCGTATCCGCGCCTCGAGACACCGCGAGATCACATCCGCGCCATCGAGCAGACAGCACGAGAGCAGGTACTCCTCGGCCTCGAGGCTGTGCGGCATCGTGCGCATGACCTGCGTGGGCGAACCCTCGCCGCGGTCGGCGCGGTCACCGCGATCGAATCGACGGGAAAAATTGGGCGTATCGTCAGCCATGTCGTGACGATTGATTCAGACGGCCCGCCGGTGCGCCGCAAGCGCAGGTTGCTGTTAAATGTTCAGAAGCTACTCACAACCCACCGCAGCCCGACTGATCCGACTGTGGGTCGGGCTTTACGCCCGACATCCGTGTCCGAAGCCCGCCCCGTAGGTTGCGCGCTCGCGCGCAACAATGCCTCCCCAGGCCTTGAGGTGGAGCGGCTTGACCCCAAGCCGCTGAACACCCCCGCCTGCGGACCGACACCCAAGCGCGTTGTGGTCAACGCGCTCCACCTCCTCGCCCTCCCGCCCATCCCTCCCCAACCGGCCGCAGACAGACTGGTCCGAGTGTTCCGAGTGTGGGTCGGGCTTTACGCCCGACATCCGACGTCGGGCGTAAAGCCCGACCCACAAAATACCCACGGAGTCGCGGCATAAAGCCGCTCCTACATTTTCGGCCCTCCTCCGTCTCCCCTTCCCCCAAAAAAACCACAAAAAAGGCCGCGCCAGATCGGCGCGGCCTTCGGAAAATCTTCGCTCTCGCGAGCCCTTACTTCTTCGCCGGCGCGGCCTCGGGGGTCGCGGCCTCGATCGGGTTCTCCGACACGACGTCGAAGTTCAGGTCCACGCTCACGTCGGCGTGCAGCTTCACCTTCACGGTGTGCTGGCCCAGCGTCTTCACCGGCGTGTGCAGGTGGATGCGCTTCTTCTCGATCGTGAAGCCGCCGGCCACGAGCTTGTCGTGGATGTCGTTCGCCGTGATGGCACCGAACATCTTGCCGCCCTCACCCGTCTTCACGGCAAACGCGAGGCTGGCCTTCTCGAGCTTCTTGGCGAGCTCCTGCGCACCGGCGAGCTCCTGGGACTCGCGCTCGGCGCGGCCCTTCTTCAGCGCCTCGACCTGCTTGCGGTTGGCGCCGGTGAGCGGCACCGCGATGCCGCGGGGGAGGAGGTAGTTGCGGGCATAACCAGCACGCACTTTGACTTGATCGCCTTCGCCGCCGAGGCCTTCGACGGGTTTGACGAGGAGGATTTCGCTATTGGCCATTGTAGTGACGTTTTAAGGGTTCTGTTGTGTTGTGTGAAAAGTCGGGATCGACGGGAAAAACGCGCTCAAAACGGCACGTCTTCATCGAGGTTCTCCGGGGCGGGTGCCGCCGGTTTCGCGCCACCGCTGCGCGGGGGCGGGGAAAAGCGCTCGGGCGAGGCCGTCTGGTCGATGCCGTCGCCGGCATTGCCCCCGCCGCCACCACCGCCGCCGGGGCGGGTCGAGAGGAACTGCACGTTGTCGAGGACGACCTTCAGCTTGCTGCGCTTCTGGCCGCTCGTCTTGTCCTCCCACTGGTCGAGCTTCAGGCGCCCCTCGATCATCGCGAGGCTGCCCTTGGTGAGATACTTCGAGACCAGCTCGCCCTGCTTGCCCCAGGCCTCGATGTCCACAAACGTCGTCTCGTCGCGCGTCGCGCCGGACTCGTCCTTGAACTGCCGGTTCACCGCGATGCCAAACTGGCAGATCGCGGTGCCCTTCGGCGTGACCCGCAGTTCGGGATCACGCGTCAGGTTGCCGATCAGGAAGACCTTGTTGAGGTAGGCCATGGGAGTGGCGGGGAAAAAAGCCGGTGCGAGGCGCGCTGCGACAGACCGCCCTTAGGCGTTCTGCACAAACGTGCGGTACACGCTGCTGTTCAGGCGGAGGCGCTCCTTGAGGTTCGCGGGCGTCTCGGCTGCGCCGGAGAAGGCCACCTGCACGTAGGTCGCGCCGGTGAGCTTGCGGTCGGTCACGCGCACGAAGTCGCGCTTGCCGAGGTTCTCCACGCTGGTGACTTCACCGGCGGAGGCGGCGATCTCGGTCTTCACGCCGTCGATCAGCTGCTCGATGGAGTCTTCCTTGCCGCGGTTATCGAGGATGAAGGTGGCGCGGTAGTTGCGTTTGGTCGGTTTCATTTTGGGTCTCTGCGGTTTAATTGGTTCATGGCCGCATCGGCGCCGCGGTTGAGCAGCAGGTCGAGGCCAGTGATATAGTGATCGAGTTGTTGAGTGATGAGAGTATGTTGGGCGGGTGTAAACTTTCCGAGGACGAAATCCTTGAGGTCCATCTGGCTGGGCTCCTTCGGGCCGATCCCGAGGCGGTAGCGCACAAACGCCTCGCCAAAGTGCCCGATGAGGCTCGCCACGCCATTGTGCCCGCCGGCGCTGCCGCCGATGGAGACCTTGACGAGGCCCAGCTCGATATTGAGATCGTCGTAGATCGCGATGATCGAGGCCAGGGGCACCTTGTAAAACCGGGCCATCGCACTCACCGCCCGCGCACTGTCGTTCATGTACGTCAGCGGTTTGAGCAGATAAATCGTGCGACCCCCGGCATCCCAGCGCGCGACCTCCGCCTCAAACTGAGGCGACGGTTTCCAGCTCAGCCCGTGTTTGCGGGCGAAAGCCTCGATCACCACCCAGCCGATATTGTGGCGGGTGGCTTCGTATTCGCGGCCCGGATTGCCGAGACCGGCAACAAGGGTGATGGACATGTCTCAAAGAACAAACGTCCCGGGCCGGCACCGCAAGGGCGCCGACCCTGGACGGAAAACTTACTTCTTGGCGGCCGGCTTCGCCGCGGGCGCGGCGGCAGCGGGCTTCGCCCCGGCGGCCGGCTTGGCGCCAGCAGCGGGAGCGGCGGCGGCACCGGCAGCGGGCGCAGCGGCACCGGCCGCAGGAGCGGCGGCACCAGCGGCGGGCGCAGCAGCCGCAGCACCGGCGGCAGGCGTGGCGGTCGCAGCAGCCTCGACGACGATTTCGGCGACGGGCTCGACGCACGAGACGACGGGCTGGCCCTTGACATCGAGGAACTCGACGCCGGGGATCGCCTTCAGCTCGCCGACCTTGATCGTCTCACCGACCTTGAGCTCGGTGACATCGACGCTGATGACCTCAGGCAGATCCTTCGGCAGACAGCGGACGCGGAGGGTCTTGGCATTCATTTCCAAGACGCCGCTCTGGTTCTTCACGCCGAAAGACTCGCCGGAAGGCTGCACCGCGACGCGGATTTCAAATTTTTCGTTGGCCTTGACCTCCTGGAAATCGACATGGACGTACTTGTCGGTGAGGGGATCGCGCTGGACCTCCTGGAGGAAGGAGAGGGCCTTCTCGGCCTTGTCGGTGCGCTCGAGCTCGACGAGCACGGAGCGGCCGGCGACAGACTTGAGGAGACGGACGAACTCGGGGCTGTCGATCGACAGGGACTCCGGGCTGGTGTGCTTGCCGTAAAGGATCGCGGGGACGCGATTGGCCTTGCGGAGACGACGGGAGGCGCTGCGACCCGTCTGGGCGCGAGCGGTGACGTTGAGTTTGAACTGTTGTTTCATGAGTTTCGTTCCCCCTGTCACCCCGGGATTGGAGGCAGGCGTAGTGGAAAAGAGGGTCAGTAGAAAGGACTGGGGACTTGGAAAGCAACCAAAATCCCTTCGACCGCCTCAGAGCCTACAGGCGGCCCAAAACCGCCCCTTCCCCCACCCCTCCAGCCGTAGGAGCGTGCTCGCACGCGATCCCAGCGTCCGAAGGTGGAGCGGCTTGACCCCAAGCCGCTGATCGACGCCGCCCGCCCATGCAGGACGGATTGGGTGTAGGTTGGGCTTTATGCCCAACAGGCAGGAGCGGCTTTACGCCGCGAGTGAGGCCCAGGCGTCCCCGCCCGTGTCAGGACGGATTGCCTGTGGGTTGGGCTTTACGCCCAACATTCCGAGAATTGTGCGCCAGTCCGCTAAAGCGGCACTGGCTGCCCGAGCAGGGGTCGAACCTGCGACCAAGTGATTAACAGTCACCTGCTCTGCCACTGAGCTATCGGGCAACGTAGCGTCCGCACCACTTTCATGGCGCGAAGGAGGGACGTAAAACAGGGCGAGCCCCCCGGTTGTCAATGCCTCTTTTAAGCTTTCCCTGCAAACTATGCAGAAAATGCATATTCTGGTCGATGTGGTCGGAAGCCCTTCACCGCAAGGATCCCTGAAGCCTTGAGTCGTCGGCCCTGAGTCTAAGGAGCTATATGCAGGCGGCAGGCAATGCGCGTCGTCTCTAGGGTGTTACTCCGAAGCTCCGATAACAGACCTGAGTTCTTCCACCGTGAACATGCCGCCACCGGACTTCGCATGAACGATGCGATGGCAATTAGGACAAAATGGAGTCAAGTGTTTGATCGCCTCCTCGAACGTCAGCGCCTTCCCTTCTTCGGGATAAGTGCTAATGCCAACCCCATGGTGAATTTCAACGATAGGTCCGGATAGCTTCAGCACAGTCGGCGGAGCCCAAGCACAGATAGTGCAGCGTAAGCGTCCATCTTTGGAGTGCTCAATGAAGTAACTCCGCGCGAGATTACGGAGCCGCTGAGAGCGATCACGCATTTGAGTGGGGGCCTTTTCCAAGGCACCTTCGTTAAATGTGCCGGCTGCGAGGATTTCGGCAGGAGTAAAGGTTTCGTGAGCAATCGGCCATGCTCCGCGTCGCAAGAGGCAGTTACCGTCGTCTTCGTATGCAGCAACGTGCCAAGATTCGATATCTAGCATACGCCGTTCAACACGCGACCGGGTTTCATCATCGGCATCGCTACGTCTAGATCCGTCGACGACAATCACCCTAATTGGCCATCGCTTGTTCTTCGACAGTTGAATGGCGTGATCCATAGCAGCCGCTCGCTTCCGCTGATTGGATTTCCATTTTCTCGGCGATGCCGCGATCTCGCGATAATTCAGACGCTGAACGACGCTCTCGCCATCAGGCTTCATTTCCACAAACCAAAGACAGATCACTACTCGATCCACTCCCTCAAAGGACCAGTTATAGCAGTACTTGGGGTTGGAGGCCGGGATCGGCCGCGAATAATTTGACCAGTCGCTTGTGTCTACCCCCGCCACCGTCACGAGATCGTAGACCAACTGCTTCGAAGTAGGCTTTAAAAAATCTAAGTTCACTGCCATGCAAAGAAAAATGTCAGGCTGCGGATCGTGATATCAAGATATCAATTAGGCCTGAGAGTACGTGGCTTGAAAATATCAATACTCGCAGCTCCACCTCTTGCAAAAGCCCTTTCAGACTGATGCACTGCCGGCGCAATCCGACGACGTCGCATACACCATAACCGCTGTTGCCTCGCGAAACATGAATCCGTAAACGAAATGCGAGCCTCTTGGTCAACATTCTAGGTCGACAAACCAAGGTCAAAGGTCTCGCAATTTAAAAATATGAAAACGCCCATGGATATCATCCAGCATATCAAAGAAGAGGAGGATGACTTTTACTCCGACGATGATTTGTTCTCAATTTCCTCTTGGGGAGCCGATCTCTCGTTTCGCGAGTTGATCGACCGGTATAATGAAGGTGGCTTGGTTAAGCCTGAACTTCAGCGAAAGTATGTTTGGGACAAATCGGAGGCGTCACGGTTTATAGACTCATTGCTACTCGGTTTACCTGTGCCGAGCATCTTTCTCGCAAAGACCAAAGATGAGAAAATGCTGATCGTCGACGGGTATCAAAGGATAATGACCGTCTACGATTTTGTGAGAGGAATCTTCAGCAGCGACGAGAAAGTATTCCGTCTGACACGGTCTGACAAAATCAATGCGCGCTGGCGGGGAAAGGCATTTACCGAACTCAGCGAGACTGAACAGCGGAAAATCCGGAATACGACAATCCACGCGATTATTTTCGTACAGGAGCAGCCTGCGGGCACGAATACGAGCCTGTTCCAAGTATTCGAGCGTATCAATACCTCGGGGAGCACCCTGCTTCCACAGGAGATTCGCAATTGTGTGAGCCAAGGAAAATTCAATAACCTGCTCTTTGACCTGAACAAGCTCCCTGAGTGGAGGGACTTGTTCGGTTTGCAGACGGAGGATATTCGGATGCGCGACTTGGAGTTCATTCTACGTTTCTTCGCGCTAAGTTCAGAGAGCTTTCGACAAGAAACGAAGGAGGGCATTTCACTGAAACGCTTTCTCAATGTATACATGAATGAAAATCGTGATCCAGAACAGGCATCATTGGACGCGTTTCGAGCACGATTCTCAGCGGCCATTAAATTCCTACACGCGAACTTTGGGCCGGTGGCATTTCAGAACATTTCTTCCACTCATCCGGACCGCTTGGTCGCGAAATTTAATCCGACGGTATTCGACTCTCTGATGATTGCGACGGACTTTGCCCTCGCTCAAAATGCCGGTCATTTACCGCCAAATCCGGAAGACAAGCGACGTGAGTTGCTGGCTGATCCGGAATACCGCTTGGCCATCAGCAAGGAGACAATGCGGACTGCTTCGATTCGTACCCGCATCCGGAAAGCCGCAAAAACTTTATTCAATCTCGATTACGCATGAACAATGCGGAAGTTCAGAACCTTCTGGACGGGTGCGCCACCGAGCTGACTCAGGTCAAAGCCCTGATCGATGGTCTTGGTATGGGCAGCAATATTAATCCATACTTGACGAAATATGCATTGATTCGGGCGTGCGGCACAATCGAGCAAGCGTTCAAAACTATCGTTGCCGATTTCTGCTCCAAACGGTGCAAGAAGCAGGTAAAGAGATTCCTTGAGCTGCGAGTGCGTGATTCCTCGATGAATCCTTCCTATCAAAATATGGTCAAGCTATTGAAGGATTTTGATCAATGTTGGGCAGACAATTTTAAGGCGAGCATCGACGCGTCCGCAGATAAGGCTGCGTGGATGTTATCGCTTCAGTCCTTGGTGGATGCGAGGAATGATTTTTCGCATGGTGGGAATCCATCGACCACGATTGGCGATGTATTGATTTACTTTGCACACAGTCGGGCGATGGTCGAGATAATGGACGCGACCGTGGTTTGAAAAGTGGAGTCGGAAAAAGGGTCAGGCTGCGGATATTGATATCAAACCCTCACGTGCCCCAGCTAGAGCCTCGCCGAGCAAGGCGAAGACATCCGGTTGAGGTTGTCCTGATTTGACGGACACGGCGTGGGGCAAAAAAAGGGGCGGCTGCGGATATTGATGTTGACTGGGATACATAGGAACACCGTCAGGTCTTGATACTTGACTGAAAAGGCTGGCGTGCGGTCAAAATCACCTCACATGAGCTACGACCTGTATCTCGACCGCTCCGCTCCTGTGACATCGGGTGAGTTCGGCGCGTATTTTTCCCAGCGGCCAAACTTTAGGAATGAGAATGGCCAGGCGGTTTACGAAAACAAAGACACTGGAGTCTATTTTATCTTCACCCTCGCCACGGAAGGCGACGACGAGCCAACTCACAAGGTCAGCTTCAATCTGAACTTTTTCCGTCCGCACTTCTTCGCCCGCGAGGCGGCTTCGGAGTTGGCGGCAGTCATCGCCGCATTCGGCTTTGCCGTCCACGATCCCCAGAATGACGGTATGGGAGACGTTCCGTTCAGCGAAGAAGGCTTTCAGCGCGGCTGGGATCACGGAAATGCGTTTGGATATCGGGCTATGCTGCGGTCCAAGACGCCACCGCCTGTGATTCATTCACGGCCTACTGCCGAGCTGGATGCAGTCTGGCGGTGGAACTGGCGGAAAGCGGCAACCCAAGACGAATTGGGCGACGAGATATTCGTCCCGCGCATCTTTTGGGTCGTCGGTGACGGGAAACTTTCGTCAGCCGCAGTATGGCCCGATGGCATTCCTGAACTGGTTCCCTCGGTCGATCTCTATTTCATCGGTCGCGACAAGTTGGCGCCACGACGGCTCTTTCGCCGCGAGCAAGACACCTGCATCGTACCGCGCTCCGCGCTGGAGCAAGCTCTCGGTCCGATGACAGCAGACCGTCACCCCCTCCCCTCACGTCTGTTCAAAGGCACCAATGAGTTGAAGGACGTCCGTCGTTTTGTGACAGGCCTCCGGCGGAACGCGGTGAACACCACCGTCGTTTCCATGGATCAAGTATTGAACCAAGAGCTAGTCGATCAGGCACGTTCGCCCTGAAAAGCCCGTATCCGGCGAGCTGGAATGGACGGTCAATTCATGGGTTTGACCTAGATGCGCCCCACCCATCCGTGATCATCCGTGTAATCCGTGGTTAAAACGGATCGAAACAGCCCGCCCAAAATCCGCCACGACCCGAGATCACTCGACACGAATCGACGTCACTCGACACCGCTCGACATCAGCGGAGTTTCCCGGCGCGGCGCGCTCCGGTACCATCGGCCCGCCCCATCCGTGCCATCGGTGTGATCTGTGGCCAAAAACCGACACGCACTCGCACTCGCTCGCACTTGCTCGCACCAAATGACAAACGCTCGCACTCAGCGCCCCTTCCCCCGCGCGACGCGATCAGGTATCATCGGCCCACCCGATCCGGGTTATCCGTGCCATCCGTGGTTAAAATAGGCTCGGAGCGATCGAGCTTCCCCAGGGCCGCGCCTTACACCCTGCACCTTAAACCTTAAAATTTACCCCTCGACCATGAAGCTACCCAGGAATTTTACCCGCACCTACAGCCACAGCTTTGCCGCGCGGCTGACCGAGGCGCAGCTCGAACAGCTCTTCAACGCCATGTCCAACGGCATCAAATACGCGGATGCGGCCACGATGGCCCGCGGTTGGATGAAGGCCAACGCCGAGGCCATGCCACCCGGCACCCCCGCCGGCCGCATGCCCGCCATCCCGGGCGGCTCGGCGGTGGGCAAATGGTTCAAGAACCAGCAGGCCGCCCGGCGCTACCTGCGCAAGCGGGACGCCGCCCGGGCGCGGGCCGCGTGCACCACCGAGACCCGGCACGCCCTTGAGCAAGCCCGGGCTGCCGCCTTGCTGGAAGGCCTCAAGCCCACCGAGATCGCCGCCTTTGAGCGCACCGAGCTCGCCCGCGAAAAGCTCGCCCTGGAGCGCGAAAAATTCGCCAGCCAGGCCCTGCTCAAACAGGCCCAGTCCCTCCTCGACCGTGCGAAGGCCGGGGAAAAAGGCCCCACCCTCAAGCGCATGATCGACCTAGCCCTCGAGGAAATCGAAAAGATGCAGCGCGGCGAAGCGTGAGCCCTTTCGACAGAATGAACCGAATGACCGGAATGCAGATCCGGATCGGCCACACGGAAAAGATAGAGGCGTAGGGATTGAGTGTAGGTTGGGCTTTATGCCCAACACTCCGAGGGTGGGCGTAAAGCCCACCCCCACAGCAAACCCCCAGCTAACCCGGAACCCGAAACCCAGAACCCGGAACCAAGAATCCAGCCCGCTTACCGCTTAAAGCTTATCGCTTAGAGCCTATAGCTTAGAGCTGACCGCTGACTCATCCTGCGCTTGCACCCCGGGGCTTTTGGGGAATCAGTTAGGTCCCCTCTCCCCCATGCCTTCTGCCCCTGCTTCCGCCCCGGTCCCTTCGGCTGCGCCTGCCCGCACTTACGAGCGCTACAAGGTCTCCATCGACCAGTATCGCGCGTACCGTAAAAATGGTTACGTGGTCATCCCCGGGCTCATCCCGCCCGAGGATATCAAGGAGCTGATCGACCACACCGAGGACCTCATGCAGGGGCGGTTGCAGCTGCAACAGGCCGATGTCCCCGAGGCCGAACGCCTGCCCGTGCCGCCCGCGCATCTCTCGCCGTTGGAGAAGGCCCAGTTTGTCGCGCGCATCCACATGCTGCACCGGCGCATCCCGCTCCATGAACGCTACCTGCTGCACCCGCGCGTGCTCGATGTACTGGAGACGCTGATCGGGCCCGACGTCCTTGCGTTGCAGACGATGCTTTTCCTAAAACCGCCGGGCTCGGCCGGTCAGGGCTGGCATCAGGACACCTATTACATCCCGACGCATCCCGACACCCTCGCCGGCGCGTGGATCGCCATCGACCGTTGCGACGAGTACAATGGCGGCATGTGGATGGCCAACGGCAGCCACATCGAGCCGGTCTTCCCGCCCAAGAGCGAGCCCTACGCCTATGGCGACCGCCATCTGCCCGGCGTGCCGCAGGTCGCGGGCGTCAGCGACACCGACGACTCGCGCAATGAGCTCACGCCCATCGCCGACCGCTACCCGCAGCTCATCGTCGCGGCCAATCCCGGCGATGTCGTGTTCTTCCACGGCCATGTGCTGCACCGCAGCAAGCAGAACGTGACCACCGACCGTTTCCGCCGCTCCTTCGTCGGCCACTACTGCAACGCCCGCTCCTTCACCCAGTGGGGCGCCGGCTGGGAGGGCAACGAACGCAACCAGAAATTCGATCCCGACACGCTCATGAGCAACGCCTCGCACATCCTCGCGCGCGGCGACACCCACCTGCCCCACGCCCTGCCCCGCTTCGGCACGCCCTGCGCGGCGACCGAGGACCCCGTGCAGCGCCGTAAAAACCACCGCTACATCCACACCGTGATGGGCAACCCCGGCAGCGGCGACATGGAGAAGCGCGCCGCCGTGCCGGAGAAGTGAGCGAGGTAGAGCGCGTTGAGCGTAACGCGCTTGAGCGACGAATAACGCGTTGAGGTCAACGCGTTCCACCTGTCACCTTTTACCCATGTCTTCTCCCGTGGGCTTCGCCATCATCGGCACCGGCACCATCGCGCAGCTCCACGCCCGCGCCCTCGCGGCCACGCCGGGCACCGTGCTCCGCGCCGTGCACAGCCGCTCGCTGGAGCGCGCCCGGGCCTTTGCCGCGGAGTTCGCTTGCGAGGCCCACGACGATCTCGCCGCGCTCCTGGCCCGGCCCGATATCGCCGCCGTGCTCATCGCCACGCCGAGCGGTGCGCATGGCGAGGCCACCCTCGCCGCCCTCCGCGCCGGCAAGCACGTGCTCTGCGAGAAGCCCCTGGAGATCACCACCGCGCGCATCGACGCGATGATCGCCGCGGCCGACACCGCGCAGCGCCATCTCGCCGCGATTTTCCAAAACCGTTTCTCCCCCGCCGCCCAGCGCCTCAAGCGCGCGGTCGAGACCGGTCGCTTCGGCCGCCTCGCCCTGTGCAGCGCCTACGTGAAGTGGTGGCGCGATCCGTCGTACTACAGTACGTCCAACTGGAAGGGCACCGCCGCGCTCGACGGCGGCGGCGCGCTCATGAACCAGGGCATCCACGCCGTCGATCTCCTGCAGTGGCTCGCCGGCGCGCCCCACACCGTCAGCGCCCTCGTGCGCACGCGCAGCCATGCCATCGAGGCCGAGGACACCGTGGCCGCGCACCTCGAATTCCCCAGCGGCGCCGCCGGCGTCATCGAGGCTTCGACCGCGTGTTACCCCGGCACGCCGCTCCGCATCGAAATTTCCGGCGACCGCGGCACGGCCATCCTCGAGACCGATCGGCTCGTGAAATGGGAGTTCGCCGAAAAACTGCCTGACGACGCGGAGGCCTTGGCGCCGACCATCTCGCTCGGCAGCGGCGCCTCCGACCCCAAGGCCATCAACCTCGCCGGCCATAAAATCCTCATCGCCGACCTCGCCCGTGCGATCACGACGGGCACCGCCCCCGCGATCTCCGCCCGCGAGGCCCGCGCCTCCGTCGCGATCATCCAGGCCATCTACGAATCCAGCCGCCAGCGCCGCCCCGTCGCGGTCGGCTGACCGGGTAGGTTGCGCGCTCGCGCGCAACAACGTACCCCAAGTCCACTCTGTTGCGCGCAAGCGCGCAACCTACTCAATCCCTCCGTTTCCTCCTGTAAAAACTATCCCTACACCTCGCCCTTGCGCTCCCGGTATTCGCGCGGGCTCATGCCACAGGCGGCGCGGATCGTCTTGTTGAAAAAATGCAGGTCGGGCAGGCCGACCTCGGCGGCGACGGCCTTTACGCCGAGCGTCGTGTACGTGAGCAGGTGCAGCGCGCGCTCCACGCGGCGTTGCCGGATGTAGGCCTCCACCGTCACGCCAAACTCGGCGCGGAAGAGCCGGGTCAGGTGGTTGTGCGAGATCTCCGCGCGCCGCGCGATCGCCGGGATCGACAGCGGCTGCGAGAGCTGCAGCTCGATCTCGCGCACCGCGCCGCTCAGCGCCCGGTGTTGGCGCTTGTGCGGCTGACGCTCCGTCATCGGCCGGCCTGCGAGCTGCCAGAGCACATCCCAGAGCCGCACCGATGAGCGCCGCGGCTGCGATGGGCGCCAGCCCGCCGCCTCCTCCATCTGCCGCACGATGCCTTCGAACGACTCACCCACGTCCTGCACCACCGGCATCGCCACCGGATCGCCGCCCGGCGGCAGCCGGAAGTGCGCGTAGGTGTGCCGCGACTCGCCGCGGAAGCGGTAAATCATCTTCGTGTTGGGCGGCGTGATGCCCACCCAGCCCGGCGCGATGACGAACTCCCGCCCATCGAGCGTGATCGTGCCGTCGTAGCGGTAGAAATGCACCGACCACAGGTCGGGCAGCTGGTACTCCTCGACCGCGCTTTTGCGTCCGTGCACCGCCTGGCCCGCGAGCACGAGCTCGGGCTGGTTCTTCAGCGGCATCTGCCACACCGCCGCGTTCACGTCAGGCGCCCTCGCTCAGCCGGGCAATCACCGCCGGCAGCAGCGCATGCTCCGCCGCGTGGACCTTCGCCGCGAGGCTGTCCAACGTGTCGCCCGGCTCCACGCGCACGGCCTGCTGGTCGAGGATCGGGCCGCCGTCCACCTCGAGCGTCACGCGGTGCACGGTGCAGCCGGTGATCTTCACGCCGCGGCGCCACGCCTGCCCGATGCCGTCGAGGCCGGGGAAGCTCGGCAGGAGGCTCGGGTGGAGGTTAATGATTTTTCCGGCGAAGGCGTTAAGGAAACCCGGCTTCACCACGCGCATGAAGCCCGCGAGCACCACGAGGTCCGGCGCGCAGGCCTGCACGGCCGCGATGTAGCGCGCCTCGCCCTCGCCCTCGAGCTTCGTCTTGAACGGCGCGGGGTCGAGGTACTCCGCCGGCACGCCGAAGCGCGGCCCGAGCGCGAGGATGCCCGCGTCGGCGCGGTCGGAGAAAATCCGCACCACCTGCGCGCGCCCGAGCTTCCCCGCCTGCTGCGCCGCGAGGATCGCCTCGGCATTCGAACCGCGCCCGGAACCGATGATGACAACACGCATAAAGTTAAACGCCTCCCGCGGCCTTGATCTTCGCGATCAGGTTCGTGGTGCTGAAGCCCGGCAAGAAGGGCACGAAGACGATCTTCGCCCCGCCGCGCTCCAGCTCCGCGCGCTCTTCCTGGTTCAGCTTTTCCAAGGTGTAGTCGCCGGCCTTCACATAGACGTCGGGCCGCAGCGCACGGATTTCCGCGGTCAGCCGCTCCGTGCCGAAGATCACCACGCCATCCACGCACGCGAGCGCGCCGAGGGAAAAGGCCCGCTCGACCTCGCTCTGCACAGGCCGCAGCGGGCCCTTCAGCGCCTTCACGCTCGCGTCAGCGTTGATCGCCACGATGAGCGCATCGCCTTGCGCGCGTGCCGCTTGCAGCGAGTAGATATGCCCCGTGTGGAGCAGGTCGAAGACGCCGTTCGTCAGCACCACGCGCCGGCCCTGGGCACGGAGGCTTTCCCGCAGGGCGGTGGCGCTGGCGAGGGTGTGGAGCTTGGGATTTTCGAGGTTCACGCGGTCATAAAAACCTCGCATGCGCCCCGGCCGTTGTAAATTAACTTCACCCTCGGTCCGTTCTTTTGCTTTCGCCCCACCCCATGAAACCCCGTCTCGCCCTTGTCGTCCTTTCGCTTGTCCTGTCGCTGCTCATCGGCCTCACGCTGCGCCGCGGTTCCGGCACCGCCGCCGGCGACGGCCCGCGCCGTCCCGTCATCGGTCTCTCGATGGATACGCTCGAGGTCGAGCGCTGGCAGCACGACCGCGATCTCTTCGTCGCCCGCGCCCACGAGCTCGGCGCCGACGTGAAGGTCGTATCCGCCAATGGTGACGACGTGCGCCAGGTGCGCGACTGCGAGGCCCTCGTGGCCAACAACATCTCCGCCCTCGTCATCATCCCGCACGACGGCGCCGCGATGGCCAAGGGCGTCGCCCTCGCCCACGAGGCGCACATCCCCGTCCTCGCCTACGACCGGCTCATCCTCAACTGCGACCTCGATCTCTATCTCACCTTCGACAACGTGAAGGTCGGCGAACTCCAGGCGGGCTACCTCGTGGACCGCCTCAAGGGCCGCAAGGCCCGCATCGTGCGCCTCCTCGGGTCCAAGACCGACAACAACGCCTTCCTCTTCAAGCAGGGCCAGGACAACATCCTCAACCCCGCAATCGCCCGCGGCGACATCGAGATCGTGCACGAGGACTGTTGCGATGGCTGGCGTCCCGAGAATGCGAAGAAGGTCCTCAACGCCGCCATCACCAAGGCCGGCCACAACATCGACGCCGTCCTCTGCTCAGCCGACATCCTCGCCGGCGGCGCGATCCAGGTCCTGCTTGAGGAAGGTCTCGCCGGCAAGGTCCTCGTCACCGGGCAGGACGCCGATCTCGCCTCCTGCCAGCGCATCGTCGAGGGCACGCAGTCGATGACGATCTACAAGCCGCTGAAGACCCTCGCCAGCACCGCCGCCGAGCTCGCCGTGAAGATGGCGAAGCGCCAGGTCATCGTCGCCAAGGAGGAACTCGACAACGGCAAGGTGAAGGTCCCCTCGATTTTCCTGAAGGTCCAGGTCGTGGACAAGGACACGATGGACAGCACCGTCATCGCCGACGGCTTCCACTCCCGCGAGTCGATCTACAAGAAGTAAGCTCGCTTCGCTCCGATGCCCGCCCTGCTCGAAGCCCGCGCCATCACCAAGCGCTTTCCCGGCGTCACCGCCCTGCGTGACGTCAGCTTCGACCTGCAGGCCGGCGAGATCCACGCCCTCTGCGGCGAAAACGGCGCGGGCAAGTCCACGCTCATCAAACTCCTCTCCGGCCTCCACGCGCATGGCTCGTACGAGGGTTCGTTCAGCATCGCGGGCCGCACCGCCGAGTTTAGCTCCATCGCCGACGCGCGGCTCGCCGGCCTCGCCGTCATCTACCAGGAGCTCGCCCTCGTCCCCGGCCTGACGGTGGCGGAGAATCTTTTCCTCGGCTGCGAGCCGCGCCGCGGCCTCCTGATCGACTGGGAAAAGCTCTACACCGACGCCCGCGCCGCCCTCGCCAAGGTCGGCCTCGACGTGCCGGCCGACACCCTCGTCGCCGAGCTCGGCATCGGCCAGCAGCAGCTCGTCGAGATCGCCAAGGCCCTGAGCAAGGAGACGCGCATCCTCATCCTCGACGAGCCCACCGCCGCCCTCGCCGAGCGCGAGGTCGATATCCTCCTCGCCCTCCTCCGCGACCTCCGCGCGCAGGGCATCGCCTGCATCTACATTTCGCACAAGCTCGACGAAGTTTTTGCCATCTCCGACCGCATCACCGTGCTGCGCGATGGATCGACGATCTCTACCTACCGCGCCGCCGCCACCTCGAAGCACGCGATCATCCGCGACATGGTCGGCCGCGAAATCAAAGATCTCTTCCCCCGCGTCGCCTCTGCTCCAGGGGAAATCCTGCTGCGGGTCGATCACCTCTCCGTCTCACCCGCGTCCGGCGCCCCCGCGCGCCTGCGCGACGTGAGCTTCGAAGTCCGCGCCGGCGAAGTCCTCGGCATCGGCGGCCTCATGGGCGCCGGCCGCACCGAACTCCTCATGCATCTGTTCGGCGCGTGGGGTCACCGTCTCTCCGGCGACGTGCAGCTCTGCGGCCGCGACCTCCGCTCGCCGACTCCCGTCACCGCGCTCGCCGGCGGTCTCGCCCTCGTAAGCGAGGACCGCAAGCGCTACGGCCTCGTCCTCGACCGCGACATCGGCTTCAACCTCTCGCTCTCCTCGATCACGCGCCTGCGCCGCGGTCTGCTCGTCGATGAGGAAAACGAGGTCCGGACCAACCAGAAGTTTTTCAGCTCCCTCCGCGTCAAGGCCCCGTCGCTCGAGACCGCCGTCGGCACGCTCTCCGGCGGCAACCAACAGAAGGTCGTCATCGGCAAGGCGCTCATGACCGGCCCGAGCGTGGTCTTCCTCGACGAGCCCACCCGCGGCATCGACGTCGGCGCGAAACTCGAGGTGTACGAGCTGATCAACCGCCTCACCGCCGAAGGCAAGGCCGTGGTCCTCGTCTCGAGCGAACTCCCCGAGCTGATGGGCATGAGCGACCGCATCGTGATGCTGCACGACGGCGAGGTCGGCGGCACCTTTACCAAAGCCGAAGCCACCCAGGAAGTCCTGATCGCAGCTGCCATGGGGAGCGGGTCTCGCGACGACCGCGACGGACGCGACGAAAAGCCATGAACGAAGAGGAAATTGGCAAACTCACGCTGGATGCGGCTTTCACGGTTCACCGTGAACTTGGGCCCGGCCTGCTTGAGTCTGTTTATGAGGCCGCCATGGCCATTGAACTGCGTCGGCTGGGCCTGAGCGTCGAACGCCAAGTACCCATTCCCGTCATCTACCGCGGCGAACCACTGGAAATTGGTTTCAGAGCCGATCTCGTCATTAATCGACTCGTTTTGGTGGAGTTGAAGTCAGTCGAGACTGTCACTCCAGTCTTCAAGAAAACCACCCTCACTTACCTGCGCCTGATTCCGCTGCGCCTTGGTTTCATCATCAACTTCAACGAAGTCCTCCTCAAGAACGGCATCACCCGCATCGTTCAGGATCTCGCCCTGTCTTCTTATCCGTCGTCGCGCCCGTCGCGGTCGTCGCGAGACCCCTCCCCATGACCCAATCCCGCCTCTCTCTCCGAGATTTCTCCCTTCTCGTCACGCTCATCATCATTTGGGGCTTCTTTGCGGTAACGTCGCCCCAGTATTTATCCGCGCGCAATCTCTCCGCGCTTTCCGTCGAGCTGGCCATCACGGCCACGCTCGCGCTCGGTATGCTGCTCGTGATTTTGCCCGGGCATATCGACCTCTCGGTCGGCAGCGGCGTCGGCCTCATCGGCGGCATCGCAGCCGTGCTTGTCTTCAATCACGACTGGCCCGCCATCCTCGCCTTTCTGCCCGCCATCGCGGTCGCGCTGCTCGTCTGGTACGCGCAGGGCACGCTCATCGTCCGCCAGCGCATCCCCGCCTTCATCATCACGCTCGGCGGCCTGCTCGTGTTCAAGGGCGTGTTCTGGCTCGTGATCAACACCCACACCGTCCCCGTCGCGCCCGGCGGGCGGCCCAACCTCTACTCCCTGCTCACGACCTACTACCTGCCGCCGCTCGCGAGCTACGCGCTCGTCGCGATCGTCTTTGCCGCTCTCGCCGTGGTGGCCGTGCGTGCCCGGCGCCGTCGCGCGCAGATGGGTTTCGCGGTCGATGACGCCGAGCTGGCGTTCATGAAGCTCTTCCTCACCGCGCAAGGGCTGATCCTGTTTGTCCTCACGGTGAATCAGTTTCGCGGCATCCCCCTCCCCGTCGTGATCCTCGGCACCGTGGCGCTGGCCATCCAGGTCATCACGCGCCACACGCCATTCGGCCGCCACCTCTACGCCATCGGCGGCAATGAGGAGGCTGCTTTCGTCTCCGGCGTGCCCGTGCAAAAGGTCGTTATCGGCGCCTTCACTCTGCTCGGCGGCATCGTCGCCATCACCGGCCTCATGCAGACCGCGTACGGCGGCGCCGCCACAACCACGGTCGGCGACCAGATGGAGCTCGATGCCATCGCCGCCTGCGTCATCGGCGGCACGAGCCTGCGCGGCGGCCGCGGCACGGTGCTCGGCGTGATCTTCGGCGCGCTGATCATGGCCAGCCTGCTCAACGGCATGACCCTCCTCGCCGTCGCCCCCGAGTTGAAATTCATCGTCCGCGGCGTGGTCCTCACGCTCGCGGTCTGGATGGATGTGAAGCTGGCGAAGCGCTGAGGCGGCGGGCGAAACCTCAGAAGAACTTCTTCGCCTTTTCGAAGAAGCTCTTCGACGTAGGCTCCGCGGCGTCGCCGCTCACGCGGGCGAAGTCCTCGAGCAGCTTGCGCTGCTCGGGCGAGAGCGACTGCGGCACCTCGACGTGCACGCGCACGAGCTGGTCGCCCTGCCGGCCGCCGCGCAGCGAGGGCATGCCCTTGTCGCGGAGGCGGAAGGTCGTGCCGCTCTGCGTGCCGACGGGGATTTTCAGCGAGGCTTTGCCGAAGAGCGTGGGCACCTCGATCGTGCCGCCGAGCGTGGCGAGGGTGAACTTGATCGGGATCTCGCAGAAGAGGTCGTCGCCCTGCCGCTCGAAGAGCTCGTGCTCCTTCACCGCGAGGACGATGTAGAGATCGCCCGACTGGCCGCCGGCGAGGCCGGCCTCGCCGTTGCCGGAGGAGCGCAGGCGCGAGCCGTTGTCCACGCCGGGGGGGATGCGGACGTTGAGCTTGGTGGTCTTGAGCGTGCGGCCTTCGCCGCGGCAAACCGTGCAGGGCTTCTCGACCTTCGTGCCCGCGCCGCCGCAGGTCGGGCAGGTCTGGGTGAAGGTGATGATGCCGCCCGAGCGGCGGATCTGGCCCGCGCCGCGGCAGGTGGGACACGTGACACGCTTGGAGCCCGGCTCGGCGCCGCTGCCATCGCAGCGTTCGCAGGCCATGTTCTTGCGGAAGGAGATTTCCTTCTCCGCGCCGCGCGCGGCCTCCTCGAGCGTGATCTCGAGGTCGTAGCGCAGGTCCGCGCCGTCGCGACCGGAGTCGCGGCCGCCGCCCCCGCCGCCAAACATCTCGTCAAAGATCCCGCCGCCTCCGCCCCCGCCCTGCTGGCCGAAGACCTCGCGGAAGATGTCGAAGGGATCGTGCCCGCCCGCCGGGCCGCGCGCGCCGCCACCGCCGCCGGGGCCCTGGAAGGCCGCGTGGCCGTAGCGGTCGTACGCCGCGCGCTTTTCCGGGTCCTTCAGCACGTCGTAGGCCTCGGAGACTTTCTTGAACATCTCCTCCGCCTCCTTGTTGCCGGGGTTCTTGTCCGGATGGTACTGGACCGCCTTCTTGCGGTACGCCTTCTTCAGCTCCTCCTCGGTCGCGCCCTTGGCGACGCCGAGCAGTTCGTAGAAATCTTCCTTGGCCATGGATAGTTAATTAATGGATACCGGAATCGGACCGCGCTCAGGCCGCCGCGTCCGGCTTGGCCGGGCCGCTGGAGACGACCACCGAGGCCGCGCGCAGGAGGCGGCCGTTGAGCGTGTAGCCCGTGCGCACCACGGTGAGCACGTTGCCCTCGGGCACGTCGGCGCTCGGCTGGGCCGAGAGCGACTCGTGGAAATTCGCGTCGAAGGGCTGGCCCGCGGCGGCGATCTCCTTGAGCCCGTGGTTGGAGAGCGTGGACTTGAACTGGTTGAGCACCATGTCGACGCCGCTCGTGAGCGACTTCAGGTCGGCGTTGGGCTGCTTGGCCGCGGCGATGCCGAGGGCGAGGTTGTCCATGACGGGCAGCAGGTCCTCGAGCACGTTCTTCGTGCCGAACTGGCGGAGCTCGTCCTTCTCCTTCACGGTGCGGCGGCGGAAATTCTCCAGGTCGGCCACGGCGCGCAGGTAGCGCTCGTAGTTGTCCGCGGCTTCCTTTTTGGCCGCAGCCACCGCATCGACGGTGTCAGGCTTGGCTTCGGGTGCGGGCGAGGTCTGGCCACCCTCGGAGGTGGGGGCGGCGTTCTTGGTATCGTTCGTATCGGAATCAGACATGGTGAACGGTCATTTAACTACGGCTTTTTGCTTTCTTCAAGTGCTTCGAGATAGCCTTTCGCGCTTTCGCCGGCCCGCTGGCCCGCCGCCCGCAACCGCTCCGCCCCGGTCTTCGCGGCGTCCTTCGCCGCCTGGCGCAAGGCCCGCCCAAGATTCTCGGGCACAACCCCTTCCAAAGCCGAGCCCAAGGGCGCGAGCGCCTGCCACACCTCCGGGGTGAACAGCGGTTGCAGGCTCGTGACGTCGCGGTACGTGCCTTTGACGCCCACCGCAAACTCCCGCACCACCGGCACCAGCCCGCTGTGGTCTGCCACCGTCAGCCGGTCAAGCCGCAGGTCCAGCCGCCGGATGAGAAACTTCGGCGCCGCTGCCGCCGGGCCCGCCGCCGGACCTCGTTGAAAGCTCTCGGCGTTGGTCTGTCCGCCGGCCGACTTCACGAGCGTGAGCCGGTCGATATCGAGCACCACCGTCTCGAACACCGGCCGCTCCGACCACAGCGTGGTCAGCTCGGCCTCCACGCGAAACTCCCGCACTTGCGCAAAATCCCGCGTCGGAAAACCCGGCGGATTGCCCAGCACGAGCCCGCGCACATCAATCAGGCCGGTGAAGGGATTCGCCACGAGGCTCCGCACCTCGACGGTGAAGCCCGTGCGCTCGCGCAACTGCGCGGTGAGCACCGCCGGCAAAAACAGCATCCACGCCAGCGCGCCCGCGGCGCCGAGCACCGCGAGCACGATCAGCAGCTTGAACATCACGCCGCCCCGGTCGCGGCCGCGGCCTCCGCGTCTCGCGCTCGGCAGCGGTCCGGTCATCCCGCGAAGTTTTCCGTGACGAGCAAGATCGACGTGGTCTCCGCGGTAAACGTGAAGCCCCCGGCGTACGGCAGCAGCGCGTTTTCGCCCGGCCCCAGCGCCTGCCCGAAGGGCGTGCGGGTGCCACTAGCGGCCTCGCCGCCGGCGCGCACCTTGCCGCTGACCACGCTGAGGATACGGGGCTGCTCGTTGGCTGCGACGGTGTAGCGCTCGCCCGCGCCGAGGACGACGCGGCTGATGGTGAAGAGGTCGCAGTCGGCGATCACGCCGGAGGTCGGCGCGCCGCGCACCGGCGCCGGCTCGAAGTCGGTCCAGTCGATCGATTTCAGCGACTGCTCGATATGAAGCTGGCGCGGCTTGCCGTCGAGGCCCACGCGGCCCCAGTCGTACACGCGGTACGTCGTGTCGGAGTTCTGCTGGATCTCGAGGATGAGGTTGCCCGCGTCGATCGCGTGCACCTGCCCGCTGTGGACGAGGATCGAATCGCCCGCCGCGACGCGGAAATGATGGATGCAGGTCTCCAGCGTGTTGTTGGCCATCGCCTCCTCGAACTGTTTTTTCGTGACGCCCTTCTTCAGGCCCACGAGCAGGTGCGCGTCGGCCGTCGAGTGCGCAATGTACCAGTTCTCCGTCTTGGGCTCGCCCTTCAGCTCGGCGGCGAGCTTCGCCGGCGGGTGCACCTGCAGGCTCAGGCGCTCGCGGCAGTCGAGCCACTTCACCAGCATGGGAAACGGTTTTTCCTTGGGCCACTTCGGGCCCATCACCGCGGCGGCGTGCTGCTCGATCACCTGCCGGAGCGTTTGACCTTTCAGCGCGCCGGCGGTCACGACGGACTGCGCCTCGGGGCGGTCCACCATCTCCCAGCTTTCGCCGATGGGCCGGTCGGCCGGCAGCGTGCGGCCAAAGGCCGATTCCAACACCCGGCCGCCCCAGACGCGGTCTTGGTAGATCGGTGCAAATCGCAGAATTTCCTTCATAAAATGAGCCTTTAGAAATTGGTGAAAAAACCGGCGGGTGTTTACATTTGACCGTCCGGAGCATTAGCGTCGAATCCGCTGTCTTCGCGTCGATCACACAAATGGCCAAGCAGGATACTTCAAACTTAAACAACGGACCGTCGTTCCAATCGCCCACCTACCGCCCGAACTGGTGGGCCGCGGTCATCTGCCTGCTCCTTGGCATCTACCTCACGGCGGCGCTGGTGGACTATGTGCCCGCGCAGAGCCCGTGGCATGGCACCGGCGCCCGCGCCGTCAACATTGTGGGCTGGGTCGGCGCCGACCTCGTGGCCATCGGCCTGATCATCCTCGGCGGCAGCGTCTATCTCATCCCGGTCTTTCTCTTCTGGGTGTGCTACCTCGCCTTCCGCAAGGCGCGGCGCCTCGCCGGCGCGCGTTTCGCCGCGATGGTGATCGCGATCGTCGCGCTCGCGGTCGGGCTCGCGATGTTCCAGCCGGCCAAGTGGGCCAGCGATTATTTCCCGCAGGGGCCCGGCGGCTTCATCGGCCTGAAGATCTACCACGGCGCCCTCGCCGACGCCCTCGGCGAGCTCGGCACTGCGCTGCTCCTCGCCACGGTCTATTTCTCCGCCCTCGTCTTCGTCTTCACCAAGGACTTCACCGCCGAGATCGAGAAGTACATCGCCAGCTTCAACGCCTGGCGCGACGAGCGCGCCAAGCAAAAGGCCGCGTTCGCCGAGGCCCGCCAGAAGGCCAAGGCCGAGGCCGCGCGCACCAAGGCCGCCGCCGTCGTCGCCCCGCCCGTCAAGGCCGAGGCGCCCGCTCCGGCTCCCGCCGTCGCCGCGCCGCCGCCCGCCGCGCTTGCCGCGAAGAAATTCTCGCTCCCCAAGGCCGACGATCCCCTCGCCAAGCCCGCGCGCCCCGAGGTCGCCGAGCCCGTGGTTCCCGCCGCTCCGCCCGAGGCGAAGTTCGCCCCGCCGCCTCCTCCGCCCAAGCCCGCCGTGCCACCGCCGCCCGCGCTCAAGCTCCCGCCCAAGCCCCCCGCCCCGCCCGCCACGGACGTCGCGGACCTCGAGGCCGTCGCCTCGGGAAAAATCCCCCTCAACATCGTCAAGCCCGAGGAGCCGAAGAAGGCCGCGCCCGTGGACATCACCCCGCGCAGCGACGACCAGAACTACCAGTTCCCCCAGCTCTCGATCCTCAAGGAGCAGGTCAAGCCCTCCGCCGCCAACTCCGAGGAGGAGCACCGCAACAACGCCGAGAACCTCCTGCGCATTTTGCGCGAGTTCGGCGTCGAGGTGACGCTTGGCGAGATCCACGTCGGTCCCGTCATCACCCGCTACGAGCTCGTGCCCGCCCCCGGCGTGCGCGTGGAAAAAATCGCCGGCCTCGACAAGAACATCGCCCTCGGCATGCGCGCGCAGTCCGTGCGTATCCTTGCACCGATACCGGGCAAGGCCGCCGTCGGCGTCGAGGTGCCCAACCAGCATCCGACTCCCGTCGGCATGCGCGAGGTCCTCGAGAGCGAGGAGTGGCGCAGCGCAAAGAACGAGCTGCCCATCGCGCTCGGCAAGGATGTCTCGGGCAAGCCCCTGATCTCCGACCTCACCAAGATGCCCCACCTGCTCATCGCCGGCGCCACCGGCTCGGGCAAATCGGTCTGCATCAACTCCATCGTCGCCTCGATCCTCTACAGCGCCTCGCCGAAGGACGTCCGTCTCATCATGGTGGACCCCAAGGTCGTCGAGCTGAAGATCTTCAATTCGCTCCCCCACATGCTCATCCCCGTGGTGACGGAGCCGAAGAAGGTCCCCGGCGCCCTCAAGTGGCTGCTCGGTGAGATGGAGCAGCGCTACCAGATCTTCGCGAAGTGCAACGTCCGCAACATCGTCGGCTTCAACGGCCGCAAGAAGGACGGCGCCCCCGAGACGCCCGCCGCCGACGCCCAGCCCACCCTCGAGGGCATCGCGCCGCCGGTCGATGAGATCGAGATCCCCGAGCGCCTGCCCTACATCGTCGCCATCATCGACGAGCTCGCCGACCTCATGATGGTCGCGCCCGCCGAGATCGAGACGTCCATCGCGCGCCTCGCGCAGCTCGCCCGCGCCGCCGGCATCCACCTCATCATCGCCACGCAGCGCCCGTCGGTGAATGTCATCACCGGCGTCATCAAGGCCAACCTCCCCTCCCGCATCGCCTTCCAAGTGGCCTCGCAGGTGGACTCCCGCACCATCCTCGACACCAAGGGTGCCGACACGCTCATCGGCCGCGGCGACATGCTCTTCTCGCCCCCCGGCTCCTCCCGCCTCGTGCGCGCGCAGGGTGCCTTCGTCTCCGACGACGAGGTCATCGCCCTCGTCGAATCCCTCAAGAAAAACGGCCCGCCCCAGTACGCCCAGACCGTCCAGCAGCAGATCGACCGCGCCGCCCGCGAGGACGACGACGAGGACGAGGATGGTGGCGACGACGAGGACTTGGGCGACGATACCGAGCTCTACGAGCAGGCGCTGGACGTCCTCAAATCCACCAAGCGCGCCAGCACCTCGATGATCCAGCGCCGCCTCCGCATTGGCTACAACCGCGCCGCCCGCATCATGGACCTCATGGAGGAAAAAGGCGTCGTCGGCCCCGAAAACGGCTCCAGCCCCCGCGAGATCCTCGTCGATCTGGACTCCCTCTGACCTGATTTTTAAGGAACCACGAAACACACGAAATACACGAAAGGAATCTCCAGGCAGGATTGTCCCCCGCCTCTGTTTTCGTGTATTTCGTGTATTTCGTGGTTTCCCCCCGCCCCCAAACTCCCTAACTGAATCCCATGCAGACCATTGGTGACCGCCTCGAAGAAGCCCGCAAAAAGAAAGGCATCTCCATCCGCGAGGCCGCCGAATCCACCAAGATCAGGGGTGACTACCTGACGAAGTTTGAGTCCAACCAGTTCGACATCGGGCTCACCGAGATCTACGTCCGCGGCTTCCTCCGCGCCTACGCCACCTTCCTCAAGCTCCCCGCCGAGAAGATCATCAACGACTACGCTTCGCTCGGCCACGAGACACCGAAGACCCGCCAGCCCAGCCGCGAGGTGTACGGCCGCATGGACCTCTCCATCGCCTCGGCCGACGAGCGCGACGACTCCTCCGAGCCCACGCCCCGCGCCGCCGCCCCGCAGAGCCAGCGCGCCTCGCGCAGCGCCCCCCTCTCGCACGGCACCGCCCTCGATCCCGCCCTCGTCTTCAAGGTCGCGAAGATCGCCGGCTTCGTCGTCGGCGCCGCCATTCTGGTCTGGATCGGCCTCACCGTCTTCGGCGGCAAGGGCGGCCCTGACGCGCCGGCCAAGTCCACCGCATCCACTCCCGCGATACAGACCGCCGCTGAACCCACCGCCACCTTCATCGCGTCGGATGCCGTGGAGATCAAGGTCGTCCAGAAGAGCGATGGCGCGATCCTTTACGCCGGCTTCCTCGCCCGCGGCGAATCCCGCCCCGTGCCGAAGCGCGGCGCGCTCCTGATCACCGCCTCCAAGGGCGAGAACCTGACCGTGGAAGTAAACGGCAAGCGGTACCCGATGCCCTTCAGCGGCCACGACCGCGCCGAGCTGCCGTAAGGTAGCGCAGGCGTCCCCGCCTGCCGTCTTCCATTCTGCAGGCGGGACGCCTGCGCTACCTGCCTCACCGCAGCGCCACTGGCGGCCCGAGCACCTCGCGCTGCACGATCGCGCGACGCAGGCCCTGCGCTGAGCGCAAATCCTTCAGCCACGCGTCCCGGCCATCGCCGGCCGCTCCGGCCGCTGCCTCGCGCTTCTGCTCCGCTGCTGCCGAGCGCACTTCCGCCGCCTGGCGTTGTTTTTCCGCCCGGGCGCGCTCCAGCTCCTTCATCTGCTCCGCGAGCCGGGCCTGGCGCTCCAACACCGCGGCCATCGAAGGCTGCGGCACTGGCGGCGGGGTCGCCGCCGGCTCAGGCTCTTTCTTGCGCAAAGTCGGCCATTCCGCCTTCGGCGGGCCGCCAAACGGATCCACCGGCTGCAACGCGGGCCGGCTCTGCGGCCGGAGGACCGGCGGCGGGGTCGCCGGAGCCGCCCCGCCCTCGCGCCGCTCCGCGATCTTGCGCCGGATCTCCTCGCGGATCTTTCGCGAACGCTCTTCGTCCTCGCCCGGATCGCTCGCGGCCTCGTCCTCGGGCTTGTTCCGTTTGAGCATGTAGGCGATCGCCGCGATGATCGCGACGACGATCTGGAGGTGCTCGAAGATCCAGTTCATTGCGGTGGCAAGTCAGCCCGCGCTCACTTCTTCTCGTCGGGGCGCGCGATGCTCTGGCGCATCGACGTGTCCGACTGGATGTTCTCCATCTTGTAATAGTCCATCACGCCGAGCCGACCGCTGCGGAACGCATCGGCCATCGCCTTCGGCACCTCCGACTGCGCGCGCACGACCTCGGCCTGCATCTCCTGCACGCGGGCCTTCATTTCCTGCTCGAGCGCCACGGCCGCCGCGCGGCGGATTTCCGCCTGCGCCTGCGCCACGCTCTTGTTGGCCTCGGCCTGCGCCTGCTGGAGCTTGGCGCCGACGTTTTCACCGACGTCCACGTCGGCGATGTCGATGGAAAGGATTTCAAAGGCGCTGCCCACGTCGAGGCCGCGCGCGAGCACGGTCTTCGAGATGCTGTCCGGCGCCTCGAGCACGACCTTGTAGCTGTCGGCCGTGCCGATGGTGGACACGATGCCCTCGCCCACGCGGGCGATGATCGTCTCTTCCTTCGCGCCGCCGACGAAGCGGTCGAGGTGGGTGCGCACCGTGACGCGCGCCTTCACCTTCACCTGGATGCCGTCCTTCGCCACGCCATCGATCGTCGTGCGACCGCTCTCGGGATTGGGGCAGTCGATCACCTTCGGATCGACGGAGGTGCGCACCGCCTCGACGACGGATTTGCCCGAGCCCTTGGTCGCGAGGTCGATCGCGCACGCGCGGTCCCAGTCGAGGGTGATGCCCGCCTTCTGCGCGGCGATGAGCGCCTGCACCGTCGGGACGACGTTGCCGCCCGCCTGGAAATGCGAGGCGATCTGGTCCGCCGAGATGTTGATGCCGGCGCGCACCGCCGTGATGCGCGCATCGACGATCAGGCTGTAGGGAATGCTTGCGAGCTTGAGCGCCACGAGCTTCGACATGGGCACCGCGGCCCCGTTGAACAGCGCTTTGACCCAGGCGCCGATCAGGCTGAAAATGACGGCACCGACCACCAGCACGATGATGCCGGCGATCACGAGGAGGATTAGCGAGAGACTCATGAGCTAGGTTGGTTTTGGGTTACGATTAAACGAAAGGTATCCACGTCTACGACGCGCAGGCGCGCTCCCGCGGGCGCGAGGCCCGACTGGC
>JAFEGO010000119.1 GCA_018239845.1 Verrucomicrobiota bacterium
CCGTAATTAGGGAGCGTAGGTGATCGTGCGGGCGCCGGCGACGCCAAGGATCGAGATGGTCTGACCCTGCGTGAAGCCAGCGGGATAGGTCTCGTTGGCGACGAGGTTCAGGGCCTTCACGTAGTTGGAGGCACCGACGAGGTTACCCTGCGAGACCGACGAGACACCGTTTTCCAGGAAGTACTGGTCGGCGGCAGCGGCGAGCTGGCGGGCGTTGTTCAAGACGGCCTTGTCCTGCGAGGACTGACGGACCTTCTGGAACGCGGGAATCGCCATGGCGGCCAGGAGGCCGATGATGACGACGACGATCATGATTTCGACGAGGGTGAAGCCTTTGTTGGATTTGTTCATGCTATCTATCTCCTTAATATTATATGCGCGCTCAGATGTGAGCAGTACCGGCATATCATCCCATTAGCGCCAAACCGGCAAGGTCAAATTTTTGTTAATAACCCGGTAAAACCCTGAAGTTTTACCTCTCAAAACCAGGGTCTCAGGCCTTGCGCTTGGCCGGCTTTTTGGCCGGGGCGCGCTTGGCGGCGGACTTCGCGGCCTTGGGGGCTTTCGGCGCCTTGGCGGCCTTGGGCGGCGCGAGGAGCTTGGGCACGGAGATCTCGGTGGCGTCCTTCCAGAGGTTTTCGAGGCTGTAGTGCTCGCGCGTCTCGGCGGTGAACACGTGCACCATCACGTCAAAGAGGTCGATCACGGTCCAGCCGCTATCCTGCGCCGTTTCCATGCCAAGGATGCGGGTGCCGCTGGCGTCGATCGCCTTCTCCAGCTCCACGCGCAGGGCGCGCAGGTGCGGCTGCGAGGTGCCGGTGGCGAGCACGAGGTAGTCGGTGATGGAGGACTGGGCGCTGACGTCGAGCACGCGCAGGTCCTCGGCCTTCTTTTCATCGAGGGCACGGCAGCAGATTTTGACCAGGTCGAGTTTGGCGGAAGAGGAACCTTTCATGAGTTGTCGCGATAAAGACGTTTCTCCCGGATATATACAATCGCCTTGTGCGGGACAAAGTAATCCAGCGAAAGATCGTGTTTCACCCGTTCGCGGAGCTCCGTGGAGCTGATCGCGAGCAAGTGGCCGTCGCAGCGGTGCAGGCGCAGGCCCGGGATCTCGGGGTGCGCCTTCACCTGGAAACCCGGTCGCTCGAGAAAGATGAACTCCACGATCTTCACCAGCTCCGCGATGTCCTTCCACAGGTGCAGCTTCGGCAACTGGTCGCCACCGATGATCCAGTAGAGCTCGTCATTGGGGTACAGCGCCCGGAAATGCCGCGCCGAGTCGATGGTGTAGCTCACGCCGCCGCGGCGCAGCTCGTAGTCGGAGATCTCAAAGCGCCCGTCCCACTCGATGGCCGCGCGGATCATGGCCAGCCGGTCCTCGGCGGAGGACTTGACCTCGTTGGGCTTGAGGGGGGCCTGCGCCGCGGGGACGAGGATCAGCCGGTCGAGCTTGTGCTGCTCGTACGCGTCCTGCGCCGCCATGAGGTGGCCGAAATGCACGGGATCGAAACTCCCGCCGAGGAATCCAATTTTCACTGCCGCGCAACGTGGGCACCCGCCCCGCCTCCGGCAAGGTCCATTTCCGGGCGGGCGCCCGGCCCGGCCCAGACCGGGATTGACGCTTTTACCCCCGCCCCCGACAGTGCGCCCCGCAAGGGCCCGGATGGCGGAATGGTAGACGCTCCAGACTTAAAATCTGTTTTCCGCAAGGAAGTGCCGGTTCGAGTCCGGCTCCGGGCACCAGCTTCAACTCGCCTTGGCCTTCGGGATCGCCGAGTAATCGCAGCCACGGAACAGCTCATCGGGGCCGGCGAACAGCTTCCGGTACTCTTCCCGCGGCGCGACCTTCGTGGCGGCGCTCTGGTAGTGGAACTGCAGCGCGCGGCGGCGCAAGTCGGAGGTGTTCGGCGGCGTCTCGTGCGGCAGCAGGCCGTCGAAGATCATCAGGCCGCCCGGCGGCAGCTCGATCGCCACGGCGTCCGCGGGATTGACCTCCTCGGTCGTGATCTCGCAGTCCACCTTCGTCCACACATGCCGGCGCGGCCCCGCCCGGTGGCCGCCGGGGATGACATGCATGCAGCCGTTGGCCACGATCGCGCGGTCGAGCGCGATCCACACGCCGCAGATGCCGTCGAGACGGTTGACCTCGAAGTACGCGAGATCCTGGTGCCACGGTTTCTCCGAACCGATGGCGGCCGGCTTGCAGAGCGCCATGCTGGAATACAATTTGCACCCTTCGCCCAACACCCCGCGGAGCAGCGCCTGCAGACGCGGGTGCTTGTTCGCGAGGTAATCGTAGATCGCGAGTTCGGTCGTGTAAGACTGGAATTTCCGGATGTTGTCCGCCAGCTCATCGAGCTTGTCAGGCGTGGCCTCGTAGCCGCCCTCGACTTGGAAATGGAAGTCCGACTTGCGGCTCTTGAAGAGCATGCCGCGGCCGTTCTTGAGATTTTCCGCGTGCTGGCTGCGCGTCACGGGCTCGGTCAACTCGTCGTTGAAGGCGAATTTCCGCACGAGCAGGTTGATACCCTCCGAGGCCTCCTTGATTTCGGCCGGCGTGAGCACCTGCTCAAACGCCAGATAACCATCCTCGCGGTAACGCTCGATCATCTCGGCGTCAGGCTGCGCGGGCAATGTGGGGTACAAATTAGGGGCCTTTGTGTTCACGGGGCATACCATAGGCGAAATACGCCCGGGCCACCATGGATTCAGCGGGCGGTTTTTTGCACTTTCCGGGCATTTGCTCCGGATGGCCGGGTTACTCAAGGGGCCTTTGGTTTCCGCAGGGCCTCAAGCTGCTCGCCGGCCTCGGCCAGGCTGCCGGCCTGCAGGGCCCCGATTTTCCCGCACGCGACGGCGTAGGCCGGGCAGGCCCGCCCGCCGACCAAGATGGGGACATCCGCCGGCAGCAGCTCGCGCAGCCGGACCAGCTCGCCCTCCAGCCGCGCATCATCTTCCGGATACACGAGGCTGAGGGCAACGGCCCGGGCCCCGGCCTGCCGGACGGCCCCGGCGATCTCGGGCGCCGGCAGGCTCGGGCCGAGGTAGAGGACGCGCCAGCCGAGATTGGCCGCGAGCGCGGCAAACAGCAGCGCGCCCAGCTCGTGTACCTGCCCCGCCGGAGTCGTCACCACGATCCCGGGATCCGTCGCGGCCGCGTTGAACGGTCCGGCCGCCCGGGCCAGCCAGGCCTTGAGGATCGCGCTGCAAAAATGCTCGTGCGCCGCCGTGATTTCGCCGGTCCGCCAGAAGGCGCCGATCCCCTGCGCCAGCGGCGCCGCCACCTGCTGCAGCATCCCCTGCCCGCCCAAGGCCAGCTCGGCGCGCCGCAGTGTCGCTTCAAGCTCGGGCGCGTCGAGCGACTTGACGGCTTCAAAGCAGCGCTCGAGCAGGGCCAGCGGCGCATCCTGGCTGGGCTCGGCTTCACCTTTGCCATCCGCCGGCCCAACCCGGGGCGCCGGGCGATCATGCGCTTGCGCGGCGAGTCGCCGCAGCTCCCCGGTCGGCAGCTTGGCCACCACTCCGATGCTTTGTCCGGCCCGGGTCAGCTCGCGTAGCAGGGTCAGCCGCTCGATATCGGCTTCCGAGTAGAGCCGCCGGTTCGTCGCCGTCCGCTCCGGCTCCACGGCCCCATAGCGCTTTTCCCAGATCCGGATGACATGGGCGCTCAAGCCGGTGCGCTGCACGGCAGCTTGGATCGCGTTATGGGAGCGGTTCATTAACTTAGACACACCCTAGACGTTCTACCCTCCGCACACAACTGCTGAATTAGGCTTTATTCGTTATTTGTATAATAAACAGAGTGTTGCAAATTTATGTCTATTTTTAGACATAAGTTAGACAGCCCGTTGACTAATAGACAAAACCTAGACATGGTTAATTTCCTCTATCCGTCCGATGGCATCCCACACCTTTGAATCCGAGCTCTGGCTGCCTTGCGCCCGCGAGTTGGTTTATCCTTTTTTTGCTGACGCCCGCAATTTGGAGAAGATCACCCCGCCTTGGCTGCGGTTTAGGATCATAACGCCTACGCCGATCCCGATGCGGGTGGGCGCGCGCATCGACTACCGGCTGCGGATCCACGGTTTCCCGGTGCGCTGGCAGACCGAGATCACGCGGTGGGACCCGCCTTTCGCCTTCGTGGACGAGCAGCGTCGCGGGCCGTACCGCCAGTGGATCCACACCCACACCTTCGAGGAAAAAGACGGCGGCACGCTGTGCCGCGATAAGGTCGTTTATTCCGTTCCGGGAGGGGAATTTATCAACTGGCTGGTGGTTCAAAGAGATGTGCAAACGATTTTCACCTACCGTCGCACCGTCCTTAGTCAGCTCTTCCCGCCACGTGAAAAGGATGCCGCCCGATGAAGCAGAGAAACATATCCGGCAGCCGAAAAACCAAAGGGGCCACCTCTCTCCTCACCTCGTTGGTCCAGTGGTTTGACGCCGACTACCACCCCGGCGGCTGGCAGGCCGCGCGGCAGCAACCCGACAAGGTTGATCTGGTGCGGTGCCTCCCCTTCGTCATCCTGCACCTGGGCTGTCTCGGCGTGATCTGGACCGGCTGGAGCTGGACCGCGGTGGCCGTGGCCGCCGCGCTCTATATCGGCCGCATGCTCGCGGTCACCGGGGCTTATCACCGGTACTTTTCCCACAAATCCTACCAGACCTCGCGGTTCGGCCAATTTGTGCTCGCGGTCTGGGGGGCCACCGCGGTGCAGCGCGGGCCGCTCTGGTGGGCCTATCATCACCGCCATCATCACCAGCACTCCGATGAGGTCGACGACACGCATTCGCCGCGCCAGCACGGTTTCTGGTGGTCGCATCTCGGCTGGATCACCAGCCGGCGGAATTTCCCGACCGACTACACGAAGGTCGGGGACCTCGCCCGGTTTCCCGAGCTGGTCTGGCTGAACCGCTTCGACCTCGTCGTGCCCGCCCTTTTCGCCGCCGCGGTCTTCGGGCTCGGTGCCCTGCTGGAGCACACGGCCCCGGGCCTCGGCGTCACGAAGTGGCAGCTGCTCGTGTGGGGCTTCTTCATCAGCACCACGGTGCTGTTCCACGCCACATCCTGCATCAACTCCCTCGCGCACGTGATGGGGCGGCGGCGTTTCGCCACGGCCGACGACTCGCGCAACAGCTTCCTGCTGGCCTGTCTCACCCTCGGCGAGGGCTGGCACAACAACCACCACCGCTACCAAGCCGCGACGCGCCAGGGCTTCTACTGGTGGGAGCTCGACCTCACCTACTACGTCCTGCGGGCGCTCGCGCTGACCGGTTTCATCCGGGGGCTCAAGCCGGTGCCCCGCAGCGTCTATGACGAGGTCGCCGCCCGCCGGGCCGGCGCCGCCGCACCGCTGGACCGCATCCCGCCCCGGGTCTCGCCGGGCACCTCATGAAAACCCTCGCCATCGTCGGCAGCGGTATCGCCGGACTCGGCTCGGCCTGGTTCCTCCACCGGGACTTTGACATCACCGTCTTCGAGGCCGGGGACCACATCGGCGGACACACCCACACCGTGACGGTCGAGGAGCAAGGTCGTACCATTCCTATCGATACGGGGTTCATGGTGTTCAACCGCGTCACGTACCCCAACCTCGTGCGGCTCTTCGAGACGCTCGGCGTGCCGGTCAAGCCCACCGACATGTCGTTCAGCCTGCGCCACTCCGCGCGCAACCTCGAGTACTGCGGCAGCAGCCTCAACCACCTCTTCGCGCAGCGCCGCAACCTCCTGCGGCCCTCCTTCTACCGCCTGCTGCTGCGCATCGACCGCTTCAACCGCGAGGCGCTCGCCGCGCTCAATGACCCCGCCATCCGGGACCTGACCCTCGCCGAGTATGTCCGGCGCGGCGCCTATGGAGACGACTTTCTCCACCTCTATCTCATCCCGATGAGTTCCGCGGTGTGGTCCACGCCGCCGGGCGAGATGCTGCGGTTCCCCGCACACACGCTGCTGCGCTTTTTCCACAACCACGGCTTCCTCGGCCTGCACACCCAGCATCCGTGGTGGACGGTGGAGGGCGGCGCCCGGACGTACGTCGAAAAGCTCACCGCGCCCTTTCGCGACCGCATCCGGCTGAGGACTCCCGTGCAGCAGGTCCGCCGCGACCCCGCCGGCGGCGTCGAGGTGGTCACCGCCGCGGGCCGGCAGCACTTTGACCGGGTCATTCTCGCCTGCCACCCGCCGACCTCGCTCCGCCTCCTGGGCAGCGACGCCACGGACGAGGAGCGCCGCCTGCTCGCGGCGTTCCGCTACCAGCCCAATCTCGCGACCCTGCACACCGACGCGACCGTGATGCCGCGCACCCTGCTCGCCTGGTCGTCGTGGAACTACCGCATCGACGACGCCGGCACCCCCGACCCCGCCGTCTCCACGCACTACTGGATGAACCGCCTGCAGGGCGTCTCCGACCGGGTGAACTACTTTGTATCCATCAATGGATCACAGCTGGTCGATCCGGCAAAAATCCTCCGCACGATCCCCTGCGAGCACCCGCTCTTCGACCTCGCGGCCGGCCGCGCCCAGCCCGCGCTCGCCGGGTTGAACATCAATGCCACCGGCCGCACCGAGACCTATTTCGCCGGCGCCTGGCAGCGCTACGGCTTCCACGAGGACGGCCTCCTCTCGGCGGTGAACGTCGCGGGCCTGCTGCTCGGCCGCGATCCCTGGAGCCGCTCGTAATGAAATCCGCCGCTCCCACCGCGCCGGCCTCCGGCCTCTACGAATGCCGCGTGCTGCACGAGCGCCTGCAGCCGAAGGCGCACCGCTTCGTGTACCGGCTGTTCTATTTTGCCTTCGATCTCGACGAGCTGCCCGCGCTCGGCCGCCGGCTCGCGCTGTTCTCGTTCAACCGGCCCAACGTCTTCTCCTTCCGCGAGGCCGACTTCCTCCCCACCGCCAGCCCGCTGCACAACCCCAGCGCGCCCGGCGCCCGCCCGGCCGCCGGCACGGGTTCGCTCAAAGAGCGGGTCGCCGGGTTTTGCGCCGCGCACGGCGTGGACCTCGGCCCGGCGCCGCGCATCCGGCTCATCACGCTGCCCCGGGTCTTCGGCTACACGTTCAACCCCGTGTCGTTCTACTTCTGCGCGGACCGCGCGGGCACCCCGGCCTGCGCGATCGCCGAGGTGACCAACACCTTTCGCGAGGTGAAGCCTTACTTCATCCCGTTCCTCGCCGCGGAGTCCGGGGGCGGCCGCTTCGGCCGGCGCACGCCGAAGCATTTCTACGTGTCGCCGTTTTCCGCGCCCGACCTCGCGTTCGACTTCCAGCTCCGCGAGCCCGGCGAAAAACTGGCCGTGCGCATCGACGACTACGTGGGCGCGACGCGGATCCTCCACACCACGCTGAACGGCACGCACCAGCCGCTCACCAACGCCCGGCTCGCGTGGTACCTGGTCAAATACCCGCTGATCACCCTCCGGATCATCACGCTCATCCACTGGCAGGCCTTCCGCCTCTGGCTGAAGCGCGTGCCCCACTTCCGCAAGGCCGCCCGGCCCGACCTGCAGCGCGACCTCCACCACCCGCACCCCTCCATCGCCCAAGGACCCACCGCATGAACACCCTCCCGCAAACCGCCGGCGCCGCCGCGCCCGCCGCCCGCCCCCGCCGCGGCTTTTTTCAAGGTCTCGTGCTCCGCGCGCTGGCCCAGCTCAACCGGGGTCAGCTGCGGCTCGAGCTGCCCGACGGCTCGGTGCGGATATTCGGCCAGGGCGAGACCCGCTGGCCGGAAGGCACCCTCGCGCCCGCCGCGCTCGCGATCCCGGCGGCGGCCATCATCCACGTGCGCCGTCCGGCCTTCTTCGAGAAATGCGCCCTGCATGGCGACGTTGGTTTCGCCGAGTCTTACCTCGACGGGGATTGGGAGACGCCCGACCTCCGCGCGGTCATCGCGTGGTTCATCCTCAACCACGACGCCGCGCCCACGCTCTCGGGTTCGCGCGCCCGGGCCCTCGGCGTGAACCTGCTCCGCGCCGCCAACCGGCTCCGGCACCTCCTGCGGCCGAACTCCCGCCGCACCGCCGTGCAAAACATCCGGGAGCACTACGATCTCTCGAACACGTTTTTCCGCCTGTGGCTCGACCCGTCGATGATGTACTCCTGCGCCCGCTGGGTGGAGCCCTCGGTCACGCTCGCCGCCGCGCAGATTGCGAAAAATGACGCGCTCTGCCGCAAGCTCCGCCTCACCGCCGCCGACCACGTGCTGGAGATCGGCACCGGCTGGGGCGGCTGGTCGCTGCACGCCGCGGGCCACTACGGCTGCCGCGTCACGACGCTCACCATCTCGCGCCAGCAATACGACCTCGCCCGCCAGCGGGTGGCCGACGCCGGTCTCGCCGACCGGGTCGAGGTGCGGCTGCAGGATTACCGCGACCTGCCGCGCACCGAGGTTTTCGACAAGCTCGTCTCCATTGAGATGCTCGAGGCCGTCGGCCACCGCTATCTGGAGGACTGGTGTCGTTTGGCGGCCCGCGCACTCAAGCCCGACGGACTGATGGCGCTGCAGTTCATCACCTGCGCCGACGCGCGCTACGACGAGCTGCGCGGCGGCGTGGATTTCATCCAGAAGCACATCTTCCCCGGCTCGCTCCTGCTCTCGACCAACCGCCTCAACGACCTGCTCGCCCGCACCGGCGGCTTCGTTCTCCACGGCATGGAGGACATGGGCCAGGACTACGCGCGCACACTCCGGACCTGGCGCGATGAGTTCGGCCGCCGCACCGCCGAGCTGACCGAGCTCGGGTTCGACGAGCGTTTCCGCCGCAAGTGGCACTACTACCTGTGCTACTGCGAGGCCGCGTTTGCCCTGCGCCACATCAGCGTCGTGCAGACCGTGCACACCCGGCCCAACAACCTGAGCTTCGCCTGACCCACGCCCCGCCCCATGACCACCTCCCTCCGGATCTTCTTCACCGTCGTACTCGCCTCTATGCTGGTCGTCACCAGCTGGGCCAGCCTCCAGGTGCCGCTCTGGTCGATCCCGCGCAGCGTGGGCGGGCACCCGTGGTTTGTGGCCACGCTGTTCGACACCTACTGGGGCTTTTTCACCTTCTACGCTTGGCTGTGCTACAAGGAGACCGCGTGGCTCGCGCGGGTGCTGTGGTTCGTGGCCATCGTGCTGCTGGGCAATATCGCGATGGCCGCCTACGGGCTGGCGGTCGTCCTCCGCCTCCCCGCCTCGGCCAAGCCGGAGCAGGTCCTCCTGCGCGGCCAGCCGGTCACGCCCTGGCTGCCCGCCGGCCTCGTCGCCGCGATCGTGCTGCTCAGCGCCGGGGCGGCCGCGCTCTGATCCTGCTATGTATCCGGCTACGACTACCACCTCCGCTGCCCGTCCGGGTTATTGGCGCCGGCGCGTCAGCGAGCCGATCAGGCGCCAGCTGACCCAGGGGGCCGATCCGGCCGGACTGGCCCGCGCCATCGCGGTCGGCGGAGTGATCGCGGTGAATCCTTTCCTCGGCACCACCACGCTCGGGTGCGCACTGGCCGGCGCAGTGCTCCGGCTCAACCAGCCCATGCTGCAGGTCGTCAATATCCTCGGCGGCCCGCTCCAGCTCCTGCTCATCGTGCCCTGGGTCCGCGCGGGAGAGTGGCTGTACGGGGCCAGGCGCATGCCCATTGATCCCGCCACGCTGGCCCGGGAGTTTGCGGCCGGGCCGGGGGCTTTTCTCCGACGCTTCGGCGAGACCGGCCTGCATGCCGCCACCGCCTGGCTGATCGCGGCTCCCGTCCTGGGTTTCGGCCTTTTCTTCGCCACCCGCCGGCCGCTGCAGACGCTGGCCCGCCGGCTCACCCCTCAAACGTCGCCCTGAACCTCCCACCCCATGTCACCCTGGCTCCTCCTGCTCCTCGCCTTGGTCTCGGCCTCCGCCCTTTTCGCCATGCTCTTCGCCGTGGCGCGGCGGATCGACAACTACGGCGTGGTCGATGTCGTGTGGTCCGCGGGCTTCGCCCCCGTGGCGGTGCTGTACGGACTCCTCGCGCCCGGTGACCCGGTGCGCCGCATGCTCATCACCATCATGGCCGGACTCTGGAGCCTGCGACTCGGCTTCTACCTGGGCCGGCGCGTACTCGGCCACCATCCTGTCGAGGACGGCCGCTACCAGCAGCTACGGCGCGACTGGGCGGCGAACTTCGCGCCGAAGATGTTTTTCTTTTTCCAGGCGCAGGCGCTGCTGCTCGTGGCGCTGTCGGCCCCATTTCTCCTGGCCGCGGCCAACCCGGCGGGCCGGCTGCACGCGCTGGAGTACGCGGGCTTCACGCTTTGGGTGGTGGCGCTCGCAGGCGAGACGCTCGCCGACGCGCAGCTCGCGGCCTTCAAGCGCGACCCGGCCAACCGCGGCCGCGTCTGCGACCGGGGGCTCTGGCACTACAGCCGGCATCCGAATTATTTCTTCGAGTGGCTGGTGTGGGTGGCGTTTGCGCTCTTCGCCCTCGCTTCGTCGTGGGGCTGGGTCGCGCTGTACTGCCCGGCGCTGATGCTCTTCTTCCTGCTGAAGGTCACCGGCATCGGCTACACCGAGAGCCAGCTGCTCCGCTCGAAGGGCGAGGCCTTCCGCGCCTACCAGCAGCGCACCAGCGCCTTCGTGCCTTGGTTTCCGAAAAAAAATCCATGATCGACCGACTCCTCGAAAAAAACCTCCTGCCCGACGCGCTCATTCGGCTCGGCATCCGCCGCCTGCTGGCTCAGCGCCTGCGCGACGAGGCCGCGTCAGCCGCCGCCGGGCCGGCTGATGCCACGGCCGCCTTCGCCGCACAGCTTGCAACCATGCCGGTGGCGATCAACACGCGGGAGTCGCGCGAGCAGCACTACGAGGTACCCACCGCGTTCTACCGGCGCGTGCTCGGGCCGAACCTGAAATATTCCTGCTGCTGGTTCGAGCGCGGCGACGAGTCGCTCGCGGTGGCCGAGGCGGCCATGCTCGACCTCTACTGCCAGCGCGCCGGCCTCGCCGACGGACAGGAAATCCTCGAGCTCGGCTGCGGCTGGGGCTCGCTCTCCCTGTGGCTCGCCACTCGGTATCGGCACTCGCGCATCACCGGTGTCTCGCACTCGCGCACGCAGAAGGATCACATCGACGCCGAGTGCCGCCGCCGCGGTTTGACCAACCTCCGCATCATCACCTGCGACATGAATGACTTCGACGCCGAGGCGGCGCGCTACGACCGCGTGGTCTCGGTGGAGATGTTCGAGCACATGAAGAACTGGCCCCGGCTCTTCGCCGGCATCGCGCGCTGGCTCAAGCCCGACGGCCTGTTCTTCCTCCACATCTTCACCCACCGGCGCTACGCCTACCACTTCGTCGCGCGCGATCGCACCGACTGGATGAGCCGGTATTTTTTCACCGGCGGCATGATGCCGAGCGACGACCTCGTGGCGCACTGCCAGAGCGATCTGCAGCTGCGCGAGCACTGGCGCGTCAACGGCCGGCACTATCAGCGGACCGCCGAGCTGTGGCTGCAAAACATGGACCGCCACCGCGCGGAGCTGCTGCCCCTTCTCGCCGGGACCTACGGCCCCGGCCAGGAGAAAAAATGGTGGGCGTACTGGCGCGTGTTCTTCATGGCCTGCGCCGAGCTGTGGGGCTACCGCGGCGGCGACGAGTGGATCGTCAGCCACTACCTGCTGGAAAAACCGCGCCGCTGACCCGGGCCGCGCGCGGATTAATCGCGGTTTCGGTCCTCGGTCAGCTCGGCTGCGGCGGGCAGCTCGACGCCCGCCGCCTCGAGCTCCCGCCGCAGGGCGGGAAGGAAGTTCTGGCCCAACTCCTCGAGGCGAAACGTGAATTCCCGCGAGGGTTCGCCACCGGCCGCAAAGGCCAGGAGGTCCGCCAGGTCGAGCACGTCCGTGTCGAGGAAGTGTTCGTCGATCACCGCCTGGCTGCCCTCTTCGGCCACCAGGCACGGCCACGCGCGATCCGCGGCCGGATCAGCCAGCTGCAGGGTGACGCGGCCGCTGAGCCGGCCGCGGGCGATGCGGTCGGCAAATTTGCCGAGCTCGACGAAATTGAAGGCGATGTTCGCCAGCCGCGTCTGCTGGAGAAGCGCGGAGCGTTGCTGTAGCAGGTGGTCAATTTTCATGGGAAGGATGAAGGACTGACGGTTGCATGGCCCGGCCGCACCCCATGGCACCGCCGGATGGAAGACGAATGACCGCCCGCTGCGGGCGGCGACGGAAATCTACGGTAACAGCCACCGGCGATCCGGTGCGGTTGAGCTTGAGCTGTTCTATCGAGCCTGACTCCAGGGATGTCGCTGACGAAGCCTGCGAAACACTCTCTGATACAAATCAAAACCTCGACTGCTTGCTTATCCGAACGCGGCCTACGAAGCCCGCTTTCCCGCCGGGTGCAAGCGGAGTTTTCGCTATTCCCAAAAAATTTTCCGGCGCCCCCGGGACTGCGGCCCTCACCCTCCGCCGGTCAGCACGGCCTTCACCTTGCGGATGAGGGCCTCGGCTGTGTAAGGTTTGGCCAATACATGCGCGATGCCGGCGGCCGAGGCGCGCGCCGCGTCGCGGTCCAAGTCGATCCCGCTCACCGCGATGATGGGCAGGCGGGGATTGAGACGGCGCAGGGCGGTCGCAAACGCCGCGCCGTCCATGTTGGGCATCATCATGTCGGTGATGACGAGGGCGACGTCCTGCTTGTTGACCGCGTACAGGCCGATGGCCTGCGAGCCATCCTCCGCCGCGATCACCCGGTAGCCGAAGGCCTCCAGCGTGGACTGCGTGATCTGGCGGACGGAGACTTCGTCATCCGCGAGGAGAATCATCTCCCCGTTGCCGCGCGGGAGGCTGTCCGAGGAGACCGGGGCGGGCGCCGCGTCGACGGCCTCGGCCTGGGTCGGCAGGTACACGCGGAAGGTGCTGCCCTGGCCGACGGTGCTGTCCACTTCCACGAAGCCGCCGTGGTTGCGCACGACCCCGACCACGGTGGAGAGACCCAAGCCCGTGCCCTTGCCCGGCTCCTTGGTCGTGAAGAAAGGCTCGAAGATGCGGTTGATGATTTCCGGCGGCATGCCGCAGCCGGTGTCCCGCACCTCCAGCAGCAGGTAGGCGCCGGGCCGGGCACCGGGGCGCATGGCGGCATACTGCCCGTCGATCTCGGTGGCGCGGGCCGCCAGCGTGAGATGGCCGCCCTCGGGCATGGCGTCGCGCGCGTTGACGCAGAGATTGAGGACCACCTGATTGAGCTGCGTGGGGTCGCCCATCACGAGCGGCAGGTTCCGGGGGATGTCGGTCCGCAGCACGATGTTCTTGGGAAACGTATTGAGCATCAGCGTCTCGACCTCGCGCACGACGTGGCCGAGGTGGACGGCAACGCGGGCCCCCTCGACGCCGCGGGCAAAGGACAGCACCTGCTTCACCAGCTCGGCGCCGCGTTTGGCGCTGATCGCGATGGTTTCCACGACCTGCCGGTTGAGATCGGCGGTGGGTGTCGCGCGGAGCAGCTCCACCCCCATCATGATCGGGGCGAGGATGTTGTTCAGGTCGTGCGCGATGCCACCGGCGAGGGTGCCGATGCTCTCGAGGCGCTGGGCGCGGAGCAGGCGCGTCTCCAGCTCCTTGCGCTCGGTGATGTCGCTGATCACGGTCATGAAGTACCTGGCCTCGCCAGTCGCATCGCGGACGGGTGTCACGCTGATATTGACCCAGATGAGGCCGCCGTCCCGGCGGACATAGCGCTTTTCCGCGATGTGGGATTTCTGCGTGCCGGCGAGCATGGCCCGGCGCGCCTGCTCGCTCTCCAGCTGGTCCTCCGGCGCGGTGAGGTCGGCGTACTTCCGCTTCAGCAGGTCTTCGCGCGCGTAGCCGGTGATTTCGCAGAGCTTGTCGTTCACCCGCAGGAACCGCCCCTCCAGGTCCACGTGGGCGATGCCGACGGCAGCCTGCTCGAAGGTGGTGCGGAAGCGCTGCTCGCTCTCACGCAGGTTTTCCTCCATGCGCTTGCGCGCGGCGATGTCGCGCTCGAGCGCGCCGTTGGCCTCCTCGAGCTGGAGGGTCTTTTCCTCCAGCTTGCGGATGAGGGTCTCGCTGTAAACCTTGAGCAGCTCCTTTTCGTCGCCGGTCTGGTGGCGCGGGGGGGTGGGGATCGCGGCCGCCGTGTTGGCGAGGACTTCGCGGAGGCGGGCGATGAAATCCTCGGGCTCGGCGGGCTTGAGGATGAAGGCGTCGGCGCCGAGGCTGATGGCCAGGCGCTCGTCCTCGGCCTCGGTGTAGGTGGCGGTGTAAACGATGAAGGGGATTTTTTTCAGCCGCGCATCCGCCTTCCAAAAACGGAGCATCGTATATCCGTCCATCACCGGCATCAGCAGGTCGGATACGACAATGTCGGGCGGATCCTTGCGCGCCAGCACGAGGGCCTCCGCGCCGTGGCGGGCCGACACGACCTCGTAGGCGTTGCCCCCGAGCAGGGCCTCCAGGTAGTAGAGGTTCTCCTCCTTGTCATCGACGATCAGCACACGGGTCATGGCGGGGGGACGGGATTGGGGACGGGCGCGAAACGCCGGATATCCTGGATGAAGGTCTCGGGATTGATCGGCTTCTCGATGTAACCGGTGCAGCCGGAGGCGAGGGCCTTTTCCCGGTCGCCCACCATGGCATAGGAGGTGACCGCGATGATTGGAGTCGTCCGCAGGGTCGCGACGGCCCGCAGCGCCTCGGCCACAGCATAGCCATCCATCTGCGGGAGCTGGATATCGAGCAGGATGAGATCGGGGGCGAGTGTGCTCGCCAGCTCGATGCCGCGGCGCCCGTCCTCGGCGTAGGCGACGGTGTAGCCGTGATGCTCGAGCAGGAAGGTCGCGAGGTAGCGGTTCTGCGCGTTGTCTTCGATCAGGAGTACGGTCTGGCTCATGCGGAGGGAGGCATTTGCAGGGGCAGGATGACGGTGAAGACGCTGCCGCGCGACCACTCGCTGCTCGCGGCGATGGTGCCGCCCAGCAAGGTGACCAGACGGCGGCAGATCGCGAGGCCGAGGCCTGTGCCCTCGTGGATGCGGGCGAGCCCGCTGTCGATCTGGCGGAAAGGTTGGAAGAGTTTAGGCAGGTCCTGCGGCTTGATGCCGACGCCCGTGTCGGCGATCCGCAGCTCCACCGCCGCCACGGGCGCCGGGGCGCCGGCGGGCCGGAAGTCGGATACCGGCCGGACGGTGACGGTGACAGAGCCGCGATCGGTGAATTTCACCGCGTTGTTGAGGAGATTGAGGAGGATCTGCTCGAGGCGGCGGCGGTCGCTCACCATCTCGCCGGTCCCAGGTGCAACCGTGCAGGAAAGCTCCAGGCCTTTCCGCTCGGCCATCGGCCGCACCAGTGCGACGGTACGGTCGAGCGAGGCGCGCAGGTCGAAGGGCTCGAGACGCACCTCGAGCTGGCCGGCCTCGATCTTGGAGATGTCGAGCACGTCGTTGATGAGCTCCAGCAGGTGCCGGGCGCTGCCGCGCACCATGCCGAGCTGCTTGGTCTGCTCGGCGTTGAGCGGACCGGCGAGGCCCTGCAGCACGATGCCGGTGAATCCGATGATCGAGTTGAGCGGGGTGCGCAGCTCGTGGGACATGGTGGCAAGAAAGGCGGACTTCACCCGGTCGGCAGCCTCCGCGCGCTCGAGCGCCTCCTGCAGCTCCTCGGTGCGCCGGGCGACCTTGTGCTCCAGCTCCTCATGCGCCTCCCGCAGCGCGCGCTCGGCCCGCTTGCGCTCGCTGATATCCTGAAAGACGATCGATATGCCCTCGGCCGAGGGATAGACGCGGTTTTCGAACCATCGGTCGTACGGCGCGTAGTAGTCCTCAAACTGGATCTGGACGCGTTCGGTCATCGCGCGCTCGTAGGCGAGTTGAAACGGCTGGCCGACGCTCGCGGGGAACTCCGTCCAGATGTGCCGGCCGATCAGGTCCTCCTTCTTGCGCCCGAAAATCTGGGCGGCGCGGTCGTTGACATAACGGTAGCGCCATTCCCGGTCCAGGGTCACAAAGGCGTCCGTCACGCTGGAGAGGATCTGGTCCACCTGCTGGCGCGCGGCGCGCTCCGCCTCCAGGAGACGCTGCCGCTCCTCTTCGCCCCGGATGCGCTCCGTGACATCCCGCATCGTCACAAAGGCCAGGGCGCGCCCGGGCGCGTAGGAAACCTGCGTGCCGCTGTAGCTGAAAATCCGCTCCCAGTCCGAGTCGCGGCGCCGCACCCGCAGCTCGAGCCGATCATAGGTATCCCCCCGGCGCGCGCGTGCGAGCGGCCACTCCCCGGGCGGAAGGTCCGATCCGGCGCGGGTCGAGACGGCGAACACCGCCTCGAACTCTCCCTGCCGGCGTCGGCCTTCCTCCAGGTCGGCAAAGCCCAGCAGCCGCAGCGCCGCCGGATTCCAATAGAGGTAGTCCCCGGCGGGATCGGCGATGACGAGGCCCTCGCGCAGGTTGTCCACCACGACCTCGAAGCGCGCCCGGCTTTCCTGCAGGGCGGCCTCGGCGCGCCGGCGCTCGCTGATGTCGATGCCGACGCCGACGAGGCAGGGCTTGCCCTCGAAGAGCGTCTTCACGCCGGTGAAATAGTACGGGGTCAGCCGGCCGTCCTTGGACCGAAAGTCCGCCTCGACGCTGGCTTCCCCCCGCGCGAAGACCTCCCCGATGCGCGCGGCGACACGGTCCCGGTCGGCGCTGGAGAAGAAATCCAGCGGCTGCATCGTCGCGAGTTCCGCGGCCGTGTGACCGGTGACGCGCTCGAAGTTGTCGTTCCAGCGCAGGAACCGGCCCGTATCGTCATAAAAATACACGACGCCCGGCAGGCTGTTGATCAGGGCGGCGGAGAAGTCGCGCTCCTGGCGCATGCGCGCCTCCGCCTCGCGGCGCAGCTCCTCGCGCGCAAAGTTACTGAGCGCAAACGAGAGGTCGCCGGCGGC
>JAFEGO010000011.1 GCA_018239845.1 Verrucomicrobiota bacterium
CCCCATCCCCTACAGCACCATCCGAAAAATCACCCCCGATGGAGTCGTATCCACGCCGGTCGGCACGTATTCATCGCTCACCATCGCCAACCCCAATGCGCCGCTCCCTGCGACTCCGGGTGGTTTTTTGATGACGTATCTCAGCGGCCTCGGCCTCGACGCCGCGGGGAACCTTTATTTTTCCGATACGTACCGTATCTTCAAAATCACTCCCGCCGGGGCCATCTCCATGCTGCTAAGCAGCGGTCCGGCCGCTACCCAAAGGGGGCCTCTTTATATCGTAGGCGTCACGGCTGACGGCGCAGTTTATGCGGGTACCCAGGGTCCCGTCCTCCAAAAAATTGCCCCCGATGGAACGGTAACGAAGGTCAATACCTCGAGCTCTTTCTATCCCGCCGCTCTGGTGCAGGACGCCAATGGCAATCTCTTTGGACCGGACTCGGTCAGCAGCGTCCGCAAGATCGCGCCCGACGGGACGGTCACCGTGGTGGCCGGCCAGAGTCCCACGCCCTCGCCCTGGGCGCAGTTTTTCACGGGGGTTGTCCTCGAGACCCTCGACCACGGCCTCGGCCGCGATGATCAGGGAAACCTCTATTTTGCCGGCGCGAATTACATCGGCAAGGTGGCGTCCGATGGCCCGGTCACGGTGCTCGCCGGTGCAGTCCGGCAGCCGGGATCGGTGGACGGCACAGGATCGGATGCGCGATTTCAAGGCATCTCCGGCCTCACCGCGGCGCCGAGTGGCGAGATCTACGCGATCGACGGGAATGCGATTCGGAAAATCACCGCAACAGGAATGGTGACCACGCTGGCCGGCGATATCAGCGACTCCGGGAGCATTGATGGCGCGGGCAATGTCGCCCGCTTCAAATTCCCCAAGAATCTGGACCTCGATGCGGGCGGAAACATTTATGTCGCCGATCAGGGCAATAACATCATCCGCAAGATAACTCCGGCCGGCGTCGTCACGACCTTGGCCGGCTTGGCCAATACATCGGGCAGCGCGGATGGCGCGGGTTCCTCAGCCCGTTTCAAAACCCTCGGAAGCCTCGTTTGTGACCGCACCACCGGCAATCTCTTCGTCCTTGATGGCGTCACGCTGCGCCGGATCACGCCGGATGGCACGGTCGCCACATTGAACCCTGATATGACGTTCCTGGCTTCGAGCCGGCTGGCCGTCGATCCCTCCGGCAACATCCTCGTGAGCACGTGGCAATACCTCCGTGATGCAAGCCAGACCTTGGTTCCTGGCTCGCAAATTTGGCAGATAAATCCTCTGACCATGGCCGTCGCCGTGATCGGCGGTAGTTTCAATGACGCCGGCTTTGCCGAGGGCACCGGCCCCGGCGCCCTCTTGGGTACCGGCATAGATGGCATGGCGGTTGCGACGGATGGCCGGATTTTTGCCCTCAGCGGCGATTCGACCCTCTTTGTGGGCACGCCCAATGCCGCTCCGGTCATCCGCACCGCAGACCCCATCCCGTCCACGCCGGGCAACCAGACGACAACCTTCGCGCTGCCAGCGAGCGATCCGGATGGCGACCCGCTCACCTATACGATCACCGGGACCACGGGCGGCACCGCCACCCTCGCCAACAACTTGGCTACTTTCCACCCCACCCCCGGTGCCACGACCGGCTTGGTGAGCTTCACCGCAAGCGACGGGTATCTCAGCTCGTCCGGTACGGTCGGGATCACGTTCACCGCGGCGATCACCGGGCTGGCCAACATCTCCACCCGCGGCCGGATCGGCTCCGGCGATGATGTGCTGATCGCGGGTTTTGTGCTTACGGGTGCAACCGCCGTACCCAAGCCCGTGCTCATCCGCGCCGTGGGTCCCACCCTCTCCACCCAAGGTGTCGCCCATCCGCTCGGCCGGCCTGTCATCAGGCTGCAGCAGGGCGACACCGTCCTAGGGACCAACATCGGCTGGGGCACCGCCAGCAATGCCACTGCCGTCGCCGCGACCACGACCGCGACCGGGGCCTTCGCCCTCCCGGCGGGCAGCAACGACTCGGCCCTGCTCATCATGCTTCCCCCGGGCGCTTATACCGCCGTTATTTCGGGGGTCGACGGCGAAGGAGTTTCGCTCGCGGAAGTGTACGACGGCGAAGTGGCCAATCCCGCCAGCCATCCCGTCAATCTATCGAGCCGCGGGGTGGTCGGCACCGGCGAGAATGTGCTGATCGCCGGTTTTGTGGTCTTCGGCGATGCTCCGAAAAAATTCCTGATCCGCGCGGTCGGCCCCGGACTCGCGGCGTACGGCGTGACGGGCCGGATCGCCGACCCGCAGGTCCGCGTGCAGCAGGGTTCCACCGTAGTCACGCAGGCCTCGGGTTGGACCAATGATGCCGAAATGCAGGCCGCCATCACGCAGACGGGCGCATTTCCGCTGCCGGCCGGCAGCGCTGATGCCGCCGCCGTTGTGACCCTCGCCCCCGGCAGCTACACCGCCGCCGTCAGCAGCCAGAGCGGCGGTACCGGCATTGCGCTCGTCGAGGTGTATCAGCTGCCGTGAGGCACAAAACAAAGACGCGCCGTTTCGGGCGCGTCTTGGGAAACAGGAGGCGCCGGTTAACGACGCCCCTATGAATGCGATCCTTACTTCGCCGCGGCGGCGGCGTTGACGAGCTCGACGAAGCTGCGGGCCTCAAGGCTCGCGCCGCCGATCAGGCCGCCGTCGATGTCCTTCTGCGCGAGGAGGTCGGGCGCATTGGCCGGCTTCATCGAGCCGCCGTAGAGGATGCGCACCTTCTGCGCGATCGCCTCGCCGAAATTCTTCGTGAGGAGGCCGCGGATGAAGGCATGGACTTCCTGCGCCTGGTCGGTCGTGGCGACCTTGCCCGTGCCGATGGCCCAGACGGGCTCGTAGGCGATGACCACCGAAGAGACCTGGTCCTTGCCCACGCCCTCGAGGCCGGCCTCGAGCTGCGTCTGCACGACCTTCAGCGTCGAGCCGCCCTCGCGCTCGGCGAGGCTCTCGCCGACGCAGAGGATGGGCTTGAGCTGGTTCTTCAGGGCGGCGTGGACCTTCTGGTTGATGAAGGCGTCCGTCTCGGCGAAGAGCGCGCGGCGCTCGCTGTGGCCGAGGATCACGTACGTCGCGAAGAGCGCGCGGAGCATGCCGGCGGAGATCTCGCCGGTGTAGGCACCGGTGGCCTCGGGGTGCATGTTCTGCGCGCCGAGGCGGATGTTGGAGTCGGCGAGCGCCTTGCCAGCGGACTCGAGCGCGGTGAAGGGCGGGCACACCACGATGTCGACGTCGGTGAGCTTGCCGACGGCGGTGACGACATCGGTGACGAGCGCCGTGGCTTCGGCGCTGGTCTTGTTCATCTTCCAATTGCCGGCGATGAGTTTTTTACGGGAGGACATGGTCGTTGAAGGTGAAACTAACGTTTAGCTTTCGAGGAAGGCCACGCCGGGGAGGACCTTGCCTTCGAGGAACTCGAGGCTGGCGCCGCCGCCGGTGGAGCAGTGCGTGACCTTGTCGGCCACCTTGAATTTCTTCGCGGCGGTCGCGGTGTCGCCGCCGCCGACGATCGTCGTCGCGCCCTTGGCGGTCGCCTCGGCGACGGCCTCGGCCATGGCCTTGGTGGAGCCGGCGAACTTTTCGAATTCGAAGACGCCGGAGGGCCCGTTCCAGATGATGGTCTTGGCGCTGAGGATCGCAGCGCGGTAGAGCTCGATGGACTTGGGGCCGCCGTCGAGGCCCTGCCAGCCGGCGGGGATGCCGGTCGCATCGGTCGCGAGCTGGGTGTTGGCGTCGGGGGCGAACTTGTCGGCGGTAATGTAATCGACGGGGAAGACGAGCTTCACGCCGCGGGCGGCCGCGTCGTTGACGAGTTCCTGCACGATCTTCGCGCCCTCGGCATCGAAGAGGCTCTCGCCGATGGACATGCCGTTGATGACCTTCTTGAAGGTGAAGGCCATGCCGCCGCCGATGATCAGCGTGTCGGCCTTGCCGAGGAGGTTTTTGATGAGCGGGATCTTGTCGGCGATCTTGGCGCCGCCGAGGATCGCGAGCAACGGGCGCTGCGGGTGGTCGAGGACCTTGGCGAAGGCGTTGAGCTCGGCCTCCATGAGGAAACCGGCGGCCTTCTCCGGGAGATTCACGCCGACCATCGAGCTGTGCGCGCGGTGCGCGGTGCCGAAGGCGTCGTTGACGAACACATCGCCGAGCTTCGAGAGCGAGGCGCGGAACGCGGCCACCGCAGCGGGATCGGCCTTCTTCGAAGTGCCGTCCTCGAGCTTCACCTTGCCCTCTTCCTCGATGTGGAAGCGGAGGTTTTCGAGGAGGACGACGTCACCGGCCTTGAGGGCGCCGGGCGCGCAGGCGGCTTCCACCGCCGGGCCGACGCAATCATCGAGGAACTTCACGGGCTTGCCGAGGAGCTTGGCGAGCTCGTCGGCGACGGACTTGAGGGAGAACTTCGCGATCTTCTGGCCGTCGGGCCGGCCGAGGTGCGACATGAGGACGACCGAGGCGCCCTTTTCGAGGGCGTACTTGATCGTGGGGAGCGCGGCGACGATGCGCTGGTTGTTGGTGATAGCGCCGGTGGCCTTGTCCTGCGGGACGTTGAAGTCGACGCGCATGAGCACGCGTTTGCCGTTCAGGGAGAGGTCGCGGATGGATTTGAATTTGGGCATGGTCGGGAGGGGAAAAAATTAGCCACAGATTTCACAGATAACACAGATGAGGAGTTCCGCATCTGTGCCCATCCGTGCAATCTGTGGCTAAGACTTTCGCTTGTTTAAATTTTAGAGCGAGGCGGCGATCTTCTTGGTGAGATCGACGACGCGGTTGGAGTAGCCCCACTCGTTGTCGTACCACGACACGAGCTTGAAGAACTTCGGGTTGAGCTCGATGCCGCTGCCGGCGTCGAAGATCGAGGAGTTCTTGTCGTGGATGAAGTCGGACGAAACCACCTCGTCGCCGGTGTAGGCGAGGATGCCCTTGAGGTAGGTCTCGCTGGCGCGCTTCATGGCGTCGCAGATCTCCTTGTAGCTGGTGGCCTTCACGGTCTTCACGGTGAGGTCGACGACCGAGACGGTCGGGGTCGGCACGCGGAAGGACATGCCGGTGAGCTTGCCCTTGACCTCGGGGCACACGAGCGCGGTGGCCTTGGCGGCACCGGTCGCGGCGGGGATGATGTTGATCGCCGCGGAACGGCCGCCCTTCCAGTCCTTCTTCGACGGGCCGTCCACGGTCTTCTGCGTGGCGGTGTAGGAGTGGATGGTGGTCATGAGGCCTTCCTCGATGCCGAAGCCTTCCTTGAGGAGCACGTGGACGACCGGCGCGAGGCAGTTAGTGGTGCAGGAGGCGTTGGAAATGACGTTGTGGACCTTGAGGTCGAGCTTGTCGTCGTTGACGCCCATGACGACGGTGATGTCCTCGCCCTTCGCGGGGGCGGAGATGATGACCTTCTTCGCGCCGGCGGTGATGTGGCCCTTGGCCTTCTCCGCCTCGGTGAAGAGACCGGTGGACTCGATGACGAGATCGACGCCGAACTTCGCCCAGGGCAGCTCGGCCGGGGTCTTGGCGCTGACGACGTGGATCTCCTTGCCGTTGACGACAAGGACATCGTCCTCGGCCTTGTCGGCGGCGGACTTCTTGGAGGAAACGGTGCCGGCGAAGCGACCCTGCGTGGAGTCGTACTTCAGCAAATAGGCGAGATTGTCAGCCGGGACGATGTCACCGACGGCGACAACATCGAGGGTCGTCCCCAGCAAACCCTGTTCAACGAGGGCGCGAAAGACGAGGCGACCGATACGACCGAAACCATTGATAGCGACTTTGATTGCCATGGGACTGCGAGTTTTAGGTGTTGTTTGCTGGTTTAAGGAAAATGCCCCCGCGCAGGCGCGGAAACGGTTCAACTCAACCGGTCATCGCCGCGGATGCAAGGGGCTTTTGGGCCGCCTCGTGTCATCGCGCCCCACCCTACTGGCCGATCCAGAGTCCGCAACCGAGCGCGGGGATAAACAGTTCCGGCTCAACGGGCTGGCGGACGCCGTGCCCCGAGAAAAACCGCTCGTGGTCGGCCAGCTGGCGCCAGCGCACCTCCCCGGGGACGACGCCACCGAGAGAAATGGTCGCATCGTTGACCGTCGGGTTGACCGCGAAAAGCAGCTGCTGCGGGCCCTGCGAGCGGTCGGCGTTGTAGAGCACGGCGGTCGCAGTGGAGTTGGGCGCGGTGAAGAATTGGAAGTACCCTTCGCTCGGGCGCGCCCAGAGCCGCAGGAGCCGGCCCGCCTCGCTGCGGCGAAACGCGATCCACTCGGCGAAATAAGTGTGCGTGCCGAGGTGGCGGTAGAGCCGGCGGTAGTCGAGGGCATTGAGGTCGCCGCGCTGGTAGGTGTTGTTGACGCCCTGCTTCGAGCGCAGGAAATCCTGCCCGGCCGCGATCATCGGGATGCCGATCGAGGCGAAGAGGATCGCCGCCATCAGGTGGGTACGCCGGCGGTCGTTGGGCGTGGGGACCTGGCCGTTGTTGCCGGGATTCTCCGTGATCACGTCGATCCAGGTGCGGTCGTCGTGCGACTCGGTGTAGTTGACGGTCTGCGCCGGCCACTTCGCCCAGTACCACGGCGAGCCCTTCAGATAATACTCGAAGGTCGCCGCCGAGCCTCCGCCGCGGACGAAATCGCGCATGAAATCGCGGTATCCGTCATTCCACGACGTCCAGCCCGTGTCGCGCAGCGCGCCCGCGATGTGCCCGCGGAAGCTCCACGGCTCCGCGATGAGGATCACGTCGGGCTTCACGCGTTTGAGCGCCGCCTCGACCTCGCGCAGCACGTCCACGCCGAGCAGCTCGGCGAGGTCGAAGCGGAAACCGTCCACCCCGTACGCCTCGATGAGGTGGAGGCAGCTGTCGATGATGAGGCGCCGCGCCATGGCGGAGCGGGCGCGCAGGTCGTTGCCGCAGCCGCTCCAGCTCGCGAGCTTCCCGTCGGCGTCCTGCTCGAAGTAATACGTGCGGTCCACCAGCATCAGGTGCGCGGGCTCGCCAACGTGGTTGTACACGACGTCGAGCACCACCGCCATCCCGCGGCGGTGGAATGCCTTCACCAGCGCCTGCAATTCGCGCAGGCCCGAGGCCTTCTCCGGCTCGAGGGCATAGCTGCTCTCGGGCGCGAAGTAGCTGTTGGTCATGTAGCCCCAGTGGTATTCCTCGGTCGTGCGGTTGTCGAATTCCTGCACGGGCTGCAGCTCGACGCAGTTCACCCCGAGGCGGTGCAGGTGAAATTCCGGGCTCTCGACCCACTTGCGCAGGCCGGTGAAGCCGCGGCGCTCCTCCGGCGTGGCCTTGACCGGCGCGTTGGCCGCGAGGTCGCGCACGTGCGCCTCGGCGATCACGAGGTCCTGCCACGCCGGCGTGGTGAAATGATGGTCGCCGCGCCCGAGCCAGTGGCGGTCGATCACAATGCCGGGCCCTTCCCGCCCGACCGTCGCGAGCGCGTAGGGATCGAGCACGCGGACCGTCGGCTGAAATTGTCCCGGGCCTTCGCGCACGCCATCGACCGTGTACCAGTAGAACCAGCCGTGCAGCGTCCGATCGAGATTGATCTCCCACACGCCTGCGGCGCCGTCGGCATCCGTGCGGCGCGCGAGCGGGTACGCGACCGGCTCCGCGTCGGGCTTCTCACTGAGCAGGAGCGTCACGGCCCGCGCGCGCGGCGCGAAGAGCCGGAACACCGTGTGCCCTTCCCGCACCACCGCACCGAGCGGCAGGTCGGTCTTCAACTCGTAGAAAAACTGGCCCACGCCGAGCGGCACGCCGGGTGCCGCCCCGGCTCCGGGCTCGGCTTCGCCGGCGGCCCAGCTGACCGTGCGCGGCTCCGCGAGGTCGAGCGGCTCGCCGAGGCGGAACCGCCACAGGTGCCGCCCGGTGCGCGAGGGATCGACGCGGCGGTTGAGCACGCCGTTGTCCTCGCGCACGAGGTTCGGCGTGTCGTCGGGCGGCACGAGCCACTGGTGTTCGCCGGTGACGAACTTGAAGCGCTGCCCGCCGTCCGCGAGAAACGGCGCGGCCTCGCCCTCCCAGAGTAGCACGGGCTCGCCGTCGAGCTGGGCGGGCTTGAGCCGCCACGCCTCGTTGCCCACCGCGGCCTGCCAGCCGTTGAAATCGCCCGCGAGATAAAGGAGATCGTGCGCCGGATCGACGTCGCAACCGTGCCCGAGCGGATAGGCGAAGCGGATTTTACCCTCCCCGCTCAGGAAATACCGGAACGCCCGCGCCGCCACCAAGCCCGGCGCCCCTTCGAGCCCGCCCGGCGCGGGGCACTGCTCGCCGAAGGTCTGGCGCGGCGGCGTGGGATCCGACCAGTCGCGGTCCAGCTCGACCACTCCGGTGGTGAGCGATTCGAGCCAGGCTCGGACGATGCGGTGGGCAGGTTGGGCCATGCGGGACGGCAAAGCATCCTTCGCGCCGTCATACGGACAAGCTGGAAAAACTTCGGTTCACTTCGCCGGCGCGAAGGCCGCGTAAACGGGTTTGCCGTCGAAATACTCCTTCAGCGGCAGACCGAGCAGGTAACACGCCGTGGCGCACGTGTCTTCCGTCCGCACTTCGAGCGCGGCGTCGCGGGTCAGATCGTAATTTTTGCGCAGCCCAGGGCCGCTGATGATCCAGGGGATGTGACGGCTGCGCACATCGTCCGCGCCGTGCGTGAGCCCCGCGCCGCCGTGGTCGGCCGACACGATGATGACCGTGGAGCCGAGGATGCCGGCCTGATCGAGCGCCGCGCGGAGCCGCGCGAGCTGCCGGTCGATCCCTTCGAGCGTCGCGATCTGCTCCGGTGAGCCCCACCCTTTCGCGTGTCCGGTGGCATCCGGTCCCGGAAAATGCACAAAGGTCAGGGCGGGCTGGTAAGCCGCGATGATCCTGATCGCATCGTCGGCCACGAGGGCATCGGTGACCTCCTGTTTCGGCGCAGGCAGGAAGACGTGGCTGATCGTCCCGGGCTTGTTCAGCAGCGCGAGCTTGGTTTTGCCCGCGATCATCGCCGTGTCGTAGCCGGCCTGCGTGGCGAGTTCCAGGATGGTCGGCATCGCCGGGTAAACGGGCTCGCGGAATGGCAGCTCCTTGTTCCAGACGATACCGTGCTTCGCCGGCGTGACGCCCGTCAGCATGCTCGTGTGCGACGGCAACGTGACCGACACCGCCGTGGTCTTCGCCCAAAACGTATAGGCCCCTTCGCGCATCAGGCCGCGCAACACCGGCATGTCCGCCCGCAGCGCACAGTCCGGCCGCATGCCGTCCACGCTGATGATCAGCACATGCTCGACCGCCGGGATCGGCCGCTGCGGCAGCGCCAGCGCGCGCCCGGCCGTCAGGCCCGACAAAAGCACTACCCATCGCAGGATTGCGGGAACCAAGGTCTTCATCACGCCACCAGACTCCTCATCCCCGCCAAAGCGGCAAGCCCCCTGCTCTTTGTCACCGGTATGTTACGAAAAGACCTCCCTTGCGTCCTTTTCCGAGCTTGCCCATATGACAAATCTTTCCGCCACTAGGCGGCTAAATTGCAATGAATTTACGTCAGCTCCTTTTCCACTCCTACCTCAGACGTATCCTTGCAGTCCTACTGGTAGCCTTGGGGCTCATCGCGCCTGCCCTGCAGGCCGCCGCAGATGACAGTGACCTCCGGTTTGTCCTGATCCTTTCCCGCCACGGCGTCCGCGCGCCTTTGGCCAATCAGAACGAAAACGCGATCTATGCCGCGGAAGCCTGGCCGAAATGGACTTCCCAGCCCAGTTACCTGACGCCCCACGGCGTCAAACAAATGGAGCTGATGGGCGCATACTACCGCGAGCGGTATATTAAGGAGGGCCTCCTTTCGGGTCAGGTGGCGAAGGACACGCCGCTCATCTATTTTCGCGCCAACAACGAACAGCGCACCATCGGCACCGCGGCCGCCCTCGCCTCCAGCCTGCTGCCGGGCGTGACGCCCAAGATCGTCGCCCGTCCGGCTGGCGAGACCGATCCGATCTTCCGCCCGACCAAGGTCCCCGTCGGCCACGTTGACCACGAGCTCGGCGTCGCCTCGTTCCTCGGCAGCGTCGGCGGCGACCTCCGCCGCATCGAGGAGTCGCATCTGCCGGAGTTCGCCACCCTCAACAAAATCCTCATGGGCGAGAGCGGCGTGGTCCCGCCGGGCAAGAAATCCCTGCTCAGCCTGCCCACCGTCGTCGCCCCCGGCTCGGGCGAAAACGTGACCACCCTCAGCGGACCACTGGCCAAGGCCGGCTCCATCACCGATCTGTTCATGCTCCAGTTTTCGGAGGGCCTCCCGATGTCCGATGTCGGCTGGGGCCGCCTCACCCCGGAGCGTCTGACCCAGCTGCTCACCCTGCACGCGCTGTGGCTGGAGTTGCAGCATGGCTCGTTCTATGCCGCGCAGGCCGAGGGTTCGAATCTGGCCAGCCACATCGGCGACACGCTCACCCAGGCCGCCACCGGCAAACATGTGCCCGGTGCATTCGGACAGCCCGGTCAGAAGATGGTCGTCATCGCCGGCCATGAGACCAACCAGGTCCGCTTCGCCGGCCTCCTCGGGATCAACTGGGCGCTGCCCGGCCTGCAGCACAATCCCGTGCTCCTCGGCGGCGCGCTCGTCTTCGAGTTGCGGGAGCGCCGCAGCGATCACCAGTTCTTCGTGCGCCTCCAATACGTCGCGCCGTCACTCGCCCAGACGCGCGCGCTCACGCCGCTCACCTTGGAAAACCCGCCGGCCACGGCGCCCATTTTCATCCACGGCGCCGGCACCGCGGCTCCGGGTTACGATGCGCCGCTCGCCGCCTTCGAGGCCAAGCTCGCGCAGGTGGTCGACAAGCAGTTCGTGGCCCCCGAAGCGGAGTGAGGAGAACCACGAAACCCACGAAATACACGAAAAGCCGGACAGGTTTGATCAGCTGTCCCTTTCGTGTATTTCGTGTGTTTCGTGGTTAACTCTCGTGAAAAGATCCTCGTCGCCATGTCCGGCGGCGTTGACAGCTCCGTCGCCGCACTGCTGCTGAAGCAGCAGGGCTGCGACATTGTGGGCGCGTACATGAAGAACTGGATCAACGAGGACCAGGTCATCGGCCACTGCCCGTGGATGGAGGACATCGAGGACGCCCGCCGCGTGGCGGAGCAGATCGGCATCGAGTTCCGCGTCGTCAATCTCATGCAGGACTACCGCGAGCGCGTCGTGGCGTATCTCCTGGATGGTTACGCCCGCGGCCTCACGCCCAACCCCGACATCATGTGCAACCGGGAGATCAAGTTCGGCGTGTTCCGCGCGTGGGCCAAGGCCAACGGCTTCTCCGCCGTCGCCACCGGCCACTATGCGCAGCGGGTCGAGGTCGACGGTGCCTTCCAGCTCCGCGAGGGCCTCGATAAGAACAAGGACCAGTCCTACTTCCTCGCCCTGCTCAATCAGGAACAGCTCGCCGATGCGCGCTTCCCCATCGGCCACCTGCCCAAGCCCGAGCTGCGCGCCATCGCCCGCGCCGCCGGCCTCGCCACCGCCGAGAAAAAGGACAGCCAGGGCATCTGCTTCATCGGCGAGGTGAAGATGCAGGATTTCCTCCGCGCCTACGTGCCCGATGCCCCGGGCCCGATCGTCCGCGCCCACGACGGCCGCGAACTCGGCCGCCACCGCGGCCTGCATTTTTACACCCTCGGTCAGCGCAAGGGCATCGGCGTCCCCTCCAACACGGACAACGAGGCCTACGTCGTCGTCGGCAAACGCTCTTCCGACCGCGCCCTGCTCGTGGCCTTCGATCACCCCGACGCGCCCGGGCTTTTTCAACGCGAGGTCCGCGTGCACTCGCTCAGCTGGATCGGCGAACCCATCACCACCGCTCGCAAGCTGGAGGGCCGCGTGCGCTACCGCGACCCGCGCGTGCCCCTGGAATATATCCCCGAGGGCGGCGGCACCGCCCTGATCAAATTCGAGCAACCGCAGCGCGGCTTGGCCAGCGGCCAGATCCTCGCCCTCCACGACGGTGAAATACTCCTCGGCGGCGGCGTTTACGTCTGATGCCCGAATGTCCGTATTACGGATATTCACCGGCCTTTTCCTTAGCTTCGGGGAAAAACAGGATATTCCAATGTTCGTAATACGAACATCGGATAAACCATCTCGGAACGTGATCTGCTGGTGCGGCAGGCTTTACGCCCTGCGCACCTTCGCCATCATCAGACCACCATGAACCGGAACAATCTCTGGCCCCAGCTCGGGCGGCTCGCTGACCGCGAGGCGCTCCAGCCGGACTTGGGCCGCGCGGTGCGCGGCACGCTGGGCTTTATGGTACCG
>JAFEGO010000120.1 GCA_018239845.1 Verrucomicrobiota bacterium
AGGGACGTTCGACCATTGAAATCGGCGCTGCCGGTGAAGGAATCGGCGCCAAGGGGAGTGCCCGGCGCAAAGTTTGCGGCTATATCATCCGATTGATCGGCGTAGCCATGCAGGTGTATGTAACTATTGATAGCCGCGCCGCGGGAGAATGCGTAAATCTTGCTGCGCAAAGAGTCGTAATAGCCGTCATTGTCGACGTTGAGAACGAATTGACCGTGGGGAACGGAACCGATGGCGCCGATGCCGCCAGTGAAGAAGTCGATGAACACCGTCCCGGGATTCCCGACGACATTATTGGTGGCGGGGGTGTAAACGTGGATCTCGGCGTGAGCGGTGGACGCGGCCGTCAGGGCGGCGGCCACGAGCGGGGCGACGGACTTGGCGGAGAGCGAGCGGGCCGAGCGCTGGTAAGCGGAGAGCGGGGAGGGGGTGGTGCGCATGGCTGGGTGGGGTGGAGGGGGTGGCCCACCGTGAGGCAAGGGTGAAGCCCGGGGAAGGTTTATTAGTGGGAAATGCAATATAAGTGATTTATAATCATGCTATTGATAGTGTATTGCGATTGGTGGTCGGGGCGGGGCGCTGCGGCGGGCCATGGAGCGGGGCGGACCATTTGTTCACGCTCGTAGCTACGCAGGGAGGTAGGTTGCGCGCTTGCGCGCAACAACGGTGCCATGGGGCGGTGGATTACCGCGGGGTTGGTGCGCGGGGGAGACTCTGTTGCGCGCGAGCGCGCAACCTACCTGGGGAAACGAAACAGGCCCGACCGGGAGGTCGGGCCTGTTTGATGATGCAGGCGGGACGCCTGCGTTACGCTGGCCGGCAGGATGCCGGCGCTACTCAGACGGACTCGAGGAGCTTGTAGAGGCGGGCGACCATGGGGGTCGCGTCGTCGAGGAGGCCGGCGCTGATCAGGGCGTTGTCGAGGATCTGCTCGGCGACGAGTTTCGCTTTTTCGGGCGAGCTCGCGTGCGTCTCGAAGAGGCGCTTCATCACGGCGGAGCGGGGGTTGATCTCGAGGTTGACCTTGAGGGGCTCGTCGGCGCCGTCCTTTTTCATGGCCTTCATCATGCGGCGCATCTGGGGCGTCATGAATTTGTCGGCGTTGAGCGCGAGGGCGGGCGAGTCCACGAGGCGGTCGCTGGCCTTCACGTCGGCGACGCGCTCGCCGAGGCTCTCCTTGAGCCAGGCGGTGAGTTTCTTGGTGTCGTCCTCGCTGAGGGCGCCCTCGGGCTTGGGGAGGTCGGCGAGCTTCACGTCGGCGTGGTCGGCGGCGGTGAGCTTCTTGCCGTCGAACTCGCGGACGTTGCTCATCACGTACTCGTCGACGGGCTCGTAGCAGAAGAGCACCTCGAGGTTGCGGGCCTTGAAGCCTTCGAGGTACGGGCCGGCCTCGATGGCGGCGCGATTCGGGCCGACGAGGTAATAGATCTCCTTCTGGTCGGCGCCGAGGCGGCTGACGTAGTCGGCGAGCGAGGTGGTCTTGCCCTTCTCGGTGAGGGAGGACTCGAAGCGGAGGAGTTTCACGATCTGGTCCTTGTGCGTGAAATCCATCGCGGCGCCTTCCTTCAGGAAGATGCCGAACTCGGCGTAGAACTCGTTGTAGGCGTCGGCGCGGTTCTTGGCCTCGTCCTCGAGAAACTTGAGGAAGCGCTTTGTGATGACCTTGTTGAGCTTCTCGATGAGGGCCTTGTCCTGCATCGTCTCGCGGGAGATGTTGAGCGGGAGGTCCTCGCTGTCGACGACGCCCTTGAGGAAGCGGAGCCACTCGGGGAGGAGGAGCTTGGGCTTGGGGTCGATGAGGACCTTGCGGCAGTAGAGCGCGACGGCGGGCTCGGTGCGGGCGAAGCCGAGCTTCTCGGTGTTTTCCTTGGGGACGAAGAGGAGGGCGTTGATCGAGAGCGGGGCGTCGGCCGAGAAGTGGAGGCGGAGGCGGGGCTCGTCGTAGGCGTGGGCCTGGAACTTGTAGAACTCGGTGTACTCCTCGTCCTTGATCTCGTTCTTCGAGCGGAGCCAGAGGGCCTGGACGGTGTTGATGCGCTTGCCGTTGAGATTGATCGGATACGAGACGAAGGCGCTGTAGCGCTCGAGGATTTCCTTCATCTTCCAGTCCTGGGCGTAGTCCGCGCAGTCGTCCTTGAGCTCGATGACGATCTTGGAGCCGCGACGGGCGTCGGGGGCCTCCTCGATCTCGTAGCTGCCGGCGCCGGTGCTGGTCCAGACGTGGCCGGGCTCGGCGGCGCGCCAGGAGTGCGAGTAAACCTTCACGGTCTTGGCGACCATGAACGCGGAGTAGAAACCGACGCCGAACTGGCCGATGAGGTTGGCGTTCTTGGAGCCGCTTTCGCCGAGGGTCTTGAGGAACTGCTTGGAGCCGGAGTGGGCGATGGTGCCGAGATTCTGGACGAGCTCGGCGCGCGTCATGCCGATGCCGGTGTCCGAGATGGTGATGGTCTTGGCCTTGTCGTCGGTGGTGATGGTGATCTCGAGCTCGGCCTTGTCGTCGTAGATGTCCTTCTCGGTGAGCTGGGTGTGACGCAGCTTTTCGAGGGCGTCGGAGGCGTTGGAGACCAGCTCGCGCACGAAGATCTCCTTCTCGGTGTAGAGGGAGTGCGTGACGATATCGAGGAGCTGGGCGATTTCGGCTTGGAACTCGAATTTTTGCGGAGCGGGAGTGGACATAGAGTCCGCTAGTTTAGCAGAGTTGGGAAAAAATCAAGCGGCTGGATATCAACTGCGCATGGCCGCAAATCCGCGCGAATGATGGCGGATCAAAGCGGATAAACCCGGAAATGGACCGGGGAATTGTCCGATAGTGTTCGATTGTGTTCGATTCGGGGTAGCGAGGAGCCCGGCCACCGGCCGGGCCTACAAGGTGATCAATGCGGGGGACGGTGGTCGTCGTGGTCGTCCCGGCGGACGGGCGGCTTGGGGGCGGGCGGGCGCCAGTTTTTGGGGTAGGTCTTGATCACGGTGCCGTGGTGGCGGTCGGGGGTGTCGTGGAAGTCCATGTGCACAAAGGGAGCTGTATGGAACTGGGCCGGCGGGATGCCGGGAGGGGCGGGACGGCGCACCCAGGCATTGTGGTCGCGGTAATAGTAGTCGTGATGGACGCGGCTGTAGTACACCTCGTAGCCGGGGTAGTAATCGTAGTCGTCCACGATGACGGGGCCGGGGCCGCTCGAATACACGGCGCCCCCGGAGTAGGTGCCGCCGCAGCCGCTGGCCAAGGTCATCAGGGCGGTGAGGCTGACCAGCGTGACTTGGGCGGTGGTGAGGAAGACGTTGGTTTTCATGGTTCGGATAGACGCCAGTCGCGGCACCGGAAACACGAGGGAGAAGGCCTGCCGCGTGCGAGGGGCGGGCTGAGGCGGGCAAACGGCTAGAGGGTCTGACTGGCTTCCTGCTGTAAACGGACCCAGAGGTTGGCGACGTGTTCCTGCTCCGTGGTGAGTGCGCCGATGGAGATGCGGACCATCCAGCGGCCGTCGAGGATCGCGGGTGTCACATAGGCGAGGCCGGACTGGTTGAGCCGCTCGGCCCAGGCGAGGGTGTGGCGGTCGAGGGCCTCGCCCTCGAGGCCGGGCGGCTCGTGGCGGACGCAAAGGGTCTGGAGCGGCACCGGCGCGAGCACGCGCCACGGCGGCGTGGCGATGACCTGGGTGGCGAGCCAGTGGGCGTTGGTGAGGTCGCGGCGGAGACGGGCGGAGAGGCCGTCCACGCCCTGCTCGCGGATGAGGCACCAGAGCTTCAGCGCCCGGAAACGCCGGCCAAGCGGGATGCCCCAGTCGCGGAGGTTTTTCACCTGTGTATCGACGCTGGTCTGGAGGTAGCTGGGATTGGTGCTCATGACGCGCACGAGGTGCTCGGCGTCGCGCACGTAGTAGAGCGAGCAGTCGAAGGCGACGCCGAGCCACTTGTGGACGTTGAGGACGAGCGAGTCGGCGTCCTCGATGCCGGCCCACATCCAGCGGCACTCGGGCAAAATCATCGCGGAGCCGGCCATCGCGGCATCGACGTGCAACCAGAGCCGGTTGTCCCGTGTGACCGCGGCGATGGCGGCGATCGGATCGAGGGCAGTACAGGTCGTGGTACCGGTGGTGGCCACGACGGCGCAGGGCGTGAGGCCCTGGGCCCGGTCCGCGGCGATGGCCGCGGCGAGGGCATCGGGGCGCAGGGCGTGCTCGTGGTCCACGGGGATGGAGCGCAGGTGGTCGCGGCCGAAGCCGGCGAGGAGCGCGGCCTTTTCCACCGAGCTGTGCGCGTGCGCGGAGCAATAGACGATGAGCGGGGAGGCGAGGCCCTGCAGGCCGCCGCGGGCGAGGGAGTAGTTGCTGGCGCGCTCGCGGGCGCAGAGCAGGGCGATGAGCGTGCTGGTCGAGGCGGTGTCCTGGATGACGCCGCTCCACGCGGAGGAGAGGCCGGTCATCTGGCGTACCCAATCGGTCGTTACCTCCTCCAGCTCGGTGAGGGCGGGGCTGGACTGCCAGGAAAGGCCGAGCACGCCGAGGCCGGTGCTGAGGTAGTCGCCAAGGACGGAGGAGAGCTCGCCGTTGGCGGGGAAGTAGCCGAAGAAACTGGGGTGCTGCCAATGGCTGAGGCCGGGGAGGAGCACGGTGTCGAGGTCGCGGAAAATGGCGTCAAACGATTCCCCGGTGACCGGCGGCGAGACGGGCAGCTGGGCGCGGATGGAGCCGGGCGCGACGGAGGAGCGGACGGGCAGCCCGGAAACGCAGGCGCGGTAGTCGGCGATCCAGTCGATGAGCTGGTGGCCGTGGCGGCGGAATTCCTCGGGGGTCATGGGATGGCTGATTTCGGATTGCGGATAGGGGCACCGCAAATGGACGCGAACGAACGCGAACTTACAAAACGGATATGATCCGATGAGGTACGGATTGCACGGATTTTACGAAAGATCCGGAATCCGCCCGCTGGCGCCAGCGACGCTGGCTCAGCCGCCGAGGTACGTGGCCTTGAGCTGGGGATCGGCGCGGAGTTTTTGGCTCTCGCCCTGCATGGCGATGCGACCCGTTTCCAAAACGTAGGCGTAGCGGCTCACCTCGAGGGCGAGGTTGGCGTTTTGCTCGACGAGGAGGATCGTGATGCCGTGGCTTTTGTTAATCTCCACGATCTTCTCGAAGATCGTGCTGATCAGGCGCGGGGCGATGCCGAGGGAGGGCTCGTCGAGCATCAGGAATTTCGGGTTGCCCATGAGGGCGCGGCCGATGGCGAGCATCTGCTGTTCGCCGCCGGAGAGGGTGCCGGCCATCTGCTTGATGCGCTCCTTCAGGCGGGGGAAGACGCTGAAGACGTAGTCGCGGTTCTTCGCGATGAGCGCCTTGTCGGTCTGGAGGTAAGCGCCCATCGACAGGTTTTCGTCCACGCTGAGGTTGGAGAAAATCATGCGGCCCTCGGGCACGTGGCAGAGGCCGCGGGCGACGATCTTGTGGGCGGGCACGGCGGTGATGTCCTCGCCGAGGAAAGTGACCGAGCCGGACTTCGGGCGGAGCAGGCCGGAGATGGTGCGGAGCGTGGTGGTCTTGCCCGCGCCGTTGCCGCCGATGAGCGTGACGATGGAGCCCTGCGGGATTTCGAAGCTGATGCCGCCGAGGGCGCTGATGGCGCCGTAGGAGACCTGGAGATCGGAGACTTTGAGCATCAGTGATGGGAAAGGGACTTGTGGTGGTCTTCGCCGAGGTAGGCCTCGATGACCTTCGGGTCGGTCTGGATCTGGGCGGGCGTGCCCTCGGCGATCTTCACGCCGTAGTCGAGGACGGCGATGCGCTGGCAGACGCCCATGACGACCTTCATCGAATGCTCCACGAGGAGGACGGAGAGGTTGAACTGTTTCTGGATCTGCTGGATCAGGCGCACGAGCTCGACCTTCTCCGTGGGATTCATGCCGGCGGCGGGCTCGTCGAGGAGGAGAAGCTTGGGCTTGGTCGCGAGGCAGCGGACGATTTCCAAACGGCGCTGCTCGCCGTACGGCAGGCTCTTCGCGGGCGCGTCGCGGAAACGGCGGAGGTTGAAAATATCGAGCAACTCCTCGGCGCGGCGGGCGATGGCGGCCTCGTCGGAGCGGAAGGCGCCGAGGCGCAGGAGCGTGTGCGCGGGGTTGGTGGCGCGGTGGAGGTTGCAGGCGACACGGACGTTGTCGAAGACCGAGAGCGAACCGAAGAGCCGGATGTTCTGGAACGTGCGCGCGATGCCGCAGGCGACGATGGCGTTGACGGGCAGGCCGGCGAGGTTGCGGTCGCAGAACGTGACGGAGCCCTCGGTGGGCTGGTACACGCCGGTGATGAGATTGAAGGCGGTGGTCTTGCCCGCGCCGTTGGGGCCGATGAGGCCGACGAGCTCGTTTTCGCCCACGGTGAGGTCGAAGGCGTTGACGGCGGTGAGGCCGCCGAAACGGATGGTGGCCTGCTTGAGTTGGAGGAGCGGGGCGGACATCACGCGGAGCGGGCCTTGCCGAGCTTGAAGTTGAAGAGACCCTGCGGACGGGCGATCATCAGGACGATCAGGAGGAAGGAATAGAGCACCATGCGGTACTCGGCGATGGGGCGCAGGACCTCGGGGAGCAGGGTGAGGAGAATCGCGGCGAGGATGACGCCGAGGGTATTGCCCATGCCGCCGAGGATGACCATGACGACGATCTCGATGCTCTTGGTGAAGTCGAAGCCCGTGGGCGTGATCGTCATCTTGAAGTGGCCGTAGAGCCCGCCTGCGATACCGGCGAAAAACGCGCCGATGACGAACGCGACGATCTTGTAGCGGGTGGTGTTGAGGCCGACCGCCTCGGAGGCGATCTCATCGTCGTGCGTGGCGAGGAAGCCGCGGCCATACGTCGAGGTGACAAGGCACGTGACGGTGAAGACCGTGACGGCGACGAAGGCGAGGACCCAGAAGATCGTGGTGTAGGGCGGGATGCCGTTGAGGCCGAGCGCGCCGCCGAGGACCTCGACGTTTTGGAAGATGACGCGGATGATCTCGCCGAAGCCGAGCGTGACGAGGGCGAGGTAGTCGCCCTTGAGACGGAGCGACGGGATGCCGACCGCGAGGCCGGCGAGCGCGGCGCTAAGACCGCCGACGATCAACGCCCCGAAGAACAGCGCGCCCTGCTGAAAGGCGGTGCCGCCGTCGTCGCCGAAGAATTTCGGCCCCAGGAAAATCGTGACGGCGGCGGAAAGGTAGGCGCCGACCGACATGAAGCCGGCGTGGCCGAGGGAGAACTGGCCGGTGTACCCGTTGACCAGGTTGAGCGAGACGGCGAGGATGACGTTGATGCCGATGCCGGCGAGGACGTCGAGGTAGTAGGGATTGAAGTAATCCGAGAAATACGAGACGCCGAAGGCAGCCGCGAGGCCGAGGAGGAGATAGAGGTGCGGTTTGGGCATGGCTCAGACTTTCTCGACGGTGAACTTGCCCAGCAGGCCGGCGGGGCGGAAGAGGAGGATGATGATCAGAATCGCGAAGGCGATGGCGTCCTTGTAGGTGGACCACTGGCTGCCGGCGACGAAGGTCTCGACCGTGCCGAGGATGAGGCCGCCGAGGGCCGCGCCCGGGATGTTGCCGATGCCGCCGAGGATGGCCGCGACGAAGGCCTTGAGGCCGGGCATGACGCCCATGAGCGGGTCGATCGACGGGTAGTTGAGCGCGTAGAGGATGCCGCCGGCGGCGGCGAGCGCGGAGCCGAGGCCGAAGGTGAAGGAGATGACGACGTCGTTGTTGACGCCCATGAGGACGGCGGCCTTGGGGTTGAGCGAGACGGCGCGCATGGCGGTGCCGATCTTGGTGCGAAACACGATGAGCTGCAGCACGACCATCAGGATCGCGGAGACGATGATGACCATGAGCTGGTTGCTCGAGATGATGAGGCCGCCGAGGTGAAAATTCGTCACCGGGAAGATGGCGGGGAAGTTGCGCGGGGCGGCGCCGAAGAAGACCTGGCCGGTGTACTCGAGGAGGAGCGAAACGCCGATGGCGGTGATCAGGACGTTGAGCGTGGGGGCGTTGCGCAGGGGGCGGTAGGCGAGACGCTCGATCGTCATGCCGAGGATGGCGCAGGCCATCATGGAGCCGACGAGGATCGTCAGGCCGCCCCAGAGCGTGCCCTCGGGGATGAGCTTGCCCATGTAATAACCGACGAACGAGCCGACCATGAAGACGTCGGAGTGGGCGAAATTAATGAACCGGAGGACGCCGTACACCATCGTGTAGCCGAGCGCGATGAGCGCATAGATGGCACCGAGGGAAAGGCCGTTGAGGAGCTGTTGGAGGAATTCGGTCAAGCGGAGGGAGAGTTGAGAGGAGGAGAGGGCGCGATTCGAGGGATTTTCTCTGAATGCTCAGGGTTTCACGGATTCCACGAACTGGATGCGGCCGTGGTTGACGGTGACGACGACAGCGGGTTTGGCGGCGTTGCGCTGGGCGTCCATCGTCGTCGCGCCGGTGACGCCGGGGAAGTCCTTCGTGGCGGCGAGGGCGTTGCGGAGGGCGGGCTCGGCGGTCGTGCCGGCGCGGGTGATAGCGTCGGCGAGGAGCATCACGGTGTCGTAGCCGAGGGCGGCGACGGCGTCGGGCGTCTCGCCGTTGAAGTGAGCCTTGAAGCGCGCGATGAAATTCCGGACCTCGGGGGCGGGCGACTCAGCGGAATAGTGGGTGGAGTAGTAAGTGCCCTCGACGGCGGCGCCGCCGAGTTCGATTAACTGCGGGGCTTCCCAGCCATCGCCACCGAAGATCGGGACGGTGAGACCGAGGGCGCGGGCCTGCTGGCAGATCAAGGCGGCCTCGGCGTAGTAGCCGGTGGCGGCAATGGCGTCGGGCCGGGCGGCGCGGAGGGCGGTGAGCTGGGCTTTGAAATCCTTGTCGCCCTCGGAGTATTTCAGGTCGGCGACAATCTCGCCGCCGGCGGCGGTGAACTTTTCGCGGAAGACCTGGGAGAGACCGACGCTGTACGGCGCGGAGACAGAGGTGAGGAGGGCGACGCGACGGACCTTGAGGCTCTCGCGGGCAAACTTGGCGAGGACCGCGCCTTGGAACGGATCGATGAAGCAGGTGCGGAAGATGTAGTTGCCGGCGGCGGTGACCTTGGGGTTGGTCGAGGAAATCGCGATCATCGGCACGCGGTAGTTTTGGCAGATGGGCGCGGCCTCGAGAGAATTGGTGGAGGCGTTGCCGCCGAGGACGGCGACGACCTTGTCGCGCGTGATGAGTTTTTTGACGACGGTGGCGGCCTCGCCGGACTTGGACTGGATGTCTTCACCGTAGAGTTCAAGCGGACGGCCGAGGACGCCGCCGCGTGCATTGACCTCGGCGAGGGCGAGCTCGACGCCCTTGCGCGCGGCCTGGCCGAAGGAGGCCTCCTTGCCGGTGAGCGAGGCATAGTGGCCGATGCGGATCGGCTCGGGCGCGGCGAACGCAGCCGAAACAGTGACCAGAAACAAGAACGCGCAGCGGGCGAGGCTGCGCGTGCGCTGGGTGAGGGGCCGGGGCATCAAGGATTGACGGATTCGACGAACTTGAACTTGCCGTCCTTGACCGTGATGACGACGGCGGCCTTGGTGGCGTTGCGCTCGGCGTCCATGGTGGTGTTGCCGGTGACGCCCTGGTAATCCTTGGTGGCGGCGAGGGCGGCGCGGATCTTGGGACGCTCGGCGGAGCCGGCGCGTTTGATGGAGTCGGCGAGGACCATCATGGAGTCGTAGCCGAGGGCGGCCATGGCGTCGGGCGTCTCGCCGTCGAAACGGGCGCGGAATTTCTTCACGAAGTCCTGGACCGCCGGCGCGCTGTTTTCCGGCGTGTAGTGGGTGGAGTAATAGGTGCCCTCGACGGCGCTGCCGCCGAGCTCGATGAGCTGCGGGGCCTCCCAGCCGTCGCCGCCGAAGATCGGGAGATTCATGCCCAGGCCGCGGGCCTGCTGGCAGATGAGGGCGGCCTCGGTGTAGTAGCCGGGGGCGAAGATGCCGTCCACGCCGGCGGCCTTGATGGCGGTGAGCTGGGCCTTGAAGTCCTTGTCGCCCTCGGAAAATTTCTGCTCGATGACGACCTCGCCGCCGTCGGCGATGAAGCGCTCCTTGAAGTACTTCGCGAGGCCGACGCTGTAGGCGGAGGAGACGGAAGTGAGGAGGCCGAGCTTCTTAAGCTTCAAGGTGTTCTTGGCGAACTTGGCCATGACGACGCCCTGGAACGGATCGATGAAGCAGACGCGGAAGATGTAGTTGCCCTTCTCGGTGACGGCGGGGTTGGTCGAGGACGGGGAGATCATCGGGACCTTGAAGGCCTGGCAGACCGGGGCGGCCTCGAGGGAGCGGCTGGAAGCGACCTCGCCGAGGATCGCGACGACCTTGTCGCGGGCGATGAGCTTTTTGACGATGGTGGCGGACTCGCCCTGCTTGGACTGGTTGTCCTCGGTGAGCAGCTCGATCTTGCGGCCGAGGACGCCGCCGGCGGCGTTGAGGTCCTCGACGGCGAGTAGCGTGCCCTTGTGGGAAGACTGGCCGAAGGCGGCCTCCTTGCCGGTGAGCGAGGCGAACTCGCCGACCTTGATCGTCTCCTGGGCGATGGCGCCAGCGGCAAGCAGGGCGCTGGCGAAGGCGGTGAGGAGCGAGGTGCGGAGAAATTGAATCATGATGGGCAGGGTTAAGAACGAAAGAAGACGGTGCGAGGGAAAGGGAGAGGAGAAGGCATTTCAACCAAACTGTGCGGCGGGTATTGCAGGTGGCGTGCCGGATTGGACGGGTGACAGGGAAGGCGGCGCGGATGATCGGGCGGCTACTGGGGAGTATTATTTGCTTTCGGGCGGGCGGGCGGTTTGATCGGGGCGGTTGAATACCTACGACCGACATCTGTTGCGCGAGTGGCTGACGATCCTGGGGCTCGTGCTGTGCGCGGCGATGGGGCTGCTGCTGATCCAGGTGATGTACGACGACTTCCGGGCGCTCCGCGAACTCGGGGCGCGGGGGTACGACCTGTGGAGCTACATGTTTGTGACGATGCCGAGCAAGTTCACCGTGGTGCTGCCGCTGGCGCTGCTGGTGTCGCTCATGTTCACTTTGGGCAAGCTGCACCGGGCAAACGAGTTTACGGCGCTGCGGGCGGCGGGCGTGGGGCTGGGGCGCATCACGGCGCCGATCTGGCTGATCGGCGCACTGGCCTGCGGGCTTTCCTGGTGGCTCAACACCGAGGTGGTGCCGTGGTCGGTGGAGAAGTCGCAGGAGATGCGCGACCGCCTGCAGTTCCAGAAGGAGGCCAACGCGGTCGCGGGCGACAGCGGCCGGGTCGGGCTGGTGTACAGCGTGGCCTTTGACAACACGCACGGGCGGCGCATGTGGTTTTTCAACCGTTACAGCCAGTACACCAAGCGCGGGTACGGCGTAACGGTCTCGACGCTCAACTCCACGCGGCGCGAGCTTTCGCGGATCGTCGCGGCGGAGGCGTGGTTCGACCCGGCGACGGGGTGGAATTTCAAGGACGGGCGCGAGCTGGAGTTCAGGGCCGAGACCGGCGAGCTGATGTCCACGGAGCCCTTTGCGCGACGGACGGAGGCGACCTTCCACGAGGACCCGCAGCTGATGCTGCTGATCGACCGGCGCTACGTGGATCTTTCGCTGCCGCAGATCGAGCGGCTGATGACGTATTTCGAGGCGGAAAACAGCCCGAAGCTCACGGACTGCGCGGTGCACTACTACGGGTTGATCGCCACCACCTTCGGGCCGTTGATCGTGATCATGATCGCCATCCCCTTTGCGGTGACGGGCGTGCGCGTGAATCCGGCGGTGGGCGCCTCGAAGTCGATCGGCCTGTTTTTCCTCTACTATCTGATGGACTATGCGGCGTCGGCGCTGGCGACGAAAGGGCTCGTCGAGCCGGCGCTCGCCGCCTGGCTGCCCAACCTCGGGATGATGGGGCTGGCGGCGTGGTTTCTCTGGCGGATGCGATAAGCCAGAGAAAAGGGATTTTGGATTTGCCCGGGCCGGGAAACGGCTAACCGTGTCCGGTCTCCAGCGCGAACACGATCGCGACCGCGAGACGCACCGTTCAACCTTACGATTAGGACACCACAGGCATGATCGCATCGCGACAAGCACTCCGTCCCACCGCCCGCCGGTTTCCCGATCCTGGAAACCGGAGGCGATATTAAGACGATCCTCGATTTTGCCCGCGCGAGGCGCGAGGCGCAGCCGATCGTGATGGTGACCGCGTATGACGCCCTGATGGCGCGCATCGTGGCGGAGCACGTGGACGCGATTTTGGTCGGCGACAGCGTCGCCATGGCCGTGCATGGCTTGGAATCGACCGTGCAGGCCACGGTCGAAATGATGGTGCTGCACACCGCGGCCGTGCGGCGCGGCGCTCCCGGCCCGGTGATCGTGGCGGACATGCCCTTTGGCTCCTGCCGCCAAGGTCCGTACGTGGCCGCCAAGGCGGCGGAGGCGCTGATGCGCGCCGGGGCCACGGCCGTGAAAGTGGAAGGCGTGCGCGGGCACGAGGATGTCATCGAGCATCTTGTCGTAGGCGGCATCCCGGTGATGGGGCATCTCGGGCTGACGCCGCAGTCGGTGAACCAAATCGGCGGCTATCGCGTGCAGGCCCGGACGCAGACGGAGGGCGAGAAATTGAAAGCCGACGCGCGCCGGTTGGAGGAGCTGGGCGCCTTTGCCCTCGTGCTTGAATGCGTGCCGGAAGCCTTGGCGCGCGAAGTCACCGAGGAGCGTCAAATCCCGACCATCGGTATCGGCGCGGGGGCGGGCACGGCGGGGCAGGTGCTGGTGCTGACGGATTTGCTGGGGCTGGATGGCCGGTTCCGGCCGCGGTTTGCGCGGCGCTATCTCGAAGGGGAAGCGCTGGTGAGCGAGGCGGTGGGCCGCTATGCGGCGGACGTGCGCGGGGCGGCTTTCCCGGCGAAGCAGGAGACTTTGGCATGAAGACGATGACCCCGATATTGTATCGTAATTTGGATGCGTGGCGCGGCGCGCGGCCGATCATGGGCGGCCAGCGCATCGGCTTTGTGCCCACGATGGGGGCGCTGCACGCGGGGCACCGCGCGCTGCTGGAGCGGGCGCGGGCGGAGAACGACCGGGTGGTGCTGAGCATCTTTGTGAATCCGACGCAGTTCAACGACCTGGCGGATTTGGAGAAGTACCCGCAGACCCTCGCGCAGGATCTGGCGCTGGCGGAAGGGCTGGCGACCGACGTGCTCATGCCGACGGCCCAGGCCATGTACCCGGACAACTACCGTTTCCGGGCGACGGAGCTGGAGCTGAGCCGCGAGCTGGAAGGCGCACACCGGCCGGGGCATTTCGACGGCGTGCTGACAGTGGTGCTGAAGCTGCTGAACCTCGTGCAGCCGCACCGCGCGTACTTCGGGGAGAAGGACTGGCAGCAGCTCCAGCTGGTGCGGGGGATGGTGGCGGCGCTGTTTCTGCCGGTGGAGATCGTGGCTTGTCCGACGGTGCGCGAGGAAAGCGGGCTGGCGATGAGCTCGCGGAATGCGCGGCTGTCGGAGCAAGGCCGGGCCCATGCGGCGCATTTTTCGCGGATCCTCAAGGAAGCGCCGGATGCGGCGGGGGCGGCGTTGGAGCTGAAGTTCGCGGGCTTCGAGGTGGACTACGTGGAGGACCGCGCGGGCGCGCGGCTCGGCGCGGTGCGGTTGGAAGGCGTGCGACTCATCGACCATGTGCGTCTCTAACGTACTGTTCATTTTGACGGGCTCGATCGCGGGCTACAAGGCGTGCGCGGCGGTGTCGCAGTTCGTGCAGGACGGGCATGTTGTGCGCGTGGTGATGACCGAGGCGGCGCAGCGCTTCGTGGGCCGGGCGACCTTGGAGGGGCTGACGGGTCAGCCGGTCGCGACGGACCTCTGGGAGCCGGGGCGGGCGATGGAGCATATTTCCCTCACGCGCTGGGCGGATGTGGTCGTGGTGTGCCCGGCCACGGCCAACACCTTGAACAAACTCGCGGCGGGGCTGGGCGATGACCTGGTGGGCGCGCTGTTTCTCGCGCGCGAGAGCGGCCAGCCTTGGCTGGCGGCGCCCGCGATGAACCCCGCGATGTGGACGCATCCGGCGACGGTGGCGGCAGTGGAGAAACTGCAGACGTGGGGCGTGCGCTTCATCGAACCGGGCCGGGGCCGGACGGCTTGTGGCGAAACGGGCGAGGGCCGCATGGCCGAGCCGGAAAACGTGGTCGCGGCGGTGGAGGCGGCACTCGCGAAGCCGGCGAAACGGCTGAAGGTGCTCATCACGAGTGGTGGCACGGCGGAGCCGATCGACGGCGTGCGGGTGCTGACCAATACGAGCACCGGCGCGACCGGGGCGCGGTTGGCGCGGTATTTCCAACGGTGCGGGCACGACGTGACGCTCCTGCGGGCACGGACGGCGGTGGCGGCGCCGGTGCGCGAGGTGACCTTCGGGTCTTACGCGGAATTGGCGGAGGCACTGCGGACGCGGCTAAGTGGCGGTGACTGCGACGTGGTCATCCATGCGGCCGCGGTGGGGGATTTTCGGATCGAGGCGGTGAAAGTGGCCGGCGAAGTGCAGCCGACGGGACGCAAGCTGGACTCCAGCGCACCGCTGACCTTGGAGCTGGCGCCGCAACCGAAGTTGCTCGCGGTGTTGAAGACATGGAGTCCGCGGCCGCTGATGGTGGTGGGCTTCAAGCTGACCAACGGATCGACGCGGGAGCAGGGGCGGCAGGAAGCGCTGGAGCAGATGGAAGCGGGGGCGGTTGATCTCGTGGTGCACAATGATCTGGCGGAACAGCGGGAGGGGGTATTCCCCGCGATGATCTATCGGCGCGGTGAGGTTGCCGGTGTGGCCTGTGCCGACCGGCAGGAATTGGCGTTCCATTTGGAACAGTTGCTCAACCCGACCTGATTTTTCCCATGCTCCTCTGTCTCGATGTCGGCAATACCCAGATCCACGGCGGCGTGTTCGATGACGTCGGCCTGCGCTGTCAGTTTCGCAAAACCACGCAGCCCATCGGCACGACGGATGAGCTGGGCGTCTTCTTCCGGACGGTGCTGCGCGAGAACGGCTTTGATCCCAAGCAGGTGAAGCGCGTGGTCATCTGCTCGGTGGTGCCGGCGGCGCTGTATGGCCTGCGGGGGGCGGCGGAGAAATATTTTCATTGCGAGCCGCTGGTGCTGCAGGCGGGCGTGAAGACGGGCCTGAAGATCAAATATCGCAACCCCGCCGAGGTGGGCGCCGATCGGATCGCCGATGCGATGGCGGCGGTCCACCGGCATCCGGGGCGGGATATGCTGGTGGTGGACCTCGGCACGGCGACCACCATCGAGGTGATCACGGCGGAGGGGGATTACCTGGGCGGGGCGATCCTGCCGGGCCTCGGCATGGCGGCGGACTCCCTCGCGGGCGGCACGGCCCGGCTCTCGCGCGTGGAAATCGCCCGGCCCGAGGCCGCGCTGGGGCGGACCACGGTGGAGAGCATCCAGTCGGGCCTGATCCACGGCCACGCGGGGGCGGTGCGGCAATTGTGCGCGCTGATGGCGGCGGAGGCTTTCGGGGGCAAAAAGCCGTGGGTGATCGGCACGGGCGGGTTTGCGCGGATGTTCGAGCGCGACGGCCTGTTCGACGAAGTCGTGCCGGAGCTCGTGCTGCTCGGGCTGCGGCGCGCGGCGGAGCTCAACGTACCGGAGATGATAAATAAAGCGTAACTAATTTATAGATACCATGAGACTGACCCTGCTCAAAGCCAAGCTGCACGGTGCGACCGTCACCGCCGCAGACCTGCACTACGAAGGCTCCATCGCGCTCGGACCCGACCTGCGGAAGGCGGCCGGGTTTCTGCTCCACGAGCGCGTGGAGATCTACAACTGCAACAATGGGGAGCGCTTCGCGACCTACGTGATCGGGGGGCGCAAACGCGGCGAAGTGATGCTCAACGGCGCGGCGGCGCGGCTGGTGCAGCCGGGCGACAAGGTGATCATCGCGGCCTACGCGGACTTCGAGGTCGAGGAGGCGAAGCGGCACGAACCGGTGGTCGTGCTGCTGGATGCGAAGAACCGGCCGAAGGTGCGTGCGAAGCGGTAGAAAAGTAGCGCACTGCGGCGGGGACGCCGCAGCCACTGCTGTCAGGTGCGGAGGTAGCTGGCGCCGTTGACGTCGAGGATCGAGCCGGTCATCGCGGCGGGGGCGTCGAGAGCGCAGAAGACGGCGCTGCGGGCGACCTCCTCGGTGTGGGCGACGCGGCCGAGGGGATGCCCGGCGAGAATCTCGTCGCGCCGCGGTCCGTGGAGGTGCGGGGCGGCCATGTCGGTTTCGACCCAGCCGGGGGCGATGACGTAAACGTAGATTTGTTTCGGCGCGAGGGCGTGGGCGAGGGACTGGCTGAGGGCGTTGAGGCCGGCTTTGCTGGCGCCGTAGGCGGGGGCGTGGGGCTCGCCGCGGAAGGCCCCGCGGGAGGAGATGTTCACGATGCGGCCCCGGCCGTGGGCGTGGAGGTGCGCGGCGTCGTGCGTGGCGGCGGCCATGTGCTGCGCGGCGAGGAGCGAGAGATTGGCCGGGCCGTGGAGATTGGCGTCGAGGTGGCGCTGCCAGGCGCTCCGCCACGCGGCAAAGTCGGCGGTGAGCGGTGAGTGGAGCTCGTAGATCGCGGCATTGTTGACGACGATGTCGATGCGGCCGAAGGCGGCGGTCACCTCGCGCCAGAGACGCTCGACCTCGGCGGGCTGGGCGAGGTCGGCGGGGAAGATCGCGTGGCCGTGGCGCGGGAGCCCGGCGAGGGTGGCCGCGGCGGCGGCGTGGTTCTGGTGATAGTGCAGTGCGACGCGGACGCCGCGGGCAGCGAGTTTTTGCGTAATGGCCTGACCGATGCCGCGGGAGGCGCCGGTGACGAGGGCGGTGAGGGGAGACATGCGGTTGGAAGCGGGAGAGGGTCGGAGCGGCAACGCACTGCGGCGGGACGCCGCAGCCACGACGAGCCGGACTCAGGAGAGCAGAGAGAGGCGGCGGACGGGACGCTTGCCGCCGAAGGTGGCGTTGGCGAACTCGATCACCTCGTCGCGGTAGCCGATGAACTCGAGGACGCGCGCGAGGAAGCGGCGCTTGGTGGCGGTGTCGATGTTCATGATCGCCCAGTACTGCGTGCCGTCGATCTGGCGCGCCTGGTTGTGGCGGCAGGTTTCAAGAATCTCCTCGCGGCTGAAACTGAGGTAGCGCCGCCCGCCGGGCAGGCTGCGGATGAATTCGCCAAACTCGCTGGGATGCTGCGCCGCAACCCAGGAGAGCAGGGCGAGGTATTTGTCGGCGTCGGTGAACTTGGCGCGAAACTCCGGGCTGAGGACAAAAGCGGCGAGCGGCTCGGCGGCCTCGGCGGAGGCGGTGGGGACATTGAGCAGCGTCGAGAGGACTTCGTTGGGGGTGCGGTGAAAACCGACCGCGAGGTTTTGCAGCGCGGCGTAAACCTCGTCGCTGATCTCGATCTTTTTCATCGAAACGCATTAAACCGGTTCAATAGGTCTTAAACGAGAAGAATGCGACGAAAGGGTGGGATTTAGCGACGTAATATACGTACCGCGCGCCCGTCAGAGCTTGGCCGCCCATATCAAGGTAAGCAACACACCGCATCCGATCATGCAATAGATGATCCAGTTCAAAAGCTTGTAAATTTTCGTGGCCTGGGCGGGCGATAGTTCGCCCCTAGCGACGCTGGCTTCGCGGGCGGCCGTCTGCTGCTTTCGGCTCGTGAGAAGGGCAATCCCGCTGCCTAGAATCAGAAAGGCCACAATGGGATCCATGACGGAGGCGAGTGCATTCCATTTCTCAACGGACGTCATATGATTGGGTTACTACAGCTACTAGTAAATGGCGCTCCGTAGAGGGACGAGCGAAAATCGATGAGCTAAAATAGCGGTCGTCGAATTAGGGGAAAGAAGGAAAGTTCCCTGAAAAAATCAACGGATAGTACGATTTTGAACAAACTTTTGGAGCGGGGCGGCGTCGTAGGGTATGTCATGAAAAACCTCATCCTCACCCTGCTGCTGGCGGTCGCCGGTACGAGCGCCGTCCAAGCCCAAGATTATCAGCCGGCCGTGGTCCGCGGCTCTGTGCTCGGCGCCATCGCGGGCGCCTTTATCGGGGGTCACAACCATGACCGCTGGGCCCAGGGCGCCGTGATCGGCGCGGTGGCCGGCGGCCTCATCGGCGCGGCGGTCGATCAGCCGGCCCCGCCGCCGCGGACGGTGACGTACTATTCCCAGCCGCAGCCGGTGCAGACGGTGGTTTACACGCAGCCGGCCTGCCCGCCGCCCGCGGCCCCGGCGCAGGTGGTCTATGTGAGCACCCCGCCGCCCCCGCCGCAGGTCGTGTACGTGCAGTCGGCGCCCGTCGTGGTGGCCCGGCCGGTCGTGTACGTGGTGGACAGCCACGGCCGCCGGTACGTGCGGGACTACCGCCGGTGGTAAGCCAGAACCTTTAGGTTAGTTCATGCACCCGTCGCGGATGGTCCGCGGCGGGTTTTCTTTTTGGGCGCGGCGGTGGGAGCGGGCGCAGGAGGCGGGGTGGATTCAAACAGGGGATCGCTGAAATCGTTGACGATGCCCTCGTAGGGGCGGTCCTGCTTGTAGATGGCGAGGATGCGCGCGTGCTCGTGGTCGGTCGTCGGGAAAATCTTCGGTGGCTCGCCGGGCAGGAAGATCCCGGTGTAGGCCCGGCGGCGGTCAACGAGGCGGCGGATGACGAGCATGGGGAAAGGCTAGTTTTGTTTAACCGCGAATGCACGCGAATGGACGCGAATTTTTCCGAGCCCTGGGTTGGCAAGGATTCATGGGCGAAGGCGCGGGCACTCGCGGTGACCGGCCGGCGCGGCCAATAAAAAGGGCGGGTCTTTCGACCCGCCCGATGCGCGATGCTGGCGCGAAGCTTATTTGGCCGTGACCGTGATCGGGACGGTGACCTCGCCGGAGCCGTAGCCCTTGAGGAAGAGGGAGCCGTTGCCGGGGTGGCCGCCTTGCACGTTGATCGTGACGGTGGTCTGGCCCTGCGGTACGACGACCTCGGGCATGATCACGCTCTCGGGGATGTCGGTCGTGAGGTCGAGGAGGAGGCCGCCCGGAGGCGCGGGATTGGGGATGGTGAAGCTGATCGTCTGAGTCTCGCCCGTGCGCAGGGTGAGGGCGGTGGGGGAGACGCTGAGGTTGCTGCCGTCGATGCGGAAGGTGCCGACGGGGGAGTTGCCCGAGGCGCTGGCGACGGTGACCTGGTAGTTGCGGCCCGCGGCGAGCGCGGGGACGAAGAAGCTCAGGGAGTTGGGCGAATCGAAGACCGTGCGGGCCGGGTTGCCATCGAGGCTGATGACATCCTGCGGGGTGAAGCCGCGGCCGAGGACGCTGACGCGCGCGCCGACGGGGCCGCGGTTGACCTCGAGGGAGAGCACGTAGCGGCGCACGATCTTGGCGTGCGTGATCTCGGTGTAGGCCTCCTCGGGATGGGTGACGCCGTTGGTCGTGAGGTTGTAGTTCACGAGGAAGTAGTAGGCGAGCTCGTCGCGGCCGGCGGGCAGCTGGTAGTCGAACTCGTACATGCCCTCGCCGAGGGCGGCCTTGGTCATCGCATGGTTCTGGCCGTCCACCACGATGTACGGGGTGATGCTGGACTTCTCGATGGCGTCCACCTTCGGCGTGACGCGGAGGGTGATGGTGTAGATCTGCGACGGGTTCTCCGGCAGGGAGCCCGGCGTGAGGTTGGTGAGCACAATGCCATCACAGCCGGCGAGCAGCAGGAGGCTCAGCGCGGCGCCGAGGGAGAACAGAAATTTCCTCGCGGAAAAAAGACGGTTGGTATGCATTGGACTTTTGGCGTGAAAACCGGGCGAATTAGAGTGCGTTAGTAATGATTCACCTCGCAACAGAGCAAGACAAAGCTGTTTCCCCGGCACCGCTGGGATTGTACGTGCATGTGCCGTTCTGTGCCTCGACCTGCGATTTCTGTGCGTTTTATCAGACAGTGCCGACCGCCGGGGCGGTCGAAAGTTTCATCACCGGCATCGCCCGCGAGGCGGAATTGGTGAAGTGGGAGCGGCCGGTGACCACGGTTTTCTGGGGTGGTGGCACGCCAGGACTGCTCGCGCCCGCCGATCTGGCCCGGCTGGCCGCGGTGGTGCGGAGCCGCTGCGGCGGCACGCCGGAGGAGTGGACCGTGGAGCTCGCGCCGGCGTCGGTGACGCCGCAGCGGCTCGCAGTGTTGAAAGAGGCGGGGGTGACCCGCGTGTCGATGGGCGTGCAGAGTTTTCAGCCGGCGCTGCTCGATGCGCTCGGCCGCCAGCACACGCTGGAACAGATTTACCGGGCCTACGACGCGATCCGGGCGGCGGACTTCAAGAGCGTGAACCTCGACCTGATGTTCGCGCTGCCGGGCCAGACGGAGGCCGAGTGGATCGCGGACATGCGCGAGGCCGTGCGGCTCGCGCCGGACCACCTCTCGACATATTGCCTGACCTTTGAGGAGGACACGAAACTCTGGATCAAGCTCTCGCAAGGCCGCGTGAAACTCGATCCCGAGCACGAGGTGCGGCTCTACGAGACGACCTGGGCGGAGTTGGCCGCAGCGGGCTACGCGCAGTACGAGGTGTCAAATTTTGCCCGCCCGGGCCATATCTGCCGCCATAACTTCAACACCTGGCACATGCACGAGTGGGTGGGCCTCGGGCCCTCCGCGGCGTCGCAACACGATGGACGGCGCGGCGGCAACATCGCGGACCTCCCCGAGTGGCTGGCGCGCGTCAACCGCGGCGAGCGCGTGACGGAGGACCGCGTGGCGCTCACCCCCGCGCTGCTGGCGGAGGACGCGCTGATCTTCGGCCTGCGCATGAACGCCGGCGTCGATGTCAGCCTGTGGCGCGAGTGCTGTCCGGAGGCACCGTGGCCGGCGGTGGATGCGTTGCTGGAGCAACTCGTGCTCGACGGCCTCGCGGTCCAAGCGGGCGGGCGGGTGAAGCTCACCCAGCGCGGCCGGCTGCTGGCCGACGCCGTCGGTGCGGAGATGATGGAAGCTTTTGCGCCCGTTGAGGTCGACGAAACGTGAACATGAGAATTCGACTTGGATTGCTGCTGGTTTTGTTTTTCCCGCTCGGTTTGCGCGCGGCCGTGCGCGTGGACTTCACCTGGCCGACGCCCCTGACCGCGTGGAACGACGGAAAGCCGGCGACGGATATCCTGCAGCAGGCAGGCTCGGGCGACCCGGACTCGGGCGGCTTTGGCGGCGTGCGCAGCGGCGGCAGCCAGTTTCATGAAGGCATCGACATCCGGCCGGCGACGCGCGACCGGCGCGGCGAGCCGGCGGACAGCATCTTTGCCGCGATGAACGGCGTGGTGCGGCACATCAGCCGGAGCGCGGGCGACAGCAGCTACGGTCGCTACATCGTGCTGGAGCACCCGGATCAGACGCCGGCGATCTACACGCTCTACGCGCACCTGAGCCAGATCGCGCCCGGCCTGAAGGAAGGCGACCAGGTCAACCGCGGCCAGGTCATCGCCACGATGGGCCACAGCTCGGGCGGCTACGTGATCCCGCGCGACCGCGCGCACCTGCACTTCGAGATCGGCGTGATGGTCACGCGCGATTTCCAATGGTGGTACAACGCCCGGAAATTCGGCAGCCGCAACGACCACGGCCTGTGGAACGGGATGAACCTCATGGGTTTCAGCCCGCTCGATTTCCTGCAGGAGTGGCGCGCGCGCCGAGTGAATACGTTTCAGGAGTATTTTGCGAAGATGGAGCCCGAGGTCACGGTGCGGATCGCGACGCGACGCATCCCGGACTTCGTGCAGCGCTATCCATCGCTGGTGACCAAGCCGATGCCGCCGCTCGTGGCGGGCTGGGAGATCAAGTTCAACTGGACGGGCATCCCTTACGCCTGGACGCCCCTGACCTCGCTCGAAGTGCTGGGCCTCGCGCCCGACAAACCCGTGCTGAGCGACGTCAACACCGCGCTGGCCAAGCGCGAGCGGAGCAAATCCATCGCGGTCAGCCGCCGCGGCAGCTGGGAGCCCGGCAAGGACCTGCGGACCGTGCTGCAGCAGCTGTTCGGGCTGCAGTAGAAAACATTAGCCACAGATCACACCGAGGGACACGGATGGGGTGATCCGTGAGATCGGTGCAATCTGTGGCTAAAGTAGTTGGGCTCAGCTCTGGGGCTTGAGCTGGGCGAGGAGACTCAGGAACTCCGGGCGCTCCTTCAGGGCCTCGAGGTCGGGGTCCTGCTGCATCCAGTCGAGGTCGTCGTAGCCGAGCTCGATCGCCTGGCGCAGCGAGCGGAGGGCATCGGCGGCGCGCTTGGAGAGGGCGAGGCTGCACGCGAGGTTGTAATGCGCGGTCGCGTTGGCGGGCAGGAGCTTCACGAGCTTGCGGTCCATGCGGAGGCCGTCGGCGATGCGGCCCTGCTTCGTGTAGAGGCCGCCGAGGATTTCCACGACGTCGGTGTAGGTGGCGTCGCGTTTCAGGACGGACTCGAAGAAGGCGATCTCGAATTCGGGGTCTGAAGGCTTGGCCATGGCGGGGATCAGCTGCGGCGGGGGCAGGTGCCGGTGAGGCGCAGGGTGTCGCAGTGCGCGCTCACCTGAAGGCGCTGAGAGACGGGAGTGAGGCCGAGCTTCGAGGAGACGGTGCTGCCGTACCACTCCATGAAGGGGGCGCTGATCTCGAAGATCTTGTCGCAGTCGAGGCAGACGACCTGCGCGACCTGCGTGGTGCCGCCGGAGTTGGGGTAGTAGAATTTCTCGCCGGAGCCGATGTCCACCTCGCGGAGGAGGGCGCTCTCGGTCATGATCGGCAACGTGCGGTAAACGGTGGCGCGCGAGACGGAGTCGTCGATGGCGCGGGCGTAGTCGAGGAGCTGCTCGGCGGTGAAGTGCTCCTTCTGCGCGAAGGCGGCGTCGAAGATCGCCAGCCGCTGGTTGGTCACGCGCAGTCCCTTTTGGGTTAAAAATTTCCTGAACTTGTCCCGGGAGGCGTTGAGGCTGCTCACAGGGGCTATGTTTGGAGGGGGCCGCGGGGTGTCAATGCGATCGTGGCGACGCGGCTTGCGCGGCGGGGGCGCATCCCTCATGACCGCGCGAGCATGACCGTGGGCGTCCATCCTCTGGCCGGTTTCGACAAGCTCCTGCACTACCGCGTGCCGGAGGCGATGAGCGCGGACATCGCGGTCGGCTCGCTCGTCCGCGTGCCGTTGCTCAATACCACGCGGCTGGGCATCGTGGGGGAAATCGGTGCGCCCAAGGACTTTCCGGTGGACCGCCTGAAGTCGCTGGTGCAGGTGGTGCATCCATTCCCCGCGCTGCCGCCGGACCTGCTCAGGCTGGCGCGGTGGATGGCGGGCTACTACGCCTGCGGGCTCGACAGCATCATCGAGACGATGCTGCCCGCGGCCGTGCGCAACGGTGCGGTGGTGAAACACGAGAAGCTGCTCGCGATCGCCCGCAAGCTCGCGCCTGACGAGACCGCGGCGCTCGCGAAAAAAGCCCCGCAGCAGGCGCGGCTCTACGCGTTTCTGGAGCAGCAGTTCCGCCCGCAGGCCAAGGCCCTGGTGCTGGAGCGGCTGGGCCTGACGGCAGCGGTCGTGACGGCGCTGGTGAAGCGCGGGATCGTGCGCGAGGAGGTGCGCCGGGTGGAGCGCGTGGCGTACGCGGACGACTTTGCCCACGGCGAACTGGTCGCCTCGCAACCGCACGCGCTCAACGCCGAGCAGGCCGCGGCGGTGGCGGCGCTCGATGCGAGCATCGCGGAAAACAAATTCGGCGTGACGCTGCTCCACGGCGTCACGGGCTCGGGCAAGACCGAGGTGTACCTGCGGGCGATCCACACGGCGTTGCAGACCGGCGGCGGCGTGGTGTTCCTCGTGCCCGAGGTGGCGCTGACGCCGCAGACCGTCGCGCGGCTGCGCTCGCGCTTGGAGGCCATTGCACCCGGCCACAAGTGCGTGGTGTGGCACAGCCACCTGAGCGAAGGGGAGCGGTTCGACGGCTGGCTGGCACTCGCGACGGGCGAGGCGCGGGTCGTGGTGGGGGCGCGCTCGGCGATCTTTGCGCCGGTGCAGGACCTCCGCCTCATCGTCGTCGATGAGGAGCACGAGCCGGCTTACAAACAGGATGAGACGCCGCGCTATCATGGCCGCGACGTCGCGGTGATGCGGGCCAAGCTCGCGGGCGCCATCTGCCTGCTCGGCTCGGCCACGCCGGCGCTGGAAAGTTTCGCCAATGCGCAGAGCGGGAAATACAAGCTGCTGGAGCTCCGCCAGCGCGTCGATGCGCGCAAGCTGCCGCACATCGACATCGTGGACCTGCGCATTGAGGTGATGCGCCAGCGCGGCATGAGCTCGCTCTCGCGCAAGCTCGTGGACGCGATGCAGGCGCGGTTCGCGCGCAAGGAACAGACGATCCTCTTCATCAACCGCCGCGGCTACTCCTCGTCGATGCTCTGCACGAAGTGCGGGCACGTGGAGGAGTGCCCGCATTGCAGCATTGCGCTGACCTACCACCGGTCGGACGAGATGCTGCGCTGCCACCTCTGCGGCACGCAGAAGCCGGCGCCCGCGCGCTGCCCGAAGTGCGCCGCGCCGGATATCCGCTGGAAAGGCCTCGGCACCCAGCGCGTGGAGGAGGCGGTGCGCCGCGTGCTCCCGCGCGCCAAGATCGAGCGCATGGACACGGATGCGATGTCCAAGAAAAACCGTTTCCGGGAAGTCCTGGCTGATTTTCGCGCCGGCAAGATCGACGTGCTGGTGGGCACGCAGATGATCGGCAAGGGTCTGGATTTTCCCAACGTGACGCTCGTGGGGCTGGTCGATGCGGACATCTCGATGCACGTCCCGGACTTCCGGGCCAACGAGCGCACCTTCCAGCTCCTCGTGCAGGTGGCGGGCCGCGCCGGGCGAGGGGACCGCGCGGGCGAGGTGATCGTGCAGACCTTCACCCCGCAGGCGGAGGCGATCCAGTTTTCGCGCCACGCGGACTTCGCGGGCTTCGCGGCGTCGGAGCTGAAGATCCGGAAGGACTTCAGCTATCCGCCGTACCGGCACCTGATCCACCATCTCTTTCGCGGACCCAATCCGGAGAAACTGAAGTTCTTCGCCGAGCAGTGGGCCAAGCTCGTGGAGAAGGAGCTGGGCGACCGCGTCGAGCTGCGCGGGCCGTCGCCGTCGCCGATCGAGAAGATCAAGGACGAGTACCGCTGGCAGCTCTGGTATTTCACGCATTCCGTGACGAAGGTGGTGCCCGAGCTGGCGCGCCTCCGCGAAGGCTTCGCGTGGCCCGACGACATCACGCAGGTCTTCGACGTGGACCCGATGAACCTGGCATAGTCGGGACTCGCCACGCGGCGCGAAGTCGCAACCATGCGCGGACCAAGCATGAGAATCTATTTCATGGGAGTGTGCGGGACGGCGATGGGCAATGCGGCACTGCTGGCGCGGGCGGCGGGGCACGAGGTGCTCGGTGCCGATACCGGCGTGTATCCGCCGATGAGCACGGTACTGGCCGAGGCGGGCATCACGCTGCACGAGGGCTACGACCCGGTGCGGCTGCAAAAGCTCGCGCCCGACCTTGTCGTGATTGGCAACGCGATGTCGCGCGGCAATCCCGAGGTGGAGTGGCTGCTTGATACCCGCGCGCTGCCGTTTACCTCGCTGCCGGCGCTGCTGGCGGATTTCGTTTTAAAGGGCCGCAAGAACATCGTCGTGGCCGGCACGCACGGGAAGACGACGACCACCGCGCTGACGGCCTACCTGCTGCGCGAAAACGGGCGCGATCCCGGTTACCTCATCGGCGGCGTGCCGCAGGATCCGCCGACGGGCAACCACCTGGGCAAGGGGGACGCACCGTTTGTCATCGAAGGCGATGAGTACGACAGCGCGTTTTTCGACAAGCGGAGCAAGTTCATCCACTACGCGCCGCACATCGCGGTGCTGAACAACCTGGAGTTCGACCACGCCGACATCTTCCGCGATCTCGACGACGTGAAGCGTACCTTTCTGCACCTGACGCGCATCGTGCCGCGCAACGGCTGGATCGTCATGAACGGCGACGACGACAACCTGCGCGCGCTCGGCCCGACGCCGTGGACGCGGGTGGTGCGCGTCGGCACGGGCGAGGGCTGCGATGTCCGTATTATGGACTTTGTCGAGCAGCCCGAGGGCGTGCAGTTCTACCTCACCTGGCGCGGGGCGCCGTGGCGCACGGTGAAATGGAATCTCCCGGGGCTCTACAACGCGCGCAACGCCGCCATGGCGGCGGCGGCCGCGGGTCTGGCGCTCCATCCGGATAATCCGGTGCAGCTCGACCTGGGCGCGCTGGCGCGGTTTCGCGGCGTGAAGCGGCGGCAGGAGATCCTGACCGACTCGCCGGCGCTCACGGTGATCGAGGACTTCGGGCATCACCCGACGGCGCTGGCGGAGACGCTGCGCTCGCTGCGGGCGCGGTATCCGGGGCGGGTGATCCACGCGGCCTTCGAGCCGCGGAGCAACACCTCGCGCACGCGGATCATGCAGACGGCGTTCATGCGCTCGCTCGCGCTGGCCGACGAAGTTTACCTCGGGGCCATCGCGAACGCGCACAAGCTGAAGCCCGAGGAGCGCTTCGACGCGGACGGGCTGATGCAGTTCCTGGAGTCGCAGGGCGTGCACGGCTGCACCGCGGAGACCAACGCCGCGCTGCTCGAAAAGATGGTGGCCAATACGCGGTCACCCGCGAAAGGCCGCAGGCAGCTTGTGGTGTTTTTCACCAACGGGTCGTTCGACGGGATCATCGCGAAGTATGTGGCGGCGATGAAGGGCTGACCTACGCCGGACGGAGTAAAGCGGGTGGGGAAGGCCTGAAAGATTCGACGCCGCGTGGGACGTGACGTAGGGTTTCGTCATGCGCCTTGCGACCGTACGCTTGGGGAAATCGGCCGTGCCCGTGGTGGCCGGCCCGGGTGGAGCTTGGATCGGGCTGGCTGATCTGCTGGGGGAGCCCGTGGCCCGGATGGAGGAGGCGCTGGAGGCGATCACGAACGATCTGCCGGGCTATGCGAAACGGGTGGCGGAGTGGCAGGGGGCGACCGTGCCGCAGCCGGAGGGATTGCTTTCGCCGATCGTACGGCCGCCGACCTTCCGGGATTTTTATGCCTTCGAGCAGCACGTGAAGACGGCGCGGGCGCGCCGCGGGCTGGAGATGGTGCCGGCGTGGTACGAACTGCCGGTGTTTTATTTTTCGAATCCCAATGCCTTCGTCGGCGACGGCGCCGAGGTGTACGCGCCGGCGGGGTCGGTGGAGCTCGACTATGAATTGGAGCTGGGCGTGGTGATCGGCGTCGGCGGACGCGACATCGCGCCGGAGGCGGCATGGGCGCATGTGGCGGGCTTCACGGTGCTGAATGATTTCAGCGCGCGGGACCTGCAGCGGAAGGAAGTCACCGTCGGGCTGGGGCCGGCTAAGGGGAAGGATTTTGCCAGCGCGGCCGGGCCGTGGCTGGTGACGCGGGATGAGTTCGCGGACCGGATCTCCGGCGAGACCCTGGCGCTGGAAATGAGCGCGCGGGTGAACGGCCGGGAACTTTCGCGGGGCAACGTGCGGAGCCTGTACCACTCGATCCCGCGGCTCATCGCGCAGGCGTCGCGCGACGCGGATCTGCTGCCCGGCGACCTGATCGGCACGGGTACGGTGGGCACGGGCTGCATCCTCGAGCTCGGCGCGGAAAACACCGGCGGCTGGCTCAAGCCCGGCGATGGGGTCGAGCTGGAGATCGAGCGCCTCGGCGTGCTGCGCACGCGCATCGTGGCGCGGCCTTCAAAGTAAGCCGTGCCGCCCGGCCCACGCGGCGAACTCCGCCTCAAGCTGATCGAAGGAGTCGATGACGAAGAGCGTCTCCTGGAAGTGCCAGATGTCGTAAGGCTGGGCCGCGACGCTCTCGACGGGGAGGAAGGGTTTTTTGACCACTTGATCGCTCAGGCTGTGGAGCGTCTCGGCATGGGAGGAGATGATGCCGTTGCCGTAGATGCGCAGGCCGCCGGGGTTTTTGACCAAGCCGAATTCCACGGTGAACCAGTAGATGCGCGTGAGCTGCTCCATGCGCGCCGGGTCGGAGCAGGCGAGGGCGGCGCGGCCGATCTGCTGGTAAAAGTCCGCGAAGCGCGGGTGTACGATCATCGGCGTGTGGCCGAAGATATCGTGGAAACAGTCGGGCGCGGGCGTGTAATCGAGTTCCGCGCGCGTCCGGATGTAGTCGGTGCAGGGAAAAATCCGGCGGGCGAGGTAGCCGAAGAAATCGGCGGCATCGAGCAACCCCGGTGTGCGGGCGATGCGCCAGCCGGTCAGACGCTGCAGCGCGCGGGAGACGTCGGCGAGCGCGGGGATTTTCTCGTGATCCAGGCCGAGCACGCGGAGACCGGCGAGGTATTCGTCGGCCGCGCGGCCGGGCAGGATTTCCTCCATGCGGCGGTAGAGCGTGCGCCAGACGGCCTGCTCGTCGTCGGTGTAGGCGGGGTAGGGGCAGTCGTCGCCGACCGGGAGGGTGTGCGTCAGCTTGATGGGGACGCAGCGTGGATCGAGGGCGGCGGTGACGGTGGAATCCATGGGGTAAATACGCACCTGACGCCCCAACGGTAGCACCGGCCCGCTCGGGCCGCCATACGCCGAACGGAGTATTGCGGCGCGGGTGGAGGCCGGGAGGCATTACTCCGTTCGGCGGATAGCGGGATTTGTGCGCGGGGTGTAGGGTGGACCGCCATGACAACCACGTTTTTTGAGACTCCGGTTGAGCATAAGGCGGCCGCGAATCCCCTCGGCCTGAAGGGCATCGACCACATCGAATTCATCGTCGATGACGCCGACCAGTGGCGCGACTTCTTCATCAACCGCTACGGCATGGCGGCCCGGTATTACGCGGACGAGCGCACCGGCGTGAAAGGCCGGCGGGCCCACGTGGTCGGGCAGGGCCGCATCAATTTCATCGTGGCCGAGCCGCAGGGCCGCGGGCCGGAGGCGGACTTCATGCGCTGGCACCTCGACAAGCACGGCTGCGGCGTGCGCGACGTGGCCTTCCGCACGCGGGATGCCAGCCACTCGCTCGACGAGGCGGCACGGCGCGGGGCGAAGGTGCTGCGCCCCTTGCAGGGCGATGCGAATTTCCGCGGCGGCTCCATCGCGGCCTATGGCGACACGATCCACTCGTTCATCGAGCGGGCGCCGCACGCGTCGTTTGCGCCAGGCTATGAAGCGGTCCACGGCCATGCGGAGAAAGGGCCGATCCACTTCGCGATGATCGACCACGTGGTGGCCAACGTGGAGCACATGGAGGAGTGGGTGAAATACTACGAGGAGGTCTTCGGCTTCGATCTCTTCATGCACTTCGACATCAACACCGGCCGCAGTGCGCTGATGTCGAAGGTGGTCAGCTCCACCGATGGCTGGATCAAGCTGCCGATCAACGAGCCGTCGTCCGACAACTCGCAGATCAAGGAGTTTCTCGACCGCTACAACGGGCCCGGCGTGCAGCACATCGCGCTGCTCACCCCCAACATCAGCGAGACGATCGCGGCGATGCGCGCGCGCGGGCAGGAGTTTCTCGATGTGCCGGACACCTACTACGACGAGGAGTTTGACCGCCGCATCGGCGAGATCGAGGAGGACAAGGCGGTGCTGAAGCGCCTCAAGATACTCGTGGACCGCGACCACGACGGCTACCTGCTGCAGCTCTTCACCAAGTGCGTCTTCACCCGGCCCACGCTGTTCTTCGAGGTGATCCAGCGGCGGGGCCGCGCGCTGGGTTTTGGCGAAGGCAACTTCCGTGCGCTCTTCGAAGCCATCGAGCGCGAGCAGCAGAAACGCGGCTCGCTCTGACCGAGGGAAATCCCCGTGCCCCATTACCTCAAACTCGGAGCGATCCCGCGCAAGCATCACATCCGTTTCCCGCGCGATCCGGCGGCGAGCTATCTGGGCGAAGGACTGCACTACGAGCACGTCGTGACGACGGAGGGTTTCGACCGGGCGTACAGCATCCTCTACCACCTAAAGCCGCCGACCCGGGTGAAGCGCGTGGAGTTGTTCCGCGAGTTTGCGCTGAAGCCCGGGGCTCCGCTGCCGCTGCGGCATCATCACCTGAAATCGGCGGGCATGGTGCGGGCGGGCGATCCGTACACGGGCCGCGTGCCGCTGCTGTTCAACGACGACATCGGCTGCTACCGCTGCCGGCCGGCGACGGCGATGGCGGGCGGCTACGATTTTTACCGCAACGGCCGGAGCGACGATGTGATTTTCATCTGGCGGGGCGGCGGCTGGCTTGAGTCGCAGTACGGTCGGCTCCGCTACCGGCAGGACGACTACGTGGTGATCCCGCGCGGCACGATCTACCGGCTCGTGCCGGACGACATCGCGCAGGAGGACTACCTGATCATCGAGTCCACTCATCCGGTGCGCATCCCGGCGCGCTATCTGCATCCCGAGGGTCAGATCCGGCTCGGCGCGCCGTACAGTGAACGGGATTTTCACGGCCCGACGGAGCCCATCGCGCACGATGCGGAAGGGGACTTTGCGGTGCTGACGAAAGACCGCGGGCGTTTCACGAAGAACATCATGGCCGGTCATCCGCACGATGTCGTGGGCTGGGATGGCTGCCTGTATCCGTTTACCTTCAATGCGGGCGACTTCGAGCCGCTGACCGGCACGGTGCATCTGCCACCGCCGGTGCACCAGACGTTTGAGATGAGCGGGTTTGTGATCTGCACCTTTGCGCCGCGCTACCTCGACCATCACCCCGAGGCGGTCAAGGTGCCGTGGGCGCATGACAACACGGAGGCCGACGAGGTGTTGTTTTATGTCCGGGGCAACTTCGGCTCGCGGCGGGGCGTGGAGCCGGGGTCGTTTACGCTGCATCCGCAGGGCATTCCGCACGGCCCGCATCCGGGGACGACGCTCAAGAGTTTCGAGCATCAGCGCACGGAGGAGCTGGCAGTGATGTTCGACACGGCGCAATCGCTCGCGCTGACGGCGGAGGCGCTGCAGATGGACGATGCGCAGTACCCGTTGTCGTGGCTGGGGTGAGGCGCGTTACCGATTCAGCAACGCCGCGACGCGTTTTCCGCTGCCGACGCCGAGCTTGCGGTAGATCGCGGACATGTGGGTCTTGATCGTAAGGGGGCTGCGGCGCAGCTCGACGGCGATCTCGGCGGTGCTCAGGCCCTCGCGCAGGCGCATGGCGACCTCGCGCTCCTGGTGGGAGAGGCGGGCGAGGAGCGTCACGGAGTCGGCGGAGAGGGGGCGGTTGCGATCGCTGCGCGGGCGGCGGTAGTCGAGGTGGATGTAGAACGCGGGCTTGGCGCCGCGCCGGCCGGGCTTGGCGGGGAAGACCTGGAGGTGGATGTGGGCGTGCAGGCCCCGCTCATGGTCGGTCACGCTGGTGACGGGGTGGGCGGGGCTGCCCTGACTCCACGCCTCCAAGACCGCGCGGCAGGCCGACCAGATCGGCGCGGGCAGGGTGATCGCGTGGCGGTTGTTGCGCAGGGCGGCCGCGGCGGCCTCGCCCTGTTTCCACACGGCGCAGACCTGCACGGCCTCGTTGTTGAACCACAGGGGCGTGCCGGTGACGTCGAGCAGGAGGAGGCCGATGGGCACGTCCTCGAGCATGGCCTGCATCAGGGCGAGCAGGTTCTTGTCATTGAAAGCGGGGCGGCGGGGCATGGGACCGACGGACAACCGAACGGTCGAAAAATAGCCCGCGGGACGGGCGGGGCCAAACAAAATCCCGCCGGGCGGCGGCTCAGGCCTTCGCGGCGCGCTTGGCGCGGCGGCGGTGGAACACGATCGCGCCGATCATCGCGGCGACGCCGCCGAGCGCGTAAGTGGAAGCCTCGGGAATGACGCTGAAGCTGACGCCGTTGACCGTCGCGAGGTCGATGCCGCCGGAGCCGGTGGCGTTGGAGGTGTTCGACGGGAAATAGGTGGAGTTGGCGTAGTTGATCAGGTTGGCGCTGTTGCCGCCGTCGGTGACGTCGTTGCCGAAGAGGGAGTAGCCGTAGATCGTGGTGCCGGGGGTGATGCCCAGCTGCGCCATGGTGAACATGATGCCGCCGACGCCCTGGGAGCCGGTCTCGCTGTGGGCGGTGCTGGTGGTGAGGTTGTCGCCGGTGTTGTACCGGAAGAGATGATACCCGGAGCTGCCGACGACATTGCTCGTGCCCCAGTCGGCGGAGGTGCTGGGGCCGGTGAGGGTGCCGTAGGACGTCGGGACGTTGTTGACGAAATCCCAGCCGGTGATGACGGCGATCTTGAAGAGGTCGTGCACGCCGACGTCGCCGCGCTCGAAGACGGCGAAGACCTGCGCGGCGCTGGCGGTCATGCCGCCGGAGAAGACGAAGTCGAGGCGCTCGATGTTGCCATCCTGCGCGACGTGGCTGCCCTGGGTGCCGTTGGCAAAGGTGTTGTCGGAGCCGCCGTTGAGGTTGTTCTGCAACATCAGCGCCGGATACGACGTGGAGTAGTTGCCCAGCTGCTCGCCGCTGACCGTGCCGTCGCGGTACCAGACGCTGGACTGGTTGGGATTGTCCACGCCGGTGGCGCGGCGGACGAAGGCGAGGTCGGCGATGCCCGCGACCTTGTAGTTGGCCGTGGCCGTGCTGAACGTATTTACCGCGAGCACGTTGTTTTCAAAATTCACCGCCGGCGTATCCGCGGACGTCGTCGTACCGGTGCTCGAGGTCGTCGTAATCGAGGTGATCGCTGTCTGCGCCCAAGCCGCCACGGAGAGCGCGGCCAGCGATGCAAGGTATAGACAGAAGCGTTTCATCCGGTTTATATGGCTGGATTCGGGCGAGAATTTAGTGCTAGGTAAATATACCCATAATTGGCTGGGAAAATACAACACCTAAGTGCAAATGCAATATTCTAGCGTTATATGGTCGATCTCTGGAACAGACTGACCGAGTCGCAACGCGACCTCTGCAAGATCGCGGGCGGGCTGCTCGTGCTGACCCCCGTGGTCCTGCTGACGCTCTATCTGGCCAAGCCGCAGGTGCAGCGCTGGCAGCGGGATCAGGCCTTGGCGGAGGCGCGGGCCTTTACGGCGAAGAAAGACTACCGCAACGCGCTGGTGGCCTTTCACCGCGTGATCGACAAGAGCCCGACGGACATCGAGAGCTGGAAACAAGTGGCGGACTTCCTGAGCGAGACGGGCTCCCCCGAAGTGCTCGTGGCGCGGCGCAACCTCGTGTGGCTGGCCCCGGACGACATCTCGCTGCGGCTGGGCTTCGTGCTCGATGCGCTGCGCTTCGGCGATGTGAACGGCGCGAGCGAAGTGGTCGGCGGCGTGAAGGAAGGGGCGCGCGAAGAGGTGGCTTTTTATCGCATGGCTGCGGCGCTCGCCTACGCGCAAGGCCGGACGGCGGAGTTTGAGGCTAACATCGAGGAACTGCTGCGGCGGCAGCCGGCGGACCACAACGCGGCGCTGGACCTCGCCACGCTGCGCCTGTGGGGCGCGGATGCGACGAGGGTCGCGGCGGCGCGGCAGACGCTGCTCGAGCTTTTGCGCGAGCCTGATGTGCGCGTGCGCGCGGCGGTGGAGCTGCTCAAATACGTGGCCCGCACCGGCACGCGGGCCGACGCCGACGCGCTGGTGGCGGTGCTGCACCGGGCCTTGCTCAACCGGCCGCCGCCACCTCCGGGTGATCCGGGCGCGGCGGCCGAACCGCCCGGCTGGTTCACCGTGGTGGAGGCGCTGAAGGCCGGCGCAGCCGGCTCGGCCAACGATGCCGCGGTGCTGGCGCGCTGGCTCGCGGCGATCGGCCAGCCCCGGGAGGCGCTGGTGTGGCTCGACGGACTCAATGGCCCGGTGCAGCGCTCGCCGCTGGTGGCCGCCGCGGCGATGGAGCTCAGCCTGATGCTCGACGACGCCTCGCGGCTGCGGCCGCTGCTGCTCGACGGGGCGTGGGGCCGCGCGCCGCTGGAGACGGTGGACCTGGCCTTCGCCGCGCGCTGGGAGCGCAAGCTCGGCAAGACCGACGATGCGCGCGCTACCTGGGCCAACGCCCTGGAGAGCGCCAACGAATCGCTGCCCGCCCTGCGCGTGCTCGCGCGCCTCGCGGTGGCCTGGGGCGACCCCGAGGGCGCGCAGGCCGCGATGCTCGCCGTGATCAAACGGTACCCGGCGGAGCGCTGGGCCTGGGAGGCGCTGCGGATCGAGTATTCAAGAAAAAGCGACACCCCCAAGCTGCGCGCCCTCTACGACAAGTGGGTGGCCTCGCCGGTCACCAACCGTTTCATCGAACAGGACTGGGTCATCCTGAATTTCCTCACGGGCCAGCCGGCGGCGACCGTCTTCGAGCGCGCGAAGGCGCTGCACGAGGCCGAGCCGCTCGACCCGGTGGCGGCGCTGGGCTACGCGATGGCCCTGCGCGCGCAGAAGAAGCCGCGCGAGGCCTTCCTCGCGATCGACGGCCTCGTTGGTGAGGACCGCACCAAGCCGCGGGCGCTGCTCTGGCGCGGAATCCTCCTCGCGGAGCTCGGCCGCCGCGCCGAGGCGCGGCAGACCCTCGCGGCGGTGGAGATCGCCCGCCTGCTCCCGGAGGAGGTACGCCTCGGCCGCGAGTTTTTCGGTCAGACCGCGCCCGTGGCGCTGCCCGCCGCGGCCAAGGCGTCGAGCGCGCCAGCGGCGACCGGCAAGCCGTGAGCACCGCCGCCGAACACCGGCGGGCCTGGTTGGCCGCGCTCGCGCTGCCTTGGATCGCGGCCGGCTGGCTGCTGCGCGCGATGTGGGGCTACGATACGGACCGGTACTTCGGCTTCGCGGTACTGCCGCTGGCGGCCTACCTGTTTTTCCTGTGGTGGGAGACCCGGCCGGCGGCGCAGCCGCGCCGCGCGGCGGGCTGGACGGCGCTCGCGGTGGCGGGCGCGCTGACGCTGGGCGGGGGCGGGCTGTTTTTGTCGGTGAGCCCGCTGTGGACGTTCGCCGGGTGGGTGAGCCTTGCGGGGGCGGCGGCGATGACGCTGGGCCTGCTGGGCCGCGCGGGCGGGTGGCCGTGGGTGCGCGGCGGACTGGTGCCGGCGGCCTTTGCCTTCATGGCGCTGCCCTGGCCCGTGACCGTGGGCGGACCGACCGTGACGTGGCTGCGCGGAATCAACGCGAGCCTGGCGGCGGACCTCGTATCCGTTTTTGGGCGACCGGCCGTCGCGCACGGGGCGATGATCGAGACCGGCGGCGGCTGGGTCGGCGTGGAGGACGGCTGCTCGGGCTTCGTGGCGCTGCAAACGGCCCTGATGCTGGCGGTGTTTTTCGGCGAACTGCGGCGGCTGCGCGCGCGGGACCGCGTGATACTGGCGCTCGGCGCGGCGTTGATCGCGCTCGGAGTAAACTTGGCGCGGGTGACATGGCTCGTGTGGCGCGCGGCGCACGACGGCTCGGGCGGCGTGCTGGCCGGGCACGATGCGGCGGGCTGGGCGGAGCTCGGCGTGGCGATGGTCGCGGTGATCATCTGGGCCTCGGTTTACGGCCGGCCGGCGATGGCCGAGGAGCAAGCGGGCGGGGGAGGCACGCCGGATTTTTCGCCGAAGGGGATGCTCCTGCCAACCGCTACGCTGGTGGTGGCGCTGCTGGGCATCGCGGGTTGGTACGCGCTGCCGGCGAAGATGAGCGCGGCGCACGATGTGCGCTGGCAACTCGTGCGGCCGGATGCGGGCTGGCGGGTCCTGCCGCTGGCCCCGGCGGTGCTGGAGCAGCTGCACGCGGAGCAGATCGATTACACGATGTGGCACGACGAGACGGCGGACCGCGACTGGATCGCGCTGCACCTGCGGTGGGGCTTCGATCCGGCGCTGCGTTACGGCCCCGGTCTGCACGGGCCGGAGATCTGCCTGCCCAATGCCGGCGCGGAGCTGCAGGCGAAGCTCGGGGTGCAGACGGTCGAGCTGGGCGGGGTGGCGGTGGATTTCCAGTGGCTGCGCTTCACGGCGGGCGGGCGGGTGTTTCACACTTTTTCATGCATCTGGGATCCGTCGCTGGCGCGGACGGTGGACGTGGAGTCGCTGGCAGCGCTCGACCTCGCACAGGAACGGCTCGCGCGTGTGCGGGAGCGGCGAAGGCAATCAGGCCTCGAGCGCATCACGCTCGCGGTGAACCAGTGTCGCGACGACGCTGAGGCGCAACGCCTGCTGCGGTCGATGGCGCAGCGGCTGCTCCGGCGGGAATGATGCGCTAGGGCGTGGCGGCGGGCGCCGGCGGCGCGGGCTGGCCCTTCAACGCGGCGATGCGCGCCTCGTTTTTCCGGATCTGTTCGTTGTAAAAGTCGATCAGCTTCCGCTGGTTCCTGATCGCCACCTCAAAGCGTGGCTGGGCCGGGTCATCGGCGCTGAGCTCGTTGCTGCGCTTGAGCGTGGCCAAGGCATTGCCCTGTTCGAGGCTGACCTTGCTGAACAGCGCCTGGTTCGCGCTTTGATAGCTGTCGATGATCACCGCCCGGACCGTGCGACGGTTGACCTGCTGGCAAAAGGGATCGTGCTTGGAGAGCATGTCCGCGCTCGAGGTAATCGGGTGGATCCGGGGCGTGAGGGCCATGAGCTGCGTTGCCGCTTGATTGAACTCGTCGGCGAGCGGCCGGGGCATGAGGGCTACTTCCTTCTCAACCCAGTCGTTGTAAGCCTCGGGGGTCTCGGCGTCGATTTTCCAATCCAGCGGATCGGCCGGACGGCAGCCGCCAAAGAACGCGCAGAGCAAAAAGCCCGATCCCAGCAGAGCGGTGATGAATCGGCTCTGCATGGCGGGAAACTTACTGGGCCTGGCGGGCGACCTTGCGGGTCGAGGGCGCCTGGCCGGCGGGGAGGGCGAGCAGGTCGTAGGCCTCGTAGCCGGTGATCTTCACGTCGATGAATTCGCCGACGGGCAGGGTGAGCGGCACGTAAACGCGGCCGTCGATGTCGGGCGCGTCGGCCTCGCCGCGGGCGACGCCGGGCTCTTCGACGAGGACGCGGATCGTGCGGCCGACGTAGGTCTTGCTGACGTCGGCGGCGATGGCCTGCTGGAGCTTCATGAGGCGGTGCCAGCGGGCCTCCTTTTCCTTCTTCGTGAGCTGTTCGTCCATCTTCGCGGCGCGGGTGCCTTCCTCCTGCGAATAGCGGAAGACGCCGAGGCGCTCGAACTTGGTTTCCTTGATGAACTCGCAGAGCTCATCGACGTCGGCGGTAGTCTCGCCGGGGAAACCGACGATGAAGGTGGTGCGGATGGCGATGCCGGGGATGCCCGCGCGGATGCGCTTGATCAGGTCGCGGATGTAGTCGCCGCTCGTCTCGCGCTGCATGCGGCCGAGCATGTGGTCGCTGATGTGCTGGAGCGGGATGTCGATGTAGCGGGCGACCTTCGGGCACTCGGCGATGGTGCGGATGAGCTCGTCGCTCCAGTGGGCCGGGTGGGTGTAGAGGAGACGGATCCAGAAATCGCCCTCGATGGCGTTGAGCTGGCGGAGGAGGGTGGTGAGGGCGGTGCCGCGCGTGGAGTCCACCGGTGTGCGGGGATTCGGGCGCTGCTCCCAGGTGTCCATGCCGAAGAACGTCGTGTCCTGCGAGATGAGGTTGATCTCCTTCACGCCCTCCTTGACGAGCTGGCGCGCCTCGGCGACGACGCTCTCGACCGTGCGGCTGCGGTGGCGGCCGCGGATCTGCGGGATGATGCAGAACGTGCAGGGGTGGTTGCAGCCCTCGGCGATCTTGATGTACGCGGTGTGCTTCGGCGTGAGGCGGAAGCGCGGCGTGTCGTAATCGGGGATGTAGGTCGAGCGGCCCTCGATAAAAGTGAGCGGGCCGGCGTTGGCGCTGCGGTCCTTCTCGTAAAGATCCTCGATGATCGGAGCGACCTTCGTGACCTGGTCGAGGCCGATGAAGGCATCGACCTCCTCGTGCAGCTCCGTGGAAAGATCCTTGGAGAAACGCTGCGACATGCAGCCGGCGACGATCAGCTTCTGGTTCGAGCGGCGCTTCTTCATGCCGCGCTGCTGATGGACGTCGAGGATGTGGCCGATGGATTCCTCCTTCGACGAATCGATGAAGGAGCAGGTGTTGACGATGACGACGTCGGCCTGGTCGGCCTCGGGGATCACGCTCATGCCCGCCTGATGGAGGTGGCCGACCATGATCTCGCTATCGACGAGATTCTTCGCGCAACCGAGGGAGATGAGGCTGACTTTGATCATGGCGGGAGCGTGGGCCGGGCGGAAAGGGCGTGGAATAAAAAACCGCGGCCGGGGCCGCGGTCGGGAGAAACGAAGACGCGTCGCAGGGCGGTTACTTCTTCTTGGCGGCGGCTTGGGTGCGCGCTTTGCGGCGCTTCAGGTAGGCGGCGCGACGTTTACGTTTGATGTACTTGTTGAGTTGTTGGCCCATGAGTTTGGAAGGTGTAAGGGGAAGAGCATTGGCCTCCGGCGGCCGGAGTCAAGAGTCGGTCTGCGGCTCCGGGGCGGGGGTCGCGGACGCCTTGGCGGGGGTGTCCTCGCCCAGCCAGGCCTTGAGCCGGGCGGTCTGCGCGGGGGTGGCGTCCTTGCGCACAGTGAGCTTCCAGCGGTTGGCGGGCTCGGTGCCGAGGGTGACGTCGAGGCGCCGGAGGTAGTCGAGACGCGCGACGAGGAGGGTGACCTTTTCGCCGGGGCGGTAGGCGTTGAGGCGGGCGTTCAGGTCGCCGCGGACGCGATAATCGTCGATGGCGAGGAGCTCGTCGTCGGGCGTGAGCCCGGCGGCCTGCGCCGGCGAACCGGCGCGGACATGGGTCACGATGAGGCGGCCGGCGTCGGCCTTGATGTCGGCCCCGAGCCAGCCGGGGGTCTCGGAGACGGGCTTCTCAGCCGGGGTCTCGAAGGCCAGGCCGAACCAGTCCAGGAGCGGCTGGTAGTCAAAATCACCGGTGCCGCGGATCGCGCGGTTGAACCAGCTGGAGAGATCGGCTCCCGCGACCTCGCTCGCGAGCGCCTCGAACTCGGCCTCGGTGTAGCCGTGCGCCCCGCTGTAGCGCGCGTAGGCGAGCCGCATCACGTCATCGAGCGATTTTTTGCCACCCGAGGCGCGCTGGATCTCGGCGTCGAGCAGGAGCGAGGCGACCGCGCCGTAACCATAGTAATTAACGGTGGAGTTCGTGGTGTTCTCGTCGGGCCGGTAGGACTTGATCCACGTGTCGAAGGAGGAGTCGGCGAGGGACTGGATGAAACGGCCGGGCGAGGACTGCGCGCCGGCGATGGCGCCGCTGAAATTCCCGATCTGGTCGGCCCGGCTGGTCAGCCCCGCGCGGTGCATCATGATCGACTGGTAATAGCTGGTGATGCCCTCGACGATCCAGAGCGACGGCGTGTAAACTTCGTGCTCGTAGTCAAACGGCCCGAGAACATCGGGACGGAGGCGCTTGCCATTCCACGCGTGGAAATATTCGTGGCTGACGAGGGAGAGCCAGGCGTTGAGCCCGCCGGGCGTGCGGGTGTACCAGCGCTCGGCGGACATCACGAAGCTGTGGCGGTGCTCGATGCCGCTGCGGACCCCGTTGAGGAGATTAAAGATATAGAACGGACGCTGGCTCGGTAGGGCGCCCCAGAAAACGCGCTGGGCCTCGATGACCTTGGCCGCGCCTTCGGCGGCGCGGGCGTTGTCCCAGACCCCGGTGCCGCCGAGGGTCACGAGGTAGTGCGGCGCGCCGGCGACCACGAATTTGTCCACCTGCGGTGAACCGGCGAGGATGGGGCTGTCCACGAGCGTGTCGTAGTCGGGCGCGGTGAAGCGCGTCGGGTCCTGCGTCGGGTCGAGCGCGGTGTACACGCCGCGCCAGCCGACGGGCAGCGCGATGGCGACCTCGGCGGGCCGCTGCACGGGATCGACCGTCGCGACGAAGGTGGACGCGCCGTTGAAGAACGCGAAGTCGGCCTCGACCCAGTTGTTGCGGATCGCGGCCTCGCGGGCGTAGAGGCGGTAGCGCACGCGGATGTGCGCGTGGCCGGCGGAGGGGATGCTCCAGCGGTTCTTGGCGGTCTTGGTGACGGTGAGCGCCGTGCCATCCTCGGCGGCGGCGGTGACCTGCTCGATCTGCTTGGCGAATTCGCGGATCAGGTAGGAGCCGGGCGTCCAGGTGGGGAGAAAAATCTCCACGGTCGCGCGACCGTCGGCCGGGATGAGCGCCTCGATCTCGGCGTAGTGGGCCTTGGCGTCGGCGAGCCGGATGGTGTACCGGATCGGTTCGGGCGCGGCGGCGCGGCTGGCAGCCGTCGCACAGGCGAAGGCCAGGAGAAGGACGAGAACGCGGGACAACATCACTTCCATAGGAGCGAAAAAATCCCGGCGTGGCGAGGGCGCTGTGCGGGCAAAAGGCTATTATTCAACCGCTGACTCCGGCGCATAAGCGGCGCCGGCGGTGATCGTGTCGCCGTCGCGCGTCCAGCGGTAAACGAGCGGCGCCTTCGTGCGGTCGAGCTGCTTGAAGAGCGCGGGGTCGGTGCGCTTGGGCAGGGTGAGCTCGGCGAGGCCGGAGGCGTCGCAGTTGAGCAGGCGCGCGTAGGGCTTGAAGTGCTCGGGACGGCCGATGATGCGCGAGAGGCCTACTGGAGTATTAGAATCACAGATACGGTCGAGCGTGAGGAAGCAGTACGGCAGGCTGCGCAGGTCGATGCCCGCGCGCTGGCCGAACTTCACCCAGCGCGGGTCGGCGAAAATCTCGCCGGGCGGCGGCGCGAAGTGGTGGCACCAGTCGCGCTCGTTGCCCGGCGCGAGGACGGGGCAGGCGTTGGCGTGGGTGCAGGGCGCGATGACCTTGAACGCCGGGAGCAGCGTCTCGCGCACCGCCCCGAGGGCGCGGCTGACTACGTGCGTGCCGGGCTCCACCCAGATGACTTCGTCGGCGCGCGCGATCAGCGCGCGGAGCGCATCGAGGGCGGCGGGCGGCAGCTCGTTGAGCACGTGGCTGATCACGAGCAGGCCGATGGGCTCGTCCGCGGCGAGCAGGCCGGGCGTGGCGGTGGCAACGCTGAGGTTGGGAAAGGCCCGGGCGGCCTCGGCCTCCGCAAAATCGCACGCGGCAGGCGAGTGGTCCCACACCGTGAGCGAGTCGAAATGCTCCGCGCCGAAAAACGAAATCACCCGGCGGGCCGCGATGCCGCTGCCGCAACCCCAGTCGAAGACTTTGCGCGAGGCCGGTCGCCAGCCACGCAGGCGCAGTTCACGCAGGACGTGATCCCATTTCCAACCGATGCGCTCACCGTAGGTGAAGTCGTAGCTCGCGAGGTCGGCGGCAGATTGCCAGTAGGGCCCTTTCGCGGCGGCTCCGTGCAGGAAACCGTCGCGCAGGCGATCAAGGGCCGGCCAGTCGAGTTCTTCCCAGGTCATGCGGTGAGGGAAAGATGGAGGTGCTCGGCGAGGCGCTGGGTGCGGATGCCGTAGAAGGCGGCGAAATCCCGGAGGCGGGCGGCGCGGGCGGGGTCGCCGGGGGCGTGGGTCTTGATCGCGGCGATCATCAGGTTTTTCGCAGTGTGTTCCGTGGAGATGAACTCAAAAACCTTGGTGCGGTAGCCGGCCCACTCGAGGAGCTGCGCGCGCAGGGCGTCGGTGACGAACTCGGCCTGGCGCTCCTGGAAAATGCCGTGCCGCAGCGCGTCCGCGAGCACGGCGGGCGCGGCGAGCTGGGCGCGAAGTTCTTTCTGGCAGCAGGGCGAGACGACGAGGAGCTGCGCGCCGGCGGCGATGCCTTGCGCGAGGGCGTCGTCGGTCGCGGTGTCGCAGGCGTGGAGCGCGATGAGGACGTTGGGATTTTCGATTTTCGATTCCCGATTTTCGATGGCCGCGGCGGCGATCGCGCCGGCGGCGAAGCTGAGGTTCGCGAGGCCGTGTTCGCGGGCGAGGCGGTTGCAGAGTTCGACGAGCTCGGGGCGTTGCTCGATGCCGCGGACGGTGGCGCGGGGGCCGAGGAGGGCGGCGAGGGCGAAGGTGAGGTAGCCTTTGCCCGAGCCGGCGTCGGTGACGCGAAGCGGCGCAGCGGCATCGGGAAAAGCCTCGGTGACGAGGTGGGAGAGCAGCTCGGCGAATTTCTGGATCTGGCGGAATTTGCCGGCCATGCCTTCGCGGGGCTGGCCGCGGTCGTTCGTCACGCCGAGGGCGCGGAGCCACGGCGCGTCGGCGGGGATGGCGTAGGCCTTGGCGTGGTCGTGCGCGTCGACGGGGCGCGGCGCGGCGGCGACGGCGCGGGATTGGTGCAGCTTGGCGGAGCCGTCGTCGTCGAACTCCAGCTGCGCGGTGGCCGTCGCCGTGCCGAGACTGGCGTGGAGAAATTCGCCGCCGATCAGCGCGGTGAGTTGCGCGAGCGCCTCGTCGTGCGGGAAATTCTTCGTGATGTCGCGCGTGGCGTGACGCCACACGAAGGCGAGGCGCGGGCCGGCCTTCAGCGCGACGGGGCGCACGTAGATGTTCCGGAGCGTGGGGTCGGTGCCGCGGGGTTTGCCGAGGGTGACTTTGACGAGGGTGCCCTCGGCGAGGGCGGCGCGCAGGAGGTCGAGAAAGGTGTCGAGCGGAGCAGGCACGGTCAGGGTTGGAAATCAGTGGTGATGGCCGATGCGACGGTGACCTTGCCGGGCTTGAGGACGCCGAGCTCCTCCAGCTGTTTGATCTGCGTGGCGTAGCGCGCGGGGTCGAGGCGGCCGATCTGCGCGGGGCCGCTGCCGGCATCGCGGCCGGTAACAAGTTTGTTGTCGATGATCTGCTGGCGGGAGAAGGTCATGAAATCATCGGTGTTGTTGGGATTGGCCTTTTTCAACGCGGCGTGAGCGGGCGCCGGGTCGCCCTCGATGTAGTCGCGCCAGCCCTTGGTGTAGGCGCGCATGAAAGCCTTGAGCTCGGCGGGGTGCTCGCGGGCGAACCTGCGGCTGGTGACGAGCACGGCGTAGGCGCGGAAACCGGCCTCCCACGTCGAGAGGAAGCGCGGCATCTTTCCGCCGGCCTTCACGATGTGGTAGGGCTCGGCGATGGAGTAGCCCTGCTGGATGGCCTCCTTGTCGCCGAGGAAGGCGGCGACGGAAAAATTCTGCGGCACGATCGAGAGCGTGATGCCGTATTTCTTCTGGATAAACTTGAGGAAAGCCCACTCCGGGCGCGCGATGACGGTCTTGTGGTCGAGGTCGGCGAAGGTCTTCACCGAGCTGCCGGCGTTGACGAGGAGGCCGGAGGGATCGTCCTGAAACACCGCGCCAAACTGCACGACGGGCAGGCCCTCGGCCTGCTGGAGGAGCGTGTTGGTGCTGTCGGCCTGGCCGATGTCGGCCTTGCCCGTCGCCACCAGGGGCATGACGAACGCATTGGGCCCGCCGGGGACGATCGTGACGTCGAGGCCCTCGGCCGCGAAGTAGCCGCGCGCCTGCGCCTGGTAAAAACCGCCGTGCTCCGGCTCGGCGATCCAGTCGAGCTGGACGCGGATGGGCGTGAGCGGCTTGTCCGCGGCGTGGAGTGTGCCGAGGAGCGAGAGGGGCAGGGCGAGCAGGCGGAGGAGTTTCATGGGGAGAGGTTAGCGGTCGGAGCGTTCGTAAGAGTCATGCCACCGGTGGAGGGCGAGCCAGCTTAAGCTAACCACGATGGCGACAAACACAAAGCCCAGCACACAGGTGACGAGCGCGGTGGCAAACAGCGCGGGGTACTGGGCCTGGCTGGAATAGATGAGCGCCTGGAAGCCGAGGCCGCCGCCATCGCCCGCGGAGCTGCCCGCGGTGTAGTCGCCGACGAGCGCGGCGATGGGCGCGAGCGTGGCCGAGATGCGGAGCCCGGTGAAGAAGTACGGCAGCGCGGCCGGCACCCGCAGGCGGAGGAGCTGCTGGAGGCGCGAGGTGCGCCACAGGGCGAAGAGCTCGACGAGGTTGCGGTCGGTGGAGACGAGGCCCTGCGTGGTGTTCACCACGAGCGGGAAGAAGCAGATGAGAAACGTGATCACGCCCACGCTCTTGAGGCCGGGGCCGACCCACAGGATGAGGATCGGCGCGAAGACGATCACCGGCGTCATCTGCAGGATCATCAGGTACGGGTACAAGCTCACCCGCACCAAGGGCGACAACGCCAGGGCGAGCGAGAGGAGGAAGCTGATGACGATGGCGGCCCCGAAGCCGAGCAGCGCGCCGAGGGTGGTATTGTACGCGGCGTGGAGGAGGACGTCGCGGTTTTCGCCCAGGGCGTCGAGCACGGCGCCCGGCGTGGGCAGGAGGAAACGCAGGTCTTCGGAGAGCCACGCGTGCAGGCCGTACCACAGTGCGAGGAAGAGCGCGCCGCAGAGCGCCGGGAGGAGGAAGGTGGAGATTTTCCTAGGCATGGCCGGAGGCGGGCGCGACGCCGCGCAGCACCTGCGAGGTGCGGGTGACGAGATCGAGGTAGGAGGGGGTGAGGCGCGTGGCGGCGGTGCGCGGCCCGGGCAGATCGACCGACACCACCGCATGGATCCGCCCGGGATGCGGTGCGAGGACGACGATGCGGTCGGAGAGAAACACGGCCTCCGCGACGGAGTGGGTGACGAAGAAAGCGGTCCAGCCCTGCTCGCGGCGGATCGCCAGCAGCTCCTCGTTGAGCCGCTCGCGGGTCATCTCGTCGAGCGCGCCAAACGGCTCGTCGAGCAGCATGATCTTGGGCGCGAGGGCGAGGGCGCGGGCGATGGAGACGCGCATCTTCTGCCCGCCGGACAACTGCCGCGGATAGGCCCCGCCGCGGTCGCCGAGCCCGACGAGCCCGAGCACCTGCCGGCGCGTGGCGGCGCGCTCGGCCGCGGGGACGCCGCGCAGCCGCAGGGGCAGCTCGACGTTGTGCGCGACGGTGAGCCAGGGCAGGAGGGTCGCTTCCTGAAAGACAAAGCCGAGCCCGGCCCCGGCGGCCTCGGGCGTGCGGCCCTCGATGCGGAGCGTGCCGGCGGTCGCGGGGCTCAGGCCGGCGATCAGCCGGAGCAACGTCGATTTGCCGCAGCCGCTCGGGCCGAGCAACGTGACAAACTCGCCGGGCGGCACGGCCAGATTGAGCCGGTCGATGACCACGGGACCGTCACCAAAGCGCTTGGTGACGTCGAGCAGCTCGACGATGGGGGACGTTGCCATTCGGTGGCGAAGCTTGCGGGCCGCCCCGGCGAGGGCAATCGCGGTCTTTGGTCCCGGGCAAACATTTGGTCATGATGGCGAAGCGACTCGGCCCGCCCGCCGTCGCGTGAAAAACCTCCCTTATTTTTCGCGCAAATTTTACGCGCCAATCAATTGCATTGAGGGATCATAGAAATATCGTCCGGGTCAGTACGGCAACGCCTGCAAGCCCGCTCCGAAAACATGCCAACCCACGCGAACTACCCCGCGCCCGCGCTGACCATGAAACCGGACCGCCGGACGCCGGCCTGAATCGACGGAGACCAAATCCCACCCTGCCTGCTTTTAACGCCCAACCCTCCTGTGCCATGCGCGTACTCCACCTTGAAGATTCCCGGATCGACGCCGTGATCACCGCGCACCGCCTGGCGATGGAGCTGCCCGAGTGCCGGATCGACTGCGCGGCGACGCGCGAGCAGTTCGAGGCGGCGGTGGCGGAGGGGGCGTTCGACCTGATCGTATCGGATTACTCGATGCACGGGTACAGCGGGGTGGCGGCGCTGGAGCACGCGCGGCAGCGGTGCCCGGACAAGCCCTTCATCTTTTTCTCAGGCACGCTCGGCGAGAAGCGCGCGCTGGCGGCGCTGGAGCGGGGCGCGGCGGACTTCGTGAGCAAGGACGAGCCGGCGCAGCTGGTGCCGGCGATCCGGCGCGCGCTGGCGCGGCGCGAAGGCTGGCGCGAGCAGGCGTCGAACCCGCCGATACAGCTCCGCGCGGGCTCCGTCCGCGGGATGGGCGAGGGGATTCTGGTGATCGACGACGAGCAGTGGCTGCGCGAGCTGTTCACCGAGATCCTCACGGCCCGCGGCTACCGCGTGTACCCGGCGGGCTCGGGGGCGGAAGGGCTGGCGCTGTACGAACGCCACCGCCCGGAAATCGCGCTGGTGCTGACCGACATGACGATGGAAGGCATGGACGGCGTGGCCGTGATCCGCGCGCTGCGCGCGAGGGCAGGGGGCCTGCCCGTACTCGGCATGAGCGGCCTGGCCGGGACCGGCCTCTACGACGAAGCTGTGGCCGCCCTCGGCGTCCGCCTGCTGGCCAAGCCCCTCAAGTGCGGCACCCTCCTGACCGCCATCCGCGCCGCCCTCGGCCCCGTGCAAGCCTGAGCCGGGCCGCAGCCGCCGACCGTGTAGGGGCGCGCCTCGCGCGCCCTTTTCTGTAGTAGCGCCGGCATCCTGCCGGCAATTGAGCGACGGCCGGCAAGATGCCGGCGCTACTCAAACCGGGCGCGCACGAGGCACGCCCCTACAATTTCCAATTCCCGCCTTCATTCCGAACATTCCGTCCATTCTGTCTAAATCAGCCGGAGTGGCGGTTTGTGAATAAGTTTCCGGCGATCCGGCCGTTTTGTGATTGCGCGGCCGGTACGGAGGGAGGCCTATACGGACCTACCCCATGAAGGCTAAATTTATCGGTATCTTTATTTTGATTACGGGCGTCGCGGGCTACGCGGCGCCGGCGGCAGGGACGGCGACGGCGGCCAAGGCGGACGGGCTGCGCGAGCGGTATGTCGAAGGTGTGCGGCTGATCGCCGACGCCCAGGCGGCGGTGGCGCGAACCAACGACGTGCTCCAACTGATCGAGGGCGGCGCCGACGGCCAGGTGGCGCAGATCGCCGACATGGAGACGCAGCTGCAGCAGGTGAAGCGCACGACGGACCTTCTGAAGACCGAGGCCGCCAGACGCCTGACCGAAGGCGAGCAACTGGTGCAGGGCCGCAGCCGCCTGCAGGCGCGGTTTGCCGCGCTCGAGCGCGTACTGGCGGACGAACGGGCCTTGCTCACCGGCGCGACGGAAACCGCGGCGGCCTTGATCACCGCCGCCGACAAGTCGGGGAACCGATCCGACCGGGATCTGGCCGAGGCCCTGGCGGACACGCTGAAACTCCGTTCGGGTCAGGTGCACCGCTACGCCGATCAGGTGGCGCAAATCCAACTGCGCATGAAGTTGGAATCGACGCTGCTGGACGGCCTGCAATCCCGGGCGGCCGAGACCACGGCGGCAATCAGCACGGTGACGGCAGACCTGGACAAGCTGACCGCGCAAGTCGCGGTTCAGCGCAAGGCGGTGGATGGGCTGACGGGCGGGTTGATGGAAGACCGCAAGAGCCTCGCGGTGCGGCTGGACCGATTGGGCCAGACGATCGAATCCTTCCGGGTCGTGCAGTTGGACGTGTTGCAACGCTGGCTGGTCGATGGACCGCCCGCCGGCGACATACCGGCTTTGTCGGTCACTGATGTGATCGAGGGCAACGAATACGCGAAGCGGCCGGTGCGGCCGGCTCCCGGCGCCACGGTGCTCGGAAGCGCTGATGGCGGCCTGCAACAGCGACCGGATGGAGTCGTCGAAAGTGCCGAAACCATCCGGAGGCCTGAGCCCGATACGAATGAACTGGGTCAGGTCTCCCCGGAAGTCATCCGCCTGACCAAACGGGCGCGGTGGTACAACGACATGCTGAGCCGACTGACCCATTTTTCGGATGAGAGCCTGGGCGAGGCCCGGAATTGGGCCAACGAGGCGGAGGCGTGGCGAGCCAGCTTTGCCGCCGCCGGCCGCACCCTCGCGGATCAAAGCGGAGTGCTCACGACTGTCCGCATGCAGCAAGAGATGGCCACGACCAGCGTGGCCCTGATCTCAAAACAAGCCGCCACCGTCCGCGCCCAAGTGCAGGCCGAAATCGCCCAACTGGAACAGCAAACGAAACGCCTGGAAGCAATCACCGCCGAGCTGAAGACACAGGCAGGGAAGTGACTGAAATACTTAAATCTGACTCTTTCAGCTTTATCGTCTCTTAAAGAGCTTAAGGCAAAGCCGCGCCTGCCTTGTTTGCGAAATCTTCGTACGCCGCAAGAAATCGATGAAAGTTTCTATCGGTTAGAGCGCTACCCGTTGGGTAGTCACAGAGGTAGCGACCAACGCTCATGCCTTGCCTGATATTTGGAGGGATGCCGGCACCCTCTAAGAGCTTTACGAATTTTTGCTGAGCCGCGCCTCCATCATGGGCAATGCGATTACGAACAGTATGAGCAGATACTAACGCGTTATAAGTCACGTTGCCTAGCTTTGCCACGATGGCCCCGAAAAAAGACTTTGGTCCAAATAGATTGTGCCCGCGCTCTTTGAGCCTTACGGGGCTACCCCATCCCAATTTGTTGTTAAGTCCGTTGTCCAAGTCCCCCATTACAAACTCACTTCGATTTGCTGTAACTTGTAACTTCGAACGCACTTCGGCTTGAAACATACTCTTAGCGAAATTCTCAAATTTCGCAGCTATTTCGAAGAAAATAAACTGCGCAGCGTCGCGCGTGTCTGGATTTCCTAGACGTGTAGCAGTGGCAGCAGAGGTTCCGGTAAACCCAGCCTGCACAATTTTCTTATACAGTGCACGGGCGCGATTGATGTTTTCTACGAATTCTTCAGACTGGGCCAGGACAGCGGCCTTAGTAATGCGCGGAGGGGGTGCCATAGCTGGAGGATATTGAATCTTACTCTACCGTCTTAAATGTTCGATGAAATCTACTCTAGGAATTACGCTTCGATCCGGTTTAAATGGACCAACTAAAAATTAAGAAACACCCTTTAAAAGTCATTGTAGGGCCTTGTTAAGGTCGATTGTAAATCCTGCTGATTTGAGCTCCTGAGCCAGCCTCATTTTCCAACCTTGGCCGTGATCCAAGCGTTCATAAATGAGTCCCATTATGTCAGACGGCATTTCGAGTTCGCCTTTGATTAATACGAGCGTTTTGCTTCGGCCGAGGCGAGCAGCAAAGTATCCCAATTCTAGTACGACATTTTGTCTAGGGCGTGGCTTTCTGTCCTGCTCATGTCCTGCTTGATATCCGTAGTCATCGGGAGTCATGAGTACGACCGCAAAGCCGGCACGTGACGCGAAGTCCTCAAATTTTTCGATAACGGTCAGTCCTCGGTTAATTTGTTCTTGAAGGATTACAGGTGCAACGCCCAACTGCTCTAAAAAGCGTGCTACGGCATGCTTTGATCCCTCGTCTTGGCCATGGACTAAAAACACGGAATTACTTTTGGGCATTTTAGGCGTAAGGGTCTCCGCCTCAAATCGTTTTGCCGTGAACGCTCCTTCGGTTCCAATATCTGACTTCCAGCGTCCAGCGATACTGCCATCTGTTTGGAATTGGCAGATTGCATGAACTATACCGAGATTCAATCCCCCTGTTCGCCTGCCCGGTATCAGTTTAAACGAAAGGCCCTCTTTGATAATACCATTAATGGTATACTCGTACTGGCCGAGTGCGGGTTCGTGCATTTTCGCGGTGCCGGTGACATGAATTCCGTCCTGTTTAAGATCTAAGGTTAGTCCGCCTTGGTTGGTGCCGAAAATATTTCCTGTCCAAAACCCTGCCACATCTGGAGTGCTCATGAATGGGGGACAATTGGGTTTCCATGGTGCTGTGCAATCATCATTTAAAAGATTGGTCGGTAGTACTTATTTCGTGCATCTCTAAAAATATTGAGTGACATATGGCTTCTGAAAATTACGCCGATTTCGAGGTGATGATCCAACGTGTGGCTTGGGCTCTAAGGCTCACTCCTGAAGAATTTAAAGATCATGTTAATGCTCACCGAATGGATGTCTTTCATACGATACCTGATCCACAGACTGGCCGTTCATTCATGGTGGGAGAAGAATTTACAAGTCGACTGAAGAAAATCGGAAAACGATATCTTGATTCAAATCCGGCTCAGAAAGTTCGTACCGATTTCAATTCTTTTGTTGAAGAGCTTCGAGCGAAATTCTCGGAATTTTTTGTCGGTACGGAGCGTGCCAGGGACGAGTCCCAGATGAATAGATGGATAGGTAGTGCCATGCGTGCCACTTTAAAGAAGCAAAGCGCCTCAACACACTATGTTCCCTGTGCTTTAATCTTTTCACAGACTGTGAAGCAATTTGAGGTTGGTCCCGTTACATTTTACCACACCTCGGAGTTCTTTCGTATCTTTGGCGATGAAATTGAGGGGCTTAGAGAGAAAATCCGCGCTCGCCACCAAGAACGGGTCACTGAATCGATCAAAAAGGGGTATGCCGCAAAAGACGCAGCCACGCCGGAGCA
>JAFEGO010000121.1 GCA_018239845.1 Verrucomicrobiota bacterium
AATTCTCGGGAGTATCATTTCCTCTGACCAAACCACCGGCGCTTCCTTCCTATGCTCATCGTATAAGTCGAAAATGGAACGCTCCTTAATCTGCTCCGGCGTCACCCTGATAAAGCGAAACCCCACCTTGACCTTTATACCCTCGATCTTTGCCGCCGACGCCAGCGCGCTGATCTGAAATCGGAAGACATATCCTCCTCCAAGTGGAAACGAATAGGATGAAGGAAAGTTCGAGTCACAGGGGATGATCGGAATGGAAAAGACTGTTTCCGGCATCACCACCCAGGAGTCATCCCAACCGCACGTCATCATCGCGATGGTGATCTCGCGCCCAGATACGTTTTTCACCTCCGCCTGCACCCGGCAAATTTGATTCCCTCTCGAATCAATCCCGGTGCCGATGATCTTTGCCGTCACCGCCAGTTCATTCGCCCGGAGCCCGCAAAACATCGTACAGAGGATAAATGTGAGGAAAAATCGATACATCGAGAGCAGGGGTTATCTCCAAGCAACACGGCCGCATAAAACCCTCAAGGTCTAAGTCGCCCTCATCCCCGGCCGCGATCAGCGGCCCCGTTCCTGCCTGCGCAGGCGATCAGCCGGGAGCCGCACGCCCAAGATTTCGCCGATTGGCGAAATCCCATTCGCGGTTAAAAAATCCGGCCAGCCAGCTTACCCTTGACCTTCTAAGGCTCTACCCTTTTGCTCCTAAGGAAGCTCTTCCTTATGGCGAAAATGGATTTACCCCAGGGCACCCTCGATCTCCTCGTGCTGCGCGTGCTCGACGCAGGGAAAATGCACGGCTGGGGCATGGTCCAGCGGCTCGGCCTCCTCTCCAAGGGCGCGCTCCAGTTGCAGGAGGGCACGCTCTACCCCGCCCTCTACCGCATGGAAGCCAAGGGCTGGATCAAGCCCGAGTGGGGCCTGACCGAGCACAACCGCCGCGCGAAATACTACCAGCTTACCGCCATCGGCCGCAAACGTCTCGCCGCCGAGAAACAGGACTGGGACCGCCTGAGCGAGGTCGTCGCCGCGGTCATGAAGGAAGCTTAAATCCAATCCCCGCCATGATGGACTGGCTGCGCCAACTCCGCTTCCGTTTCCTCGCGCTCTTCCGCCGGCGCAGCATGGAACGGGACATGGCCGAGGAGATGCGCGCGCACCTCGAACTGGAGGCCGACGCCCACCGCTCCCTCGGCCTGAGCGAGACCGATGCCGCCCACGCCGCGCAGCGCCAGTTCGGCGGCATCGAGCAGGTCAAGGAGCACGCCCGCGAGGCGAGCCGGCTCCTCTGGCTGGAACAGCTCGGTCAAGATTTGCGCTTCGGCTGGCGCCAGCTCGTGCGCGCTCCGGGTTTCGCCGTCGTCTCCATCGTCACCATCGCCCTCGGCATCGGTGCCTGTACCGCCCTCTTCAGCGTCGCCAACAAGATGCTGCTCCACCCGCTCGACTACGACGAGCCGGACCAGGTTGTCATCATCTGGGAGACCACGCCCAGGTTCGCGCGCGCCGTGACCTCACCCGGCTACCTCCATGCGTGGCAGACACAGACCTCTGTCTTCTCCGACGTAGCCGGCCAGCTGGGCGGCAGCATGCGGCTCAGCCAGGGCGAACGTTTTCTCCCGCTCGCCAGTCACTACGTCTCTCCCAATTTCCTGCGGCTGACGCGCGTGCGACCCGACCTCGGGCGTGAGTTCACCGCCGACGAATTTACCGAAGGCAGGAATCGCGTGGCCTTGCTGAGCCGCGGGCTCTGGCAGACCGCCTTTGGCAGCCGCACGGACGTTCTCGGCGAGGTCATCCACCTTAACGAGCAACCCTACACCGTGATCGGCGTGATCAACGATCCCGTGCGGACGGGCAACTACGTCGTCCTGCCCGGCATGTTCGCAAATAAGACCGACGACTTCATGACCCACGGTCTGCTGGCGTGGGGCCGCTTGAAGCCGGGTGCCACCGTCGCGCAGGCCCAACAACAGCTCGACGTGATCGCCGCCCGCGTGGCGGCCGAGCACCCCAACCCCTACAAAGGCCGGGGCGCCCTAGCCGTGCGCTACGTCGATTTTGTGTCCACGGGCCGCGGCCTCCAGATCGGTTTGTTGCTCGGTGCGACGGGCCTGCTGCTCCTGATTGCGTGCGTCAACGTCGTCAATCTGCTCCTCGCGCGTGCGAGCACGCGGCAGCGCGAGATCGCCGTGCGTCTCGCCCTCGGCGCGAAGCGGGGCCGCATCGTGCGCCAGTTGCTGTGCGAGACGATGCTGCTGGCCGTCGGAGGCGGGGTGCTCGGCGTGGCGCTCGCCTGGCTCCTGATCGGCCCCTTGGCCTTCGCTGCCAAGAGCGCCCTGTACCGACCCGACCGCATCGCCATCGATGGCTGGGTGCTGCTCGGCAGCCTCGCGCTGATCATGCTGACCACCGTGGGTATCGGTCTTATCCCCGCCCTGCAGGCTACGCAGGGCAATCTCGTCGAGCCCCTGAAGGAGGGCGGGCAGACGGCCTCCGGCGGTCGCACCCGGCAGCGGACCCGCCAGATCCTCATCGTCCTCCAGGTCGCCGCCGCCTGCGTGCTGCTCATCGGCACGGGGCTGCTGCTGCGCAGTCTCCGCACCGCGCTCAAATCCGACTTGGGCATGGCCACCGATCCGGTTTACACGCTGTCGTTCAGCCTAGACTCGCGGCGCGCGTACAATTCGCCTGAAAAGATCGCGGCCTTCACCCGCGCGGCCCTCGAGCGCATTTCCGCTCTGCCGGGCGTCATGAGCGCGAGCCTCACCGCCGGGCTGCCCGGCGAAAGGAATCCGCGGGACGGTTTCATCCTGGAAGGTCAGCCCATGCCGACTGGCCCGGCCGATCCCATCACGATGACGGATCTTTATCCGATCACGCCCGGCTACCTCCAAGGGCTCGGCATCCCGCTGATCGCCGGCCGCGAATTCACCCCGCGCGACGGCGTCGGCGCCGCACCGGTCGTGCTCATCAACCAGGAAATGGCCCGTCGCCACTTTGCCGGGCTGAATCCTGTCGGTCACCGCCTTCTGCTGCTCGACGATCCCAAGACTTGGCACGAGATCGTCGGCGTCGTCGGCGACACCCGCTCCAAGGCCAGCGATCAGACCGAGCCGCAGGTTTACCGGCCGCTGGAGCAACTGCCCAGCCAAGACCTCTATCTCGTGCTCAAGGTCTCCGCCTTCTCCCCCGCCCTCGCCTCCGGCGTGCGCGAGGCGCTCCTCGCCTGCGACCCTGACCTTACACTCTATCCGCTCCGACCCTACAATCAGACCCTGGCCCTGCGCTGGTCGCAGATGAGCTTCACCCTCACCCTCTTCAGCCTCTTCTCAGGTTTCGCCCTGATCCTCGCCGCTGTCGGCATCTACGGTGTGACGGCCTATGCTGTGGCGCAGCGCACGCGCGAGATCGGCATTCGCGTCGCGCTCGGCGCCCTGCCCGGCGACGTCCTGCGCCTGATCCTGCGCCGCAGCCTCGTGATCGTGGGGCTAGGCCTGATAATCGGCCTCGCCGCTGCCGCGGCGCTCACCCGGCTCATGCAGTCGATGCTCTACGCCACCGACCCGTCCGATCCCATCACCTTCGTCCTCGTCGCGCTCGCCATCGCCCCGGTCGCCCTCCTCGCCTCCTGGCTCCCCGCCCGCCGCGCCACTAAAGTCAGCCCCATCGTCGCCCTGCGTCACGATTAAGGCCCCTCCTAATTCTGGCCGCGATCAGCGGCCCCATCCTCCAAGCGCAGGCGATCAGCCGGAGCCGCACGCCCAAGATTTCGCCCATTGGCGAAATCCCATTCGCGGTTAAAAATCCTCCTGCCTTGTCCCTCTTCCCGCCCCATCATCGCCGCTGGCACATCGCGTGCTCTTCTCGGGCAGCATGAATCTCTCCCGCTGTCTGCTACTTCTCGCCTCCTGCGCAACTTTGCTCTCGTCGGCGCTTTCTGCTGCCGAGCTGATCCGCCCCAAGGTCATTGTCGTCGCCACGTTTGAGATCGGGGCCGACACGGGCGATGTGCCCGGCGAGTTCCAGTTCTGGGCCGAGCGCGAAAAGCTCACCGGCTCCATCACCGTGCCCGGGCTCGACCACCCGGTACGCTTCAACGACCAGGGCGTGTACGGCGTGGTCTCCGGCACCACCGTGCGCAGCGGCCTCCAGATCATGGCGCTCTGCCTCGATCCACGCTTCGACCTTTCACACACCTACTGGCTGATCAACGGCATCGCCGGCGTCAGCCCGCACGTCGGCACCGAGGGCAGCGCCGCGTGGGCCCGCCACGTCATCGACGGCGACATCGCCTACGAAATCGACACCCACGAGGCCCCCGCCGACTGGCCCTACGGCATCATGGCCCTCGGCAACAAGACGCCCCTCGCGAAACCCACCATCCCCGACTGGGCCCCCAAGCCCATGCAGTGGACGCTCAACCCCGCGCTCGTCGCCTGGGCCTACGCGCTGACCAAGGACGTGCCGCTGGCCGACAGCCCCGAGGCCAAGGCCCACCGCGCGCTCTACGTGGGCTTCCCCGCGGCGCTCGCCCCGCCGAAGGTCTTCCTTGGCGACAGCTTTGCCTCCTGCCGCTACTGGCACGGTGCGCGCATGCAGCAATGGGCCGACGACTGGACCAAGCTCTACACTGACGGCGAAGGCATCTGCGCCATGACCAACATGGAGGACCACGGCATCGCCAACGCCCTCACGCGCCTCGCCGCCATGCACAAGGTCGATTTCCAACGCGTGCTCGTCCTCCGCACCGGCAGTAATTTTTCGCAGCCTCCCGCCGGTCAGTCCGCCTCGGAGAGCATGGTCGAGGATTACCAAGGTATGCTCCCCGCCCTCGAAGCCGCCTACCGCATCGGCAGCCCCGTGGTCCACGCCCTCGTACACGACTGGGCCAAATACTCCGCCGCTCCGCCGAAGTAAACCGCCCGTCCGCGGCCTTTTATTTCTCCGCCGGTTTTTTGGCGGATTGCTTGAGAAGCTCTCGGATGGTGGCTGGATCAGGCGCTTTTCCCACCCCTGCCAGTTCTGTGACGTATGCCAGTGTCTGCCGGTAGGCTTTGTCATCCTTAAAAAGGAAACCATTCAGGCACATCAAATTCCTGTTCACGTCCACGAACAGCTCGACCTCCACGCCCTTGTCCGCGACCGCCTTCATAAGGATATAATCATGCCCAGACACCAATTCCCCGGGCAGATATTTCTTATCGGTTAGCTGGGCCTGTTCAAGCAGGAGGGAGAGCTCGATGGTCGGACGCAGTCCCAGCTCGATCTTTTTGTCCCATCGTCTGAACATCTCGGCGCGGTCAACGGACACCACGGACTCCCACGGCATCATCGCCACATACAGGGTAAAATTACTGTATCCCATTCTGTACACCACCGCGTCCTTGGCGAAAGCCGGCTGGAATCCAAGCACAACCAAAACAAGCAGCAGATATCTCTTAAGCATATTCATTTCCTGGGTATGTTTGGGGAGCGACGGCGATCTATCTGCGACCGTTGATAACCGGCCCGCAATCTGAGTCCACTCAATCAGAGCCGGGCCTCACCTTGTTTCCGCCTTCGTCGTTTGTCATCTAATAGATGACAAACGATCCACCCAGCCGCGATCAGCGGCCCCTATTCTCCCAGCGCAGGCGATCAGCCGAAGCCGCATCTCCAAGATTTCGCCGCATGGGCGAAATCTCATTCGCGGTTAAAAATCCGGCCGCCGAGCCCCGGTTTACAAATTCCGCAGGCACTCCGACGGATTGATGCGCTTCAGCCGCCGCAGGCTCGGCAGACACGCCAGCGCCGCTCCCACCCTAACGGCACATCCCGGTCCCGCCGCAAGCCCTACGAGGTTCCGGCTCGAAAAGTAGCTGCGAGCGTGAGCGAGCGGTCGCCCTCCCACTCGCTCACGCTCGTAGCTACCCAATAGGCCCAGCTTGCGCTTGAACGCCGTCGGGAAACCCCCTTCGCTGGCGGTGCTTTCCTACCCCCTGCCGCCCCACCCCGGGCGGCTCAACCCCACCCCGTCCGTACCCCATGAAATCCTCGCGCCTGTTCGCGGCCAGTTGTATCGCCTTGATTGTTACCGCCATGAGTTTCGCCCTGCGCGGCAGCGCCGCCGGCGACTGGGCCGCCGAATTCAAGCTCACCCACGAGCAGGTCGGCTGGATCAACGGCACCGCCTTCTGGGGCTTCACGCTCGCGATGATCTTCGGCGGACCGCTCTGCGACGCGCTCGGCCTCAAGTGCATCGCCGGCTTCGCCTTCGTCGGCCATGTCGCGGGCATCCTGCTCACGATCTTCGCGTGGGACTACTGGAGCCTGTACGCCGGCACGCTGATCTTCGGCATCGCCAACGGCTCGGTCGAGGCCGCCTGCAATCCGCTCATCGCCACGCTCTACCCCAACGACAAGACGACGAAGCTGAACCACTTTCACGTCTGGTTCCCCGGCGGCGTGGTGATCGGCGGCCTGCTCGCCTTCGCGCTCGGCCATGCCGGGCTCGGTTGGAAAATCCAGTTTGCCGCCATGCTCGTGCCGACGGTGATCTACGGGGCGATGTTCCTCGGGCAGGCGTTTCCCCGCACGGAGCGCGTGGAGTCGGGCGTATCGACCGGCGCGATGTTTGCCGCCTGCGTGCGGCCGGCGTTTCTGCTCATGGTGCTCTGCATGCTGCTCACCGCCGCGACCGAGCTCGGGCCGGGCCAGTGGATCCCCAACGTGCTGACCAACGCGGGCGTGGACGGCATCCTCGTCCTCGTCTGGATCACCGGCCTCATGGCCGTGGGCCGCCAGTTCGCGGGCGTCTTCGTGCACCGCCTCTCACCGGTCGGGATGCTGCTGCTGAGCGCCGTGTTGAGCGCGCTCGGCCTCTTTGCGATGAGTCACACGACGGGCAACATGCTCTTCGCCAGCGCCACGGTGTTTGCCCTCGGCGTGTGCTTCTTCTGGCCGACGATGCTCGGCTTCGTCAGCGAAAACTTCCCGAAGACGGGCGCCCTCGGCCTCGCGATCATGGGCGGCGCGGGCATGCTCAGCGTGAGCTTCGTGCTGCCGGTGATCGGCCGCTTCTACGACGAGGGCGTCGCCGCGCGTCTCGCGGGCCGGGTTTTGGAAAAACTCCCCGCAGCCGACCAGGCCAGCCTGCAGGCCGCCGCCGGCCTCGAGACGCTCGGCCGCGTAGCCGTGCTGCCCGCCGCGCTCATCGTGGTGTTTCTCGCGCTGCTGATCGCGCGCCGGAAACCGGCGGTGTGATCAGCATGTAGGTCCGGCCGGTGGCCGGGCCTACATATTCACCCCGCGCTGCCGTCCTTGCGCGAGTGGAGGCAGATGCGGTTACCCGCGGGGTCGGCGATCCACGCCATCCAGCACACGCGCGTCTCGACGGGCTCGATCAGGATTTTCACGCCCTGCTTCCGGCACTTCGCAATCGCGGCGGGCACATCGTCCACCGCGAGCGCCACGCAGGCCGCGCCATCCCAATCCCACTTCGGGTCGCCCGCGCGCGAGGTGCCGTCGTTGAGGCAGAAGGTCAGCGGTGCGGTGTCGAACTCGCTCCAGAACTCCGACCACTCGTGCCCGCGTTTGAAGCCGAAGAGCTTTTGGTAAAACGCCCGCGTGGCCTTCATCTCCTTCGTATTGTACATCACGAAGTCGAGCGCGCGCACCGGGATGAGCGCTTTCTTGGAGGAAATGGGCTGGGGTTTCGCCGGGGATTTTTTCGGTTTCGCGCGGGCCATGGGGTGACGCCGATATGATCTGGTTTTTGGACAGAATGAACAAAATTTTACCGAATAGGGGCGCCGCAGCGCTCATTGCGTAAATTCTGTTCATTCTGTCCAAACTCAGGCCGGCCCTGCCGCCGAGCCGCGTCCCAATCTTGGGAATCGCCGTTCCCAAACTTCGTACGGATCGCGTCTCCAGTTTTTCGAGTCAGGCCATTTATAAATTTCTATTATTTATCTGACAATCACTTAGGAATTTTAAATCAAGCTGGCACGCGCGGTGCAATAAGAAGGGCACAATCATCCCTCGTTATGAAAAAGGTCTTCACCCTCTCCGCCCTACTCCTCGTCGGCATCACCGCCGCCGCTGAATTCGCCGCCTCCGCCGGTCTCGCCGTGCCGGCCGTGATCAATGCACAGAATCTCCTCATCGCCTTCGTGGTGGGCCTCACGGCGCTGATCGTCGTCACCGACTATGCGCCGCGCCGCACGCTCGCGCTCCCGGACTGCGGGACACCTGCGCCGCGCACCGCGGGCCTCCGCCGCCAGGGCTACTCAATCCGCCGCGGGGCCGAGGCCGCGCGCCTCGCGCCGCCGCCCTCACGCGTGACTCTTCTGCCGAAGCCCGTGGCCGCGGGCCTCGACCGCGCGGCGTAAGCGCGCCGCCCTCGCCGGGGCCGGGAACATCCCGCCCTCCGGCCGCACCATGATCCGGGTACGGTTAAACAACCTTAACCCCTCATCGGATCATGAAAACCATCGTATCCCCCCGGCCGATCACCCCCGGCCACTCCACCGCCAAGCGCGCCAGTGCCCTGCACTTCGCGCTGCCCGCCCTGCTGTGCGGCGCCCTCGGCGTTTTCTCCGGCTGCGCGTCGGAGCCTGATTCCCACCTCGTCACCGCGCCGCCGCCGTCAGCGCCGACGCAACCTACGGCCCAAGCCGTCGTCGTCACCACGCCGGTGGCGACCACCACCACGACCGTGCCGGTCGCTGTGGCCACGCCAGTCGCCACCGTGGGCTCGACGGTCATCGTGGCCTCGGCACCGCCCGCGCCGCCGCCGCCCGAGGCGATCCCGCCGCGGCCCTCCTCGAGCCACCTGTGGGTGGCGGGCCACTGGACCTGGCGCAACGACCGCTACGAATGGATGGCCGGCCATTGGGAGGTGCCGCCGTACACCGGCGCCGCCTGGATCGAGCCGCGCTGGTCCCCGGAAAACGGCGCGTACCGTTTCTACGAGGGCTACTGGAAATAACATCCGCCCGGCCTTATGCCGCCGGCCCCGCCCTCACGGTTTGCTGACCGTGGGAGCCGGGGCCGGCGGTTTCTTTTTATCCGGTTCGGTCGCGGATGGTGGTGGCGTTTTGCGGTCCTCTATCACCCCGATGACCTGTGTCTCGCCCAGCTTTACGTCGGGCTTGTACTTGTCCGACGCATCGATCCAAATCGGCCGCTCGGTCTCGCGGCCAAGGTTGGGCGTCGCAACGGCGAGCATCGTGGGAAAAACATCCTTCATGCCAAAGCCGGTCGAGGGCGTGCTGATACGCGTCATCCACAGCAGCTTCTTCTGCTTCGCCTGAAAGGCCTTCAGGTCATAGGCGGAGATCACCGCCACGAAGAAATCCTCCTCGGCCAGGTCGTAGAAGGCCTGGGAGTCGAAGTCATAGATCTTGAGGCCCGTGACCGCCGTGGCCGCGTCGAAGTCGCGGTCGGAGTAGCCCATCTTGTATCCGCCTAAAAATTTCAGGATTTGCTGGCGGTTGCGCAGGCGCGGAGGTTTGTCGGGATCGAAGCCGTAGTCGAAGTCGGCGTTGAGCGTACCCCAGGTGAAAGCCAGAGCGAGGGTCGGCGGCGGGGTGCCCGGGCCGGCGGGCAAAAAGTGCTGTTTCGCCAAGGCCTTCTGGATCGTCGCCAGCACCTGGTCCTCCGGCGGGGACTTGTCGCCGCCGACGGGCCCGAGGTCCTTGAAGCCGAGGCTCACGGAGATGTAGTACACGGGGGCCTGCGTGGTCGGCGCCTTCATCTGCCGGCCCTCCGGCGTCATGTCCGTCACGGTGATCACCTCGATGTCGCGGTGGCCGGTCAGGTAATCGAAGATGCTCGCGCGCGCCACCGGCGCCGCGGCGAGCAGCACGAGGAACACGGGGACGAGGCGGCGGATTGGCATGGAGGACCGTCCCCCAAGACGCTGGCCGCCGGCCGCGGTGACAGGGATTCGCGCATGTCGCGCTGATCGGCCGAAGGGTTCCCGGGGCGGCGGAAATTATTCCCCTTTTCCCGGGTGCGGCGGCGGAACCGTCCGGCTGCGGCCGCCACCATGAGAGCAACCCCTGTTACCAACCATGAATACGCGCACCCTCCAGAATCCCCGCCGTGCCCTCGGTCTCCTGCTGTTGGCGCTTGGCTTGCTCGCCGGTTGCGACCGGTCGCAAGGCAATGGATCCAGCACCGCTCCGGCCGCCGCCACCACCGATCCCACCACCTCGGTCCCCATGTATGCCGATGATCCGCCACCTCTCGCCCAGTCCGAAGTGATGGTCGAGAGTCCCGGTCCGGATTATGTCTGGGTGGGCGGATACTGGGCGTGGCGCCCGGGCCCCACCCCGCACACGTGGGTGAAAGGCCACTGGGAGATCCCGCCGCGTCCGCACGCCAAGTGGGAGCAACCCCGCTGGGACAAGCACGGCAAGGGTTACATCTTTGTCCGCGGCAGCTGGCACTGAGCCGCAAGGATAGTCCCATCTAAGATAAGGGCGCCGATCATCGGCGCCCTTTTGCTTTTACCGGACACGTCATGCCGCGTCCGACTCGGTCGCGACGAGCGCGACCAGCAGGAAGACGACAATGACGGCGGCGAGCATGGGAGAGAGATCCAAGGTCTCCCATCGTAGCATATCCTGTGCGCAGCGATATACGCAGAGCTACGCATGGCCGGCGCAGCGCGGGTGGACTTCCTTCTTTCCGTGTTGGCCGGTACCGGATAAAATTCCGCCATGCTGAAAACGAAGTCCGTCCACTCATCCATCGCCCCGGACGACGGGCTGCGCATCCTCGTCGCGCGTTTCCGTGGCCACGGCTTGCCGACCGACCGTTATGACGTGTGGATGGCCAACCTCGGTCCGAGCGAGCCACTGCTGAAAAGCGTGCTCGCCGAAAAGATCACCTGGGCGAAATTCCTAAAGGCGTACCGCGAGGAGCTGTTTGCCCCCGCCGCCATCGATGCCGGGAACGCCACGATCAAAAACCACGGCCAGAAATTCACCCTGCGCCTGATCGCGAAGCTCGCCGAAAAACAGACCGTCACCCTCCTCTGCCACTGCGCCGAGGACACGACGCAATGTCACCGCTTCGAGCTGCAGAAACTGATCGAGCGGGAGATGGAGTGAAACAATTCGACCGCTCAATTGGCTAACGCAGCGGCAAAGGCATGGACCGGCGTGGCCTCGAGCCGGGGGCGATCGGTAAAGAGCGCGGTGAGCTGGTCGGCTTTGGCCTGGCCGTAATGGCGGGCGAAGGCGGCGGCGGCTTTTTGTTGGAGGACGGGGATGCCTTCGGCGCGGCGGCGGCGGTGGCCGATGGGATAGTGGACTTCGATACGCGGCGTCTTGGAGCCGTCGGTGAAGAAGACCTGCACGGCGTTGGCGATGGAGCGTTTTTCCGGGTCGAGGTAGTCGCGCGAGTACTGCGGGTCCTCGGCGACGGTCATCTTTTCGCGGAGGGCGTCGATGCGCGGGTCGGCGGCGGCGTGGTCCTCGTAGTGCTCCGCGGTGAGCGTGCCGTGGAGGAGGCCGATGGCGGTCATGTACTGGAGGCAATGGTCGCGGTCGGCGGGGTTGTGGAGCGGGCCGGTCTTGTCGATGATGCGGATGGCCGACTCGTGCGTGGTGAGCTCGATGCGCGCAATCTGGTCGAGCCGCGTGCGCACCTGCGGGTGGAGCTGGATCGCGCACTCGACGGCGGTCTGCGCGTGGAACTCGGCGGGGAAGGAAATCTTAAAGAGGATGTTTTCCATCACGTAGCTGCCGAGCGGACGCGCGAGTGTGACGGACTTGCCCTTGAAGGCCACGTCCTGAAAGCCCCAGGTCTTGGCCGTGAGCACGGAGGGATAGCCCATCTCGCCGGTCAGCGCGATGAGCGCGAGGCGCACCGCACGGCTCGTGGCGTCGCCGGCGGCCCAGGATTTGCGCGAGCCGGTGTTGGGCGCGTGGCGGTAGGTGCGGAGCGCAGAGCCATCGAGCCACGCGTGCGAAAGGGCGTTGATCACCTGCTCGCGCGTGCCGCCGAGCATCGCGGTCGCGACGGCGGTGGAGGCGATGCGCACGAGGAGCACGTGGTCGAGACCGACGCGGTTGAAGGAGTTTTCCAGCGCGAGGACGCCCTGGATCTCGTGGGCCTTCACCATCGCAACGAGGATGTCGTGAACGGTGATTTTCGATTTTTGATTCTCGATTTTCGATTGGAAGGCCGCGGGCGTGACGCCGGCCTGCTGGTGGCGGCTGAGCCAGTCGGCCACGGCGAGGATGGCGCCGAGGTTGTCGGAAGGATGGCCCCACTCGGCGGCGAGCCAGGTGTCGTTGAAGTCGAGCCAGCGAACGATCGTGCCGATGTCGAAGGCGGCCTGCACGGGATCGAGTTCGTAGGCCGTGCCGGGGACGCGCGCGCCGTGCACGATGCTGGTGCCGGGGACCACGGGGCCGAGGAGCTTGGTGCACGCGGGATACTGCAGGGCCAGGATGCCGCAGGCCAGGGTATCAAGGAGGCACCAGCGGGCGGTCTCCATCGCCTCGGCGCTGGGCGGGGTGGCGCTGAGAGCGTAGTCCGCGAGCGTGGCGAGGAGCGGATCGGCGGGCGGACGGATGTTCGAGATGGCGGAGGACATGGATCGTCAGGCGCGTTGGGAGAGCGAGGCGTACGGACGCTCCGCGGGACCGATGTAGGTGGCGCTGGGGCGGATGATCTTCCCATCGAGGCGCTGCTCAATGATGTGCGCGGACCAGCCGGCCGTGCGCGCCAGGACGAAGAGCGGCGTGAACATCGCGGACGGCACGCCGAGCTCGCGATAGACGACGGCGCTGTACCAATCGAGGTTGGGAAACATCTTCTTCTCCGCCCACATCACCTGCTCGATGCGCTCGGCGACGGCGAAGAGGCGCTCGTTGCCCGACTCGGCGCAGAGTTTTTGAGCCACGGCCTTGATGATGGCGCTGCGGGGATCGCTGACGGTGTAAACCGGGTGGCCGAAGCCGATGATGATCTCCTTGCGCTTGAGACGCGCGCGGAGGTCCTTTTCGGCGGCGTCGGGGGTCTTGTAACGCTGCTGGATGGCGAGGGCCACCTCGTTGGCGCCGCCGTGCTTCGGACCGCTGAGTGCGCCGATCGCGCCGGTCACGGCGGAGTGGAAGTCGGCGCCGGTGCCCGCGATCACGCGCGCGGTGAAGGTGGAGGCGTTGAACTCGTGCTCGGCGTAGAGGATGAGCGATTGGTCGAGCGCGCGCACGTGGGCGTCGGAGGGCTTGCGCCGGTGGAGCAGGTGCAGGAAGTGCGCGGCGAGGTTGGACGCATCCGTTTCCAACGGGAGCGCGCGGCGCTTTGTGGCGTACAGATGCCAGTAGAGCAGCATGCCAGGCAGCGTGGCGAGGAGGCGGTCGGCGATATGCTGCGCACCGGGCACGCTGTCAGGCGTCGGACCGGAGGGCGGCAGCGCCTCGGGCTCGAGCGTGCCGAGGACGGAGACGCCGGTGCGCAGAACATCCATCGGGTGCGCGGAGCGCGGGATTTTTTCGAGGGCGCGGCGGAGGGCGACGGGCAGGCCGCGGAATTTGCGGAGCTTGCGGTGGTAACCGGCCAGCTGCGTGCGCTCGGGCAGTTCGCCGTAGATGAGCAGGTAGGCGGTCTCCTCGAAGGAGGATTGCGCGGCGAGGTCGGCGATGTCGTAGCCGCGGTAGTGCAGGTCGTTGCCGGCATGGCCGACGGTGCAGATGGCGGTGTTGCCCGCGGGTACACCGGAGAGAGCGACGGATTTTTTGGAAGGAGGGCTCATGGTTTTGGTGAGTAACCGAGGACGTCGTAAAGTTCGGCGCGGGTTTGCATTTTTCCGATGGCGGCGCGCTGGGTGCCGTCGCGGCGGATGGTTTGGTAAACGTCGAGCGAGGCCGCGGCGGCGGCGCGCGAGGCGCCGAGCGGATAGAGGATAAGCGCGAGGCCGGCCGCGCGCAGCTCCGCGACGGTAAACAAAGGCGTCTGGCCGAACTCAGTGAGGTTCGCAAGCACGGGCACATCGAGCGCCGCGGTGAAGGCCCGGTAGTCGTCGAGCGTGCGGAGGGCCTCAGCGAAAATCATGTCCGCCCCCGCGGCGACATAGGCGCGGGCCCGCGCGATGGCGGCAGGCAGGCCTTCCACCGCGGCGGCATCGGTGCGGGCCATGACCACGAAGTCCGGGTCGGGTTTGCCGGTGACGGCGGAGCGGACGCGCGCGGCCATCTCGGCCGGGGAGACGAGCTGTTTGCCGGGAAGGTGGCCGCAGAGCTTGGCGGGAATCTGGTCCTCGAGGTGGACGGCCGCCACCCCAGCTTCCGCCAGGGCGCGCACGGTGGCGGCGGGATTGTCCCAGCCGGTGTCGATATCGACGAGGAGCGGCAGCGGCACGCGCTGCGCGATGCGACGCGCGTCGATCAGCACATCCTCGAGCGTGGTGTCCCCCGCGTCAGGGATGCCGCGGGAGTGATTGGCCACGCCGGCGCCGGAAAGGTACAGTGCGTGGAAACCGGCGCGCTGGGCGAGCAGCGCCGCGTAGGCGTTGATGGCTCCGGCAATCTGCAGCGGACGCTCAGCGGCAAGGGCGGCGCGGAAATTTTGGCCGGGGGTGAGCATGAGGAGAGAGTAACCACGGACCGGCCGCGAGTCGAGGCCGGGACGACGTAAGGCGAAAATGTTACCCTCTTTGGCGGCGGGAAATTTTTTGCGTGAAACGGGTCGTCAACGCGCGGCGTCTTGGCACACTGCCCTCCCATGCTAACGGTCTCGCACCTCACCAAATCCTTCCCGACCCCGGAAGGTACGCGGGTGGAGATCGTGCACGTGGCGGACTTCACCCTCGCCGCAGGCGAGCAGCTGGCGCTGCGCGGCGAGAGCGGCTCGGGCAAGACGACCTTCCTCAACCTGATCGCAGGCATCCTCGCGGCCGATGGCGGGCGCATCGAAATCGGCGGCACCGTACTCACCGCTCTGAGCGAGGCGCAGCGCGACCGCCTGCGGGCGGAGAAACTCGGCTACATCTTCCAGACCTTCAACCTGCTGCAGGGCTACACCGTGCTGGAAAACGTGCTGCTCGGCATGAGCTTCGGCCCGCGCGGGGCCGACCGGGCGCACGCCCGCGAGGTGCTCGGGCGCGTGGGGCTGGGGCACCGCCTCGACCATTTCCCCCGGCAGCTCTCCACCGGCCAGCAGCAACGCGTGGCCGTGGCGCGCGCACTCGCGAACCGGCCCCGGCTCGTGCTGGCCGACGAGCCGACCGGCAACCTCGACCGGCGCAACGCCCGCGAGGCCCTCCAGCTGATCCGTGAGGTGTGCCGCGAATCCGGGGCCGCGCTCCTGCTGGTGAGCCACGACGAGGAGGTGCTCGCGCAGTTCGAACGGCGGCAGGATTTCAAGGACATCAACGCGGCGGCCCGTACCGCGCAGATCCCATGACGCTGCCCCTGATCATCTACCGCTCGCTGCGACAGCACGCGCTCTCGACCCTCATCACGGCGGGCAGCATCGCCCTCGCCTGCGGCCTGCTGATGTGCGTGTGGACGGTGAAGACGCAGGCCCAGGCGGCGTTTACCCAGACCACCGGCGGATTCGACGCCGTGCTCGGCGCGCGCGGCTCGAAGCTGCAGCTGGTACTCAATGCCATCTTCAACCTCGAGGCCTCGCCGGGCAACCTCGCGTGGAGCGACTACGAGGCCATCCGGCGCCATCCGGCGGTGAAGGCCGCCATCCCCATCGCCGTGGGCGACAACCTGCGCGGTTACCGCCTCGTGGGGACGGTGCCGGGCTTGCTGACCGATGTGGAGTACGCGCCCGGCAAAAAGCACGTGATCGCCCCGGGGGGCCGGGTGTTTCAGGCCGGGCAACACGAGGCAGTAGCGGGCAGCTTCGCCGCGGCCAAGCTGGGCCTGAAGGTCGGCGACACGTTTCATCCCTTCCATGGCCTGGCTTTCGACGAGAAGAACCAGCATGCGGAGACCTACACCGTCGTCGGCGTGCTGGAGCCGAGCAATACCCCGGCGGATCGCGTCGTCTGGATCCCCCTTGAGGGCGTGCAGACGATGAGCGGACACGATCCGCGCGCCGCGACCGACATCAGCGCCGTGCTGATCCAACTGCGGGCCCCGACCGCGGGCTTCATGCTCGACATGATGTACAATAAGCAGGGCAACCGACTGACCCTCGCCTACCCCGTTGGCACCATCATCGCGGAGCTGTTTGGCAAGATCGCGTGGTTTGACCAGGTACTGACCCTCGTGGCCTACCTCGTCGCCCTCGTGGCGGCCGGCTCCGTCCTGGCCAGCATCTATAACTCCATGAGCGCCCGGCGGCGGGATCTGGCCATCCTGCGAGCGCTGGGCGCGCGCCGACGCACGATCTTTGGGGCCGTCGTCTGCGAGGCGGCGGCCATCGGTGCGCTTGGCGCGCTGGCGGGCTATGCCGTTTACTTTGTCCTGCTGGCCGGAGTGGCGACGGTAATCCGCGCACAGACAGGCGTCGTGATCGAAGTATGGCGCTGGCAGCCGATCCTGGCTTGGAGCCCACTGGCGTTGGTCGGACTCTGTGCCTTGGGTGGCGTGGTCCCGGCGCTAAAGGCCTACCGGACGCCCGTAGCGGAAACCTTGGCTCCGCTGGCGTAATCCAGCGGACGTCAGCGAGCCGGCGGGCAGGTGCCAGCCATAGACTATGCCGGATCGGCTGGCACGGTCATATCTCTCGCGGGTTCACGTTGAAATGAACCTATAAAGCAAAGCCGGCGGTTTTAGGCTGGCGGTAGGCTGCGTCCTGTGGGTGTGAGGGCGCCAAGCAGCATGCCGCTCCGTCGTTGTTGCGCCCAAGGGCGCAACCTACGCTTCGTCACCTCGGCCTCAATGGTAGCCTGGCGAGATCGGATACGCCCAATTCCTGAACAACCCGTCCTGTGGCAGAGTTGGATTTCCGGGCACGAAAAAGGGCGGAGACTTTCGTCTCCGCCCTCGAAGGTTTTAGGAACCTCCTAACAGCTCGGTTCGATTAGAACTTGAGCGTGTTGGAGACCAGCCAGGTGCGGCCGGGCGAGGTGATCTGCGTGGCGCCTTCGATGTAGAGCTTGTCGAAGACGTTGTAGACACCAGCCTGGGTGCTGATCTTGTAACCGAAGACTTCCCACGGATAGCCGACGTTGACGTCGAAGACCGTGAAGTTGCCGGAGGTCAGACCGCCCGTACGGGGATTCCAGTCCGCATTGCGAGCAATGAGGGTGGTGGACTTGTAGCGGGCATTCACGCCGATGGAGAGGCCGGCGAACGTGTTGTCCGTGAACGTGTACTTGTTGACCAAGTTCAGCGTGTACTCGGGAACGTTCTCGAGGCGCTCACCGTAGGTGAGGTCGGCATTGACCTTGGTCACGCCGGTGTAGGTGTTGTAAACCGCGGTGCCAGGATGAGCAACCGTGGGATTATCAACCGTCTTGGCGGTCCACATCCAAGAACCGTTGATGAGGGACTGGAAGTTGCGCTGGGGAGTCCAGATGAACTCGAAGTCAGCGCCTTGGATCTTGTTCTTCACGCCGACGGTGCGCCAACGAGCGACACGAGAGCCGCTGTAGGGGTTACCGGCGGGGCCGAAGATGACGGTGTTCTGGCTACCATTCAAGGGCTCGGTGCTCTGGCGGGCAGAGTCATCGAGCTTCTGGTTGGAGCGCTGCGACTGGAAGAGAGCGAAGGTGCCGGTGAGCTTGTTGTCCCACAGGGCAGTCTTCACACCGACTTCGCCGTTGTAACCCTTTTCATTCTGGATGACGTTGAACGCACCCTTGGCAGCCAGCGCGTCGTAGAACTGCTGGTACGTGCTGATCGACTTGCCATCGTAGGTGAAGGTACCGGCAGCGTTATAGGTGCTGGTGTTCGCCGTATTCTGGGCCCAAGCCTTGGCAGCGTTGTAGATGTCGGGCAGCGTGAGCGTGCTCAGACCGGCCGCAGTGCCGCTGTTGAGACGGAACACCGAGGAGTAGGACGTGTAAACGCTGATCTCCTTGGTGACGGCGTAGGAGAGACCAGCCATCCACGAAGAACCAGCCTGGCGCTGGAAGCCGTTGGAGTCGCCAGCGTAACCGTAGTCATAGCCGTACGCGCTCGGGGGATACGTGACCGTGTCCTTGAAGGCGTAGTTCGGCGGCGAGAACCAGGGGAAGTTGTGGGTCAGGTACTGACCGCTGTCACGGTGCATTTCACGACGGACACCGGCGAGGACCGTCAGACGGTCGTCGAGCAGCGTGCCGTTGTAGTTCAGGTAACCGGCCTGGTCTTCGGTCTTGTAACCGTCGAGCGCAGTGCGGTTGTAGAGCATGGTCGTGCTGATGTCGGGATTGATGTCGTAGCCCGGATCATACTGCGTGAAGACCTGCTGGACGGTCTTGATCACACCATAACGGTCACGGATGACCTGGTTGACCGGGACGTCGTTGGTGCTACCGGTGCCGAAGTCACCGCGGAACGAGTTATTCTTGCTGGCGGTGGAGACGGGAACCAGATTCGGATTGCCCGCGGGATTCGTGATGCCCGGGATCTTGGAGTAGTTCGGGATGCCGGACACGCTGGTGTTGTCGGCGGCCTGGTACTGCTGGTTCTGCTTTGTGAAGCTACCACCGACGAGCAGCTTGCTCTTGATACCCCAGCGGTCGTACTTGAAGATCAAGTCAACCTGGTGGTTCTGGTAGGCGCGATAGTAACCGCTGGTGTTATTGCCGTTGAGGGCATTGAACAGACGGCCATCAGCGTACGGGTTGAGAATGCCTTCAACGTTGTCGAAGCGGGCAGTCTCGTTGGTGACCACGTAGCGGCCATCGAGGAAGGAGAACGGCGAGAATTCAACCGTGGCGCTCGGGGTATCGACGTAGTTCTTGCTGACGTCGCCACGATCGCTGTAGTTGAAGCCTTCGTCGTGGATGCGGTTGTTGTTCCGATCCTGGTAGTAGGCACCACGCTGCACGCTCGTGTAGGTCGCGAGACTGTAGTCATTCGCGGCCTTGCGAGTGTCGGCCATGTAGTTGCCAAGGCTGTTGAAGATACGGGCCTTGTAGGCGGTCGCATCAGCCACACCGCTGGCCGCGATGAGGGCGGCGCTGGGGGACTGGTAAGCGTTGAACCAACCCTGGGGATAGATCCAGTCACCTTGGTTGGCGTTGAAGTTCGACTCGTAGTGCTCGATTTCGAACGTGACCTTCAGCTTGCCACTATCAAACGGATTGAGGGCCAGATTGGCGGTGACGGTGTTGGTCTTGTTGAACTCGAAGTTACGGGCACCGCTGCTGTTTTCCCAAGAACCGACGATACGCATCGCGGCTTTCTTGCTCAGCTCGGTGTTATTGTCGAGGATCACACGGTTCAGGTTATTGTCACCGAAGACGTACTGGATCGTGGTCGGGATCTTGGCGAAGACGGGCTGCTTGGTGATGTAGTTGATGACACCACCGGGATAGCCGGCGCCGAAGAACACGGAGGCGGGACCCTTCACCACTTCGATACGGTCAACGTTGTTTACGTTGTAGCCGATGTAGCGGGAGATACCGTTACGGAGGAGGGAGTTCACGCCGAAGCCACGGAGGGTGAAGTTACCCTGGGGCGTGGCCGAGTTGGCCGGACGCTTCATCGCGAAGCTGTTGTCACCCGCACCGGAGGAGGAGTAACGCAGCACGTCGGTGATGGAGCGGATGTTCGCATCGTCGATGAAGTCTTTCGACATGACCGAGATCGACATCGGGACGTTCTGGATCGGCATGTTGATGCGCGTCGCCGTCACCGAGTTGGTGCGGAGGTATCCATTGTCCTTTTCGTCCGTGACGGTGTAGGGCGAGAGGACGGTGACGCCCTCATCGGCCGCGGGAGCGGCAGCGGGGGAAGCCGCGGTGCCACCGGAGCGAGCCTGGAGCTCGGCCAGTTGCTTGCGGAGAGCCGCATTTTCATCAGCCAGTTTCGAGGCATCGTCCGCAGCCCAAGTGGCGGTCGCGGAGAGCGTGAACAGCGCTGCGAGACAGACAGCCAAGGAACGCTTGGCCCTGTGAGTCGGATAGCTAGGTTCTAGTTTCATGCTATATTCGGGGTGGTTTGTAGTTTCCGGTTTTGGCACGACAGGGGTCGCACCAAAAGTCGGGAGAGTAAGAAAATTGTTACGTTTCATGGCAAGAAATGATTTGTTGATTGTTCAAGCGATCATCTGCTTGGGCTGCGCCATGGTCACCAAGGTGGGGGCGACCGTGATGCCAATCCGGCCCGTCGCCTGGGGGTTATCTATCCGCCAGACGAGGTGATCCACCACTTTTCGCACTAGGGTCGGCAGGTTGATATCGAGGGCGGCCGGGAGGTGGTCGAGGTTGTGGTATATGACAGGATTGTAGTTGCCCAACACAGCCTCGAAATCGCGGTCCGAGCGCAGTCCGGCCTGTCGGAGCGAGCGGAACAAGGACCCGCAAAAATGGTCAACCGGGACATACAGACCCGTCGGCCTGGGGGTAATCTGCATCATCCGGCGGACCAGCCACTCGCTCTCCTCGTGCAGCGGCGCGTTGTCGAGGAAGCTAGCATCGGGCTTCGATTTGCCCAGAATCGTGGTGACGGTCAGCCCGATCTCCTTCGCGCGTTCGGCAAAGGCCCGGACGCGCCGGGAAACGGCGCTGTAGGCCGGGTCGGTGGAGATGATCGCGACATTCTTGTGGCCGCGGCTGTGCAGGTAGTCCGCGCCGAGCCGGCCGTTGAGTTCGTTGTCCGGTTCCACGAAGTCGCCGGAGTAACTGGCGGTGCGGCGGGTCATGAACCACACGTGGGGGAAATCCCCGAGCTTCTGCATGCAGGCGGCCGAGGGCTCCATGCCCTGCACGATGACGCCGTCCACCAGACGCTCCACCACCGCCCGGGGCAGGTCCTCCGGTGAATCTGTGAAGAGGACGCTCAGGTCGATGCGCTGCCGCTCATTCGAGGGCTGCACCTGGAGCAACTGGTCCTGAAACCAGTTCAGGCTCGGGCTCTTCTTGGCGCCGACGAACCACACGCCGATCTTCTTCGGCGCGGCGAGGCGCGACTTGGGCCCCCGGCGACGGTGCAGCGGCGTCGGCACGTAGCTGACGGCGGTCATCACCGCCTGCACCCGCGCCAGACGGTCGGGCGCGACAAGGTGCGGCTGGTTGATGACGCGGGAGACAGTGGCGGGCGAGACCTTGGCCTTGCGGGCGATTTCGGCAATGAGCATGAATATCCGGGGTAAGCGCTCTGAACGTTTCAGAAAGCAATTCGGATATTCATCCCGGCCGGTCAAGAGCGTTTTGTCACCCGGCGGCCCGGACCCGCCGATATGACGCTGATGCAGCCCGAGGGGCTCAGCGGCGCTTGGTGCGCTTGAGCGCCCGGTGCCAGGCACCCTTGTACTCCTGGCGGGCACGGACCGCCCCGGTCCACGGCGACGGATCCAAGCTCAGGTGGTAGCCATGGCTCACGCCGAGCTCCGGGCAGACCCAAAGCTCGTTGCGCGGCCGCGGACCATCGAGCCACATCAGGAACAGCTCCTCCACGAACGCCAGGTAATCCTTGAACTCCGGCGTCAGCGCCCCGCGCCGGTCGGCGACGGGCACCTGGCAATGCTGGGCGTTGAAGGGCCGCAGGTGGAACAGATTGGAGTTCTGGATGAGCTTGGGCCAGGCCAGCAGACGCGGCACATAGGCCTCCGGCAGCAGGTGCTTCGAGACGGCGAAGTGCGAGTGGTCCCAGGTCACCGGCATCAGCTTGCCCGTGGCCTTTTGAAACAGGCGGGCGATCTCGTCGAACTTCTCCGGTGTCTCCGTCGCGGTGTCGCGGTGGGTCTCTACGTGCACGGCCACGCCCAGCTCCTCCGACAGCTCGATCAGCTTCACGGCCAGTTTCGCCGCCTCGGCCGGTGCGGTGTCGTGATTGAGCAACTGAACATTCAGATAGAAAACTCCGAGGTCCCTCTGGGCGATAATTTGCTCCCGCGCGCGCTTCGCGTTGGAGCCGTCAAAACCACCCATAATCACCAGGTCAAACCGGTCCGCCAAGGCCTTGATTTCGGGGTTAACAATTGTCGCAATTCCATCAAAACCAGCTTCTTTCATCGCCCGCACCTTTCGCTCCAGCGACCATTCGCGCTTTTTGGTCGGATAAGCGATCATGGTCCACGTGCTGGCGCATTGGACGAGGCGGGGCGGGGGTGTCTTTTTGGGGGTCGTCATAAAATTGAAATTTCAGCGAAAATGCTGGTTGAAATGCAGAAAAAGGCGAGCCTTAGTTACCTTCCTTTCTTTGCGACCGTCATGACCCTGAAAATGCCACGTATTTCCTCTATAACGGCCCTTTTCCTCCTCGTTTCTACCTCGGTTTTGACGAATTTGCCGGTTTTTGCGGCCTCCGCCCCCCTTGACCTGTCCGACGCCGCGATCGCCCAGCGGTTCGCCGTCCGCCGGCAGGCCATCCTCGCCGCGTCCGCCGCCCAGATCAAGCCGGGCAACACCACCACCTCCGGTGGCTTCCTCGACGTCGCCTCCGCCCTCTATCTGGGTCAGAACCGCGAGGCCGCCCTCGCCCGGTTCGCCGTGATCAACCAGCCGATGCCCAACGCCAACATGTTTTGGACCTACCCCATGGCCACGGTCATGGTGGCGGGCGGCCCCGGCTTCGACGAGCCGACGTGGCAGCGCGTGAAGGAGCTCTGGCGCATCTATTGGCCAAACCGTGGCGATACCGAGAACCACTGGTGCATGTACTACTCCAGCATGTACCTCGCGGCGCAGACCTTCGAAGGTGCCGGCCCCGAGCAATGGTTCAACGGCCGCTCTTCCGCCGAAAACCTCGCCGAGGCCCGCGAGTACATCCTCCACTGGATGAACATCGCCGTCACCCGCGGCCAGGGCGAGTACGACTCCCCCAGCTACATTCAGGAATACATCGTCCCCATGAGCATGCTGGCCGGCTGGGCCAATGACCCCGTCCTCCGCCAGCGCGCCCGCATGATGCTCGACTACCTCATCTATGATTATGCGGTGGAGAACATCGACGGCTTCTACGGCGGCGCCCACAGCCGCGTTTATCCCAGGCAGATCGTCGCGCCGGGCAACACCCCCATCGCCGCCATCAGCTGGCTCCTGTTCGGCTTCGGCCAGGAAACCGCCGACCCGGCCAACACCCTCCTCGCCCTCAGCGGCTACACGCCCCCGCCGATCCTCGAGCGTATCGCCCGCGACACGACGCACCGCCCGTACGTCGAGCGCGAGCTGAAGCGCACCCGCTGGCGCATGCGCAACGCCGAGCCCGACTCCATCCTCATCGGCGACAAGCGCACGCTGCCGGTCTATAAATACAGCTACGTGGACCGCGAGTTCGTCCTCGGTTCCTCGCAGGGCGGCCTCCTCCAGCCCATCCAGCAGCAGACCTGGAGCCTGACCTGGCGCACCGACAAGCCCACCGCCACCGCCGCCAACACCTTCTTCGCCGTGCAGCCCTACTCGTCGCCCCTCGAGGGCACGATGTTCTTCGGCGGCGACTGGGACACCGTCACCGACCTCATCGCCCGTTCCAAGGCCGACTACGACTCCCCTGACAAGCTGCCGAGCGGCTCGCCCTTCGAGCAGGTCTTCCAGCACGGCACCGCTCTCATCGGCCTCTACGATCTGCCCAAGGGGAACCGTTTCCCGCACATCACCACCTTCTTTTCGCGCGACCTCGTCAACACCACCGAGGATGCCTCGGGCTGGATCTTCACGCAGGGCGGCCCGGTTTACATCGCCTACCGTCCCCTCGCCCCCGGCGTGTGGAAACCCAATGACTGGACCCAACTCCTCGCCAAGGACGTGAAGGGCTTCATCGGCGCCGGCTTCGACAAGTGGGGCGCGGGCAGCCGCTGCTACGTCTCCGACGCCCAGCAAAACGGCTACGTCGTCCAGGTCGCGCCCGCCCGCGACTTCGCCTCCTTCGCCGCCTTCCAGAGCGCCGTCCGCGCGCTGCCGATCAAGTTCTCCACCACCGGCAAGGCCGAGGTGACCTTCACCGCGCTCGACGGCACCGTATTGCACGGCCGATACGGCAGCACGCCCACCATCAACGGCAAGGCCATCGACTACGCCCACTGGCCGCTCTTCGACAGCCCCTTCGCCCACGAAAAGCCCGACAGCGCCCGCCTCGAGATCCGCGAGGGCGGCGATCGCTACCTGCTCGATTTCAAAAACACCCGCATCGAGGAAACCGCCGTCCCGCCCGCGCAGAAATGAAACCCTCCCTCCCCCTCCTCGCCCGCGCCGGCGCCCTGCTCTTCGCCGCGTCCCTCGTCGCTTCCGCCGCGGATCAGCCCGCCCATGACATCTACGCCGCCGTCGCCATGACGAAGGCGCAGAAGAACAGCCCGACGCCCACCGACTCCGGCCTCTATGTCCGCCGCGCCGGCAGCACCGAGTGGTCCCTCTACGGTCCGCGCGTGCTCGGCATCACCAGCATCGCCGACCAGCCCGGGACCAACGGCCAGGTCCTCCTGCTCAGCTGCGCCGACGGCGTGCTCCGCAGCACCAACGGCGGCGCCTCGTGGCGCAAGACCACCGGCTGGGATGTCGCCGACGTGCGCTGCATCGACTTCGCACCCTCGCATCCCGCGACCGCCTACGCCGCCACCTGCTGGGGCCCCCTCCGCTCGACGGACGGCGGCGCCACCTGGGAGCTCGCGCAAAACGGCCTGCCCAAGCTCTACTGCCAGACGCTCTCGCCCGACCCGGCCAACGCCCAGCGCGTCCTCCTCGGCACCGAGGCCGGCATCTACGTCTCCAACGACGGCGCCAAGTCCTGGACGCCCACCCGCGGCCCGGCCGTCTGCATCCTGCGCATCGCGCGTGGTGTCAAAAATCCGGATACCCTGATCGCCGGCACCCTCGGCCACGGCGTGCTGATCTCGCACGACAACGGCGCCTCCTGGTCGCCCACCGACGCCGGCTCCGCCACGGCCAACCTCTACGCCGCCGCCATCGATCCCGCCGACACCAACCGCCTCGCGGTCGGCGGCTGGGGCGTCGGCCTCCGCGTCTCCGCCGACGGCGGCAAGACCTGGACCGACCGCACCGCCGGCCTCCCGGCGAAGAATGTCTTCGTCGTCGCCTTCGATCCCGAGGTGAAGGGCCGGCTCTGGGCCTCCACCTTCGAGGAGGGTACGCGCTACTCCGACGACCTCGGGGCCACCTGGCAGGATGGCGGCCTCTATGGCGCCTACGCCTTCGACTTCGTTTTCCTCCCCGCCGCCCGCACTCCCTGAGTTCCCCCTCCCCCGTCAGGTTTTTCGCTTCCCGTGTCCGTCCAACCCTTCGTTAACTCCGCCTCCTGGATTTGGTCCAGCGAGGGTTCCCACAGCGCGCCCGCCCCCAAGGATGCGACGCCCTCCCACTATCAGGTGCGCTATTTCCGCCGCACCTTCACGGTCGCCGATCCGGCGAAGGCCGTCCTCGACGTCGATCTCTCGGCCGACAGCCGCTACCTGTTTTTCTGCAACGGCGTGTTCATCGGCCGCGGCCCGGCCAAGGGTGACGTCAACCACCACTTCTACGACTCGTTCAAGCTGACGCCGCACCTGCGCAAGGGCCGCAACGTCCTCGCCGCGATCGTCCTCGACATGTCGCGCGTCGCGCACCGCCCCGCCCTCCTCGGGCCGCCGTGCTCGGTCATCACCTACACCGGCGGCTTTGTGCTCGAAGGCGCGCTGAAGACCAAGGCCGGCAAGGTCATCGAGGATCTCCGCACCGACGGCACGTGGCGCGTCGCCGTGGACAAGGCCCACCGTTTCCAAAACGAGAACACCACCTTCGAGGGCTACCTCGGCTACTTCGAGCACCGCGTCTCCTCGCACATCCCGCAGGGTTGGAACACGCCGTCGTTCGACGATTCCGCGTGGCAGCCGGCGCATCTTCTCTTCAAGGCCGAGCTCCTTGAGAACCGCCGCGATCCCGCCAGCCCCTACGGCCTAATCCCGCGCATGATTCCCATGCTCGAGGAGGGCGAGCCCGAGCCGTTCCCCGACGCCTACGTCAGCGGCGGCGGCGAGGTTTCCCCCGAGTGGAAGAAGCTGCTCGCGAAGGGCACCCCGCTTACGCTCAAGCCCGGCACCAAGGTTGACCTCGTGCTCGACATGGGCGCGCTCACCACGGCTTTCCCGCATCTCGTCGTCCGCGGCGGCGCGGGCAGCACCGTGCGTCTCACCTACTCCGAGGCCCTGCGCCTGCGTTGGGATACCCCCGGCGCCAAGCTCCTCGGCAAGCAGCAATCGCTCGCCAACCTCGCCTCGCACTTCGCCGATGAATCGCGCGGCTGGACCTTTGACCGCCGCGGCGAGGTCACCGGTTGGTGCGATATCTGGGAGCCCGCCGGCCTGACCAAGGATGAGACCTTCGAGCCGCTCCACTGGCGCGCCTTCCGCTACGTCGGCCTGCGCATCACTGTGGGCAAGCAGCCGCTCACGCTCCGCACCATCGCGCAGCGTTTCACCGCGTACCCGTACAAGGTGAAGGCCAAGTTCAAGTCCTCCGACGCCGCGCTCAATCAGATCTGGACCGTCGGCCTGCACACGATGCGCATGTGCTCGCACGAGACCTTCGAGGACTGCCCGCACTACGAGCAGATGCAGTACGCCGGCGACACGATGATCACGTCGAAGCTCGCGATGTACACCACCGGCGACTACCGCCTCAGCCGCCAGGCGCTCTACCACTTCGACTGGTCGCGCCTCTCCGACGGCCTCACGCAGGCGCGTTTCCCGTCGCGGCTCGTGCAGGTGATCCCCGCGTGGAGCATCCACTGGATCACCAACATCAAGGACTACTTCTACTGCACCGGCGACCGCGCCACCGTGCAGGACCTGCTGCCCGGCATCCGCGCCGTCATCGACTGGTACCGCCGCCACACCAACGAGGCCGGCCTGCCCGCGAAGATGCCGTACTGGAACATCACCGACTGGTGCCCGTGGTGGCCCCGCGGCGTCGTCCCCGGCGCCGACACCGGCCCGACGTGCATCCACGCGGCGCAGTACATCAACGCCCTCGACGAGGTCGCGCTGCTCCTCCGCCATTTCAACCGCGCCACCGAGGCCGACGCCCTCTCGCTTGAGGCCGCCGATCTCCGCGCCAAGGCCCACGCCTTGTTCTGGTCCGAGGCCGAGGGCCTGTACTTCGACCGCCCCGGCGGCCCCGAGGTCAGCCAGTACGGCAACGCCTGGGCCATCGTCGCCGGTTTCGCCGGCGAGCGGGAGCGCGCGATCATCATGCGCCGCTTCCCCAACGACGCGAAGCTCGCCCCCGGTTCCTACTTCTGGATGCACACGGGCTTCACCGCCCTCGCCAAGTCCGGCCGCTACGACGAGATGCGCTCGCACCTCGGCCCGTGGTACGAGTCCCTCAGCTACGGCCTCTCGACCTTCGTCGAGGAGAACAGCTACTGGCGCTCCCTCTGCCATGCGTGGTCCGCGCACCCGGTGCTGGAGTTCCAGCAGCGCGTGCTCGGCGTCACGCCGGTCGAGCCCGGCTTCGCCCGCATCGCCATCGCGCCGCATCTCTGCGGCCTCGACCACGCGGCCGGCAGCGTCTGCACGCCCCACGGCATGATCGACGTCGCCTGGCGCGTGGAGGGCGGCAAGTTCCGCCTCACCGCCACCAAGCCCGCCGGCATCGCCGCCAGCGTGCGCGCGCCCGACGGCTCGGTCGTCGAGTTCACCGGCACCAAGTTCGAGAAATCCTTCGCCCTCCCGTCGCAAGCATGAGTTCCCTCCGGCTCCACCACGAAACCGGCCGCGCCGTCTCCCTCTTCCATGGCGGCGGCCTGCTCTGCCGCTATGTGTACGTGCCGGAGACCGCCGCGAACGAGTCGCCCAAGCCCTACTTCCATCCGGTCAACTCCCTCGCCGGTGACACGCTGACGAACCTGCGGCCCAACGACCACCCCTGGCACCACGCGCTCAGCCTCACGCTGAACAACGTCTCCGGCGCCAACTTCTGGGGCGGCCCGACCTGCCTGAAGCCTGATGGCTACAAGTGGCGCGACGACCACGGCGTGCAGCGACATGTCGCGTGGACCAAGCTCGAGGCCGCAGGCACCCGCGCCACGCTCGCGCATACGCTCGAGTGGAAGCGTCTGGCGGAAATCCTCTTCACCGAGGAGCGTTCGCTGGCGGTCAACCTCGATGCCGCCGCCAAGGCCTGGTCCATTCACTGGCGCAGCCGGCTCACCAACGTGAGCGGCCGCGAGCTCTCCCTCGGCAACCCGCACTCCAACGGCGGCCTCGCCGGCTCGCACTACACGGGCCTGCAGTTCCGCGGCGCGCGCGAGCTGCTCGACGACCACCTCGATCCCACGATCAAGGTCGTGGCCGAGGGCGGCCTCGAGGGCATCCCCGCCGTCCACGGCGCCGCCGCGCGCTGGATGGAGTGGCACGGCCAGCTCGACGGCACGCTCAACCGCGTCGTCCTCCGTTTCGAAAACAACACCGGCCCGCTCCACTGGTTCGTGCGCCGCAACTACCCGCTCGCCGCCTTCCCTGTGCAGTTCTCCGAGAACCTCGCGGTCGCCGCCGGTGCCGCGCTCAACTTCGACCACACGCTCACGTTTACCTCGCTATGAACCTCAATCGCAGAAACTTCGTCCGCAGCCTCGGCCTCGGCGCCGTCGCCACCCTCGCCGCCCCGTCCGTCTTCGCCGCCAAGCCCCGCAAGGTCGCGCCCGCGTCCAAGCTGCCCGAATACGACGCGAAGCACCCCGCCGATTTCTGGCGCGCCGTCCGCGCGCAGTTCCCCCTCCTCTCCGATCCCGTCTATCTCAACACCGGCGGCCTCGGGCCCGCGTCGTCGCCCGTGCTCGACATGGTCTCGTCCGTCACGAACCAGCTGCAGGCCCACTCCGAGACCGGCCACCCGCTCATCGAGCCGTCCCGCGAGCAGATGGCGCGCTTCCTCGGCGTAAAGGCCGAGGAGGTCTGCTTCACCCGCAACGCCACCGAGGGCAACTCCATCATCGCCGCCGGCCTCACCCTCAAGGAGGGCGACGAGGTGATCTTCGAGACGCACGCCCATCCGGGCGGCTCCTTCCCGTGGCTCAATCAGGCGCAGCTCCGCGGCGTCGAGTTCAAGCTCTTCGAGCCCGACGCCTCCAGCCCCGAGGCCAACCTCGAGGCCATCCGCGCCCTCATCACCCCGCGCACGAAGGTCATCCAGGTCAGCCACATCACCTGCACCACCGGCCTCGTCTTCCCGGTGAAGGAGATCGCCGCCCTCGCCCGCCAGCACGACATCTGGTTCCACATCGATGGCGCGCAGTCCGTGGGCATGATCCCGATCAACATCGACGCGATCGACTGCAACTCGTACGCCTTCAGCGGCCACAAGTGGCTTGGCGGGCCCCACGAGACGGGCGTCCTCTACATCCGCCGCTCCAAGCTCGAGGGCGTCGCCCCCACCGGCATCGGCGCCTACTCCGGCGAGCTGCCCGTGCTCACCGCCAGCAGCGAGCTCGCCTACCTCGGCGCCGCCTCCCGCCACGAGTACGGCACGCGCAACGCCGCGCTCATCTGTGGCGTCACCGAGGCCACGCGTTTTCAGGAAAAGATCGGCCGCGACCGCATCGCCGCCCACGGCCGCGACCTCGCCACGCAGATCATGGCCGGGCTCGCCAACCTCGACGGCATCGAGGTCCTCACGCCGAAGCATGACGAGATGCGCGGCTCCATCGTCACCTTCCGCCACGCCCGCGCCAATGCGGGGGATTTCTTCGGCTATCTCGCCTCGAAGCACCACCTGCGCTGCCGCCCGGTCAGCGAGCAGGGCCTGGAGGCCATCCGCGTCTCCCCGCACGTCTTCACCTCGCAGGAGGACTGCGAGCGCGTCATCGCCGCCGTCCACGCGTCCGTCAAGGACCTGTAAGATCCCTGTTATTGCCCGCGGAACACACGGAAAACACGGAATTCAGAAATTCCCTTTCCGTGTCTTCCGTGTGTTCCGTGGGCCACTCTTTCTGATTCAGATGTCCTCGCGCTCAGTCCGTCACTTCCGCGGTCAGCTCGACTTCCACCGGCACGCCGGCGGGCAGCGAATTGACGCCGACGGACGCACGGGCGTGCCGGCCGCGGTCGCCGAAGACGGCGACGAACAGGTCCGAGGCGCCGTTCACCACCTTCGGCTGGCCGGTGAAGTCATCGGTGCAGTTCACAAAGCCGCCGACGCGCACGATGCGCTTCACCTTCGCGAGGTCGCCGACCTCGGCCTTCAGCACCGCGATCAGCTGGATCGCGCAGGTGCGCGCGTGTTCCGCGGCCTGCGCCTCGGTGAGGTCGCGGCCGACCTTGCCCGTCACGTATTTTCCATCGGTGCCGCGCGGGATCTGGCCCGCGAGCACGAGCAGGTGGCCCGTGCGCACCGCCGACACATAGTTGGCGACGGTCGCCGGCACCGCCGGCAGCGTGATCCCGAGCGCCTCAAGCCTTTGCTCGGGCGTGCCCGTCTCCGTCGCGCGCAGCGCGCCCATGGCCGACACCAACAGCAGCAGAACCGTTAACAGGGGTTTCATAACGTCCTGCCATTTCCTGCCACCCCGCGCGCCGCGCCAATCTCTTTTTACCGCCATGACAAAAATACACCACCTCCTCCTCGGCGCCTTGCTCGCCGGCCTTGTCCCCCTCAGCGCCGCGCCGCAGCACGACCTCTATATCGCCGGTGGCATCAGCAAAAACTACGTCATCGGCTCCAAGATCGTCACGACCAGCGGCCTCTTCCTGCGCACGCCCGAGGGCGAGCTGAAGCCCCTCGGCTACAACGACGCCTCCATCGTCGCCCTCGCCTTCGATCCCCGCGACTCCCGCGTCTTCTACACCGGCGCCCTCAACGGCGTCTGGCGCACCTTCGACGGCGGCGCCTCGTGGCGCATCACCACCGGCTGGGATGAGACCGAGGCCCGCGATGTCTGCGTCGATCCCAACGCGCCGGACCACGTTTACGCTGCGATCACCGACGGCGTCATCACCTCCCACGACCGCGCGCAGACCTGGGCCCGCCTGGAAAAGGGCCTGCCCGCCCGCGGCAAATATACGCAGACCGTCGAGGTGGACCGCACCAAGGCCGGCCGCGTCTTCGCCGGTTGCGAGGTCGGCATTTTCCTGACCGAGGACGGCGCGCAGAACTGGCGCTGCGTCTTCCCCACCAAGCGCATGGTGTCCGATATCCAGCAGTCGCCGCACGACCCGAAGTTCTGGGTCGCCACCACCCAGGAAAACGGCGCCCTCCTCTCGCATGACGGCGGTCTCACCTGGCAGGTCGCCAAGGGCGTGCCCACCGAGAAGACCATCTACAACGTCGCCTTCGATCCCACCAACGCCAAGCGCATCGCCCTCGGCAGCTGGACCTACGGCGTCCTCGTGAGCGAGGACGGCGGCGCGACCTGGACCGCGCGCAATGACGGCCTGCCCGGTGCCCGCGCGGGTTGGCGCGAGGGCATCGACCCCGGCGCGCACAGCGTCTGGCGCGTCGGCATCGATCCCGACAACGGCCGCCTCTACGCTTCTGTCACCGAGGAGGCGCTCTACACTTCCGATGATTTCGGCCGCACCTGGAAAAAGGCCGGCCTCGAAGGTTCCGTCATCAGCCGCTTCGTCTGGATCACCCGGGCCGCGAAGTAATCCCCCAAGCCTCCACGATCATGAAATTTTCCGCTCTCCTCCTCTCCGCTCTCGCGCTCGCGACGTCGCTCGTCGCCCAGCCTTCCTCCACCGGTCCCGTGCCTGCGCGCGAGGTCGTGCAGGGCGCCGACCAGCGCCGCCGCGAATACCTCGCCCGCATCGACGAGGGCATCGACTGGCGCCTTGCCATGGTGAAGCCCGGCGACCCGGTGAACCGCGACGTCATCGCCCTGCGCCTCGCCCGGCGCATCGATCCCGCGCAGTGCTCGCGCGATGTCATCGAATACATGAAGGAGCCGGGCAACGGCCCGTTCTGGATGTTCCCCGTCGTCGCCCTCGCCGAGCTCGGCCGCGACCAGCTCACGCCCGAGGCCAAGGCCGCCATCCGCGACGGCTGGCGCAAGGACGTCCAGTGGCGCGGCGACACCGAGAACCACTGGGCGATGTACTACACTTCGCTCTACCTGATGTCCGAACTCTACCCCAACGAGCCCGGCAACACCTGGTACACCGGCAAGAGCTCCGCGGAGAACCTCGCCGAGGCCCGCGAGTACCTCATCCACTGGATGGATCTCGCCACCACCGTCGGCCAGGGCGAGTTCAACCCCACGCACTACATCGGTGAATACGCGATCCCGATGCTCTACCTCTCCACGTGGGCCAAGGATCCCGCGATGCGCCAGCGCGGCCACATGATGCTCGACTGGATCTTCGCCGACCTCGCCGCCAACAGCCTCCACGGCGTGCTCCGCGGCCCCAACGCCCGCACCGACGACACGTCCGTCATCGAGCGCTGGAACGCCCTCGCGACCTTCTTCAACTGGATCAACTTCGGCGACGTCCCGCCGCCCGCCGGCTACGGTGGCTGGGGCATCCACTACTTCCTCGCCGCGGCCAACTACCAGGTGCCCGAGGTCATCTACCGCATCGCGACCGACCGCGACGCCGACTACACCCAGCGCGACCTCAAGCGCACCCGCCGCCGCTGGCGCGAGAGCAGCACGCTCTTCGACCCCGTTTACAAGACGTCGTACATGCGCAACGACTACGCCGTCGGCTCCTTCCAGGGCGGCTACGCCGATCCGATCCAGACCCACGTTTGGGACGTGACCTGGGATGTCGCCGACCCGCGCGGCGTGCACAACACGATGTTCTCCCTCCATCCCTACTCGTCCGGCACGGGCATGCAGATGTACTTCTCCGATTATCCGGAGCCGATGATCCACGGTGCCGTCGATCTCGGCAAACCCAGCTACGACTCGCCCGACAAGGTCCTCGGCAGCTCCCCCTACGAGCAGGTCTGGCAGGATCGCGACACCGTGATCGCCCTCTACGACATCGCCCCCGGCACCCGCTTCGAGCGCGTCAACGGCTTCTTCTCGAAGGACCTCACGAACGTCACCGAGGACAAGTCCGGCTGGATCTTCGCCCAAGGCGGCAAGACCTACCTCGCCTACCGTCCGCTCGCGTCGTACACGTGGGAGCCCTCGCTCAACTGGAAGCAGCTCCCCGCGACCACCGGCTACTCCTGGACGCGCGTGGACAACGGCGACAAGCTCCTCAACAGCCCGCACGCGAAGAACGGCACCATCGTGCAGGCCGCGAGCGCCAGCGAGTACAAGGACTTCGCCGCCTTCCAGGCCGCGATCCGCGCCCTCCCGCTCACCTTCAGCCTCGCGCCCGTGCCCACGGTCACCATGACCACGCTCCGCGGCACAAAGGTCACCGCGACCTACGGCCAGGCTCCGGTCGTGAATGGCAAGCCCCTCGACTACGCCGCCACGTGGAAGCTCCACGAGGGCCCCTACCTCAATGCCGAGAAGGGCGGGCGCAAGCTCACCATCACCCACGGCCACCTTGAGCGTGTCCTCGACTTCAATACGCTGACCATCACTGATCGCGTTAAGTAATCCAAAGTAGGGGCGGGTCTGTGACCCGCCCCTTAGCCTCCTTTCTTAGTTATGCCCCTCCCCCGCCTTCTCGCCCTGTTCCTCGCCGCCACCCCGCTCTTCGCCGCCCCCGCTCACGATCTCTATCTGTGCGCGACCGCCAACAAGGACTACATCGTCGGCGCCAAGCTGAATACGATGAACGGCGTGCTGCTCCGCGGCCCTGACGACACCTACGAGCCCGTCGGGACCAATTTCCCCGGCATCTACGACCTCGTCGTCGACCCGCGCGACTCCCGTGTCCGCTACATGGCGACGCTCAACGGTGTCTTCGTCACCACCGACGGCGACCGCACCCGCCGGGTGACCACCGACTGGAGCGTGACGGAGCCCCACGGCATCTGCCTCGATTCGCACAACCCGGACTGCGTTTATCTCGCCACGCCCGACGGCATCGTCGTCTCCACCGATCGCGGCGCCACCTGGGCCCGCCGCGAGACCGGCCTGCCCGAGCGCGGCAAATACACCCAGGTCGTCACCGCCGACCGCACCAAGGCCGGCCGCGTCTTCGCCGGCCTCGAGAAGGGCATCTTCGTCACCGACGATGGCGCCGCGCACTGGCGCTGTGTCTTCCCGACCGTGCGCACGGTGGTCGATATCCGCCAGTCGCCGCACGACCCTTCACTCTGGCTCGCCGCCACCGAGGGCGACGGTCTGGTGCGCTCGCGCGACGGCGGGCTCACGTGGGAGAAAGTCACCACGAGTTTCCCCGAGCAGCCGGTTTACAATGTCTCCTTTGACGCCACCAATCCCCGCCGGCTCGTCTTCTCCAGCTGGATGAACGGCGTCTGCACCAGCGAGGACGGCGGCACCACCTGGACCACCCGCAATATTGGCCTGCCCGCCGACGGTCATGTCTTCCGCGTCGCGGTCGATCCCGACACCGGCCGCCTCTACGCCAACGTCCACCACAACTTCATCTACACCTCCACCGATTTCGGCCGCACCTGGCTCAAGCAGAGTCTCGCCGGTGCCATCGTGTACAACTTCGTCTTCGTCCCCAAAAACTGAGCCCTCGCCGCCCCTCCGATGAATCTCCGTTCCCTTTCCTGCGCGGCGCTGCTCTCGCTCGCCGCCATCGTTCCCCTTCGCGCCCAGCCTTCCTTCGCCGGCCCCATGCCTTCGCGCGCGGTCGTCGAGGGTGCCGACCAGCGCCGCCGCGAGTATCTTGATCGCATCCACGAGGTGCTCGCCTGGCGCGCCGCCCAGCCCGTCGTCCCCACCGCCACCGATCCGGCGCCGGTGGACATGGCCGCCATCTGCTCGCGCCTCGCGCTGCGTCAGGACGCGGCGCGGAATTCCCGCGACGTCATCAAGTACATGCAGGACCCCGGCAGCGGGCCGTTCTGGATGTTCCCCGTTGTCTGCGCCGCCTACCTCGGCCGCGACCAGCTCACGCCCGAGGCGCAGAAGTCCATCCGCGATGCGTGGCGTTCGCAGATGCAGGTCCGCGGTGACACCGAGAACCACTGGGTGATGTACTACTCGTCGCTCTACCTCATGTCCGACCTCTATCCCGGCGAGCCGGGCACGGCGTGGTACAATGGCAAGAGCTCCACCGAAAATCTCAATGAGTCCCAGGAGTGGCTGCTCCAGTGGATGGACCTCAGCACCACCGTCGGTCAGGGCGAGTTCAACCCCACGCACTACATCGGGGAGTACATGATCCCCCTCACCATGCTCGCCACGTGGTCGAAGGACCCTGCGATGCGCCAGCGCGCGCACATCATGATCGACTGGATCCTCGCCGACTTCGCCTCCAACACGCTCCACGGCTACCTCCGCGGCGCCAACTCCCGCTCCGACGACAACTCCGTCCTCGAGCGTTGGAATGCCCTTTCGTCCTTCTTCAGCTGGATCTGCTTCGGCCAGACTCCGCCCACCGCCGGCTACGGTGGCTGGGGCATCTATTACGCCGCCATCGCGGAAAACTACACCGTGCCCGAGGTCATCTACCGCATCGCGATGGACCGCGGCGGGGACTTCGAGCAGCACAACCTCAAGCGCACCCGCCGCCGCTGGCGCTACAGCGACGTGCTCTTCGCCCCCGTTTACAAGACCGACTACATCCGCGACACCTACGCCGTCGGCTCCAACCAGGGCGGCGCACTCGATTCCATCCAGGCCCACATCTGGGACGTCACGTGGGATGTCCCCGATCCCCGCGGCGTGCACAACACGATGTTCTCGCTGCACCCCTACTCCTCCGGCGCGGCCCTGCAGATGTATTTTGTCGCCTACCCCGAGCCGTGGATCAAGGGCGTGACCTTCGAGGGCAAGCCCTCCTACGACTCCGCCGACAAGATCCTCGGACCCTCGCCCTACGAGCAGGTGTACCAAAATCTTGATACCGTTATCGCCCTCTACGACATCCCGCCCGACACGCGTTTCCCGCACATCAACGGCTTCTTCTCGAAGGACCTCAAAAACGTCACCGAGGACAAGTCCGGCTGGATCTTCGCCCAGGGCGGCCAGACCTTCCTCGCCTACCGTCCCCTCGCCGGCTACGAGTGGCAGGAGTACGTCGGCTACGCCACCCTCTGGGTCCCCGAGCGCGGCAAGGGCAAGGGCGACCGCATCCTCCAGAGCCCGCACCTGAAGAACGGCACCATCGTGCAGGCCGCCGCCGCGAGCGAGTTCAAGGACTTCGCCGCCTTCCAGGCCGCGATCCGCGCCCTCCCGCTCGAGTTCAAGCTCGAGCCCGTGCCCACCGTCACGATGACCACCCTCCGCGGTCAGCAGGTCACTGTCACCTACGGTCAGGCCCCGGTCGTCAACGGCGCGACCCTCGACTACGCGAAGACGTGGAAACTCTTCGAGGGCCCCTACCTCAACGCCGAGAAGGGTTCCCGCCGCCTCGTCATCACCCACGGCAAGCTCGAGCGCATTCTCGACCTCAACACCTTGACGATCTCCGATCAGATCAGGGAATAAGTCCCTGCCCACCCCATGAAGCTCACCCTCCACCCCGCCGAGCCCGGTCCCGTCATCGACAAACATATCTTCGGCCACTTCGCCGAGCATCTGGGTCGTTGCGTGTACGACGGCCTCTGGGTGGGTGAGGATTCCCCGGTGCCCAACGTCCGCGGCTGGCGCAGCGACCTCGTCGCGGCGCTGAAGAAAATCCGCATCCCCAACCTCCGCTGGCCGGGTGGTTGTTACGCCGACGATTATCACTGGCGCGATGGCATCGGCCCACGCGCCAAGCGTCCCCGCCGGCTCAACGCCCACTGGGGCGGCGTGGTGGACGACAACGCCGTCGGCACGCACGAGTTCCTCGATCTCTGCGAACAGCTCGGTTGCGAGCCCTACCTCGCCGCCAACGTCGGCAGCGGTTCCCCGCGCGAGGTCCGCGAATGGGTTGAGTACTGCCACGCCACCGCCGGCACCCTTGCCGACGAGCGCGCCGCCAACGGCCGCAAGGAGCCGTGGAAGATCCGGCTCTGGGGCATCGGCAACGAGACGTGGGGCTGCGGCGGCAACATGACGCCCGAGCAGTACGCGCCGGAATACCGCCGGTTCGCTAGCTACGCCCGCGACTTCCCCGGCGCCCCGCTCTATCGCGTCGCCAGCGGCGCGCGCAACGACGACTTCCACTGGACCGATGTCCTCATGCGCGACGCCTTTAAGGCCCCGCTCGGCGCTCAGATGTTCCAGGGGCTCTCGCTCCACTACTACGTCGTGCCCGGCCCCAACACCTGGCCGCCCGCGCACTCCGCCACCGGCTTCGACGAGGATGGCTGGAAGTCCGTCATGGCCCTCGGCTGGAAGATGGACGCGATCGTCCGCGGCCACCGCGCCGTGATGGACCGCTACGATCCCGAGGCCCGCGCCGCCCTCGTCGTCGATGAGTGGGGCGCTTGGTACGCCGCCGAGCCCGGCACCAATCCCAATTTCCTCTACCAGCAGCAGACGATCCGCGACGGCGTGCTGGCCGCCCTCACGCTCAATGTCTTCATCAACCACTGCGAGCGCGTCCGCATCGCCAACCTCGCCCAGGTCGTCAACGTCCTCCAGGCCGTCGCGCTGACCGAGCCCGGCGCCGGCCGCTTTGTCCTCACGCCGACGTGGGACGTCCTCGCGATGTACGCGGCGCACCACGACGCCCGCCGCCTGCCTGTCCACAGCGACGCCGCGCAGCACGTCCACGACGGCCTCACGTATCCCGCCGTCTCCGCCACCGCTTCGCTCGCCGCCGACGGCTCGGTCAACCTCACCGTCTGCAACACCGATCCCGCCGCGTCCGCCGAGATCGACCTCACGCTCGCGAACCGCCGCGCCACCCTCCGCTCCGCGTCGTTGCTCGCCTCGCCGGTGCTCACCGCCTGCAACACCTTCGACCAGCCCCGCGCCGTCACCACGCGTCCGCTCGATGGCGTGCGCGCCACCGCCACCGGCGTCGCCTTCGCGCTGCCGCCCGGCTCCGTCGCCGCCCTCCATTTCTCGTGAACTACCTGACCGCCCTCCCCCTTAACAACGTCCGTTTCACCCGCGGCTTTCTCGCTGAACGCACGCGCCTCGTGCGCGATGTCGTCATTCCCTACCAGTGGGAAGCGCTCAACGACCGCATCCCCGGTGCCGAGCCCAGCGGCTGCGTCCACAATTTCCAGGTCGCCGCCGGCGAGAAGCCCGGCAAGTTCTACGGTCTCTTCTGGCAGGACTCCGATCTCGCGAAGTGGATCGAGGCCGCCTCCTACCGTCTCGGCACGCATCCCGACGCGGCCCTCGACGCCGAGCTCGACCGCCTCATCGCCACCATCGCCAAGGCCCAGACCGAGGAGGGTTACCTCAACACGTTCTTCCAGCTCGTCGAGCCGCAGAACCGCTGGGCCAATCTCCGCGACTGCCACGAGCTCTACGTCGCCGGCCACATGATCGAGGCGGGCGTCGCCCATTTCCGCGCCACCGGCAAGCGCACGCTCCTCGCCGTCGTCTCCAAGCTCGCCGACCTCATCGACCGCACCTTCGGCCTCGGGCCCGGTCAGATCCCCGGCTACTGCGGCCACCAGGAAATCGAGCTCGCGCTCGTGAAACTTTCCCGCGCCACCGGCGAGGTCCGCTACGCCAAGCTCGCCGCCTACTTCATCAACCAGCGTGGCCAAGAGCCCAACTACCTCATGGAGGAGACCAAGCGCCGCGGCGACGTCCTCCCCTGGCACATGTACCACGACGGCCTCGCGACCTTGCAGGCCGCGAAACCCGTGCGCGAGCTCCAGGAGCCCGTCGGCCACGCCGTCCGCCAGATGTACATGCTCGCCGCGATGGC
>JAFEGO010000122.1 GCA_018239845.1 Verrucomicrobiota bacterium
CTGCCTTATTTTGCCGCGTAACCCGTTGCCCCGCGCAGCGTCTTGGCTAGGAATATTCCCGGCTGGATTTCCATCCAGTCGGGATTTTTATGAACTTTTGCTCGGTCTATGCGTCTGACCGTGCACACTTTACCTCCATGTTCCTAGCCGTCACTGAAACCGAGGCCCTCAGCCTCACCACGATTCTCCATGGCGCCGGCGTTCTTGCCTGGCCGTTGGGCGCGTGTTCGATCGTCATGGTTTTCATCATCTGCGAGCGCGCCTTTGCCCTGCGCCGCGGTGCGGTGATGCCGCAGGATCTGGTGGAAGCGGTCCTGGCGGGAAAGCCGGTCACCGGCGGCAACCACACCGTGCTCGCCCGCATCGTGGACTACGCCGAGCAGCACAAGAACGACGAGGACGCCGTGAAGGCCTTCGCCCGCCTCGAGATCAACCGCATGGAGCGCGGCGTGCCGTACCTCGACATCATTTACGCCGTCGCCCCGCTCTTCGGCCTCTCCGGCACGGTCTGGGGTCTCTTGAAGGTGTTCCAAAACATCTCCAGCGACACCGGTCTGCCTGATCCCGTGGCCTTCACCAAGGGCGTGTCCCTCGCGTTGTCCGCGACGCTCCTCGGCCTTAGCATCGCCATCCCGGCCATGCTGGGCAGCGGCTACCTGCAGCGCCGCATCGAGACCTATGCCGCGCAGCTCGACGTGCTGCTTGAGCGCATCCTGAAGCGCAACCAGGCATGAACGGCCTCTACCAAAAGCGCCGTAAACGGCCCGAGATGAACCTCGTGCCGCTGATCGACGTGCTCGTCATGTTGATCTTCTTCGCGTTCGTCACGATGCAGTTCAAGGCCGCCGCGACGCTCAACATCACGCTGCCCAAGGTCGAGACCGCGGGTAAAAACGAGTTCAAAGGCACCGTCACCATCGCGATCGACAAGGACGGCACCATTTCCTTCAACGACAAGAAAATCGCCGACGATCAGCTCGGGCCGCTGCTTGTGCAGGTCCACGCCGTGGACAAGGACATCCCCGTGCTCATCAAGGCCGACGAGACCACGCAGCTGAAGAAACTGGCCTTCGTCATGGATTCGTGCCGGCGCACCGGCCTGAATAAATTCGCCCTCCAGAGCCGCTGAGTCAGGCTGGGGCGCATGAAAATCGTCATCACCGGCGCCACCCGCGGTCTCGGGCGCGCCCTTGCCGAGGAGTATATCCGCCTGGGCCATACGGTCATCGGCTGCGGCCGCGGCGGCGAGGCGATCTTCGACCTGCGCATGGCCTACAGTGCGCCGCATGATTTCTCCGTCGTCGATGTCGCGCTCGACAACAAGGTCGCGATCTGGGCCGCCAAGATCCTCGAGAGCGACAGCCCGCCCGACATCCTGATCAACAACGCCGCGCTGATGAACCGTCTCGCCCCCGTGTGGGAACAGGACGACCGCGAGTTCACCAAGATGACGGACGTGAACATCCGTGGCGTGGCCAACGTCATCAGGCACTTCGTACCCGCGATGGTCGCGAAGCAGAAAGGCGTGATCGTGAATCTCAGCTCCGGCTGGGGCCGCAGCGTCTCAGCCGACGTCGGCCCGTACTGCATGACCAAGTGGGCCATCGAGGGCCTCACCAAGGCGCTCGCCGAGGAATTGCCCAAGGGCATGGCCGCGGTGCCGCTGAATCCCGGCGTGATCGACACCGACATGCTGCGTCAGTCGTGGGGCGAGGGCGCCGCGGGCCACATCAAGGCCGAAGCGTGGGCGAAAATCGCCGCGCCGTTCATCCTCAAGCTCGGCCCGAAGCACAACGGGCAGTCGCTGACCGTCAGCTAACGCCGCGCGCCCGGGCTGTGGCCGAACTTGCCGCGGTACGCGCGGCAGAAGGTGTTGCTGCTGGCGAAGCCGCTCGCGAGGGCGATGTCCTGCACGCTCAGCTCCGTGGCCGCCAGCATGGCGCGCGCATGCTCGAAGCGCAGCCGCCGCAGCATCGCTCCCGGTGATTCATCGTAGCGCGCGCTGAACTCGCGGATGAAGTGCTCGCGGCTCACGCCGCACTTCTGCGCCACGCCCTTGAGGTTCACCGGCGAGCGGAAGTGATTTCGGACATAGTGGTAGCCGAACTCGATCGGATCGCTCATGCGCGTGCCCTGCACTTGCTCGCGGTAGAGCGCGATCAACAGCTGGTACACAAGCTGCGATTCGTGCAGCCGGTCGCGAAACTGCCGGCGCTGGTAGCGTCCCAAGATTTCGTCGAACAAAGCTCCGGCTTCCGACTCGTCGGGGATGCGCACCACCGAACCGAAGTCCGCGCGCAACCGCGCAAACAGCTCCTGTGCGCCCCGCCCGGAGAACGCCACAAAGCTCAGCCGGTACGGCTCCGTCGCCTCGGGCGGGTAGCCGTAGCCCGTCGGCTCCTCGTGGGTGAAGAGCATCGCGTGCCCCGGCGTCACGAGCTGCCGTCCGCCCACATCGGTGAAATACGCCGCGCCGCCCAGCGTGCGCTGGATCACCATGGCGCTCTGCGCCTCGCGGTGCGCATTGTCGAAGCGGTAGTCGGGACTCGTCTGCACCTCCTCGGCCGCCACGTGCAGAATGATGAAAGGGTCGGGAACGGGCATAGCGCATGATCACATTATGCACATCGGAATCAATCTTTTGCTATCTGGTTCCGACCGCGACCATGCTTTGGCTCGGCGGGTTACTTAACCCCACCTATCACATTATTCCCTATGTGCGCTAAAAAGCCCATCTCCCACGGAACTGCCTCGCATACGCAGAACGCCGCCGCCCGCGGCCTGCCCGGTGACATCGGTCGCCCCATCAAGATCCTCATGATGGGTGCCGGCAGCGCCTTCACCCCGCGCCTGATGAACGACATCCTGCGCATCCCGGGCAACCAGGGCGGCACGATCGCCCTCGTCGACATCGACCGCGAGCGCCTCACCACGATGCAAGCGCTGATCAAGAAGCTCTGCGCGCAGCTCGGCAAAACCAACTGGGAAGTCATCGGCTCCACCGACCGCCGCAAGGTCATGGCCGGCTCCCACTACATCGTGAACTGCATCGAGGTGAGCGGCACGGCCTGCGTGCGCTTCGACAACGACATCCCCGCCAAGTACGGCATCGACCAGTGCATCGGCGACACCATCGGGCCCGGCGGCCTCTTCAAGTCCTTGCGCACGATCCCCGTTTTCCTCCAGGTCCTGAAGGATGCCGAGGAGCTCTGCCCCGACGCGATCGTCCTCAACTACACCAACCCGATGGCGATGATGTGCCTCGCCGCGGGCCGCACCTCGTCGATGCAGCTCGTCGGCCTCTGCCACTCCGTGCAGGGCACGAGCCACCTGATGGCCGAGCGCGCGGGCATCCCGTACGCCGAGATGGATTGGGAGTGCGCGGGCATCAACCACCTCGCGTGGTTCACCAAGCTCGAGCACAAGGGCAAGGACCTCTACCCGCTGCTCAAGAAAAAGGCCGCCGATGACCTCGCCCGCGCCTTCAAGGACGGCCGCCCGAAGAAGCCCAAGAAGCTCAACCACCACGAGTGGGAGTCGCCCATTTACCACAAGGACATCGTCCGCAAGGACATGATGCTCCACTTCGGCGCCTTCATCACCGAGTCGAGCGGCCACCTCTCCGAGTACCTGCCGTACTACCGCAAGCGGAAGGACCTCATCCAGCAGTACAGCCGCGAAGGCTACGACGGCGGCTCCAGCTTCTACGCCGACAACTGGCCGACCTGGCGCAAGGGCGCCGACCAGCAGCGCGCCGAGATGCTCGCGGGCAAGACCCCGATGGACTGGGAGCGCAGCTGGGAGTACGCGAGCTGGATCATCGAGGCCCGCGAGAAGGACACCCCGTACCGCATCCACGGCAATGTCATGAACAACATCGGCGGCGCGGGTCAGCTCATCACCAACCTCCCGGCCGACGGCTGCGTCGAGGTCGCGTGCATGATCGACCGCAACGGCATCAACCCGACCCGCTACGGCGCGCTCCCCGCGCAGATGGCCGGCCTGTGCGACTCCAACATGCGCATGTTTGACCTCGGCGCGCAGGCCGCGATCGAGCGCAGCGTGGAGAAGGCCATCTACGCCCTCATGCTCGATCCGCTGACCGCCGCGGTCTGCTCTCCTGCGGAGATCAAGAAGATGACCCTCGAGATGTTCGCCGCCGAGAAGGCCTTCCTGCCCGGCTACAAGTGAGGTCTCATCGTAGCGGCAGGCCTCAGCGCCTGCCGTGACCGACCCGGGGGAGGGGAGGCAAGGCAACGGCAGGCAGGGACGCCTGCCGCTACGCCAACCCCGACCAAGTCAGTCAGCCCGGCCTGATCACCCGATCCGGCCGTTCTTTTTTTACACCAAGGTCGCAGAGGCCGCAAAGTGCCGCGCGCCGGTCTTACTTCGCGATCTTTGCGCGCTTGGTGTAAGACTATCCGTCCTTATTTTTTGATGTAGCGCAGCAGCCACGCGAAGACGAGGGCGCCGATCACGCCGACGATGATGTTGCCGGCGAGGCCGAAGCCGCGGCCCTTGGCAATCAGGCCCGAGAGCCAGCCGGCGAGCGCGCCGATCAGGAGGAAGGTGAGGAAGCCTTGGATCGTCATACGCCGAGCCTGCGGGACCAGCCCGCGGGGGCCAGTGAATTTCCCCGGCCCGCGCGTGGCCTCACCTGCGCCCGGCCGGCGCGGTGCCCTTGGCGGACTTGTCATCCGCGGGGGTGTTGAAACCGATCTTGCCCGCGAAATCGATCAGGCGCTGGCGGAGGATTTCATCCTCCTCGGCCGTGGTCTTGTGGTATTTGGACCCTTCGGTGACGCGCTCGGCGAGCTCGCTGCTGAGGACGTAGATGTGGCCGAGGTAGACGAAGACCAGGTTGCCGCGCTTCGCTATCGGGGCCTTGGCGGCGTTGGGCAGGACGGCGGCCTTGTCCGCAAACATCGAGCCGCCGGGCAGGAGGGTGTAGATGAGCAGCGCGCCATCCATCAGGTCCGGGGCGTAGCGGGCACTCTCGACGCTGGTGCCGGGAAACATCTGCTGGAAGTCGGGCAGGACGTAATTGCTAAAAAAGTACACGCAGTAGTCCTTGGTCCCGCGGGTCGCCAGTTCCCAGCGCTGGGTCGCATCCTGCGGGAAGCAGGCGACGCTGAGGTGCACGTTGAAGTCGTCGATGAAGGTCACGACGTCGTCCGTGTCGCTGACCTGGCCCCCGAGCTTGGGCGAGACCGGGATCTCGATCCGGTAGATCATCCCCGGGGAAACGTAGTAGTTCCCGTCGATGCGCCCGTGCAGGACCGGGCCGGAATTGGCGGCGGGGGCGACCGGCTGGGCCAGCGCCGTCGCAGCCGCCAGCAGGAAGAGAACAGCGGGGAGCCGTCTGATCGTGATCATGGCGAGGAACGTTGGGAGGATGGCTTTCAAGTGGTTATGCTATCACTAGGTACCACGAGTTTTTGCCAAAGTTCCCCCGGAATTTCCTCGGGCCGGGCCTGACCCGACAGGCCGGCCTGGGCAAGGACGGCGAGCCACGCCGCGCCGCCGTCGGGCAGCCGCGAGCGGAGCAGCCCGCCGATCTGCTTCCGCCGCTGCTGAAAACACCCGCGGATGAGGGCCTTGGCCGCCGGACTGAAGACAAACGGGGCCGGCCGCACCACCAGGTGGAGCAGGTAGGACTCGACGTCGGGCTTGGGGAAAAAGCAGCTGCCATCGACCCGGTGCCCGGGGGCCACGGCGTAAGCGGACTGGAGAAAGACGGAGATGGCGCCATAGGCCTTGGAGCCGGGCTGGGCGACGTAGCGCTGCGCGGCCTCCTGCTGGAGCATGAGCACCATGCGTGCCGGGAGCGGCCCCGCCAACACCTCGTCCAGCCACGGCGTGGCGATGGCGTAGGGGAGGTTGGCCACGATCTTAAACCCTTTTGCGGCCCGGTCGGCGGGCAGGGCCGCCAGCGGGTGCTCCACGGCGTCACCCTCAAGCAGGTGAAACGTTTCGGGAAAACGCGGCACGAGCGTCGCGCCCAGGTGTTCGTGCAGCGTCCGGTCCTTCTCCACCGCCCAAACCTCCGCGCCCGTCTCCAGCAAGGCCGAGGTGAGCGTGCCGAGCCCGGGGCCGACCTCGACCACCGTGTCGCCGGCGGTCACCTCAGCGAGTTCGAGGGACTTCCGCACGATGTTGCCATCGATGAGGAAATTTTGCCCGAGAAACCGCTTGGGTTGATGCCCGAGCTGGGCGAGCAGGTCGCGCGTGGCCGAGGGGGAAAGGGGCATGGCGGTCAGGCGGCGTGAAACGCGGCGACGAGCGCAGCGGGATCTTCCGCCTTCATCAGCGCCTCGCCGACCAGCACGGCGTGGGCTCCGGCCGCCCGCACGCGCGCGGCGTCGGCCGCGGTGTGGATGCCGCTCTCGCTGACGGCGGTGACGTTTTTCGGGAAAAGCGGAATCAGTCGCTCGCTGAGGGCGAGGTCGGTCTTGAAGATGGCGAGGTCGCGGTTGTTGACGCCGATGATCTTCGCCCCGTGGGCGAGGGCCCGGGAAATCTCCGCCTCGTTGTGAATCTCAAACAGCGCGTCGAGCCCCGCCGCCGCCGCCGCTTCGGCGAGCGCACGCATCTCGTCGTCGGTCAGCGCGCGCACGATGATGAGGATCGCGGAGGCACCCGCCTCGCGGGCCTGCAGCACCTGAATCGGGTGGATGAAGAAATCCTTGCGGATGCACGGGCGGGCCGGGGCGTGGGCCCGGAAATGCGCGGTCACACCCGACAAATCGTCGAGGGTGCCGCCGAAAAACTTCTCGTCGGTCAACACCGAGAGGGCGTCCGCCCCGGCGGCCTGGTAGCGTTTGGCCTGCTCGACGGAGGAGGCCCCGGCGCGGATATCGCCCGCGGACGGCGAGCGGCGCTTGATCTCCGAGATGACCGCGAGCGCGCCATCCGTGCGGCGCAGGGCGGCGGCAAACGACGGCGGGCGGGGCAGGGCCGCGTTGAGGGTGGCCAGCTCGGGCAGGGACACGGCGCGGAGCAGCGGCGCGATTTCGCGGCGCTTCCAGGCCATGATCTCAGTGAGTTTGTCGGACATGCGTCAGTCCACGGAACACGGAGAAGCCGCGGAATTCAAAGCTAACTTTTTCCGTGTATTCCGGCAATTCCGCGGGCAACGTCCGGGCATGAGCGCGATTGACGATCTCCTGAAAACGATGGCCCGGCTGCGCGAACCCGGCGGCTGCCCCTGGGACCAGGAGCAGACCCACGCCAGCCTCGTGCGCTGCCTGATCGACGAGGCGAGCGAGCTGATCGACACCATCGACCGCGGCGACTACCCGCACATGCGCGAGGAGCTGGGCGACGTGCTCATCCAGATCGTCTTCCACGCCCGCATCGCCGAGGAGAAAGGCCAGTTCAACTTCGACGACGTGGCCCGCGAGATCAACGACAAGCTCGTGCGCCGCCACCCGCATGTCTTCGGCACCGAGCAGATCGGCACCTCGGGCGAGGTCATCACGCGCTGGGAGGAGATCAAGGCCACCGAGAAGAAGAACGGCCCCGTGGCCACCGGCGTCTTCAAGGACCTGCCGCCGCGCCTGCCAGCCCTGATGTTTGCCGAGGCCGTGTGGAAACAGATCGAGAAGAAAAACCTGCCCGCCGACGGCCTCGTGGACACCGCGCAGGTCAAGGCGCTCGGCGCCCAGCTCGACGAAGCCACGCTGGGCAGGATGCTGTTTGAACTCACCGCCGCCGCGCGCGCCAAGGGCCTCGACCCCGAGGGTGCGCTGCGCCTCCACGCCACCGGCGTGATGCGCGATGTCGAACGACGCGTCCAACCCGCCGCCCGCTGAGCTCCCGGCGGAGATCGTCAGCGGCTGGTGGCAGCCGTTTGGCGACTACCTCGCGCTGGAGCGCCGCTACTCGGCGTACACGGTCCGCAACTACCGGCAGGCCTTCGAGGATTTCTACCGCTGGCTGGCGGCCAACGAGCTCGCCGCGCGCGGCTTCGACGGGCTGGGCACGCGCGATACGCGCGATTTCGTGATCGAGGCCCAGCGGCGCTACGGCCGCCGTACGCTGCACAACCACGTCTCTGGCCTGCGCTCCTTCTACAAGTACTGGCTCCGACACGGCCGCGTGAGCCGCAATCCCTTCCTTGGTGTGCCGCTGCCGAAGCTGGAAAAACGCCTCCCGAAATTTCTCACCGAGGAGCAGATGGTGCGCCTGCTCGCCGGCCCGGCCAAGCTGCTGCAGAACGAGAGCATCGATGCCTTCACCGCGCACCGCGACCGCCTCGTGATGGAGCTGCTCTACGGCGGTGGCCTGCGCGTGAGCGAGCTCGTCGCGCTGACCTACGGCGACGTGGATACCGATGCCGGGCTCGCCCGCGTGCTCGGCAAGGGCCGCAAGGAGCGGCTGTGCCCGCTCGGCAAAGTCGCCACCGCGCTGCTGGTGAAATTCAAAACCGACTTCGCCCGCCACACCGGGCCGAATTCACCGGTCGTCGTGACGGAGGATCATCGGCCGATGCCCGTGCGGCAGGTGCAGCTGCTGCTGAAAAAATACCTCGCGCTGGCCGAGCTGCCCATGGACCTCACGCCGCACAAGCTGCGGCATTCCTACGCGACGCACCTGCTCAACGCCGGAGCCGACCTGCGTCTCGTACAGGAACTCCTCGGCCACGCGCAGCTCGCCACGACCCAGGTGTACACGCATGTGAGCGTCGCGCGGCTGAAGGAGATCTACGCGAAGGCGCACCCGCGGGCGTGATGAAGTAGCGCAGGCGTCCCGCCTGCATTCGTTGGATGGCAGGCGAGGACGCCTGCGCTACTCACGGCCTAATTAATCCAAGGTAGGTTGCGCGCTTGCGCGCAACAGCCGTGCCCCACCGCTCAGACGTTATTGCGCGCGAGCGCGCAACCTACCTTGGGTCCCCGAGGATGGGAGGTTTGCGCGACGTAGTGGCTGCGGCGTCCCCGCCGCAGGGCTCGGATAATCTGCGGCGAGGACGCCGCAGCCACTACCATCACCAGCTCAACCGCTTCGCCACGCTGTTGCCTGCGTCGTCGTAGAGCGTGACCTCGAGCGAGGTGGCGCCGGAGACATCGGAGAGCGGGATTTCGAGGACGAAGGTTTCCTCGCGGCTGTCGCGGATGCCGTCGGCGGGCTGCTCCAGGTCCGTGCGCAGGCCGTTGTTCAGCGCGACCTCGATACCGGCCAGCAGCGACAGGGCGTCGCGGCCATGGACGCTCACGATGAGCTTGTCGCCCGTGCGCTTCGCGGTGGCGTCGAGCAGCTCGGGCGGCGTGTGGTCGACGACGAGGTCGTCGGTCTCGAACGTGGTGCTCAGCCGCTCGGCGGCGGGGCGGGGTGCCTCCTCGGTGGCGACGAGGCGCGTGAAGTACAGGCCGTCGGGCAGGTGCGAGGTGTCGAACTGCACGTAGGGATCGTGCGTGGCGACGGCGAGGTCAGTCCACTTTTCGTCGCCGTCGCGGCGGATGGAAAACGTGCAGGCCACGTTGTCGCCGTCGGGATCGGACACGGTCCAGAGCACGACTTGCGCGCCGGGCGAGGGCATCACCTGGCTGGAGAGGAAGCCGGGCTTGCGCTTGCCGTCGTCATCCTTGGCGCCGGAGGCGAGGAGCGAGCTCAGCGAGGTGACGACCGGCGCGGGCGACTCGGCGGCGGGAATCACGGCGTAGTTCGACGGGAGCACGCGGTACTCCTGCAACTGCGGCCGGCGGTTTTGGGGAAGCAGGTACAGGTCGGGCTTGTCGATCTGCAGTGCAGCGGACGAGCCGGCGGGCACCTTCAGGCGGAGCCGCACGTAGCGGCCGCGGAGGTTTTCCGCCTTCCACGCATCGGAGTTGAAACGCGCGGTCGTCCACGGGCTCCAGCCTTCGACCTCGTCGCTGCCGTTGCTCGTGCGGATCTCGACCGCGACGTCCTTGGCCTGGAGGTCGCGGAGCCGGTCGATGCGGAGGGCGCCGAGCAGGCCGGGCACCGTGAGGTCGAGGCGGCGCGTCTCAGCCGAGCGCGGCCCCGTCGCCGTGAAATCGAGCAGGGCGAGACCGGGGGCGTTGTTGCGCAGCGCGACGAAGCGGCCGGGCTCGCCGGGGACCGCGCGGAGGGCGTTGAGCTGCGCCGAATTGCTGCCCGCGTAGGTGAGTGAAAGGCGCTGCGCGACATCGTAGCCGCCCAGCTCGCCGAGTTCGCCGCCGGAGATCAGGAGCACGTCGCCCTGCTGGGCGAGGCCGTAGAAGGCGGTGCCGCTGCGCGAGCTCAGGGTCTCGGGAAAACCATTGGCCGGGAAGCGCACGAGCGCGGCGCGGCCGGAGAATTTCTCCGGGGCCGCAGGTAGCTGGGCGCCATCGGCCGTTGCGGTGGCGGCGGCTGCAGCCTTGGGCCCTTTGCCGGTCGAAGGCGTGATGCGGGCCTCGGCGTTGTTGCCCGAAAAGGTGATGGCGGCGTAGAAATCGCCATCGGGTTCGGTGAGGAGGTCGGTCACCTCGGCCTCGCGGTTCTCCTGCAAAATCACGGGGTCGCCGCCCGCGGCGGCGAAGGCGTAGACATTGCCGCGCGGCGCGGAGCCGGCGATGACGCGGCCGTCGGGCAGCTGCGCGAGCCGGCGGACATTGCGGTCGCGGATCTCGCCAAAGAGCGTGACACCGTGCTGCGCGAGGGTCTTCGCGTCCATGATCTTGTCAGGCAGGTCGCCTGCGGCGGCCAAGGCGGGCAGGGTGATGCGGTACACGCGCCCGGGGTTGCCGGTGGCCGCGAGCACGGAGCCGTCTTTCCGCAGGAGCAGGTCGAAGATCGAATCCACCGGCAGCGTGAGGCGGGCGGCGAGCTTGCCGCCGCGGATCAGGCAGAGCGCACCGCGCGGGGAGGTGCCGGCCAGAATGTCCCCGTTGGGCAGGCGCAGCAGGGCAAAGACGTGCGACTCGCCGAGCTGGGCAACTTCCTTCGCGGTGTAGGAGCCCTTGGCGCGGTCCACGGTGAGCTCGAACACGCGGCCGTCAGGGCCGGTGCCGACGAGCCACTGGCCGGCCTTCGCGCCAGGCGCGAGGCACCAGAGGAGGTCGGCCGGGGCGCTGCCGGTGAGCTCGGTGAGGGTGGGGCCGGCCACGAGGCGACCGTCGGAGCGGGCGGCCAGACCGGAGAGATTGCGGCTGGGGACGTCGCGGAAGAAATCGATCTCCTGCTTCTTGGAAAACGGGTCGGCGGCGAGACGAGGGGCACCGGCGGCGCACAGCGCAGCGGCCAGGCCCAGGAGGAATTTCAGGCGCATGGGGAAAATCATTCGACGACCTGGAGGCTGCGGCGGATGGCGGCGTCGGAGAGCTTGCCGTCGAGCAGGTGGCGCTCCCACAGCGGCAGCACGGCCTCGCGGTGCTGGAAGCGCGCCTCGTCGGCGGCGTGCGCGATGCGCTCGATGGAGCCGGGGGCGTCGGGCACGCTGACCGTCTCGTCGGTGAAGAGCCGCGTCTTTTCCACGACGGTGAGGAAGAGGCCGTCCTCGGCGCGGCTGTCGCGCTGGGCGGCGAGGTAGGCGTCGAAGCTGCGGAGCTGCGCGGCCGAGATCAGCTGGGGCCGGCCGGTGAGGTCGTCGATCACGTCGCCGGGGGCGAAGATGACCTGGAGGGTCTTGCCGACCCAGGCGGGGTCGATGGGGATACCGACGGTCTGGCGGTGCGCCTCGCCCTGGTAATCGCGCCACGAAATCGTCGCCTCGACCGTCTCGCCCGCATGCGCGGTCGTGCGCGAAAGCTGGAAGAGATCGAGGGTGATCGCGGGATTCTGCTCCAGCGGCTCGACGGTGAAGACCACGCGGTGCGGGAAGGTTTTCTCGTAGGGATTCTGCAGGTCCTGCGCGAGGCCCTTCACGAAGGCGCCGAGGCCCTGCTGGAAACCCTGCGGGCCGGCGTAGAGCGAGCGGGTCGCCAGGGTCTGCTTGGCCGGGAAGGTGACGTCGCTGCTGAGAATGAAGCCGTTGCTCAGGCCCGCGTCGTTGGAACCGAGGATCGCCTGCGAGACGCCCGCGGCCACGAGGACGGGCGTGAGCTGCTGGTGACGGGCCACCGAGAAATGCAGGCTGCGCGCGGGTCCCTTGATATTGGATACATTGACCTCCACTTCGGTCATTTCGGGACCGGGCCCGAGCGTGCCGGAGACGGCGGAGAGACGGTCCTGCGAGATGGTGCCGATGACGTTGCCGGTGTTGGCGAGCTTGATGGACTGCATCGACGACGGGAGGATGGTGACGATCTCCGCCGCGCACATAGGCAGGGCGACGTCGCCGAGCGAGAGCATCGGGTGGCCGAAAGCCGTGACGTGCGTGCCATCGACGCGCGACACCGTGCCGGTGCCCGCGAGCGTGATGTCGCCGGTCGTCAAAGCAACCGAGACAGCGTCGCCCGCCACCGGCGGAACGGCCGGAGCGGTGGTGTCGGTCGAGGAGGATTGCAGGCTGCCGCCGAGGGCCACGGGGCCAAGGCCGAGCGCGCTGAACTGCGGCGCAAACAAATCGGCCACCGCCGGGCTCAGGCCGCTGATCGTGAAAACCGGGCGGAGCGGTTGGAAGGAATCGTTGGCGCGGATCGGAAGCGCCGTGTTGTCGGCAACGGGCGCCGAGGTCGACGGGGCCACGCGCTGCTGCACCTCGACGAGGTCGGCCGCAGGAGTGAAGCCGGCGTAGCGGACTGTTTCAAAACGCTGGATCTGGTAGCTGAGCGCACCGGCGAGCTTGCCGCCGATGTAGAGCGGACTGCCGCTCATGCCGGCGGTGGCGCCCATTTTCTGGACGCGCTCGTCGGTCAGCTCGCAGACGATCAGGGACTTGCCGGGCCCGAGGGCGTTGCGGATGACGCCGGTGACCTCGACCGTAAAAGGCTCGGGCTTGGTGCCGCGAAACACGGTCCAGACCTCGCCGGTCTGGCCGGGCCGCAGGTCCGCCACTGGGATCGTCTCACCGGTCGTCGGCTGCTCCGCCGCCCGCACGGGGACGCTCAGGACGAGGGCGAAGAGAAGGAGAAACGCGCGGGCCATCGTGGATAATACGTATGAACGGGACGTTTCGTTGCGTCACTGGGGAATTTTCAAAGTTCCCTGATCGCGCGCGCCATCACCGCACAGGCGCGGTCGATCGCCGCGCCCTCGTGCGCCGTGCTGAGGAATCCGGCCTCGTAGGCGCTCGGCGCCAGATAAACCCCGCCCGCGAGGCAGGCGTGAAAGAAACGGCCGAAGAGCTTGGCGTCGCCGGTGAGCGCGGTCGCGTAGTCGCGCACCGGCGTGACGGTGAAAAAGATGCTGAACATCGACCCGCACTGCGGCACCTGCACGGGCAGGCCCTTGGCCGCGCAGGCGGCGAGAACGGCGTCGCGCAGCTGGCGGCCGAGGGCATCGAGGCGCGCGTAGGGATTGAGCTCCTCCAGCAGGCGCAGGCCGGCGATGCCGGCGGCCATGGCGAGGGGGTTGCCGCTCAGCGTGCCGGCCTGGTAAACCGGGCCGAGCGGGGCGAGGTGATCCATGACGTCGGCGCGGCCGCCAAAGGCGCCGACCGGGAGGCCGCCGCCGATGATTTTGCCGAGGCAGGTCAGGTCCGGTGTGATGCCCTCGCGCTCCTGCACGCCGCCCTTGGCGAGGCGGAAGCCGGTCATCACCTCGTCGAAGATCAACAGCGCGCCATGGGCCGTGCAGGCCTTGCGCACGTGCTGAAGATACCCGGCGTCGGGCATGATGAAACCAACGTTGCCGCAGTAAGGCTCGAGGATGACACCGGCGATCTGGCCGGGATTGGCCACGAAGGCGGCGTCGAGCGCGGCGGTGTCGTTGAAAGGGAGGACGATGGTTTCGCGGGCGAATGCGGCGGGAACGCCCGCGCTGTCGGGATGCCCGTGCGTGAGGGCGCCCGAGCCGGCCTTGATCAGAAGCGAGTCGGAATGGCCGTGGTAGCAGCCCGCGAACTTGATGATCTTGTCACGCCGCGTGAACCCGCGGGCGAGGCGGATGGCCGACATGGTGGCCTCGGTACCGCTGTTGCACATGCGGACTTTTTGGATCGAAGGCACGAAGCGCACGATGAGCTCGGCCATCTCGACCTCATAGGGATTGGGCGTGCCAAAGGAGGTGCCCGCCTCGAGCGCGGTCGCGATCGCGGCCTTGATGCTCGGGTTGTTGTGCCCGTGGATCGCGGGGCCCCAGGTGCAGACGAAGTCGATCAGCTCGCGGCCGTCTGCCGTCGTGAGCGTGGCGCCCTGCGCGGACTTCGTGAAAAACGGCGTACCCCCGACGGAGCGAAAGGCGCGGACCGGGGAATTGACGCCGCCGGGGATGAGCTGGAGCGCGCGGGCGAAGAGTTGGTCGGAAGAATTCATTTTTCCTCAGTGGATTGAATGGCGAAAAAGACGATTGAGATGATAATAGCGACAACGAGCAGCATGCTCCACGCTATCCAAAATAACTGGGGACTCTGTTCGCGGCTTACCAGTGGCGGGCTTTTATCAGCTCCTCTCGACGGAATCCTAATCTCTCCGGTTAATGCTGGAATTACCAGACACAGGCCGAGAAACAAAAAGAGTCCCACCCCAGGCCCAATGCCTGCGCGCCAGTTGAAGCGACGGTTCAATTCGCCGGAGGAAGTCGACATTTAAAAGTGCGAGCGTTCGCGGGTGAGTGCGAGTGAGTGCCAGTTCGTGCGAGCGCGGCTAAAAGAAACCGCGTCGGTCACCGATGAATTGTCCGATAGTGTTCGATTGTGTTCGATTCTCAGCTCACGTACTTCTGGACAATCGGGATGCGGCGGCCGACGCCGAAGGCAAGGGGAGTGATCTTCAGGCCGGGGGCGGCCTGCTTGCGTTTGTATTCGTTGAGATCGACCTTGCGGACGACGTCGTTGACGACGGCCTCGGGGAAACCCTTCGCCACGAGGTCGCGGCGCGAGAGGCCCTCCTCGACGTAGCCGTGGAGAATCGCGTCGAGCTGGTCATAGGGCGGCAGGCTGTCCTGGTCGACCTGGCCGGGGCGCAGCTCGGCGCTCGGCGGCTTTTCGATGGTGCTGACCGGGATAATCTCGCGGTCGCGGTTGATCCAGCGGGAGAGGGCGTACACCTGGGTTTTGAATACGTCGGAGATCACGGCGAGGCCGCCCGCCATGTCGCCGTAGAGCGTGCAGTAGCCCACGGCCATTTCGCTCTTGTTGCCGGTCGTGAGGAGAAGCGAGCTGAACTTGTTGGAGAGCGCCATCATCAGGACGCCGCGCGTGCGGGCCTGGATGTTCTCTTCGGTCACGTCGGGCTTGAGGCCGGTGAAGATCGGGCCGAGCGAAGCCTCCGTCGCCGCGACGGCGCTGGCGATGGCGATGGTCTCGAAACGGATGCCGAGGTTTTCCGCGAGGATGCGGGCGTCGTCGCGGGAATGCTGCGACGAGATCGAAGAGGGCAGGGAGACGCCGGTGACGTTTTCCTTGCCGAGGGCCGCAGTCGCGATCACCGCCACGATCGCGGAATCGATGCCGCCGGAGAGGGCGATGAGCGCGCGCTTGAAGCCGCTCTTGTGCGCGTAATCGCGGACGCCGAGGACGAGTGCGTCGAACGTGTCGGCCAGCTCGTGCGGCGCCGCGGGGGCGGCAGAAGGAGCGGGCGCCGCGGTGTCGACGACCTCGAAGGCTTCGCGGAATGCGGGCAAGCGGGCGAGGACGGCGCCCTGGGCGTTGCACACGAGGCTGCGGCCGTCGAAGATGAGTTCGTCGTTGCCGCCGATGACATTGACGTAGGCGACCGGGCAGCCGAGCAGGCGGGCCGAGTCGGCGACGAGGGTTTCGCGGACGTTGTCCTTGTCGTGGTGCCAGGGACTCGCGGAGAGGTTGAGCATCAGGTCGCACTTCTGCGTGGCGAGCTGCTTCACCGGATCGAGTCCGTGGTAGAGGCGGCGCGTGCTGATCATCGGATGCGTCCAGATATCCTCACAGATCGTGATGCCGATGCGACGGCCGTTGTGCTCGACGACGGTGGGCTGGGTGGCGGGCTCGAAATAGCGGTCTTCGTCGAAGACGTCGTAGGTGGGCAGCAGGCATTTGCGCGCCATGGCTACGACGCGGCCGCGATGGCAGAACGCCGCGGAATTGTAGAACGGACGGCCGCTGCCGCTGGTGTTGGCCTCAACGGTGCCAATGAGCGCGGGCACCTCGCCGACCTCGGCGGCGATGGCGGCAAGGGACTCCGCGCAGTCGGAGACGAAGCGGCGCTTGAAGAGCAGGTCGCGCGGCGGGTAGCCGCAGACGGCGAGTTCGGGGAAGACCACCAGCTCCGCGCCGCGGGCAGCGAGGTCGGAATAGGCCGCGAGGATCTTGCGGCGGTTGCCGGCGAGATCGCCGACGGTGGGATTGTACTGGGCAAGGCCGAGGCGCATGGGACGGTGGCGGAAAAGGTGTAAGGGTGAAACGTGGACGCCTTTTCCCGGCCTGACAACTCGCAAGGCTGGGCTTGCCCTCCGCGGGGTGGCGCGGATTTGCTGCCTGCTTTCATGCCGTCTCCCGCCACGCCCCGCCTGATCCTCGCCTCGGCCTCGCCGCGGCGGCGCGAGCTGCTGGCTGAGCTTGGCCTTCCATTCGAAGTTGTCGTCGCGCAGGTGACCGAGCACGAAGACCCCACCACGGACCCGCGGACCATGGTCGCGCACAACGCCGCGCTCAAGGCCGACTGGGTCGCCGCACGCCATCCCGACGCCTACGTGCTGGGAGCGGACACCACGGTCTTCATTGGCGATACCGTGCTCAACAAACCGCGCGATCTCGCCGACGCCCGCGCGATGCTCCGGCGCATGTCCGGTCGGACGCACCATGTTTTCACCGGCATCGCCCTACGGCGGCAGGCTGACGGCCTGCGGATTGACCGCGGCGTGACCAGCGCGGTAAAATTCCGCGCCTTCGACGACGCCGTGATCGATGCTTACTTCAAGATAGCCAATCCCTTGGACAAGGCCGGCGGCTACGGCATTCAGGAGGCCGGGGAGATGATTGTTGCCGGCTGGGAAGGCTCGTTTACGAATATCGTTGGCCTACCGATGGATGAGACGAAACAAATTTTGACGCAACAGGGTCTCCTGCGCTGACTTTTAGCGTCTTAGTCCGGAATCCATGAGCCAAACCATCGTCCCGCCGCATCCCCTTGTGACCCTGCGCCGTCAGATCGCGCAGCTGTGGGACAGTCCCGATTCGCGCTCGGTGGTGATCGGTGTGCTTGGCGTCATCGTGGTGCACCTGCTGCTCATTTTGCTCGCGCCGCATATGATGAAGCCGGACCCGGCCGAGTCCGTGATTCGCCCGCAGTCGATCAACCGGCAGTTCAACATCGAGATCGCGCCCGAGACTTTTCCGGTCAAGGTCCCGCCCAAGCCGCCGGCCCCGACTAAATTCGTCGAGACCAATCCCAACGCGCCGGACAACGTACCCGACAAGACCGACAATTTCTCCAACCGCAACCAGCAGGTCGCCCAGGAGAAACCCACCCCCAACGGCGAGAACGACCATCCCGCGATCGAAGGCCAGAAGGAGATTCCTTCCACGCAGATCGTCGATGGTCGCCTGACAAAGCAGCCCGAGGAAAACCAGCCCGAGCCCCAGAATCTCGCCAAGCCGACCGAGTCCTCGCTCTCCGCGCCCAAGGAGGCGCAAAGCCCGCTGCCGGGCATCGAAAAGCAGATGGGCGACAACGCGACCGGCTTCGGCAGCAATGTCGCGAAGCTCCCGGAAAATCCCAAGCCCATCGAGGACCGCGTCGACGGTATCAAGAACGCACCCCTGATCCAAGGCGCCACTTCGGAACAGCAGCGCATCGATCCGCGCCGCCCCCAGCCCCGGCCACAGCTCGTGCGCACGGTCCAGACGAGGCCGGCGATCTTCCAGGAAAACAAGCTCGGCACTAAGAACATCGGCAACATCGCCGTGAGCGCCCAGTTTTCCGAGTACGGCCAGTACCTGAACAAGATGTTTGAGACGATCCAGATCCAGTGGGAGGAGCTGCTGCGCGGCAACCTCTACCCCGGACCTGGCAAGCATGTGGTCGTATCCTTCCGCATGAACAAGGAAGGCGGAATATCACAGATCCTCAGCGTGGAGGGCACGGCGGGAAATTTCGGCGAGAGCGCCTGCACCACTGCGATCACATCGCGCGCGCCCTACGGCCCTTGGACGCCTGACATGATCGCCGTCCTCGGGGAGACGCAGGACATGACGATTACGTTTTACTATCAGTAAGCGTGAGCACCGTCGCGGAGTCCTTCTGGAACGAGCTGCCCTTGGGGCGGGAGGTCATGGTCCTCGCGCATGATGCCAACGGCGTCGCCGCGCTCAGCAAACCCGCGGGTGTGCTCTCGCATCCCAACGAAAGCGGCGACCGGCCTCGCTCGCTGCTGACCGTCCACTACAACACGGCCACCGAGTGCTACGAGTGGTCCGGCGCCGATGGCTCGCTCGGGCGGCTCTGGCTGCTCAACCGCCTCGACTCGGCCACCTCCGGCGTGATCCTCGTCGCCGCTGACGAAAAACTCGCTGCAGAGATCCGCGCGCAGTTCAAGCGCAAGCAGGTCCGCAAGGTTTACCACGCGCTGGTCTTCGGCGCCCCGCGACCCTCGCGCGACATCTGGCGCGACCGGCTTTCCACGGATAAAAAAGGCGGGCATATCCGCACGGCCACGACCGGCGTCATCCCTGCCGAGAGCGTGATGCGGGTGCTCCATCTGGGCTTTGGTCCGCATCCCGTGTCGCTCATCCAGCTCGAGCCGCACACCGGCCGCAGCCACCAATTGCGCGTGCAGTGCGCCAAGCGCCACTGGCCGATCGTGGGCGACCAGACCTACGGGGACTTCCAGCGCAACCGCGACTTCGCCAAGCGCACCGGAGAGAAGCGTCTCTTCCTGCATTCGCTCGAGACGCGCTTTGACTACGAGTTTGGCGGCCGGACCTTTTCCTTCGCGGCGCAGGCCCCGACGCCCGAGGAATTCCGCCGCGCCCAGCGCGGCTGAGCCCCGGGATTGACAGCGGATACCAGCCGCGTCACTTCATTGCCCTGTGAACGTCCGTTTCGCCACCTTCGCCTATTTTAGCACCTGGGGTTATTTTACCCCCCGTGCCACTGGCGGCTGCCGCGAATCCTGAGACCACTCTCAACCATCGATTTCGCCAAGCCGCCCCACCGGGCGGCTTTTTTATTTTCCATTTTTTCCGAAAACCAAAAGCCATGATCCTCCCCAAATCCAGCCAGCTCAACTCCGTCCAACTCGCCGAGGTCAACGCCATCGTCACCGAGTTCGGCTGCTCGATCCAGCCGATCGTCGGCGCCGTGCGCACGATCTACGCCATCGTGGGCGACGAGCGCGACGAGCTCATGATCAACCGCCTGGAGGGCCTGAGCTACATCGACCGCATCGACCGGATCCAGTCGCCCTTCAAGCTCATGGACAAACGGTCGGACCTCGCCACGCACCGCATCACAGTCGGCGATGTCACGCTCGGCGAACAGCTTTTCGTCATCGCCGGGGCGTGCACCATCGACCCCAAGAATCCGAACTACTTCTATGAGACGGCCGCGGCCGTGAAGGAGGCCGGCGCCAACGCCCTGCGCGGCGGCGTGTGGAAACCCCGCACCAATCCCTACACCTTCCAGGGCGACGTGAAGTCCCTCGACATCCTCATGGAGGCCTCGCGCCGCACCGGCCTGCATGTGGACACCGAGGTGATGGAGGAAGCCCATATCAAGCTCGCGCTCGACGCCGGCGTGACCTCCCTGCAGGTCGGCGCGCGCAACGCCCTCAACTACTCGCTCCTCCGCGCCATCGGCCGCGCCATCGGCCAGCGCCCCGAGGTGGTCGTGTTGCTCAAGCGCAGCATCCACATGGGCCCGCTCAACGAGTTCATCTCCGCCGCAGAATACATCGCAGCCTTCGGCAATCCCAACGTCATCCTTTGCCCGCGCGGCACCACGCCCACGCTCGACGGCTACCGGAATCATCCCGACGAGAGCATCACACCACTGTTGAAGGAAAAAACCTGGGCGCCCGTCGTGGTCGATCCGTCGCACTCCGTGGGCAAGGCCACCTACGTGCCCGCCGCCGCGCTCGCCGCCGTGGCCTACGGGGCCGACGGCCTCTGCATCGAGGCCCACGTCGAGCCTTCGAAGGGCATCGGCGACGACCCGAAGCAGGCCCTCACGCCCGATGTGCTCGCGAAGACGATTCGCCAGGCTCGGGAGCTGTGGAAGCTGACGCGGGCGTAAAGACGGACCTACAGCAGACTCAGCTGTGAATCATCCGGCGGCGTGACCGAGATTTTCTTTTTCGGTTTCGCCGTCGGGGCAGGCGAGGGCAGGGCGACGCTCGTATCGTCGCTCTCCAATTTGGTCAAAATCACCTTGGCTCGGTCGATCACGCTCGGCGGCAGGCCCGCTAGGCGCGCGACCTGGATGCCGTAGCTGCGGTCCGCCGCACCCGCGATCACGCGGCGCACAAAGACGATGTCATCGTTCCACTCCTTCACCGCGACGGAGAAGTTCTTCAGGCGGGGCAGGTGCTTGTCGAGCTGGGTGAGCTCCTGATAATGCGTCGCGAAGAGCGTGCGCGGGCCGGTGGCGGGGTCGCGGTGCAGATGCTCGACCACCGCCCACGCGATGGAGAGGCCGTCGTAGGTCGAGGTGCCGCGGCCGATCTCATCGAGGATGATGAGGGAGCGGTCGGTGGCGTTGTTGAGGATGTTGGCCGTCTCGTTCATCTCGACCATGAAGGTCGAGTTACCACGCGCGAGGTCGTCGCTCGCCCCGACGCGGGAGAAAATGCGATCCACGAGGCCGACGCGGCACGACTTGGCCGGGGTCCAGCAGCCGACCTGCGCGAGCAGGGTGATCAGCGCTACCTGACGGATGTACGTCGACTTACCCGCCATGTTGGGACCGGTGATGAGTGCGATCTGCGCGTCGCCACTGGAAAGCAGCGTGTCGTTGGGCACCAAGGCCGACGTCGCGCCGCGCGCGGGCGAGGCGTCGGCGGAGCGCAGCATCTGCTCCACGACGGGATGGCGGCCCTCGACGATTTCGAGGACATCCTCGGCGTCGAGCGTCGGGCGGCAGTAGTCCCACTCGCGCGCGAGGAGCGCCCAGCCGGCGAGCACGTCCAGTTCGGCGAGGGCCTCGGCGGTTTGGGCGAGCGCGATGGAGTTGTCGAGGACGGCGGCAACGAGCTGGTTGAAAATCTCCAGCTCGCGCGCGAGGGCGTTTTCCTCGGCGTGAAAGATTTCCTTTTCCTTACTGCGCAGCGCTTCGGTCACATAGCGTTCGCCGCCCACGGTCGTCTGGCGGCGGATGTAGTCGGGCGGGACGAGGTGCAAGTTGGCCTTCGTGACCTCGATGTAGTACCCGAAATTATTGGTGAACCGGATCTTCAGGCTGCGGATACCGGTGCGCTCCTGCTCCCCGCGTTCGAGGTCGGAAAGCCACGTCTTGTTGTCGGTCGTGAGCGAACGCAGGCGGTCCAGTTCGGCATCATGGCCGGTGCGGATGTAGTTTCCGTCGGCGAGATCGTTGGGCAGCTCCGGCGCAAGGGCGCTTGCGAGCAGCGCGTGCAACTGCGGCAATTCGTGGAGTTGTTGGCTGAGCGCGGCGAGATCGGCCGAGGCGGCAAAGCCCGCCAGCTCGGCGCGCAGCACGGGCAGTTGCGCGAGGGTGTCGCGGATGCCGCCGAGCTCACGGGGATTGCGCAGGCGGTTTTGCAGGCGGCCGAGGATGCGCGGGATGTCGCGGACCTGCGTGAGCGTTTCGCGCAGCGAGGCCAGGCGAGAGGATTGTTCGCGCAGGTCGCCGACGAGTCCCTGCCGGCGCGTGATCTCGGCGAGATCGAGGACCGGTGAGGCGAGCCAGCGCTCGAGCAGGCGGGCACCGGCGGCGGTGGCGGTACGGTTGATCGCGCCGAGGAGCGAGCCGTCGCGACCGCCTCGGGCCGAGGTGAAAATCTCGAGGTTGCGCAGCGTAGCGGGGTCGAGGAGGAGCGTGCCGGCGCTGCGGTATTCCTGCAGGCCGCGGAGGTTTTCCGGTTTCGCGCAGAGGTTTTCCGTCGCGTAGTACACGAGCGCGCCCGCCGGCCCGAGGGCCGGGTGGGTGTGGGCGAAGCCAAAGCCCTGGAGATTCAGCACGCCGAGCGTGTCCATCACGGTCTTGGCCCCGGTGCCGGTTTCAAAATGGTAGCCCGACAGCTCGGTGACCAACCGGGCGCCCGCGAAGGCGTGCAGCGCATGCAGGCCGGTTTGCTCATGCGGGGCGGCCGCCCAGCGTTCGCGTTCGCCGTCGATCACGACGAGTTCGGCGGGATCGAGTGCGGTGAGAACCGGGAGGAGATTCGCGATGCTGGCATCGGTCGCGGCCTTGAACTCACCGGTGGAGAGATCGAGCCATGCGGCGTGCAGGCCGCTTTTGTCGAGGGCGACCGCGCACAGGTAGTGATTGCGCGCGGCGTCGAGCTGGCTGGCGGCGAGGGTGGTGCCGGGGGAAAGGATGCGCGTGAGTTGGCGGCGGACGAGCTTGCCGGCCTTCGCGGGCTCGGCCTGGTCGCAGATGGCGACCTTCTTGCCCTGCGCGAGGAGCTTGTTGACGTAGTTGTCGAGGGCCTGCGAGGGCAGGCCGCACATCGGGTGGTCCTGGCGCTTGGTGAGCGTGAGGCCGAGCAGGCGCGAGGCCACGATGGCGTCATCGAAAAACAGCTCGAAGAAATCGCCCAGCCGGAAGAGCAGGAGGGTGTCGCGCGGCAGACCGCGCTTCACCTCGAAATACTGCTGCATCATCGGGGTCTGTTTCTCGGACGACATGAAGCTCGTTGGGTTAACGGTGAAGGACGCGGAGGGCACGCAGATTTTCCTAAAAGTTGCTTCCACCGGGCTTCACGTGCTTGGTGGCGGCGTGATTCAGCTCTTCCATCGCGACCTCGGCGGCGCCGGCCACCCGCCGTTGGTGCTCCTCCACGGCCTGCTCGGCTCCTCGCGCAACTGGCAGACGACAGGCCGCGATCTGGCGGCGTCGTACCACGTGCTCGCCCTCGACCTGCGCAACCACGGCAGCTCGCCCCACGCCGAGCCCATGGACTACGCCACGATGGTCGCCGATGTGCTCGCCTGGCTAGACGCGCAGGGACTCACCCGCGTCACGCTCATGGGCCATAGCATGGGCGGTAAGGTCGCCATGCAGCTTGCCTGCCGCCATCCGGAGCGCGTCGAAAAACTCATCGTCGTGGACATCGCGCCGAAGAACTATGCGTGGCCCGAGCACCGGCAGGAGTTTGCCGCGATGAACGAACTCGATCTCGCCTCACTCACCACGCGGGCCGAGGCCGAGCAACGCTGGGAGGCACGCGTCCCCAATCTCGGCATGCGGAAATTTCTCGCGACCAACCTCGAGCGCACCCCCGAAGGCGCGTGGCGTTGGATGATCGACCTGCCCGTGATCACCGCCGCGCTGCCAGCGCTCGAACAAGACAGCCTCGATACGACGGACCGGTTTACGGGGCCGACTCTGTTCATCATCGGCGGACGCTCGCGCTATGTCGCGGCAACGGATCATGTGGCCATTCGGACGCATTTTCCGGCGGCACAGATCGAGGTATTGTCCGAGGCGGGACACAACCCGCACATGGAGACGCGCGAGGCCTTCGTCGGCCTTGTTAATTCATTTTCTTAAGCGCTTTTGAGTTTCACCGCGCCGGGGAATCGCTTCGCTGGGCGGACCCTATGGAACTTCTCCTAGCCGGTGGTCTCAAGACCTGGCAATCCCCCGAAACGCTCTCACTCAATCGCCTGCCCGCGCGGGCCACGCTCTACCCGTATCCGACGGCCGCAGCGGCCCGCACGAACCGCCGCGAGGATTCGCCGTGGTGGCGCTCGTTGAACGGCGAGTGGGATTTCCGCCTCGTGGCCCGGCCAGAGGAAATTATCCCGAACTTCGCGCAACCGGATTTTCGCCTGGATTCGGGCTGGTCCAAGCTGCCTGTCCCGAGCAACTGGACGATGCACGGGCACGACCGTCCGCACTACACCAACGTGCAGATGCCTTTCCCTCATCTGCCGCCGTCGGTCCCGGACCAAAACCCCACGGGCCTCTACCGCACCACGCTGCGCGTTCCGGCCGACTGGAAAGGCCGCCGCACCCTTCTGCACGTCGGCGGCGCCGAGAGCGTGCTCTATCTCTGGCTCGACGGCCAGCCCGTGGGCCTCGCGAAAGACACGCGACTGCCGTCCGAGTTTGATCTGACGCCTTTCGTCCGTGCCGGCGCAACGCACACCCTGGCCGCCGCGGTGGTGAAGTGGTCCGATGCGAGCTTCGTCGAGGATCAGGACCAGTGGTGGATGGGCGGCATCCATCGCGACGTGTATCTGTATTCGCAGGCCGAGCACTTTCTTGAGGATGTGTTTGCCCGTGGCGACCTCACCGACGACCTCCGCGACGGACACCTGCGCGTTTCCGTGCGCCTCGGGGCGAAGGACGACCAAGCCAAGGGCTGCGCGGTGCGCGTGCAACTACACGATCCGCAAGGCCGTGCCGTGCTGCGCAAGGCCGCCGAGGGCCGTCCGCACGAAAAGGACTTCTGGCTCGCACCACGCAAGATCGTCGATTTCGACCTCCCGGTGAAACGGCCGAAACTTTGGTCGGCCGAGGCACCGCACCTCTACACGGTGACCGTTTCACTCGTGGCGCCGGATGGCCGCGAGGTCGAGCACACGGCCTGCCGCATCGGCTTCCGCCGCGTCGAGGTCCGCGACCGCCAGTTGCTCGTTAACGGCCAGCCCGTGCGCATCTCAGGCGTGAACCGCCACGAACACGACGATGTACACGGCAAGGCCGTCACCCTTGAAGGCATGCTGCGCGACGTGCACGTGATGAAGCAGTTCAACGTAAACGCCGTTCGCACCTCGCATTATCCTAACGACCCGCGCTGGTACGACCTCTGCGACGAGTACGGCCTCTACGTCTTCGACGAAGCCGATGTCGAATCGCATGCGTTTTACCACGAGCTCTGCCGTGACACCCGCTACGGCCCATCCTTCCTCGACCGCGGCATGCGCATGGTCGAGCGCGACAAAAATCACGCGTCGATCATCGCCTGGTCGCTGGGCAATGAAAGCGGCTACGGCCCGCACCACGACGCGATGGCCGGCTGGATCCGCCACCGCGACCCGAGCCGCGTTCTGCATTACGAGGGTGCCATCACCTTCAACTGGCAGGGCGGCCTGCCCGCGACCGACATCGTCTGTCCGATGTACCCGGAGATCAAAAAGATGATCGCGTGGGCCGAGGACAAGACAGCGCCCGACCAGCGACGCCCGCTCATCCTCTGCGAATTCTCCCACGCGATGGGCAACAGCAACGGCAGCCTCGCCGACTACTGCGATGCCTTCGACCGTTACCCGGGGCTACAAGGTGGCTTCATCTGGGAATGGGTGGACCACGGCATCCGCCAACGCGATGCCCAGGGCCGCGAGTACTGGGCCTACGGCGGCGACTTTGGCGACGAGCCCAACGACAAGAACTTCGTCTGCGACGGCCTCGTCTGGGCCGACCGTACGCCGCATCCCGGCCTGTTCGAATACAAGCACCTCTCCCAACCCGTGCAGATTGAGGCAGTCGATGCACGTCGCGGAAAATTCCGCCTCACCAACCGCCGTTGGTTCGAGCCGCTGAGCGACCTGCGCGGCACGTGGGAACTGCTGGTCAACGGCGCACCCGCCGCGCGCGGGAAGCTGCCGAAACTCACCGCTCTGCCGCGTGGCACGCAGGCCCTCGCGCTCGCCTGGCCCAAGCTCACGCTGCCAGCCGGTGCCGAGGTGCACGTGACCTTCCGTTTCTTCACCGCCAAGGCGACGGCATGGTGCGAAGCCGGACATGAAGTGGCTTGGAATCAACACGCGGTCCCGGCGGCGGCCTTCGCTAAAACCGCCGTGAAGAAAGTTAAGTCACCTTCTGCGCCGGTGAAGCTCGAGCGCACGGCGGACGGCTGGAAAGTGAGCTCGGCCACTGCGGAATTTTCCGTGAACCGCTCGGCCGGCGTGATCGAGCACGTGAAGCTCAACGGCCGCGAGGTCATCACCCGCGGGCCGCAGCTCAACGTCTGGCGCGCCCCGACCGACAACGACGGGTTGAAACTCTTCCCCGTGGTCAACTGGGGCGGCGCGCGCGGGCTGACCGATTGGCTGGCGACGGGCTACCACCAGCTGAAACTCGAAAAGACCGTCACGACCTGCCGCGCGCAACGCGATGGCAGTGCCGTGGTTGAAATCCGCCAACGCTGGCTGGCCCCGGGCGCGAAAAAACATCTCACGCACATGCACCGCTACCGCCTGAACCGAGATGGTACGCTGCACGTGGACAATGCCTTCTCGGCCGACAAGCGCCTGCCGGAGCTGCCGCGCCTCGGCGTGAGCCTCGTGCTGCCGGCGGGGCTGGAGCAGATGGAGTGGTTTGGCCGCGGACCGTTGGAGAATTATTCCGACCGCAAGCGCGGCTCGCTCCTCGCGCACCACCGCAGCACCGTGACGGCGCAGTACGTGCCCTACGTGCTGCCGCAGGAGCACGGCAACCACACCGAGGTGCGCTGGCTGGAGCTCGGCGATGCCGGCGCCGGCGGCGTGCGCTTCACAGCGGACAAACCGATGGAGGCCTCGGCCAGCCATTTCACGACGCACGATCTGCACGCGGCCAAGCACACGATCGACCTCGTGCCGCGGCCGGAGGTGCATGTGAACCTCGACTACGCCCAGCGCGGGCTCGGCACGGCGAGCTGTGGACCCGACACGCTGCCGCAGTACCGCATCCCGGCGGGCGACTACGCGCTGGCGTTTACCGTTTCGTCCAGATCCGCAGGGAGCTGAGCAGGAAATCCTCGAGCGCGGCGGATTCGTTGAGATTCAGCCGGAGCAGGCCGACGGCGTGCTCCAGCTTCTCGACGGAGGCGACGAGCGCGCGGCGCGTAGGCTCGGGATTCGACTCCAGGAGCGGCAGCGAAAACGTGCGCGTGGCGTGCTCGATCTCGGCGAAGAGCCGCGAGCGCAGGCCGTTCGCGATGCCGGTCTCGATGGCCACCTGTTCGTCATCGTCGAGGTCGGGCGGGAGCTTTTCCTTCTCCTGCTTCCAAATCTCGGTGGTCGCGAAATCGAGCACAGCGCCAAAGCGCGCGACGAGGCCGTACGCCGTGAACACATGGTCAGCGACGGCGTTCTTGCTCGTGACCCCGGCGGCGAGCCGGCCGAGCCAGGCTTTATAGTCCTCCAGCCACGCCGACCAGCCGTCAGCGGCGAGCACCGTGGCGGCGGCCGGCAGGCGGAAGAGCAGCACGCGGCTGCGGATCGTGGGGATCAGTGCGTAGGGCCGCGTCGTGAGAAGGATGAGCGTGGTGTTGGCCGGCGGCTCCTCGAGTGTTTTGAGAAAGACGTTGGCCGCTGTGAGGTGCATGCGGTCGGCCTCGTGAATGATGGCGACCTTGCGACGGGAAACAGTGGCCGAGACCTGCACCTTGCCAATCAGTTCGCGCGTGGCGTCGGCGCTGATCTGGCGCATCTTGCCGGCCGGACGTAGGGCGTAGCTGTCAGGATGCTGCTCAGCGGGAAAACGCGCGGTGGACTCCGGCGTATTCAGCAAGCGGTCGGCGATGGCGTTGGCGGTTTGGACCAATGTCCCCAGGTCGTCGCCGTGCAGCAGAATGCTGTGCGAGAGCCGCTGGCGGGCGATGGCCTGCTCGATGACCGACACGGTCGGCGTGCCCGCGAGGGCCGGGGGCCAGGCGACGTGTCCGGTCATGGGCGCAGATTACTTGCCAAGGCGCACCTGCACATGCTCCCAGATGGCCTGCGCGACCTGGGCGGTGGTGTGCGTGCCGTCGACGAGGATCACGCGATCGGGCATGTTCTTTGCCAGAAGCAGGTAGCCTTCGCGGACCTTGTTGTAGAAATCGATGTTCTCGCGCTCCATGCGGTCGGGGAGGTCGGTGACGCGCTGCTTGAGGCGCGCGAGGCTGACCTCGGTGGGCACGTCAATGACGACGGTGATGTCAGGCATGACGTTGCCGACGGCGAAGCGGTTGACCTGCGCGACGGGATCAGCGGCGAGGTTGCGCGCAATGCCTTGGTAAACGGTCGAGGAGTCGAGGTAGCGGTCGCTCAGCACGTACTTGCCGGCGATGAGGGCGGGGACGATCACCTCGCGCACCAGCTGCGCGCGGGCGGCGGTGAAAAGGAGGAGCTCCGTCTCCGGGCACATCTCGTCGCCCTTGGAATTGTGGACGATGATATTGCGGATCTGCTCGCCGATCTCGGTGCCGCCGGGCTCGCGCGTCGTGACGATCTCGTGGCCGGCCTTCTGCAGGTGCGCGGCGAGCAGCGAGATCTGGGTGGACTTGCCGCTGCCCTCCGAGCCTTCGAAGGAGATGAGTTTGCCGGCGGGTTTTTGCTTGAGAGGCATGGGCGTAGCTTCGGGGATTTATTTCCAGTTCGCGAGGAATGTTTCGAGGTCGGAGACCGAGGGGCTCTTGGCGGTGCGAACGTAGTGGCCGCTCGTACAGACACCGACACCGAGACAGGCCTCCGGTGTCAGGCCAATCATCTCCGCCATGGCGAAACCGGCGTTGAAGTGGTCGCCCGCGCCCGTGGTGATGAGCGGTTGGGCGACGTACGGCCCGGGCACCCAGAACGTGCCGTCGCGCGTGGCGCAGGCGGCGGACTCGCGCGGGTGGACCACCACCGTGGTGAGATCGAGGTGCTTGCGGATCTTCTGCGCCATGGACCGCAGGCCAGCCTCGCTCTCGGTCTCCACGCCGAACCCCAGCGCCTCGAAGACCTGCTGGGCCTCCTTGAGGTTGAGCCCGAGGGTGACCCGGCCGAACTGCTCGAACTTGGCGATGGTCGTGAGCGCGTAGGTGAGGTCGGCGCGGGAACGCTTCTCGGGATCGGCGAGATCGAAGAAGAAGCGGCGGTTCGGCGGGACGGGAGAGGAGGGGAGGACGCGCTCGACGAGGTCGGTGAAGACCGCGGTCATGTTGGGGATCATCGTCCAGTTGACGAGGGCGACGAGGTCGGCCTGGGCGAGGGCGGTTTTATAGGCATCGGCACCCATGACGGCGGCGATCTTCTGGGGCGTCACCTCGTCGAGACTGCGCATCATGCCGAGCATGAGCTTGCCGTCGGTGAACTCGACCGCGGTCGTCGCGGCGGGATCGCAGAGGCTGACAATTTTCGCCTTGGCCGCGAGATCGGCGAAGACCGGATGGATGGCCGTGCGACCAAGGGCGCCGATATAGGTGACCTGCGCGCCGTGGGCCAGGAGGGCGTTGGCCATGATCGGGCCGTTGCCGCCGAGCTTCTCCATGCGGGGGTAGAACTCGAGGTTCGTGCTCTTGCCCGCCGCGCCGAGGATGCGCTGGCCGAATTCCGCGATGGTCGTGATTGGCGTGAAGTTCTCGCCCTGGCCGGCCCGCTGGCCCACGGGGGCCACGATCGTGTCCACGAAGCCGTCGAAACCGACGACGGTCTGTTTGGCGGCGAGCACGCCGCGGCGCTGGCGCAGTTCCTGGAGGGTGCGGGTCTTGAATTCCATGTGGTCGGAAGAGCAAAAATCAGCGGGGTGGGGCGGCAAACAGAATCGTGCCGTCATGGCGGCAATTTCCATTGAACGCGCGCGCCAAACCTCACAACAGTGTCGGCCATGTCTGTTCTGTTGAATTTCTCACCCCTTTTCGCCTCGGCCAGCATCATCGACATTTTTGAGCAGTGCGGGATGGTCGACAAAGGCATCGTCCTCGGCCTCGCCCTCTTCAGCCTCATCGCCTGGACGGTGATGCTCGGCAAGCACTACGACCTGAAGCGCCTGCGCATCCTGAATAACAGCTTCGAGGCCCACCTGCGCGACCAGCGCACGCTGCTCGACCTGCCCGAGTCCTTCCGCAACAAGCGCGTCATCCCGTACGCCGATCTGCTGGCGGATGCCTTGGAGAGCTACTGGCGGGCCGCCGCCATCGGCAAGGAAGCCGGCACCGATAGTTCTCGCGCCCGTGTGGAGCACGCGGAAAACGCCATCCAGCGCGCCATCGCGCGGCAGACGCTGCGCTACGACGCCAACATGATCTTCCTCGCCTCGATCGTCTCCGGCGCGCCGTTCATCGGCCTCCTCGGCACGGTGTGGGGCGTCATGGAGGCGTTCAGCGCGATCGCCGTGCAGCAGAGCGCGGGCATCCAGCAGCTCGCCCCCGGCGTCTCGGGCGCCATGCTCGCGACCATCGCGGGTCTCGTCGTCGCCATCCCCTCGGTGTTCGGCTACAACATGCTGCTCAGCCACACCCGGGCGATGACCATCGAACTGGAAAACTTCGCTAGCTCGCTGGCCGACCGCATCGAGCTGGAGAGCAAGTAACCGGAGGCTGCACCATGGCCCGAAGTTTCCGCCGCCACCGCGCTTCGCATCCCATCGCGGAGCTGAACGTGACCAACCTCATCGACCTCGGCTTCATGCTGCTGGTCATCTTCATGGTCGCGACCCCGCTCATCAAGCAGGAGCAGACCATGGGGATGAACCTGCCCATCGAGTCCAAGCGCACGCAGGACAATCCTCCGCCGGACGTCACGTTCCAGACCATCAGTATCGATAAGCAGGGTACGTTTTTCTACGGCAACGAGCGCGTCGCCTTCTCCGACCTCTCCGGTCGCCTCTCCGAGCTGGCCCGGCGGGCCAAGCCCCCGGTGATCCGCATCCGCGCGGACATGAGCCTGCAGTTCCAGCAGGTCGTGAAGCTGATGGACGAGCTGAAGAAGCACAACCTCTCCAAGATCACCTTCGACACGCAGACGGGCGACTGAGCCCGCGCCTGACCGAGATGCAGTCGAGCTCCACCAACGGCTTTTTCCTGTCCGCGCTGCTGCACGGCAGCGTCGCCGCGATCGTGCTCTTCGGCGCCTACGCCTGCCAGGAAAAGCGCAAGGAACCGGACCACATCATCGAGCTCGTGCAGGGCCCCGGCGACAACTACTCCGCCACCGAGGCCGCCGCGCTCGGCGTCGAGGGCGGCATCAAGGTCAAGATCCCCGATTCTCCACCGCCGTCACCCACGCCGCCAGCCCCGGAGCCCACGCCCGAGCCGCCCGCTCCCACACCCGAGCCAGTGCAGGAGGCCCCGAAGCCCGCCCCGCTCCCGCCGGCGGAAAAGGAAAAGCCCAAGGCCACCCCGACTAAGGAAACGCCGATCGTGCCCGACATGGCCAAGCAGCTTAAGCGAAAAATCATCCGCGCAGAATCCAAGGTGAAGCAGCAGGCCAAGAAGGAGCGCGAAGCCGAGGCGAAGCGCATCAGCAAGGAGGAGTTCGATCGCATGAACAAAAACCGCGCCACTGCCAGCGCGCGCGGCGGCACCGGCAAGGCCACACGCATCGACACCGAAGGCATCCGCAACGGCGTGATCGGCGGCTCCACCTCCAACAAAAAAGGCGGCGCCAACGGCACCGCCCTCAGCCGCGACCAGGCCAACGCCCGCGACGAATACATTTCCCTCCTCGCCGACAAGATTCGCATGGAGCTCAACGACCGTCCCGGCGTCGGCGCCGGTCTGACGGTGGAAGTCGAGCTGCACCTGCTCTCCGACGGCAGCATCACCCGCGTGCGTATCGTGAAATCCTCGGGCAGCCCCGAGTTCGACCAAGTCGTGAAGGAGACGCTCCAGCGGATGAGCATGCCGCCGCGCCCGCCCGGCCTCGACGAATACCAGCGTTTCCCGATCCGCGGCATCGACCCGACTTAAGCTTATTTCGCGGGCTTCAAGCGAAGTTGTGAAAAAGTCCTTGCATTCGTTCGCGGAACTTTGATTTTCCTCCCTTCCCGTTTACGGAAATGGGCTCTTAGCTCAGTTGGTAGAGCGCCTCAATGGCATTGAGGAGGTCAGGAGTTCGAGCCTCCTAGGGTCCACCACTTTTGAACCGCTGTCCGGCCTGCCGGGCAGCGGTTCTTTTGTTTTCAGCCTCGGCTGGCCGGAGGCGTCGAGCCTTGCGGCGAGGCCGAGGCGCCGTCCTCGGGCAGGTAGCGCCGCGCCAGGTTTTTCAAACGCTGGCCTGACACGCGGATAAATAGGCGGCGGCGCAGCCAGCCCTTGTTGTTTGAATCCCAGAAAAATTCCCGCACTTCCTCCCGGATATGCCGAAGATCCGTGGCCCGGCCCGCCGCCGCAATCAGATCGCGGTCCGGCGCGAAATACTCGTAGTTAAAAATCAGGAACAGCGGCGCGGCGAGCACCGCATGCGGATAAAGCGCCCGCCAGAAGATGCGGCGCATAAAACGCTCCTTCGGGCATTGGTTGCGCTGGCAGTAGATTTCCTGGAAGCTGGGCTGGCTCACGCCCCTCTGCTAGCGCAGAGAATGCCATGCAAACAGGTTTTTTACCTCTCTGGTGCAAATTGAGGGCATTCCGGCAATCGCCTAGGGACTGCCAGTCAGGCCCGTGGGCGGCACTGCTTAACGAAAGTGCCTGTATTTAACGCGTGAGCACAGGTGGCGGCTCCACTGGAGGCGGCGCGCCATGCAAGCGTAGCATCACCTCCCGCCAGTGCGCATCCTCGATTTCACGGCGTTTCGTCATGCGGTATTCCATTTCACCCACCACGATGATGAAGGCGAAGAGCGCCGCGAGAAGCCAGAGGCGTTGCGGGTACCAGTGCAGCTCGGGCAGGAGCAGCGCTATCACCAGACCGCACACGGCCACTGCACGACCTGCATGCACGGCCCAAAACGTGGCGCGCAAATAAGGCAGGCGCAGCGCGAGCAGCGCCCGCAGGATCCGTCCGCCGTCCATCGGAAACGCCGGCAGGAGGTTGAAGCAGCCCATCACCAGATTGCCCATGAATACCTGCGCGACCAAACCGCGCGGCGAGTAGGGAAATACCGTGTCCGGAAACGTGCGAACCACCAGCCACAGCGCACCCGCGATCACGAAGTTCACCGCCGGCCCCGCGATCGTTATGAGCAGCTCGCGGCGCGGCTCGCGCGGGATCTGATCGAATTCCGCCATGCCGCCGATCGGCATGAGCAGGATCCGCCGCACCCCGATGCCGTAGTGCAGCGTCACAAACGAATGCCCCAGCTCATGCAGCACGACGCAGCCGAAAAACACGACCAGCGTCAGCGAGCCCCAGATGAGACCTGCCCAGCGTGCGTCGTGCCAGCCCTCCCAGCCCGCGTAGGCGAGCAGCAGGAAAAAGCTGCCGTGTAAGGCAAGCTGTATGCCGCGCACGCGGAACAAGTTGATTGACCAGCCGAGCATGGAACGTAATCAAGGCACGTTTGGGCAAAGCGCCAGCGCGCATTTGCCGACTTGCGCCGCGCCACCTTGTTCCATGACCGAAGCTGCCAAATCCGCCACCATCCTCGTCATCGATGACGACGCCGAGATCCGCTATTCCCTTTCCCGCGTGCTGTCGTCCCATGGCTACCGCGTGACCGAGGCCCCCAGCGGCGAGCAAGGCGTGGCACTGGTCCGCAAGGGCCCCGCACCCGACCTTGTCTTTCTCGACGTCCGCATGGGCGGGATGGGCGGCATCGAGGCGCTGCAGCTGATCCGCTCCGCCCAGCCGAAGCAGCTGGTGATTTTGATGACGGCCTTCGGCACCGCCCAGACCGCCATCGAGGCGATGAAGTACGGCGCCTTTGACTATGTGATGAAGCCCTTCGACCCGCAGAAGGTGCTCTCGCTCGCCGCCGCCGCGCTCAAGACCCGCGCCGACCTCCACGCCGTCAGCGACTACAAGCCCAGCATCAACAGCGAGGACTACAAGGAAGGCATCGTCGGCAGCTCGCCGGTCATGCAGGATGTCTTCAAGGTCATCGGCCAGGTGACCGCCAGCGACGTCACCGTGATGATCACGGGCGAGAGCGGCACCGGCAAGGAGCTCGTCGCGCGCTCGATCTGGAAGCACAGCCACCGCGCCAGCAAGGCCTTCATCGCCGTCAATTGCGCCGCGATCCCCGACAACCTGATCGAGAGCGAACTCTTCGGCCATGAGCGCGGCTCCTTCACCGGCGCGACCGGCCAGCGCCTCGGCAAGTTCGAGCTCTGCGACAGCGGCACGATCTTCCTCGATGAAATCGGCGACATGGCACTCGCCACCCAGACGAAGATCCTGCGCGTGCTCCAGGCCGGTGAGATTCAGCGCGTCGGCGGCACCGAGACCATCCGCGTCAACGTACGCGTGATCGCCGCGACCAACAAGGACCTCGAGCAGATGGTGAAGGCCAAGACGTTCCGCGAGGACCTGTACTACCGTCTCAACGTCGTCCGCATCAAGATGCCGCCGCTGCGCGAGCGCGGCGACGATATCCCGCAGATCGTCGATTTCTGCCTGCAGAATCTGGTGAAACAGAAAAAGGCCCGCGTGAGCAAGGTCTCGCCCGAGGCCATGGCCGCCTTCGTGGCCCACGACTGGCCGGGCAATGTCCGCGAGCTGGAAAATGTCGTGTACCGCAGCGCCGTCATCGCGCAGGGCGACGCCATCCTCCTGAAGGACCTGCCCGCGGAGATCCGCGCCGCCACCGGCACCGAGCCCACGGTCGCCGCCACGCCGGCCGGCGGAGTGGGCGAGGGCAATCTCGCGACCACCCTGACGGCCGTTGCCGAGAGCACTGCGCTCGCGACCGCCAAGATCGTCGCCGAGAGCACCGCCTCCGGCGAACCCGCGCTCACGGTCGAGCGCGCCCTCGATTATCTTTATGCCAATCTCAGCACGGAGACCGAGGGCCTTTTACCGCAGGTTGAACGTGAGCTAATCACGCGTGCGATGGCCGCGCAGAATGGCGACGTCACCAAGGCCGCCAAACAACTCGGCCTGACCAAAGCGGCGCTGCAGAAAAAACTCTGAGCTTAGTTGGGGGCGTCGATTTTTAACGACGCCCTACGTTCTCAGCGATCCGCGTAGCCCTTCGGATGGCTCTGATGCCACTTCCAGGCGGTCGCGACAATCGACTCGATGTTGGGAAACTTCACCTTCCAGCCGAGTTCGCGGATCGCCTTCGACGAGTCCGCGTAAAGCGCCGCCGGGTCGCCGGCGCGGCGGGGGCCTTCAATCACCTTCACGGGTTTGCCCGTGATCTTCTCGACCGCGCGGATGACCTCGCGGTTGGAGGTCGGCGTGCCCGTGCCGAGGTTGTAGAAAAGCTGCGTGCCCGGCGCGCCAAGGCGGTCAAACACGGCGATGTGTGCGCGGCTCAGGTCATCGACATGCACGTAGTCGCGGAGGCAGGTGCCGTCCGGGGTGGGGTAGTCGGTGCCAAAGAGCTGGAGGTGCGGGCGCTTGCCGGTGGCGACGTCTATGGCCAGCGGGATGAGATGCGTTTCGGGAGAGTGGTCCTCGCCGATCACGCCGTCCTCGGAGGCGCCGGCGGCGTTGAAGTAGCGGAAGACCGCGAAGCTGAGCCCGTGCGCGACCGCGAGGGCCTTGAGGGCATGTTCGACGTCGAGCTTCGTCTGGCCGTAGGGATTGATCGGAGCCTGCGGCAGATTCTCGTGGATCGGCAGGGTGGCGGGCGTGCCGAAGGTCGCGCAGGTCGAGGAGAAGACGAATTTCTTCACGCCGGCAACCAGCATCGCGCGGAGCAGGTGGAGCGTGGCGACGCTGTTGTTAAAATAGTACTTCAGCGGATCGGTGACCGACTCGCCAACGTAGCAGTACGCGGCAAAATGCATCACCACATCGATCTTTTCGTCGCGCAGGATGCGGCCGACCGCGGCCTCGTCGCCCAGATCCGCCTCATGTACGGTCACTTGCGGAGCGAGCGCACCGCGATGGCCGTACACAAAGTTGTCGAGCACCACCGGCCGGTGGCCAGCGGCGGTGAGTTGGCGGACGCAATGACTGCCGATGTAGCCGGCACCTCCCACAACGAGTACGTTCATATCGAGAGCGTTGTATTGCTTTCGGCGGGAGGTTGGCTAGCGATTTCCTTTTCCCATCGAATGAAGCTCCCGCGCATCGTCATCACCGGGGTCGGTTTGACCGCCCCCAACGGCAACTCCCTCGCCGAGTTCCGGCAGAACCTGCTCAACGGCGTCGCCGGGATCGAGCGCATGGAGATCCGCTACATGGGTTCGCAGCTGGCGGGTATCTGCCATTACGATCCGCTCAAGTACCAAAAAAAGAAGGAGGTCCGCGTGGGCACGCGCGCCGGGTCGATCTCGATCTATTGCGCGCGCGAGGCGCTGGCGGACAGCGGCGTGAACTTCGAAGCGCTGCCCAAGGACCGCATCGGCATCTACATCGGCTGCACGGAGCACGGCAACGTCGAGACGGAAAACGAGATCTACAACATCTCGAAATTTAACTACGACACGAAGTTCTGGTCGCACTATCACAATCCCCGCACCGTCGCCAACAACCCCGCGGGTGAGACTTCCCTCAATCTCGGCATCACCGGTCCCGCCTACACGATCGGCGCCGCCTGCGCCGCGGGCAACATGGGCCTGATCCACGCCGCGCAGATGCTGCGACTCGGCGAGGTGGACTTTGCCATTTGCGGCGGCGTGAGCGAGAGCCCGCACACCTTCGGCATCTTCGCGGGCTTCAAATCCCAAAACGCCCTCGCCACGCACGAGGACCCGCACAAGGCCTCGCGGCCCTTTGACCTCGCGCGCAATGGCATCGTGATCTCCGAGGGCGGCGGCCTCTACACGCTGGAGCGCCTGGAAGACGCGCAGGCCCGCGGTGCCAAGATTTACGGCGAGATCGCCGGCTACCACGTCAACTCCGACGCCAGCGACTACGTGCTGCCCAATCCCACCCGCCAGGCCGAGTGCGTCCGCGCCGCCATCGCCCGCGCCGGGCTCAAGCCGTCCGACATCCACATCGTCAACACTCACGCCACCGCGACCCCGCTCGGCGATATCCAGGAGTGCGAGGCGATCCGCGCCGTGTTTGGCGAAGGCTGCCCTGACACCTACATCAACAACACCAAGAGCTACATCGGCCACTGCATGGGTGCAGCCGGCGCGCTCGAGCTGGCGGGCAACCTGCCTTCATTTGACGATCTGACGGTTCACCCTACCATTAATGTCGACAACCTCGACCCCCAGTGCGCCTTGCCGGGGCTCGTGCTCAACCAGCCCCGCAAGGCCGCCAAGGTCGACACAATCCTCAATAATTCCTTCGGTATGCTGGGTATAAATTCCACGTTGATTGTTAAGCGCTTTACGCCCTAATCCCGCCCTGACCTATGACCAAAGACGAATGCAAGAAGGTGGTGCTCGATATCATTGCGGACATCGCGCCCGATGAGGACTTGAGCAACGTCAAGCCCGACGTCCGCCTGCGTGACCAGCTCCAACTCGATTCCATGGACTTCCTCGACATCGTCATGGAGCTCCGCAAGCGCCACGGCATCGAGGTGCCCGAGAAGGATTACATCCAACTCGCCTCGCTCGACAGCTGCGCCGAGTACCTGACACCGAAGTTCAACGACCTCGCCGCCAAGCGCTGAGCCTGCGTTTGACCTTTTCTGCGGGCCGGGAAGCATTTCCCGGCCTTTTGCTTTTTCACCCGGCGCCATGAACACCCGCTCGCACTACGACGTCGCCATCATCGGCGCGGGCATGTCGGGCCTCGCCGCCGGCATCCGCCTCGCGCACTTCGGCAAGAAGGTGTGTATCTTCGAGCGTCACAACGCCATCGGCGGGCTCAACGGCTTCTACAGCATCGACGGCCGGAAATTCGACGTCGGCCTGCACGCGATGACCAATTTCGTGAAGCCCGGCGTGAAGGGCACTCCCCTTGGAAAACTCCTCCGCCAGCTCCGCATCGACCGCGAGGAGTTCGCCCTCTGCGAGCAGAAGCAGTCACGCATCGCTTTTGGTCCGCAGGGGGAGACGTCGCTGCGCTTCACCAATGACTTTGCCGTGCTGGAGAGCGAGGTTGCCGCGCGTTTTCCCGCGCAGATCGATGGTTTTCGCCGCCTCGTCGCCGTGATCAAGGGCTACGACGATGTGTCGCTCGACGCCCAGCCCGTTTCTGCGCGGAAGGTCGTGCGCGAGCACATCGCCGATCCGCTGCTGGAGGACATGCTTTTCTGCCCCGTGATGTACTACGGCAGTGCGACGGAGCACGACATGGAGTTCGGTCAGTTCGTGATCATGTTCAAGGCGCTCTTCCTCGAAGGCTTCGCCCGGCCCTTTGAAGGCGTGCGCGTGATCCTCCGCGTGCTCAGCGAGAAATACCGCAGCGCCGGCGGCGAGCGTCGGATGAAGTGCGGCGTCAAATCGATCATTGCCCGCGAAGGCCGCGCCAGCGCCCTCGTCCTCGACAATGGCGAGGAGATTACCGCCGATCACGTCCTTTCCTCCATCGGAGCCCCGGAGACCGATGTCTTGTGCGGTGCCGCACCGCAGGTCACAGCGCCCGCGGTCGGTCGCCTGAGTTTTGTTGAAACCATCACCGTCCTTGACCGCCAGCCTACGGCGCTGGGGTGGGGGAGCGACACGATCATTTTCTTCAACGACTCCGCGCGTTTCCACTACGAGCAGCCCGTCGCCCCGGTCGATCCGCGCAGTGGCGTCATCTGCCTGCCCAATAATTTCGATTTCGGTCCCGGGCAACAACTGCCCGAGGGTCTGTTCCGCTGCACCTGCCTCGCCAACTACGACCGCTGGGCCCATCTGCCCGAAGCCGAATACCTCGCCGCCAAAAAGCAGTGGTACGCCACGGTGCAGACGAGCGCGGCGCGTTTCTTGCCAGCCTTGCCTTCGCCCGGTGCGCTGACCGCCGCCACGATCACCACGGACATGTTTACGCCGCGGACGATCACTCATTTTACCGGGCACTTTGGCGGCGCGATCTACGGTTCGACCCAGAAGCACCGGCAGGGCCGCACCGCGCTGAGCAACGTCTATCTCTGCGGCACCGACCAGGGTTTCCTCGGGATCATCGGCGCAATGCTCAGCGGCATTTCGATGGCCAATTTCCACATCCTGCAGCCCGGCGCTCGGGGTTGAGGATAACGGCACAAACCAGTTGCCCTGCACCGGGTAGGCAACTTCACTGCACCGTTACATGGCTTATGACTGGCTCAAAGGAGTTGCCGACGAGTATGACGTGATCGTCATCGGGAGCGGCTTGGGCGGACTAACGGGCGCCAACGTGCTCGCGAAGTCCGGCCACCGCGTGCTGCTGCTCGAACACCACTACCAATTCGGCGGGCTCGCCACGTGGTTCACCCGCAAGGGCGGCCACATCTTCGACATCTCCCTGCACGGTTTCCCCGTCGGCATGATCAAGTCCTGCCGCAAGTACTGGACGAAGGAGATCGCCGATTCGATCGTGCAGCTGAAGGACATCCGTTTCGTGAACCCCCAGATGGATGTCTGGACCACGTTCACCCGCGAGGATTACACCCGCGTCCTCGTCGAAAAGTTCGGCCTCGAGCGCGCCCACGTGGAGAGCTTCTACGACTACCTGCGGGGGATGAATTTTTACGACAACAACCCCGAGACGACCGGCCAGATGCTGGAGCGGTTTTTCCCGGGCCGCGACGACGTGAAGCGCCTGCTCATGGAGCCCATCGCCTACGCCAACGGCTCCACGCTCGACGACCCGGCGATCACGTTCGGCATCGTGTTCTCCAACTTCATGGGCTCCGGCGTATACACCTTCCGTGGCGGCTCCGATCTGCTCATCGAGAAGATGGTCGACGAGCTGAAGAAGAACGGTGTCGAGATCCGCAAGAAGGTGCTCGTCGACCGCATCCTAGTCGAAGAGCAGGACGGCCGCAAAGTCGCCTGCGGCATCGTCGCCCACAGCGGCCGCGTGATCCGCGCCAAGGCCATCCTCTCCAACGCCAATATCTGGAACACGATCTTCCGCCTCGGCGGCGAGGAAAACTTCCCGGCCGACTTTGTCGCCGCCGCCCGCGCCGTGCGCATCAACTCCAGCTCGTGCCAGGTATACCTCGGCATCCGCAAGGGCGAGAGCATCCCGCACATCGGCGATCTCGTGTTCACCTCGGAGAACCCCAAGTTCAGCAGCTCAGAGCTGACGGATTTCCACACCACGAGCCGCACGTTTTCGGTCTATTATCCCGATACACGCCCGGGCTCCGATCGCTACACCGTCGTCGTCTCGCTCAACGGCCGCTACGCCGATTGGAACAAACTCTCCCCCGAAGACTATGAGAAGGAGAAGAACCGCCTGATCGAAGAGTCGATTGTCGCGTTGGAAAAATACATCCCCGATGTGCGCGCGAAGATCGATTGGAAAGAGGCCGCTACGCCGCGGACCATCGAGCGCTACACCACGCACACCGGCGGCACGTCCTTTGGCACCAAGTTTGAGGGCCTCAAGGTCTCGATGGACCTCTCCGAAAAGCTCCCCGGCCTCTATCACGCGGGCTCCGTCGGCATCATCATGTCCGGCTGGCTTGGCACGATTAACTATGGTGTGATCACCGCCAACAAGATCGACAAGGCGCTCTTCGCCGCGAAACAAGCCGCATCCGCCGCCACCTCCTGATCCCCATGCAACCCGTCACCGACCTC
>JAFEGO010000123.1 GCA_018239845.1 Verrucomicrobiota bacterium
GCCAGCCCCTAATTGGGGAATCTGCGTGATAGTGCAGCAGGGTCCAGCCCGCCGCCGTCACCCGACTTTGCGCCGGAAGTGACGGTAGCCGAGAAAGCCGAGGGCGGCGGCCATAAAGAGCGCACCGTAGGTGGCGGGCTCGGGGACAGGGCGAATCTGACGGTTCTGGTATGGACCGTACTGGTCGCTATAGACGTTGTTGTCGGTCCAGGTGGTATAGGCGCCGTTGGCGTCGAAAGTGTTGGCGAACTTCACCTGATTCTCCGGCATCGTGCCGATCTGGTTCTTCGTGGCGTCGGTGCCGCCGATCTGGGAGAAGTGGGTCGAGGCGTAGAGGAAGTCGACCTCGCTGTCCCAATTCTTGACGGTGAGGGTGGCACCGGCGGCGATGTAGATATTGGTCGTGTTGAGGATCGAGGCGCCGGAGTTGCCGAAGTCGAGGATGGTGTCGCCGTTGATCGTCAGCGTGCCGAACGTGATGTTGGCGTTGTTGAGCTTGAGGGTCGTCACCGTGCTGCTGTTGCCGATGGTGACGTTGGCAAAGGTGGAGCCGGAGGCGGAACTGGAGAAGTCGAGTTCGCCGCGGTCGATGGCCAAGGTGCCGGCGAAGTTGGTGGCGCCGTTGGTGAGGGTTAGGGTGCCGGTTTTCGAGGAGTCGCCGTTGAGGTTGAAGGTGCCGGTGCCGGAGATGAGGCCGTCGAAGGTGTCGGTGGAGGCGACGTTAAGGATGGCCTTGGCGTAGGTGCCGACGGTGATGGTGCCCGAGCCGGTGAGGGCGCTCATCGAGTTGACGAAGACGTGCGAAGCGTCGGCGCCGCTGGCCATCGAGAGCGTTGCGCCGGAGGCGATGGAGACGGCGTTGGCCTGGTTGCCGAGCGTGGCGTTGGCCCCGGCGACGAGGGTGCCGGCATTGACGGCGATGGTGCCGCTGAAGGAGTTGGTGCCGGAGATCGTGACAGTGCCGCTGTCGGCCTTGATCAGGCCGAGTGAGCCACCACCGGAACCATCGGACATCGGCCCGGCGTAGGTCGTGTTGCCTGCGCCGCCGGCGGTGAGGTACTGGGTGTTACCGGTGGTGGCGGTACCGGTGAGGGTGCCGTTGATGGTGAGGGCGCTGCCGGCATTGGTGTTGACGGTGGCGCTGGAGCCGAGGGTGACGCCGCCGGCCCAGGTGTTGTTGGCGCCGGTCACGCTGTTGAGCGCGCCGAGGTTGTTGTAGCCGGTGCCGTTGAGCGTGAGGGCTTCGGTGCCGACGGCGAGGCTGCCGCTCGTGGCCTGAAGCTGGAGGGTGGCTCCGCTGTTGACGATCGTGCCCGCGGCGACGGTGGCATTGCCGCCGAGGGCGCCGCTGTGCTGGATGTTGAGGATGCCGCCGGCGACCGTGGTGTTTCCGGTGTAGCCGTTGGCGGCGTTGTTGAAGTTCATCATCATGGTGCCGTTGCCGGTCTTGATGAGATTGCCGCCGAAAACGTTGGCCGTGAGGTTGAGCGTGTCGGTGGCCGCGACATCGATCGTACGGGTGGTGAGGCTGCCCGTGGAGCCCTGGAGCCACATGACGCCGCTGATCGTAGAGGTGAGATTGGTGCCGGTGACGCTGATGTTGGGACCGGAGGCGACGTTGGCGAGGTAGAGCAGGCCAGTGCCGGTGGAGACGGTGCCGCCATTGAGGATAAGCTTACCGATGTCCTCGGATTTGCTGAAGGTGGCGAGGTCGAGGGTGCCGTCGGAGTTGATGGTGACGGTGGCGGTGTCCTTGATCTGGTCGCTGTAGAAATCGATGACGCGGGCGGTGGTGGTGGCGGAGTTGGTGCCGATGGTGAGGTTGCCGAGAATGGCGGAGTTGGGGTTGTTGCCCGGCGGGACCAGCAGCTCGAGGATGCCGCGGTTGACGTTGGTATCGCCCGTATAGGTACTCTTGATACCGGCGTAATAGACGGTGGTGCTGTCGGTGCCGCCGTTGATGATGACGGAGCCGGTGTCGGGACCGGAGGCGGCGCCCATGGACTCGGTCAGGTAAACATCGCCGGTGCCGTTGAAGGTGACGGTGTGGTTGTTGAGGGCGAAGTTGACCGGAGGATTGAGCGTGTAGGGCCCGAGGAAAAGGAGGTTGGGATCGCCGGGGGCGCCGTTGTTGGTGACGGTAGCGTCGGAGCCGAGGGAGATGGAGCCGGTCCAGGTGTTGGTGCCGCCGTTGGCGACGAGGGCACCGCCGCCGTTGTAGCCGGCGCCGTTGAGGACCATCGTCTGGAGGGCGGTCGTCGTGCCGGTGCCGGAGCCGGAGGTGTTGGTGCTGGAGACGGCGAGTGAGCCGCCGTTGTTGACCGTGATGACATTGGTCGGCGAGCCGAGGCCGGAGTAGTTGCCGAAGGCGGTGAAGCCGCCCGTAGCCGTGTTGCCGGTGCCGGCGAGGATGCCATTGTTCACGATCACACCGCCGGTGAAACTGTTGCCGGAGTTGGTCAACGTGGCGGTGCCAGCGCCGTCCTTGGCGAGCGTACCGACGCCGCTGCCGTTCTGGACGATGCTGCTGACGGTGAGACCGCCGCTGGCGCCATCGACATTGAGGGTGAGCGTGCGGGGCGAGCCATCGGCGGCGATGGTGACGGCATTGCCGGACAACGTGGTGGCGGCCGTGTTGGTAATATTGAGCGAGTAGCTGCCGGCGGACTGGGCGAGGCCGCCGGTGAGATTGAGGATGGCAGCGCCACCGAGGGTGGAATTGCCGGTAAGGGTGAGGGCGTTGGCGATAGTGCGGGTGGTGGTGCCGTCGCCTTGCAAGGTACCGCCGGCGAGATTCACGGTGCCGCTGCCGAGGGCGGCGTTTGAGCCCAGGGCGAGGGTGCCGCCAGCGACGGTGGTGCCGCCGGAATAAGTGTTGGTGGCGGAGAGGACGGTGGTACCGCCCGCGGCATCGCGCCGGACAGTCCCGGTGCCGGAGATCGCGGCGGAGAAGGTCTGCGTGCCCGAGGTGTTTGAAAACCGGAGCTCGGTGGCGGCGTCGGAGAGATTGATGGCGCGCGCAAGGGTGAAGCCGCTGCCGGAGAAGCCCACGGACATGCGGCCGGTGTCGGCGGTGTTGTCGAGGGTGAGCGTACCGCTGTTGCCGCCGATGGTGTCGCTCGTGAAGGTGAAATCGACGCCGTTGCCGCCGGCGATGGTGGAGCTGCCGGTGAGGGCGAAGTCGTTGGCGAAGGTGCGGCTGGCGTCGGCAGTGAGCGTGCCGCCGTGGAGCGTCAGCGTGCCGGTGCCGAGCGCGTTGTCGTTGCCGGCATTGACCGTGCCGGCGTCGAGCGTGATGCCGCCGGAGAACGTGTTGCTACCGTTGAGCACGGCGGTGCCGCCCGCTCCATTCATCCGCACGAGGCCGGTGCCGGAAATGACGCCGGAGTAGGTCTGCGTGCCGGAGGTATTGAGCAGGCGGAGCTCGGTGAAATCACCGAGCGCGACGCCGCCGGAGAAAGTGAAACCGCTGCCGCTGAAACCGACCGTGGTGGCCCCGGAGCCGGAGGTGTTGGCCAGCGAGAGCGTGCCACTGCTGGCGGAGATGCTGTTGGAACTGAAGACCAGGTCGGTGAAACTCTGCCCGGTGACCGTGGTGTTGCCGGCGAGCGAGAGCGCGTTGGTGAGGGTGTAATCGCTGGCGATCGTCAGATTGGCCCCGCCGAGGGTCAGGGTGCCGGTGCCGAAGGCGGCATTGTTGCCGATGGTGACATTGCCGGCGTTGAGGGTGGCGCCACCGGTGAAAGTGTTGGCACCGCTGAGGGTGAGGGCGCCGCCGCCGTTTTTTACAAGGCTGTCGGCCCCGGTGCCCGAGCCGTCCTGGATGACGCCGCTCACCACCAGGCCGCCGCTGGCGCCATCGACATCGAGGGTGAGGGTGCGCGCGGCGTTGAGCTCGGAGAGGGTGAGGGCGGTGGTGGAGATCGTGGTGACGCCGGTGTTGGTGATGCTAAGCGTCTGGTTGCCGCCGGACTGCGTGATGCCGCCGGTGAAGGTGAAATTGGCGGCGCCGCCGACCGTGCCGTTGCCGGTGAGGGCGGTGGCATTGGCGATGGAGCGGGTGCTGGCGGCGGAGACCTCGCCCCCGGCAAAGGTGAAGGTGCCGGTGCCGAGCGCGCTGTTCTGGCCGAGGGAGAGCGCGCCAGCCGAAAGCGTGACGCCGCCGGTGAACGTGTTGTTGGCGTTGAGTGCGGTGGTGCCGCCCGCCACATCGCGGAGGAGGGAGCCGCTGCCGGAGATCACGGCGGAGAACGTCTGCGTGCCGGAGGTATTGGCGAGACGGATGCGGCCATAGGCGTCAGCGAACGCGATGGTGCGGCTGAAGGTGAAGCCGCTGCCGGTGAAGCCGAGCGTGGTGAGGCCGGCGTCGGAGGTGTTGTCCAGCGTCAGGCCGCCGGAGGTCGTGCTGAAATTGTCGGTGGCGAAGGTGAAGTTGACGCCGTTGGCCGCGGCGATGGTGGAGGCGCCGGAGACCGCGATGTCGTTGGCGAGGATGCGGCTGGAGGAAGAGGTGAGCGTGCCGCCGCTGAGGTCGAGGGTGCCGGTGCCGGCGGCATTGTCGTGGCCGAGGGAAAGCGTGCCGGCATCGAGCACGGTGCCGCCGGTGAAGGTGTTGTTGCCCGTAAGAATCGCGGTGCCGCCCGCGGTGTTCTGGTGGACGACGCCAGCGCCGGAGATGACACCGCTGTAGGTCTGCGTGCCGCTGGAGTTGGCGGGGCGCAGCTCGGTGGAGGCGCCCAGGGAGATGTTCGAGGCGAGCGTGAAACCGCTGCCGCTGAAGCCGAGGGTGGTGGCGGTGCCGGAGCCGGTGGTGTTGACGACGGAGAGGTTGCCACTCCCGACCACGGTGTTGGAGGAAAGAGTGAAATCCACCCCCGCGGCGCCGCTGAAGGTGCCGCCGCCGGAGCCGATGGTGACGTTGTTGGACAGGGTGCGGTCAGCCGCGGCGTTGAGCGTGCCGCCGCCGAAGGTGAGGTTGCCCGTGCCCAGTGAAGCGTTGTTGCCGATGGTGGTGATACCGGCGTTGAGCGTGACGCCGCCGGTGAAGGTGTTGGCGACATTGCCGATCGTGAGGGTGCCATCGCCCGTTTTCACCAAGGCGCCGGTGCCGCTGATGACATCGCCATTGCCCGTGCTGACAGCGATGGTCGTGCCGGTGCCGGTGCTGGCCGTGAGCGTGTAGGAGCCGAGGCTGATGGTGCGGTCGAAGGAGAGATTGCTGCCCGTGCCTGAGGTGGACCAAGTCTGGTTGCCGCCGAGCGCGATGGCCGGAGCGAAGGTGTGGGCCTGGCCGGAGGTGTTGGTGATGCCTACCCCGCTGAGGCCGGCGAGCGTGAGGGTCGAGCTGCCGGCGATGGCTTCGGCATCGGTGCCGGAGAGAAAGGTAATGGCCCCGACCGTGGTATTGGCGGTGAGGTTGGGATCGTTGGCCGTATTCGTAGAAAACTGCACGGTATCTGCACTACCGGGTACGCCGCCGCTCCAGTTGCCCGCGGTTGACCACGTGGCGTTGCTCGCGCCGGTCCAGGTTTTCGTCGCAGCCCGTGCGACCGCCAGGCTCAGCGCGACGCTGAACAGCAGACGAAAGACATTGGCGGAAAAGCGATTCAAGATAGGTGGTTTACCTATTATCACCTAGGAGTTTGATCGTCGCTAGGTAGGCAGCCTTACATTTGTGTAAGAATGCCATCCGATGGCAATAATTTAGGCGATTTAATATCTCCAAATACAGAAGGCGAAGTTGACGGGAGGGATTATTACGCAAGGGTCGTTTTTGAGCCGCATTGCCCAGCGGCTGGCTTGGCTGAAAACGCAGCAGACTTACCTTATGCCAAAATCATCGATGACCCCGGCCGTCCTGGAAAACGGCCCTACGCAGGCAGGACCGACGGTGCTGGTAGTGGAAGACGAGGAAAAGACGCGCCACTCGGTCGCGGAAGGCCTGCAACTCGAAGGCTGGACCGTGCTCACGGCGGCGACCGGGGACGAGGCGCTGCAGGTGCTGGCGGGCGGAAAATTCGACCTGATGGTGCTGGACTGGATGCTGCCCGGGCTCGACGGCATCGCGCTGTTGCGCGAGCTGGGCTCGCGCGGCGCGCAGGTGCCGGTACTGATGCTGACGGCGCGTGACACCGTGACCGACCGGGTGACCGGGCTGGAGAGCGGCGCTGACGATTACCTGGCGAAACCCTTCGCCTTTGCGGAACTCGTGGCCCGCTGCCGCGCGCTGCTCCGCCGGCCGCAGCTCGTGACGGGCCGCTACCTCTCCTGCGAGGACCTGCAGGTCGATACCCGGGCGCGGGTGGCGGTGCGGGCCGGCGTGGAGATCCCGCTGACGCCGCGCGAGGTGGACATCCTCGAATACCTGCTGCGCCGTCAGGGCGAGATCATCACGCGCGAAATGCTCGAGCACGACGTGTGGAAGCAGGCGCGCCGGTTCACCTCCTTGGACAATGTGATCGACGTGCAGATGATGCGGCTGCGCCGCAAGGTGGATGGCGACGGCGCGCGCCGGCTGATCCACACGATCCGCGGCGTCGGTTACCGGCTGGGGAAGGGCCCGGCGTGAAAACGTGGTGGCGGCAGCGCACCCTGCGCTTCCGGCTGGCCCTTTGGTACGCACTCGGAGGCGCACTGCTGCTGGCGGGCTTCAGCGCGACGCTCTATCTCTATGTGGCGCAGACGATGGCGCGGCCGCTGAGCGCCAACCTGCGTGAGGACCTGGCGGAGATCCAGCACCGCCTCGTGGTGAAACCCGATGGCAGCCTGTGGTGGGACGGCGCCGACATGCGGGGCAAGATCAACTGGAATCGCGACGACCCCTGGTTCGAGCTGTGGGACGAGAACGGCCAGCTCGTGAAACGCATCTGGCCGCTGGAGGACAAGCAGGTCGAGCAGTACCCGACCGCGCCGGCGCCGGGGGTGACTGCGCTCTCGGTGTTTCGCATCTCCCCGACGATCCCGCTGCGCGTGCTGGCGACGCCGTACCAAGTGCCGGGTCGCGATGACGAGTGGATGGTGCGGGTGATCAGCATCCACGAACCCATCGCCGATGCGCTCGGTGCGCTGCGGCTGATCATGGTGGTCGCCCTGCCGGTGGTGATCGCGCTGCTGAGCTGCGGCGGCTACATCCTGACCCGGCGCTGGCTGCAACCGCTCGACCGGATGGTGGCCGCGGCCAACCGCATCACAGCGGAGGATCTCGGCCGCCGCCTGCCGGTGGACAACCCGCACGACGAGGTGGGCCGCCTGGCGCAGGTTTTCAATGTCACGCTCGACCGGCTGGAGCGGTCGTTCGCCACGCTGGACCGCTTTGTGAGCGATGCCTCGCACGAGCTGCGCACGCCGCTGACGACGCTGCGCAGCGTGGGCGAAGTCGGGCTGCGGCGCAGCCGCTCGGAGGAGGAGTACCGCGAGATCATCGGCAGCATGCTGGAGGAGGCGCAGCGGCTGCACGGCCTGATCCAGCGGCTGCTGGAGCTGGCCACGGCGCAGGGCGGAATGCCGGAGCTGGAGCGCGAGAAAATCGACGTTGGCGACTATGTGGCGCTGTGCGTGGGGGAATTGAGCGTGCTCGCGGAGCAGCGCGGCCAGCAGGTGAAGCTGGTGAGTGAGCCGGTCACGGTGGAGACGGATCCCGTGCTGTTTCGGCAGGCGCTGCAAAACCTCGTGGACAACGCGATCAAGTACAGCCCGGCGGGTGCGACGATCACAGTCGCCGTGCAAGCCACCCGGACGCACTGCACCGTGAGCGTCACGGACGAAGGCCCGGGCATCGCGCCGGAGGATCGGGAGAGCCTGACCGACCGGTTTTTCCGCGCGGACCGCTCGCGCGAACGCGGCCGGGGCGGCTACGGCCTGGGCCTCGCGATCACCAAGGCCTACATGCGCCTGCTGCAGGGCGAGCTGGGCTACGAGCCGGTGCAGCCGACCGGCAGCCGCTTTTCGCTGACGCTGCCGCGGGCGGATTGAGGCGCGGCCTGACGCCGCCTCAGCTATCCTTCTTTTCCGGTGCCGGGGTGGCGTCGCTCGCGAACATGCGCTCGAAGGCCTCGATGTGCAGGCGGGCGTTCTTGAAGTACGCGTCATCGTCCTCCCAATACTGCGCGAGTTCGCGGACGGATTTCTCGTCGTGCTCCTTGAAGATCCTCGCGGCGCGCTCGGCCTGCGGGCGGGCGACGCCGAGGGACTCCATGAGATCGACGCCGAGGTCGAGCGAGGTGCCGACCGTTTCGCGGTAGATGCCGCGCAGGCCGAGCTTCTGGAATTCGTAGGCGTGCACGCGGCCGACGGCGCGGGTGAAGATCCGCAAGTTGGGGAAGTGCTTCTGCACCGTGATGGCGAGGTCCACGGATTTCTTCTCATCGTCGATGGCGATGACGATGGCCCGGGCGCGCGCCGCGCCTGCGGCGTGGAGCAGGTCGAGGCGCGTGGCGTCGCCGTAGTACACCTTGATGCCGAGCTGGCGCACGATCTCGACCTGCTCGGCGTCGAGGTCGAGGACGGTGGTGCCGATGTGGTTGGCGCGGAGGAGGCGGCCGACGATGTGGCCGAAACGGCCGAAGCCCGCGATGATGACCGGGTTGTCCTGGTCGGCGGTGTCGATCGCATCAGGCTCGCGGGAGACGGGCCCCGGGCGGGTGAAGCGCGGCTGCACGAAACGCTCGTTGATGACGAACAGCAGGGGCGTGACCGCCATGGAGAGCGCGACCGCGGCGACCAGCGGCGACGCCTGTGCGTCGGTGAGCACGCGGTGATCGACGACGAAACCGAGGAGCACGAAGGCAAACTCGCCGCCCTGTGCGAGGGCGAAGCTGAAGAGGAAACGCTCCGGTGCGGGCAGGCCGAAGAGCCGGCCGAGCACGAGGAGCACGAGGAATTTCAGGACGAGCAGACCGAGCACGAGGCCCGCGATGAGGCCGGGATCGGAGCGGATGAGGCTGAAGTCGATCCCCGCGCCGACGCTGATGAAGAAGAGGCCGAGCAGCAGGCCCTTGAACGGCTCGATGTCGGCCTCGAGCTCGTGGCGGTACTCGCTGTTGGCGAGGACGACACCGGCGAGAAAGGTGCCGAGCGCGGCGGAGAGCCCGACCTGCTGCATGAGCAGCGAGATGCCGACCACGAGCAGGAGCGCGCCTGCGGTGAAGAGCTCGCGCAGGCCGGTGCGCGCGATGATGCGCAGCAGCGGATTGACGAGCTGCCGGCCGATGAAGATCACCGCGGCGACCCCGAGAAGGATGAACGCGGCCTGCTGCCAACGCGGCAGCAGACCGATGCCGGTGGCGGCGACCGGGGAGGATTTGTCGATGGCGAGCAAGGGCAGCAGCGCGAGGATGGGAATGACGGCGATATCCTGGAACAGCAGGACGGAGAACGCGGCCTCGCCGCCGGGCGTCTTGAGCTGACTGCGCTCCTGCAGGGACTGCAGCACGATCGCGGTGGACGACATCGCGAGGATGACGCCCGCGGCGACCGGCACGCGCAAGCCGAGGCCGAGGGCACAGCCCACGCCGGCGACGACGGCGGTCGTACCGAGCAACTGGAGACCGCCGAGGCCGAGCAGCTGCACCCGCATGGCCCAGAGCCGCGAGGGCTGGAGCTCGAGGCCGACGAGGAAGAGCATCATCACCACGCCGAACTCGGCGAAGTGCATGACCGAGCCGGTGTGGTCGCCGACGAGATTGAGCGCGCCGGGGCCGATGAGCGCGCCAGCGATCAGGTAGCCGAGCACGGAGCCGAGCCCGAGACGCTTAGCCAAGGGGACGGAGATGACGGCGGCGACCAGATAGACGAAGACGTGGAAGAGGACGGAGTCCATGGACGTGGCGCGAGTATTGCGGAACGGGCGGCTCCGGCAAGGGTGGCGTGGCCGCGCTTGAACCGCATCAACTACGTCCGTGCCAAGGTGATCGGCTCGGGCTGGCCGAGGAAGTGCGGCTGGCGGTGCAGGACGTAGAGGTCGATGACGGCGGCGACGCGGGCGAGCACCTCGCGGACCTGCGGGCCGAGCGCCTCTGGGTAGGCGGGATCGGCGGCGCAGAAGCCGATGGCGTCGAAGTGGTGAGCGCGGGCGATCTCCAGCGCGCGGGTGTTGTGAAACCGCTGGGTGATGATCGTGCAGGAGGTGACGCCGAAGATTTCCTGGGCGCGCACCACGGAGTCGAGGGTGCGGAAGCCGGCGTCGTCGCGCGTGATCGCACTGGCCGGCACGCCCGCGGCGACGAGGGCGGCGGTCATCATGCCGGGCTCGTTGTAATTCGCCCGATGGTGGTCGCCGCTCACGAGGAGGTGGCGGACCTTGCCGGCGTGGTAGAGCGCGGCGGCGGCGGCGATGCGGTTGGCGAAATGAAGATTGGGCTGGCCGTTGGCGAGGTACCGGCTCGTGCCGAGCACGAGGCCGATTTCACGGACGGGGACCGCGGACACGTCGGTGTAGAGCCGGTCGGTGTTGCGGTAAATGATGTAGGCATTGACGCCGGCCGTGAAAACGATGCCCGCGAAAACGCAGAGCAGGGACACCCAGAGCAGACGTCGCGCGCGTGGCGGGAGATGGAAGGCGAACACCATGGACGGACAGAGACGAAGCGCGGATCAGATGAGGCCGAGCTTCATCTTCCCTTCCTCGGAGATCATCTGCTGGTTCCAGGCGGGCTCCCACGTGATGCGCACATCGGCGTCACTGACGCCGGGGACGAGGAGGATCTTGCCCTTGGCATCCTCGGCGATGGCAGGGCCCATGCCGCAGCCGGGGGCAGTGAGCGTCATGGCGACGTCGACCTTGTAGGTGGCGTCGTCCTTTTTCACGACATCCATCGAGTAAACGAGGCCGAGATCGACGATGTTCACCGGGATCTCGGGGTCGTACACTTTCTTGAGCTGCTCCCAGACGGCGGCGGGATCGGGCGCGCCGCCCGCGAGGGTCGCGGCCTGCACGGAGTTGTCGATGACGGTTTCGCCGAGCGCGTCGCCATCCTTGCCGTCGATGCGGAAGAGGCCGAAGTCGGTCTGCACCGTGTAGCTGCCACCGAGGGTCTGGTGGATCATGACTGCGGTGTTGGCGGGCAGGAGGGTCTTGTCACCCGAGGGAATCTGGGTGGCGGTGACTTCGCGGGAGAGGGTGCGGTTGCGATCAGTCATGGGAGGAATCAGCTTTTGAACTTGGTCTTGATCATGTCGCGGAGGGCGTCGCGCAAACCGTCGTGGGCGAGCTTGGCGAGGACCTCTTCGAAGAAACCAAAGACGAGCAACTCGTCGGCCTGCGCCTTGCGGATGCCGCGGGCCTGGAGGTAGAACTCCAGCTCGGGGTCGATGCGCGAAGACGTGGCGCCATGCGTGCAGCGCACGTCGTTGGCCTGGATCTCGAGGCCGGGGAGACTGTTGGCCTCGGCGGCGTCGGAGAGCATGAGGTTGCGGTTGCTCTGGTAGGCGTCGGTCTTCTGCGCGTCGGCATCGACGACAATCAGGCCGGAGAAAATCGTGCGGGCCTGGTCGAGCAGCGCGTTCTTATAGAGGAGATTGGAGCTCGTGTGCGGCGCCTGGTGCGTCTGGAGCGTGCGCTGGTCGAACTCCTGCGTGCCGGAGGCGACGGTGAGCGCGAGCATCTCGCTGTGCGCGCCGGGGGCCTGCAGCTGGCTGTGGCTCTCATGGCGCGCCTGGCGGGAGCCGAGGTGGACATTGAGCGAGACGACGCGGGCGTCGCGACGGGCAACCGTGGAGTTGAACTGGAACGACAGGGTCGTCGGGCTCCACGTCTGCGCGGCGACGTACGTGATCTGGGCGTTGTGCGCGGCGTAGATGTCGTTTTGCCCGCAGGCGAGGTGAGCCTCGGAGTCGGCGGAGCGGAAGAAATCAACGACGGTGGCCTTGGTGTTTTCCTCGGCGACGATGAGTGTATGCGGGAAAACGGCGGCGCCGGCGCCGCCGGCGTAGTGGAACACCCCGAGCGGCTCGGCGATCTCGACGCCCTTCGGGATATAGACGAACGCGCCATCGCTCAGGAAGGCGGTATGGAGGGCGTTGAATTTCTCCGAGCCCGGACGCACCGGATGCGCGAGCAGGTGCTTTTTGACGAGCGCACCGTGGTTGACCAAGGCGTTTTGCAGCGTGTCGAAGATGACGCCGCGCGCGGCGAGGTCGGCGACCAACGGGCGGCTCGTGACGAGACGGTTGTTGGAGAAGACGAGCTTGCCGGCCTTGGAGATGCCGATGGGCGCGTGGCGGACCTGATCGGCGGCCTCGGCGGAGGCGACGGCAAAACCATCGAGGCGGACGCCGGGGAGATTGGCGAAGCGCCAGGCTTCGTCAGTGCGCGCCGGATACGGCAGCGCGGCGAACTTGGCGTAGGCCTCGCGCTTGCGGTCAAGCCACCACACGGGGAGGTGGGCGACGGTGGCGAGGTGAGCCGCGAAGGCCTCGGGTGTGAAGGCGGCGGTGAGCGTCGCGGCGGAAAGGGCGGGAGAAGCGGACATGGAAATGACCAATGACTAATGTCTAATGACTAATGAATGAGAGGTGGCGATGACGGTTGGCCCAATTAGGCATTAGACATTGGGCATTGGTCATTGCGTCGGCTTTAGCCGACGCTGCCTTCCATCTCGAGGTCGATGAGGCGCTTCAGCTCGACGGAGTACTCCATCGGGAACTGGCGCGCGAGGTCGTTGATGAAACCATTCACTGAGAGGCTCATGGCTTGCGCCTCGGTGAGGCCGCGCTGCTGCATGTAGAAGATCTGCTCGGCGCTGACCTTGGAGACGCTGGCCTCGTGCTGCGTGGCGTTGCGGTCGCCGCGGACGGTGATGGCGGGATAGGTGTCGGTGCGGCTGTTGGTGTTGATCAGCAGGGCGTCGCACTCGGTGTTGTTCTTGCAGCCCTTGAGGTGCTTCGGGATGTGGACGACGCCGCGGTAGGTGCTGCGGCCCTGGCCGACGGAGATGGACTTGGCGATGATGTTGGACGTGGTCTCGTCGGCCGCGTGGATCATCTTGGCGCCGGTGTCCTGGTGCTGGCCGTCGTTGGCGAGCGCGATGGAGAGGACCTCGCCGCGGGCCTTGCGGCCCTTGAGGACGACGCCCGGGTACTTCATGGTGAGGCGGCTGCCGATATTGCAGTCGATCCACTTGATCTCGGCCTCCTCGTGCGCGACGCCGCGCTTGGTGACGAGGTTGAAGACGTTGTTGGCCCAGTTCTGGACGGTGATGTACTGGATCTTGGCGCCCTTGAGGGCGACCAGCTCGACGACGGCGCTGTGCAGCGTGGAGGTCGAGAACTTGGGGGCGGTGCAGCCCTCCATGTAGGTGAGCTCGGCGCCCTCGTCGGCGATGATGAGGGTGCGCTCGAACTGGCCGAAATTCTCGGCGTTGATGCGGAAGTAGGCCTGCAGCGGCTGGGAGACCTTCACGCCCTTGGGCACGTAGATGAAGGAGCCGCCGGAGAACACCGCGCTGTTGAGGGCGGAGAACTTGTTGTCGCCGGTGGGGATGACCTTGCCGAAGAACTTCTTGAAAATCTCGGGATGCTCGCGGAGGGCTTCGGTGGAGTTGGCGAAGATGACGCCCTGCTTGGAGACGATGTCCTTGATATTGGAATACGCGGCCTCGGAGTCGAACTGGGCCTCGACGCCGGCGAGGAACTTGCGCTCCTGCTCGGGGATGCCGAGGCGCTCGAAGGTGTTCTTGATGTCATCCGGCACCTCGTCCCACGTGCGCTTGGGCTTCTGGCCCTGCGAGAGGTAGTAACGGATCTTGTCGAAATTGATGTTCTCGAGGTCCTTCGTGGCCCAGTGCGTGGGCATGGGCTTGGACTGGAAGGTCTTCAGCGCGTTCATGCGGAACTCGCGGATCCACGGCGCCTCCTTCTTGACGGAGCTGATGTAGTCGATCGTGCGCTCGGACAGGCCGGTGCCGGCGTCGAACTCGTAATCGACGTCGTAGGAGAAATTGCCGGCGGTCTGGTCGATGCCGACCACGGGGTTGACAATGGTGGTGTCGAGGGCGTCGGTTTCAGGAGATTGAGACATGGCTGGAAGATTCGGAGACGTTGAGAGGAACCGGAGGTTAGGCGTATGGGGTGTTGGTGAGGAACTCCGGTGGCGGGAAGGACTCAGGCGTTGGCGGCGGCGAGCTCGGTCTTGACCCAGTCGTAGCCCTTGGCCTCGAGTTCGAGGGCGAGGGACTTGTCGCCGCTCTTCACGATGCGGCCGTCCCACATGACGTGGACGTAGTCGGGCACGATGTAGTCGAGGAGGCGCTGGTAGTGGGTGATGAGCAGCATGCCGAGGTTGGTGCCGCGCATGGCGTTGACGCCGTCGGCGACGATGCGGAGCGCGTCGATGTCGAGGCCGGAGTCGGTCTCGTCCATGAGGGCGAACTTGGGCTCGAGCATGGCCATCTGGAGGATCTCGCAGCGCTTCTTCTCGCCGCCGGAGAAACCATCATTGATGGCGCGGGAGGTGAACTTGCGGTCGATCTTCAGCAGATCCATTTTCGAATACAGGCGTTTGTAGTAAGCGGTGGCGTCGAGCTCCTCGCCCTCGGCCATGCGGGCCTGGACGGCGGCGCGGAGGAAATTGGCGATGGAGACGCCGGGGACCTCGCTCGGATACTGGAAGGCGAGGAAGAGGCCGGCGCGGGCGCGGGCATCGGGCTCGAGCGAGAGGATCGACTGGCCGTCGAGCAGGACCTCACCGGAGGTGATCGTGTAGTCCGGGTGGCCGGCAATGGCCTTGGACAGCGTGGACTTGCCGGTGCCGTTGGGCCCCATGATGGCGTGGACCTCACCCTGACGGATGGTAAGGCTGAAGCCCTTGACGATTTCCTTTTCGCCGATGGCGACGTGGAGGTTTTTGATTTCGAGCTGGGACATGATTCGGAAAGTTGAGAGTTGAGAGGCTCAGCGGGCGCCGGGCTGGGCCTTGCCGCGGAAGGTGATCTCGATGGACTTGGCGTCGTATCCGGCCGGGAGGACGTGTTTGACCTGCTCGAGGAGCTCGGGCGGGAGGTCGATATCGTGGGTCGAGCCGCTCTGCTCATCATGGAAATGGGCGTGCGGGCGGAGATTGGGGCAGTAACGGGTGGGGCCGCGCTCGAAGTTGACCGAGCGGACGAGATTGCACTGCACGAGGGTTTCCAAGCAGTTGTAAACCGTGGCGAGCGAGATGGTGGGGAGGTCCGTCTTCACGCGCGCAAACACCTCATCCGCAGTGGGATGGTCGCGCTTGGCGAGCAGGACGCTATAGACGATTTCGCGCTGGGGGGTGGAGCGCAAACCGCTATCAGCGAGACGCTGAGCGAGAGCTTCGGGAAGTGTGCCTGGGGTGGTGGACATGTGGTGATGAATGTTCGGAACGGACCAAAACAATTGGAATGGTTCTAAGTAGCAAGTGAGAATTGGAATTATTCCAAGGAATTTTGGGCATCTTGGCTAAATATCAGGCACAGCTCGCAACGACAGTACCGGACACCCCTAAAAACCTCAGACTGCACCCATGGCAGAGGCCCTATGAGTGTATGCTCACGAATCGGACAAAACTCCGCAAATTTGATGTTAAGCTATTTTAAATGAATTATTTCCACAATCGGACAATATCGGCCAAAACCCAGCATTTGTCCGATAGTGTCCGATGCGGAAAGCCTTGAATGGATCGCAAGGACGAGCGGGCGTGTCGAATGGTTCGACGGGGATGGACTGCCGTTGAAAGAACTTCCAACCGACAGTCGTAATTATAGCAAAAAGCCTCAGGCACTACCAGCCATACCGGGCAAAGATACACCGTTAATTTGGCGATGAGTTCCAGCACCAGTGCCACGGCTCGTATGCGATACCGTGGGGATTGCCGGCGGGGTAGCTGAGATGCCAGCCGAAGGTGGGAGCATGCGCGGAGAGCCACTGGAAGGCCGAGGTTGCGGCGAAGGACTCGTCGAGGGTGGTGCTCTCGGGGGCGCCGATGTCGAGGGCGCGGCCGGTGTGATGCTCGCTGTGGCCGGGGGCGGCGACGACGCGGAGGATGTCGGCGATGGACTGGCCGGCGGCGAGCTTGGCGCGGATGAGCTCGACCTGCCGCGCGACGCTGCGGAAGCCGGAGAGCGGGATCAGCGTGACGGCGTCGCGGGCGGCCGCGGCGTGGAGGGCGTGCCACGCGGCCGCGGCGGCGGGGAGGAGCGCAATGTCGCGCCCGGCGTCGTTGCGGCCGATGGAGACGAGCGTGGCGGGGTCGGCCTCGACGTGGAGCGGGAGGTGGCGTTGAGCGGCGTAGTCGGATGGCACGCCGAGCTCGCGGTGGAGCGCGGCGATTCGGGCCGTGTAATCGTTTGCCGGAGACGGCACGCGGTCAGGCCGGAGCCCAGTCGCGGGTGTGCAGGGCGCGGGCCTGGGCGAGTTCGGCGGCGGAGTAGGGGGCGGCGTCGGAAGCGGCGGCGCAGTCCACGATCTCCTCGATCTTGCGGGAGCCGGCGAGGACGAGGGAGACATTGGGGTTGTCGAGCACCCAGCGCATGGCGGCCTGCGCGAGCGAACGGATGTCGCGGCGGACGAGCAGGGCCTTGTAGCGGTCGGCGGTCTCGACGCGCGCGATGATCTCCTCGCGGGAGTAGCGGGCGTTGAGCGAACCCTCGGGGAAAACGATGTCCTTGGTGAAGGCGCCGCCGAGGAAACCGTTGGCCAGCGACTCGCGGGCGACGACGCCGATGCCGGCGGCGCCGAGATCAGCGATGAGCTTTTCGGACTCGCGGTAGAAGAGGCTGTACACGACCTGGATGACGTCGATCTTGCGCTCGGCGGCCCAGTCCCGGGCGGCCTGCTGCGTCTCGGGGAACCACGAGATGGAGTGACCGACGGCGCGGACCTTGCCGGATTTTTTCAACTTCTCGAGGGCGGCCCAGATGTCGTCGTGGATCTGCTCGCGGCTCTGCGGCGAGTGGAAGAAGAGCACGTCGATGCGGTCGGTGCCGAGGCGGCGCAGGCTGTCCTCGACGGACTTGGTCACGCCCTCGGCGTGGAAGTACGTGTTCATGTGGCCGAGGGTCGGATAGCGGCCGAACTTGGTGGCGATGGCGACCTTGTCGCGGTCGGCGCCGAGACCCTGGCCGAGGATTTTCTCGGCGATGCCGTCCTCGTCCTTGTTGCCGTAGAGCGGCGCGGTATCGAAAAACGTGATGCCGGCGTCGAGCGCGCCGCGGATGGCGCGGTGGGCGTCGCTGGTGCCGACGCTGCCGTAAACCGGCGAGCCGAGGGCCCAGGTGCCAAAGCTGACTTCGCTGACGTTGATGCCGGTGCGGCCGAGGGTGCGGTATTTCATGACGGAAAAGAGGGAGGGTTTATTTGAGGGCTTGGGCGATGAGGACGGAGGCGGCCTTGACGAAGGCCTCGGTGTAAACGCGGCCCTTTTCGGCGGAGGCCTCGCGCGGGTCGGGTCCCCAGACGGCGTCCTGCTCCAGGGTGGGTATGCGGTCAGCGGGCAGGCGCGAGAGGTCGATGCTCGCGGGATGCGAGTGCATGAGGAAGGACACCTCGCCGAGGGCGGCGTGATTGACGATGACGATATCCTTGTCGATGAGATCGGTCTCGGAGGTGGCAATGGCGCGCGTGCCGGACTGGCGCTCGTTGAACTGCTTGGCCTCGTCCTTGATGATGTCGTAGTGCGGCTGGCCGACATGGCCGGCGAGGACGAAGACGACGCGGAATTTCTCATCCGCGAGTTGATCAAGGTGCTCGCGGACGAGCGTGCGCAAGGTGCTCTCGCTGAAGTCGAGGGAGTGGCGCGCGAAGCCGAGGCCCTTCAGCCCTTTGATGGTGTTGGCCGCGACATAGACGGGCGGGAGGACGAGGCCGCCGGCGACCTTCGCGAGGGCGGCGCAGAGCCCGTGGGCCTTGAGGCCGTCGAGACCGACGGCGGCGTGCTTGCCGTGGTATTCGAGGGCGCCCCACGGGAGATACGCGACGGGATGTTTTTGGAAGATGGCCTCGATCTCGGCGGGCATGAGGTGCTCGTAAAGGCCCCAGGTGGGCGCGGCAGGCGAGGAAGACATGGCGCCGACGATGCGCGCGGCGATGCGGGGTCGCCAAGCAGATAGTGGCGCATGACGCGGCGGTGCGAAAACCCCGGTTGCTTTTTGGCGGCGGGGCGGCGTTAAATCAACGCGGTCCCATCACGGGACGCGTTTGCATTCAAACCCTCAACCCCGATCCAAGGTTAACCACATGTCCACCTACGTTCCCCTCATCAGCTCCGGCGTCGCCGGCCCGCTCGGCGTCCTCCATCTCCCGCGCTTCTGGCAGAAGGCCTCGCTCGAGGCCCGCGGCAAGCTCGACTCCCGCTATCCGGGTTGCGGCAAAGGCTACGACCAGATGACGCTCGACGCGCTCGGCCTCAACCGCGATGCGACGCTCGCCTACCTCAAGGCCAGCCGTCCGACCTACCCGCAGTTCGAAGCGTGGGTCAAGGCCCAGCCCGGCGTGAAGCTCGACAAGGCCACGATCGACAAGCACAACGCCTCGGTCCGCGGCTACAACCACGACGACGCGACCCGCAAGGGCATCCTCTCGGCCAACGGCATCAAGGACGACGGCACCGTGCTCGACGCCGTGCGCCTCAACGATCTCGATAGCTGGCTCGAGTTCCACCAAGACGTGCTGAAGTAAGCGGTCCGCGATATTCTAAAAGCAAAACGCCGCCTCTCGTGAGAGGGCGGCGTTTTTGTTGGCGGAAGGAGGCGAACCTTACCCGCCGTGCTCGGCGAGCCAGCGCTCGGCCTCGATGGCGGCGGCGCAGCCCATGCCGGCGGCGGTGATGGCCTGGCGGTACACGTGGTCGGCGCAGTCGCCGGCGACGTACACGCCCGGGACCTTGGTGCGGATCTGCGAGCCCTCGGTGGGCTTGAAGTAGCCGCCCTCGTCGGTGTCGAGCACCTTGGCGAAGGGGCCGGTGTTGGGCACGTGGCCGATGGCGACGAAGATGCCCTTGACCGGGAGGACCGACTCGGCGCCGGTCTTCACATTCTTAACCTTCAGGCCGCTGACGGCCCCGGCGTCCACGCCCTCGACGGAGACGGGCACGCTGTCCCACACGCACTGGATCTTTTCGTGCGAGGTGGCGCGGTCAGCCATGATCTTGGAGGCGCGCAGCGAGTCGCGGCGGTGGACGAGATAGACCTTGCTGGCGAAACGGGTGAGGAAGAGCGCCTCCTCGGCGGCGCTGTCGCCACCGCCGATGACGGCGACCTCCATCTTGCGGTAGAACGCCCCGTCGCAGGTGGCGCAGGTGGTCACGCCCTTGCCGCCGTAGAGCTCCTTTTCGCCGGGGATGCCGGTCATGCGCGGCGAGGCGCCGGTGGCGATGATGACGGAGCGGGCGAGGATGACACGGTCACCGGCGATCAGCTTGCGCGGGTGGCTGGTGAAATCGACGTCGGTGACGAGCGCCTGCTCGAAGCGTGTGCCGAACTTGGTGGCCTGCTGGCGCAGGTTGTCCATGAGCTGGAAGCCGTCCACGCCGTGGGGGAAGCCGGGGAAGTTCTCGACCTCGCTGGTGGTCGTGAGCTGGCCGCCGGGGAGCGGGCCCTCGAGGACGAGCGGGTTGAGGTTGGCGCGGCCCGTGTAGATGGCGGCGGTGAGACCCGCGCAGCCGGTGCCGATGATGACGACGTTTTCGACGGTTGAGGACATGGAAGGAAGACGAACACAGAGGCACGGAGCGCGCGAAGTGCAACTCCCGAGATGTAACCGGGTGGTCAGAGTCGGGCCGGGCTGCGTCATTCCGGAGGCGGCCAAAACGGTTTGCGCTCGCCGACCGGAGGGCGTCAGGCTCGCGGGATGAACCCGGCAGGCGAATCCGCGGCGCTGCACGAACGGCTTTTCACGATCGACACCCACATCGACACGCCCACGGCAAGCCTGATGCGGGACGGCTGGGATTTCGGCGCGCGGCACGACCGGGCGACGGATCACTCGCAATGCGACCTGCCGCGGATGGCGGCGGGCGGGATCGATGCGCTGGTGTTTGCAGTGTACACGGCGCAGGCGGCGCGCACCGAGGCGGGGTTCGCCGCGGCGCTGGCCATGGCGCGCGCGGTGTTTGAGCGCACGCATGCGGTGCTGCGGGCCAACGCGGGCGCCTGCGGGCTGGCGCGGACGGCGGATGAGGCGCTGCAGCTCAAAGCCGCAGGCCGACGGGCGGTTTTTCTCAGCGTGGAAAACAGTTACCTGCTCGGGCGCGACGCGGGGAAGGTGGCGCTCTGCCACGGGCTCGGCGTGCGGATGCTCGGCCTCACCCACATGTTGAACAACGACGTCGCCGATTCCTCGACCGATCCGCGCGGGGCGGAGTGGGGCGGCCTGAGTCCGCTCGGGCGCGAGGTGGTGGCGGAGTGCAACCGGCTGGGCCTCGTGTTGGACGCATCGCATGCGTCGGATGCGGCGCTGGAAGAGTTGCTGGCCGCATCGCGTACCCCGGTCGTGCTCTCGCACAGCGGATGCCGCGCCATGTGCGATCACCCGCGCAACATCGGCGATAACCTCCTGCGCGCACTGGCGGCGCAAGGCGGGGTGATCCAACTCAACGCGCTGCCCATCGCGGTCGTGCCCACAGTGGAAGACGGGCGGACGGCGGCGCTGTCGGACCTGCTGCTGCGCATGACGGAATCGGTACTGTCGCCCGCGCTACTCGAAGCGGTGGAGCGCGACTGGCAGAAGGTCGCGGCGGCCTACCCGAATCCGCGGGCCAACCTCGACGACTATGTGAAGCACATCGAGCATGCCGTGGCGGTGGCGGGCATCGACCATGTGGGCATCGGTTGCGACTTTGACGGCGGCGGAGGCGTCGAGGGGCTGAATGATGTCGCGGAGTACCCCAACCTCACGCACGCATTGCAGGCCCGCGGGTGGAGCGAGGCGGACCTGGCCAAGCTGTGGGGCGGAAACACCCTGCGGGTGTTTCGCGCCGCCGAGGCGCGGGCCGCCCGGGGCGGCTGAAACCGGCCGCCGGGCGAGTGGTGATCACATCAGCACGTTGACGATGGCGTCGCCGATGCCGATGAGGGCGGCGCCGGAGATAAGGCCGGCGCAGATCGACTCGACGCCGACGACCCAGAGGTCGTGGCCCTTGGTGCCGGGCGTGCGGTTGCGGCCCATGTACCAGAAAAACACCGCGCCGATCCACATGGCGACGCAGGCATCGGGCGGTAGCGTGACACCGAGGCCGATCGAAACGGGGGAGAGCGGGAATTTGCCCTTGGTGCGGATGCGCGCGATCTCGAAGATCGCGGCGAGCACGGCGGCGACGACCATCGAGATGATCGCGGAGGTGGGCAGGCTGTGCAGGCCCTTGGCGATGAGGTCGGCGACGCCTTTCCACTGGATGGCGGCGGGGAAGGCAAACTTGTCGCTGATGATCGTGGCGGTGGAGCGCGCACCGTCGGCCCCGGGCTGGAGGAAGAGCAAAAAGAAGAGCGGCACGGCGGCGAGCGCGCCTGAGAAGATGCCGATGATGTGGCCGATCGCCTGCTGGCGGGGCTTGGCGCCGAGCATGTAGCCGGGCTTGATGTCGGAGAGCAGGTTGCCGGCGTTGGCGCAGACCTCGGCGGTCATGCCGGCGGCGGCGAGATTCGTGGCGGGGTTGGTGCGGTCGAGCGCACCCATGGAGAACTGCGTGACCTTCGAGAGCGGGCCCGTGGGGGTCCATGACGTGAGGGCCATGGCGTTGGCGCAGATGATGGAGAGGACGAAGATCAGCGGCAGGGCGAGGAGCGCGAGTTTCCAGTCGGCGCCGAAAAACGAGTGGGCCATCCACGCGCCGATCAGGCCGAAGATCGGGATGCCGACAAACGACACCCACAGGGGCAGCTCGATGCCGGCGAGGATGTCGCGCTGCGCAACGGCGATGACCTTTTCCTTTTTGGCGAAGAAACGCTTGAAGGGGCCGATGAGGGTCTCGGGCTTGCCGATGAGGCCGACGAAGGAGCCGACGACCATCATCGTGACGGCCCACCAGAGGGACCACTTGTTGACGACCTGGGCGCGGGAGAGGGGTTGTACGACGCCATTGACGACATCGCGCGCGATGTCGCCGCGCTGGATCATGAGGGGCGCCAAGACGACGAAATTGACCAGCATGCCGACGATGACGCTCGTGGAGATGCGGATGCCCATGAGGCCGCCGATGCCGACCATCGCGATGTCGAGCCCGCCGCGCAGGCCGATCTCGCGGAACTCGACGCCGAAGGCCTTGGGGATCCAGAGGTCGAACTTCGCCGCAGCCATGTAGTAGTAATCGTCGAGGCGGTCATGGAAACGCCACGGCTCCTCGAGGCCGAGCCACTGGTTCATCCGCAGGATCTTGAACTGCACGAGCTTCATCCAGCCGTCGCCGGCGAGGAACTGGTAGAAGGCCGCGATGGCGGAGGAGATGCCGAGGAGCTTGGCCTGGAAGAATCCGACCTTGGCGTTGTCAGAGTAAAGCGTGTCGAGCACGACGCCGGCGGCGCGGCCCTCGGGGAAAGGCATCTGCTCGTCGTTGATGAACTTCCGCTTCAGCGGGAAGGCGACGAGGACGCCGATGATCGCGATGACGATCATCCACGGGATCATCTCGTACCACGGCACGATGACGCCGGTGACGAGCATGAGGGCGGCGATGCTCGTGGTGAGCGGCTGCACCATGTAGCCGGCGGCGGTGGCGATGGACTGGGTGCAGTTGTTTTCGAGGATAGTGAAGTCCTTCGCGATGCGGGCCCGGGCGAGGGCCTTGAAGATGGCGAAGGCAAGGATGACCGAGGTAAGGCCGACGCCGATACCGACGCCGGTCTTGGCGGCGATGTAGAGGGCGGTGGCGGCGAGGATGGCGCCGAGAAAAAAGCCCGTGACCGCGGAGCGGAGGGTGAGCTGCGGCATGTCGCCGCGGTAGATGTTTTCAAACCACCAGCGGTCTTTTTGGGCGCGGGTCCAGGAACGGGTTTGCTCTTCGGTCAGTTGTGGGATGGCCATGGGGCGTTTTTCCAGAGCCTGATGCGGCGACCCGGGAAAAGCCAAGATTCCTTTGGCCGGTTGCCCCCGGAGCGAAATGGGGGCACACTTGGCCGGGATTGGGGTCGCAACCATCAGGTCCCCATACCCCGCACACCATGAACGCCCGCTTCATCCTGCTCTTTTCCGTCTGCTCCGCCGCCCTGGCGCAGCCGGCCACCCCGCCGCCACCCCCGCCGGCGACGGCGGATGCCCCCGGCGCGCCAACCGCCGCGACCACGGCCGATCCCGCGCGCACCCCGGAGCAACTTGACCAATTGCTCGGGCCGATCGCGCTGTACCCCGACGCGCTGATGGCGGTGATTTTGCCGGCCTCAACCGTCCCTTCGGACATCGTGCTGGCGTCGCGCTTTCTGGCGGCGGGCGGCACCGCGGAGGCGATCGACAGCCAGCCGTGGGATGACAGCGTGCGATCCCTCGCGCACTACCCCGAGGTGGTGAAGTGGATGGATGACAACCTCGAGTGGACGAAGGAGCTGGGCGATGCGTTTGTCGCGCAGCCGGCCGACGTGATGAAGGCGGTGCAGCGGCTGCGTACCAAGGCTCAGGCCAACGGCGCGCTGAAAAACACCCCGCAGCAGCAGGTGGTCATGGAAGGGCAGGACATCAGCATCATCCCGGCCCAACCGGAGGTGATCTATGTGCCGGTCTATGATCCGGCGGTCGTCTATGTGGCGACGGCGTATTACCCGGATCCGTTTCTGACCTTCGGCGTCGGTTTTGCGATGGGGCCTTGGCTGTACTATGGCTGCGACTGGGGGCAGCGGGTTATCTGGGTCGGCCCGCGTGGTCCGCACGGCGGCTGGCGGCCCCCGACGGTGTACTCCCGGCCGCATTACGCCAACAATCCGGACTGGCGGCACTGGCACCCGCTGCCGCGGGCCCGTTTCGGCAACCGCCCGAGCTATTATCATCCGCGGCCGGATATCGTGCGCCCGCGGCCTTACACCGGCGCTTCGCCGCGGCCGAACTGGCCGCGCGGCACGGTAGGTCATCCCACTGGCCCCGGTCCGCAGGCGCGGGACAATCACCCCGGCGGACAACCCCGGGCGCAGTGGCCGCGGTTGACGAATCAAGGGGCAGGGAGCCGGCTCGAACCGGCTCCGGGTGCCGTCGCGCCGCAGGAGGCGAACGGCCCCCGTCCACCGGGCGGCCGGCCCACGCCCACGCCTGCACCCAATGTGAACGGCGCGACCGGGCCGCGTAACGGCGGAAACTTTCACCGTCCTCCCGACGGTGGTTGGAATCGCGGTGATCTCCGGGGCAACCCGCCCGCCGCGCCCGCGGCGAGCGGCAACGCGGCTCCGCAAGCCACGCCGCCTGCACCCAGCCCTCGGCCGGTCGCGGGTCCGCCGCCGGTGCGGCAGTCGGCTCCGTTTCGCGAGCAGCGGGGCGGCCCGCCCAATGGAGGCCCGGCGCACGTGAACACGCCGCATCCGCCGCCGGCTCCGCACGTGACCCCGGTAACGCCGCCGGCCCCGACACCGCGTCCGACGGACAGGGATAAGAATCAGAACTGAGCGCGCGTGCGGTTAACCGGCCGGTTCAACTGACGCCCAAGCAAATAAAACAGCCCCGGACAGATGAGTCCCGGGGCCGTGGCGTTTTTTGAACTAAGCTCGCGAAGCGTTAGCGCCAGTAACCGCGGACGTAAACGTAGCTGCCGCGGCGATGGACCCACTGCGGGCGGACATACACGCGGTAGTTAGGCGGCGGCACTTCCCAGTGCGCGGCGACCCAGACGTAGCCGCGCCCATCGTAGGCCCAGTAGCCATCAACCCACACGGCCGAGGGCGCGGGGCGCGCATAAACCACGGCGGGCGCGGGCTGGGGCGGGGGTGGCGGCGGCTGCTGCACGACATAATCCGTCGTGGCCTCCTGCCGGGAGGTGTAAATGGTGCCCTGCTGGTGGTCCACGTTGTTGCCGATCGTACCGCCAACGATGGCACCGGCGGCGGCACCGATCGCGGCGCCTTCCCAGGTCTGGTGGCCGTGATTGTTGCCGATGATGGCACCGGCGAGACCGCCGATGGCGGCGCCGCTCAGGGCGCCATTTTGCGTGTTGGGACCGGTGCCTACGCAGCCGCTGCCAAGGGCCGCGACAGCGAGGGCGAGACCGAGCGTTTTGTAGGAGGACGCGGAGGTTTTCATACCCCGCTTAGTCCTTACGGCGGGGTGGGAGGTTCCCCGAGACGCGGTTCAGGCAGCCCGCACGGGCCACATGGGCGGGAACTGCGGACCGTGGAACTTCTCGCCGGGGAGGGGGCAGTCGGGCTGTTCCTGCATCTTCCAGTTGTTCATATGGTCCTGACCGGGGCGGTAGGTGCACTCGGTGGACATCACGTGCGAGACGAGGGCGCGACGGCGGGTCGCGGAGAAATTGCGGTCGCTCCCGTGGAGCAGGAGGCCGTGGTGAAACGAGACCGAGCCCTTGGGGATGATGACGGGTACCTCGCGGGTTTTGAAGTCGGCGGGCAGGGTGGGCTTTTGCGCGTCGTTGCCGGTGATGCCCATGGGGAGGGTCCAGATGCCGAGTTTCTGCGTGCCCTCGAGGAAGACCATCGGGCCGGACTCGGGGAGCACGTCGTCGAGCGCGATCCAGCAGGTGACGGTCTCGCACTCCTTGATCATCTGCCAGTAGGCCCAGTCCTGGTGGTAGGTCACGACGCGGCCGCCATGGGCGGGCTTGTCGAGGAGCTGGTCGTGCCACATGCGGATACCGGGCGCCTGGATGAGCTGCGCGGCGAGGTGGCCGAGCCGCGGAGTAAGGACGGCGTTGGCCATCGTGGTGTCGGCCTTCCAGGTGTTATCAAGCTTGATGAGATCGACGGGCTCCATCCGGTCCATGCGGCAATCGGGCGGCTGGCCCTTGTCATACTCGCCCGCGATCACGCGGTCGGCGGCGGCGTTGATGGCGGCGATCTCGGCGTCGGAAAACACGCCGTGCTGGATATGGTAGCCGCGCTCGCCAAAGAGGGCGATCTGCTCGGCGGTGAGGGTGGTGCGGGCGGGGTCGAAGGGGAAAACGGTGGTGCTCATGGGTGGGGCGTAACGGGCGGAAGGTAACAAAGATCCGCCGGGTTGACGTTCAGGATTTGCCCCGAGAATGTATGTTTTCTTACTTTCCGCTCCACCCCATGAAAGTCTTCCGCAGCCACCAGATGATCAGCGGATTCCTGCTGGAGAGCCCGGTGGACGGGCTGCCGGCGCTGGAGCATTGCGGCGAGGCGCTGTGCTGTTCGCGCCATGTGCTGCGGCCGCATTTTCACGCGGGCTACGAATTCGTGTACATCACGCGCGGCCATGCGTTCTGGAAGGTCGGCGAACGGCCGGTGCACCAGCAGATGGGCGACCTGTTTATCACGTATCCGCGGGAGCTGCACGAGACGGACGGCGAGCCGGGCATCGAGTTTCACCTGCTCTGGATCGGGCTCGACCTGCGGAAGCTCGGTCGCGAAGGCCGGCGGCTCGAGGCGCTGCTCGCGGCGCGGAAGCCGGCGCTGCTGCCACAGTGCCATGAGATGGAGGGCGTGCTGCGCGGCATCGCCATGCAGGCCAGCGGCGAGCGGCCGGTGCGGGAGCGGATCATTTTGCAGTATCTCCGGACCTTCGTGAACCTCGTGGAGCAGCGTGTGCGCATGAGCGAGGCGGCGACACCGGCGCATCCGGGTGCGCTGCACTCGCATCCGGTGCACCGCGCGCTCGACTTCATGCGCGGCCATCTCGACCGGCGGGTGTCGCTGCGCGAGCTGGCGCAGGCGGCGACGGGCGGGAGCGTGGCGCGGTTTTGCGAACGGTTTAAAAAGGAGGTCGGTGTGGCGCCTGGCACGCACCATCTGCGCCTGCGGCTCGACGAGGCGCGACAGGCGCTGCGCCTGCCGGAGGCGCGTGTGACGCAGGTGGCGATGCGGTTCGGCTTCAGCTCGTCGCAGCACTTTAGCACGGCGTTTCGCACGATGTACGGGCTCACGCCGCGGGCGTGGCAGGCGGGAGCCCGCACGAAGCGCCGCGGATAATTTTTTGCCGGGCGGTGCAACTTCCGGGGGCGGTGCGGTGTGTTGGGGGTGTAACTGATCCCTCAACCCTCAATCTGCTCCCCTCATGAACCGTTCCTTCCGCCTCCTGTCCGTTGTCTCCGCCTTTGCCCTCGCCGCCGTCGCAGCCCGGGCCGCCGATGCCGGCTACGTTGATCTCGGCAAGTTCAAGCCCGCCGCGGGCTGCGAATTTGTCGAGGTGAACATCGGCACCCCGCTGCTCAAGTTCGCCTCGCTCTTCATGGATCACGACGACCCCGATGCGGCGGCGCTGATCAAAAGCCTGAAGCACATCCGCGTGAATGTGGTCGGCCTCAACGAGACCAACCGTGCCGATACGACCGCCCAAGTCGAGAAGGTCCGGGCGGAGCTTGAGGCGCAGGGCTGGACCAAGATGGTGACCGTCCGTGAGAAGGGCGACACCGAGGACGTGGCGATCTATGTGAAGAGCCACAGCGACGAAGCGATCGACGGGATCGTGGTGACGGTGATCGACGCCAAGAAGGGCGAGGCCGTCTTTGTGAATGTCGTCGGCAACATCAAGCCCGAGCAGCTCGCGAGCCTCGGCCGCGGACTCCACATCGACCACCTCGACGTGAATGTGAAGAGCAAGGGCGTCTGAGCGCACCGTTTTAAACTCCAACTTTCAACCGCCGCCCCCGCCATGAATGACACGAACTCCGCGATCAAGCCGCGCCGCCGCTGGTGGCGCTGGGTGCTCGGTATCCTCGGCGTCTGTTTACTCATGTCCGCCGTAGCCATCGTGGACCTCGTCACGCTCAACCGCGATGCGGCGGCGATGCGCCGGGCGGTGTTCAGTGCGGTCAAGGCGGAGAAATCGACGCACGTGCAATTGAGCGTCGGCCCGGTGCTGCTCGGCACAGTGCGCAAGGGGCTGGGTTTCAGCCATCACGTGCCCGAGGAGGCGAAGCTGGCGCTGAAAGGCGTCAAGGCGGCAAGCGTGGGCGTGTACGCGCTCGACCGCGAGGTGGGCGCCGAAGAGCGCGGCCGGGTGCTGGCCGCGGTGGATCCGGTGATGCTCCGGCGCGGCTGGGAGCGGCTGGTCGTGGCCAGCGAGGCGAAGGACACCGTGATGATTTATACGCAGCCGACGGACGACGCGCACGACCCGCTGCGGGTCTGCCTCGCCGTCTGCGAAGGGCGCGAAATCGTGATCGTGAGCGCCACCGCCGAGCCGGATGCGCTCGTGGAGCTGGCCGCGCGGCACGGTGGCCGGCTGGCGCGGCGCTGAGTACGGATGTTCGTATTACGAACATCTGTTTTACTGCGGGTATAAGCCAAATGTTCGTATTACGAACATTGCAGGCAGGCTTTTTATCAAGATGTGCGGCGCGAGGTTGGACATTTGCCGCGGCGGGCGTATGCGTGGCGGGAAATCTTTCCGTGCGCCTGCCGACCATAGTCCATCTTGATGCCGACGCGTTTTTCGTGTCGTGCGAACTCGCGCTCAAGCCCGAGCTGCGGGGCACCAAGTGCGCGGTGGGCGGACGCGAGCGGGGCATCATCTCCTCGGCCAGCTACGAGGCGCGGGCCTGCGGGGTCTATACGCCGATGCCGACGGCGCGGGCGCTGAAGGTCTGCCCGGACCTGATCATGCTGCCGCACACGAGCGGGCTCTACGGCAAGGTGTCGCGGCAGATGTTCGACCTGTGCGAGACTCTCACGCCGTATGTGCAGCGCAACTCGGTGGACGAGGGCTACATGGACCTGAGCCCGTGCGGCTACACGAGTGCGGCGGAGGTCGAGGCGAAGGTGCGCGGCTTGCAGGAGCGCATCTGGCGCGAGCTGCAGATCCCGGTGTCGTTTGGCCTCGCGACGAACAAGCTCGTCTCGCAGATCGCGTCGAAGCTGAGAAAGCCGCGCGGCTTCGTGGTGGTGCCGCCCGGCGAGGAGGAGGCGTTTCTCGCGCCGCTGAGCATCGGCAAACTCCCCGGCATCGGCGCCAAGACCGAGGCGGCGCTGAATGAGCGCGGGTTGAAACTCGTCCGCGACATCACGGCAAAAAACGAGAGCGAGCTGGAGGCGATCTTCGGCGATGGCTGGCGCGAGATGCTGGCCACGGCGCGGGGCGAGGACGACCGGCCGGTGGAGACGGACGAGGAGGATGCGAAAAGCTATTCGCAGCAGGAGACGTTCAACACCGACATCGGCGACTTCGCCGAGATCGAGCGCATCGCGAAGCGGATGGTCGATGAGCTGATGCCGAAGGTGCGCGCGGACCGGAAACGCGTGCGCACCATGACGGTGAAAGTGCGCTATCCGGATTTTTCGCAGGAGTCGCACGGCCGCAGTCTGGAGAGCAGCACCGATCTGGAGGCGCCGTTTTACCCGCTGGTCGGGCCGCTGCTGAAGGCTGCGTGGAAATTAAAACGGCCGCTGCGCCTCGTGAGCGTGCGCTTCTCCAGCGTCGATGACGGGGCGGCGCAGCTGGAGATGTTTGCGCAGACGGATGAGAAACGCCGCCGGCTGGCCGACGTGCTCGACAAGCTCAACAACCGTGGCCGCGACGCCATCGTGCAGCATGGACACCAGCTTGCCAAAAAAAGGCCGGAGGCTTAGGTCCGGAGCGTCATGCCCATCTACGAGTATTACTGTGCGGAGAACCACACGGTTTACCAATTTTACGCGAAGACCCTGAAGCAGGGGCGGACGATCCCCAAGTGTCCGGACAACCCGGCGTACCGCTTGCAGAAGATGGTATCGGGGTTTGCGGTCACGAGCGGCGGAAAATCAGACGTCCCGCCGCCTGTCGCAGGTGGAAGCGATCCCGCGGAGGACTCACGCCTGGAGGCGGCGGCCCGGGCGATGGAGTCGGAGTTTGCCCACGTCGATGAAAATGACCCGAAGGCCATGGCGCGCATGATGCGGCGCATGGCGGAACTCTCAGGCGAGAAAATCAACGGCGAGGCCGAGGAGATGGTGCGCAAGCTCGAGGAGGGAGCGGACCCCGAGGCGCTGGAGGAACAGCTCGGCGGCGAAGCGGCCTGCCACATGCCGGACCCGTACGATGACGGCATGGGCCTGGGCGAAGGAGCAGGCAAACAACCGGAGCCGAAGGAGGCGAAGCACCGTTTCAAGGCCCGGCAGCCGCTGCGGCGCGATCCAAAGCTTTACGACTACGACTGACGTGTCTTGTTTGGCGGGCATATGGCTTCATCGGACATTCTCGCACGGGCGGCCGCTGGTCGGCAGGCAGTACTGGCGCAGACGGAACTGCTGCACCGGGAATTCGGCCGCGCCGAGAGCAAGTGGAAGAGCGACGGCACACGCGTCACCGCGGTGGACGTGGCGATCTCGGAGAATATTTTCCGCGATCTGCGCGTCTTGTTTCCTGACGACCAGTTCCTGAGCGAGGAGCTGACGGAAACGGCGGAGCCCATCCCGGTGATGGCTCGGTTTGCGTGGGTGCTCGATCCGATCGACGGCACCAACAACTACGCGATGGGTGTGGCGAACTGCGCGATCTCACTCGCGCTGCTGGAGCACGGTGTGCCCGTGTACGGCATCATCTATGATCTCGCGCGACGCACGCTGATGCACGGCGGTCCGGGGCTGGGACTGTTCGACGGGGAGCAGGTCGTGCACGTGCAGGCCGCGCCGCCGGACGGGCAGACGATGATCGGTTTCCACAGTCCGTACGACAAACGCTACGCGCCGCACGCGACGGCGCTGGTGGAGAATTTCAAGATCCGCGGGCTGGGGAGCAGCACGCTGCATCTAGCGTACGTCGCGGTCGGCATCATGGGCGGCACGGTGGACCACAACGTGAAGGTGTGGGATATCGCGGCGGCGGTGCCGCTGTGCCGCGCGGGCGGCGGCGAAGTACACTTCCTGAACGGCGATCCGTTTCCGCTGCGGCAGTTCGACCTGAAGATGGGCCGGATCTTCTACCTCGCGGGTAATGCCGCGGTGTGTGCGAAACTGCGACGGGTGCTGGGCGTCTGACGCGCGTTACACTTGGTACATTTCCAGCGGGACCGGGTCGATGACCTTGGACTTCGGGGCCTTCTCGGCGAGCTGGGCGGCGAACCAGGCGCGGGCGGCGGGATCGCCGTGCGTGAGGATGATGCTGCGCGCCTCGGTCTGGACGGCGAACTCAAGCAGCTCCTCGCGGTCGGCGTGGCCGCTGAGTTCGAAACGATCGACCTTGGCCTTGATCTTCGCCTTCACGTTGGCGGCCTTGAAGAGGAACTGGTCACCGGGCTTGGAGGCAAGGAGCTGGCCGCCGGGCGTCTCGGGGTCGCAGTAGCCGACGAAGCCGATGGTGTTGCGGGCATTGCCGACGAGGCCGGAGGCGAGCGTATAGCTTGGGGTGCGCTCGACGAGCATGCCCGAGCTGATGATGTAGAGGGCCTTCTGGCCCGGGTCCTCGCCGGGAGTCAGCTTGCGCGGCGTGGGCTTGATCTTGAGGTCCTTGATGATGCCGCGGTTGAACTGGAGGGTCTTGGTCTTGCGGGTGATCTCGTCGAAATAGTCGGCGAGATCCATGCCGAGGCCGGAGGCGTAGATGGGACACTCGGCGAGGCGGCCGAATTTCCGCGCGTCGTGGACGATAGCGAGGATCTCCTGCATGCGGCCAAGGGCAAAGACGGGGATCAGAAACGAGCCGCCGCGGAGGATGGTGTCGTTGATCGAGGCGACGAGGCGGGCGACCTCGTGGACGCGCTCCTTGCCGAGGGGGCGCTCGGTGAGGCCGCGAGTGGTCTCGGTGACGAGCGTGTCGAAATGGCCGGCGGGGAACTTCGCGCCGGGGAGGGTGCGCTGGTTCTCGAAGAGGACGTCGCCCGTGAAGAAAATGCTGCGGTGCTTGTGCTGGATCTCGACGCCGGCGGCGCCGGCGACGTGACCGGCGGGATGGAAGGTGATCTCAACCTCGTCCTTCGCCCCGCGGAAACGCTTGGGGTGGTTGAAGAGGAGGCCGGTCAGACGGCCGGAAATACGGTCGATCTCGTCGTGGGTGAAGAGCGGGTAGTCGGGGATTATTTCCTCCTCCTTCTGGCGCACCATGACGTTGGCGGAGTTGTGGAGCATGCGCTCGATGAGCATCCGGCTGCCCTGCGTCATGATGACGGGGGTGTTCGGATGCTCGCGCATCACGACCGGGAGGCTGCCGATGTGATCGAGGTGGCAGTGGGTGATGATGATGAGATCGAGCGGAGCGCCGCGCAGCGGCTTCAGGTTGGGCGTGGCGGCGCGGCCGACTTTCTTGGGATTCAGGCCGCAATCGATCAGGATACGGAGATCGCCAAACTGGACGAAAAGGGAGTTGGCGCCGATGCCGCCATCGGGATTCAGGTCAATGAGCTTCATTTAATCTCGCGACACAGAACGAGAAACCGCGGGAGAACGAGGCTCTTTTTCGCCCGGGCCGGTTTTTGTCACTCCGCGGGAATACGCAGCGCGAAGGGCGCGAGCAGGACGTGGACCTTTTCGCCGTGGTCATCCATGCCGTGAAAACTGCCGTGAGCGACCGCATCGAGGCCGGTGACGTGGTAGCTGTTGTAGGAAAACTGCTCGCCCGGGGCGAGGCGCGGGGTCTCGCCGACGATCTTGTCGCCCTCGACGACGAGGCGGGTGCCGTCCTCATGGAGCACGACCCACTTGCGGCCGAGGAGGGTGACGGTGCGGTCCGAGCCATTGGTGATGGTGATGAAATAGACGAAGGCGTGGGGCTTGTCCGCGGGCAGGCTTGCGCCGCCATGGTGGTAAACCAGCTTGTCGAGGCGGGCGGAGAGGCCGGGAAGTTCGCGGGAGCAGCAGGACACGACACCAAGAGACCCGGGAATGGGCGCGCGGCAAGCGGCTTTCGGACTTGCTGCGCGTTTGGGCGGCAACCAAAAACATCCGCACATGGCCAAACTCGCCCTTCTCTCGGTCAGTGACAAACGAGGTCTCGCCGACTTCGCCGCAGCGCTTGTCGCCCGGCACGGCTACACCCTTCTCTCCACCGGAGGCACCGCGAAGCTCCTGGCGGAAAAGGGCCTGCCGGTCACCGAGGTGAGCCAGCACACGGGCTTCCCCGAGATGATGGAAGGCCGCGTGAAGACGCTGCACCCGAAGATCCACGGCGGCCTCCTGGCCCGTCGCGACAAAACCGAGCACCTTGAGCAGGCGAAGGCCGCAGGCATCGGCCTGATCGACCTCGTGGTGGTGAACCTTTATCCCTTTGAAGAAACGGTGGCCAAGCCGCACGTCACCTTCGAGGAAGCGATCGAGAACATCGACATCGGCGGACCCTCGATGCTGCGCAGCGCGGCGAAGAACCACGAGAGCGTCACGGTCGTCTGCGATCCGGGCGATTACAACGCGGTGCTCGCGGCGCTCGACGCCGAGGCCGCCGAGCCGGCCAAGATCCATGCGCTGCGCCGCAAGCTCGCGCTGAAGGTTTTCCAACGCACGGGCAGCTATGATACCGCCATCGCGCGCTATCTGGAGAGCCAGGCCGAGGAGCCCGATATGGAGGCGCTGAGCGGCCTGCCCGCCACGCTGTCGCTCTCGTGGAAAAAGGCGCAGGCCCTCCGCTACGGCGAGAATCCGCACCAGCAGGCGGCGCTGTACGGCACCTTCCACGAGCACTTCAAGCAGCTCCAAGGCAAGGAACTCAGCTATAACAACATTCTCGATATCACCGCCGCTACCTACCTGATCGGCGAGTTCGAGCGGCCGACGGTGGCGATCCTCAAGCACACGAATCCCTGCGGCGTCGCGAGCGCGGATACGGTGGGCGAAGCGTGGGAGCTGGCCTACGCGACGGACCGCCAGGCGCCGTTTGGCGGCATCATCATTGTCAATCAGACGCTCGATGGCGCGCTGGCGAAGGCCATCGCAGAAATCTTCACCGAAGTGATCATCGCCCCGCGCTTCAGCGACGAGGCGCTGGCGATCCTCTCGAAGAAGAAAAACCTGCGCCTCATGATCGCGCAGGGCGGCATCGGCGCGGACGCGCTGAAGGAGATCCGCTCCGTGGTCGGCGGCGTGCTCGTGCAGGACCGCGACCGTACGCTGGGCAATGTGAAGGAATTCAAGGTCGTCACCAAGCGCGAGCCGACACCCGAGGAGTGGGCCGGCATGATGTTTGGCTGGAAGGTCGGCAAGCACGTGAAGTCCAACTCCATCGTGTACTGCCGCGGCGAGCGCACGCTCGGCGTGGGCGCGGGCCAGATGGCGCGGGTGGACAGCTCGCGCATCGCGGTCTGGAAGGCCGGCGAGGCCGGGCTCGACCTGAAGGGCTCGGTCGTGGCGAGCGAGGCGCTGTTCCCGTTCCCCGACGGCCTGATCGCCGCGGCGGATGCGGGCGCGACCTGCGCGATCCAGCCGGGCGGCTCGGTGCGCGACGCCGAGGTGATCGCCGCCGCCGACGAGCGCGGCATGGCGATGGTCTTCACCGGCGTGAGACATTTCCGGCACTAAACCATACGGTGCGTTTCAAACTGACCGACGCTCTCCACCCCACGGCCCGGACAACCCAGTTTCCCCTCCATGTTTGAAACGCTCCTTGAAGCCTTCCAGGGTTCGCCGCTGGCCCTCTGGGGTCCGCTGGCGCTGTTGCTGCTCTGCGGTCTCGGCCTGCCGATCCCGGAGGACATCGTGCTCATCGCGGCGGGCGCGCTGGGCGAGATGGAGGGCCGCTCGTGGCTGCAGGTCAGCGTGGTCATGTACCTCGGCGTGATCGGGGGCGACACGATGATCTTTTTCGCCGGGCGGCAGTTCGGCACGCGGCTGATGGCCACGCGCTGGTTCCAGCGGGTGTGTTCGCCGGAGAAACAGCGGAAGGTGGAGCAGTTTTACGAAAAGCACGGGGCGAAGGGCCTGTTCATCGGCCGCTTCCTGCCCGGGTTGCGCGCGCCGATCTTTTTTTCGGCGGGCTCGCTGCGGGTGTCGTTCTGGAAGTTTCTCGCGCTCGACGGTTTTGCGGCGCTGATCAGCGCGCCGTTCTTCGTGTGGCTCGGCCACTGGCTGTGGGACAATTTCCAGGATAATTTCGAGGAGCTGCAGGAGATGCTGGTGCGCACGCAGTCGTACGTGCTCTGGGTGACCATCGGCATCGTGGTGGTCGGCGGCCTTTTTTTCTGGCTGTCGGTGCGGCGCAGGACGGAGTGAGCGGGTTTTTCTGGCGCGCCGGGGGCAACGCCGTAAGCTCGGCACATGTTTGACCCCGTTGAAAAACTGAAGGAATTCATCCGCCACCCGAGCGTCTCCGCCGATCCGAAATTCAAGGAAGGCATGCAGGGGGCCCAGAAATTCGTGGCCGACCTGCTCGGCTCCATGGGCTTCGCCGTGGAGGTTGTGAAAACCGACCTGCACCCGATCATCTTCGCCCAGCGCGGCGGCGACCCCAAGTGGCCGCATGTCGTGATCTACGGCCACTATGACGTGCAGCCGGCCGATCCGCTGAACCTGTGGAAGACTCCGGCCTTCGAGCCGACGATCATCGGCAACCGCATCTACGGTCGCGGTGCCGCCGACAACAAGGGCCCGCTGATGACCAACATCGCGGCCGTCGCGCAACTGCTGGAGGAGAATCCCAAGCTCCCGCTGCGCATCACGTTTCTCGTCGAAGGCGAGGAGGAGATGGGCAGCCCGAGCTTCCCGAAATTCCTCGAGTCGCACAAGGATCGGCTCAAGGAGGCGGACTTCGTCTATCTCTCCGACACGGCGCTGCCGAGCCAGGAACAGGTCGTCATCACCTGCGGACTGCGCGGGCTCGCGCTCTTCGATGTCCATGTAACGGGCGCCAAGGGCGATCTCCACTCGGGCATGCACGGCGGCGCGTTTCGCAATCCCATCCAGGCGCTCGCGGAGATCATCTCCACGCTCCACACGCCGGAGGGAAAGGTGAACGTCCCCGGCTTCTACGACGGCGTGCTCGATGTGCACCCGTGGGAGCGCGACGAGCTGCGCAAGCTCGGGGCCAGCGAGGAGGAGTATAAGAAATTCCTCGGGGTCGACACGTTTTACACGACGCCGGGGTACTCGCCGTTTGAGTCGCTGCGCTTCCAGCCGACGCTGGAGTTCAACGGCATCGGCGGCGGCTACCAGGGCGAGGGCACGAAGACGGTGATCCCGAGCAAGGCCTTCACGAAGATCAGCTGCCGGCTCGTGCCGAACCAGAAGCCCGACCAGATCAAGAAACTCGTGATGGACGCGATCATCGCCCGCACGCCGAAGGGCGTGAAGGTGGAGTTCGTCGATCAGCACAAGGGCGAGCCCTACGTCGTGGTGCCGCCGGACCGCTCCAACACGCCCAAGGACCAGTCGCCCGTGCTCGCGCGCGCGTTTCGTGCGACCGACCAGGTGGTGACCGAGGTGTGGGGCCGGCCGCCGCTCTACCTCCGCGAAGGCGGCAGCGTGCCGATCATCGCCGACATCAAGCAGGTGACCGGGCTCGACTCGATCATGTTCGGCCTGTTCCTGCCGGAGGACAACCTCCACGCGCCGAACGAGGGCTTCAATCTCGACGTCATGAAGAAGGGCATCACGACGACCAAGCGCGTGCTGCAGGCCGTGGCGAAAACGTAAAAAGCCCTACGGTCGAATTCGCGAATCGAACACAATCGAACACAATCGGACAATTCTCCGGGTTCCGGCCGGTCCTTCTTTACGGCCTGCAATCAGAAAAATTGCAGGTCAGTGCCGATGATGGCGAATGGTGGCGACGGACTGCGTCTCACGGCGAGGCGCGGCGACAGATTATAGCAAACGAAAAACGCGCCACTCCCGGCGTGTTTTTCGTTTTTGGATACAGGCCGGCGGCTGCGTTCCGGAGGCTCAGTTCTCGTCGTCCACGGGGCGGTCGGACTCCTCGCGGCACTCGGCAATCACGCGAAGCCAGATCTCGCGCAGGTCGAAGAGGCGGGGCACGGCGTCCTCGCGGTAGGTGATTACGGCGTTGTGGCGGACGAGGGTGGAGTCGTTGAGGAGCGCGAGCGTGGAGTTCAGGCCGCTGAGGGCGCGCTTGAAGAGGCTCACGGCCATGGCGTAGTCGCCGAAGTCGAGGGCGTGGATCGCCTGCACGGCCTGTTCCTCAGTGTGCGCGATCGCCACGAGCAGGCGGACGGCGATGGGCTGGGGGACCTTGGTGGGATCGACCGCGATCAGCTCCCACTGGCGCTTGAGGCTGAGGCAGAGCGCCTTGGTGGAGACGAAAATCGGATTCTTGTGCAGCGTGTAAACCTCGGAGGAGTCGCCGAACTCGGCGTCATCCGCGCCATCGTCGGGACCGCCCGGCGCGGGGGGATCGTCGGTCTCGGACTCGGCGCTGTCCCAGTGCATCAGCTCCGCGACCTCGTCGATGCGGTCGGTGCTGGCCTTGCAGGCCTCGTAGAAACCGAGATAGCGGTGAACGGCCTCATCCTGCTCGCGAAGATAGCGCTCCCAATCAAATTCGTTCCAAGCCAGATCGCCGCGGTCTTCCCAATCGTTATCCGAGCCACCGTCAGAATCGTAGTTGCTCATTCGATGGCGGAAACTGAGGCCCCGATTTCCCCAAAAGCAAATCAAAATGCCGTGCACCGCCGCGGCGCTTTGCGGGTTGAATCGGCCGGGCCGGGAGCGCTAGGTTTGCCCGCCCTATGGCGGACGTGCATCACGAGACAGTCTATTTCACCGGCCGGGTGCAGGGCGTGGGTTTTCGCTACGCGACGCTGCAGGTGGCCAAGGAGTTCGAGGTCACCGGTTTCGTGACCAACGAGCCGGATGGGCGTGTGCGGCTCGAGGCCGAGGGCCGGGCGGCGGAGGTGGCGGCGTTCGTCACCGCGGTGGAGGAGCGGATGGAGGGTTACATTCGCAAGACGGAGCGCAGTGGCGCGCGCCGGGCGGCTCAGTTCGGCGGCTTTGCGATCAAATGAACCGGGTAACCGCCGGGTTACGGCCGGTGAATAGCCTTGTGCGAACCCCGCAGCTGCTATGATTTGCGCTCTTACGCTGTGAACATCCTCTGGCCTCAACTCGTCGTCGCCCTGCTGCTGCTCTGGATTCCGCGCCAATGGCTGCGGGCGGGCGGGGCGCTGTTCAAGCGCTCGCGCAAGCACGGCCGGGTCCGGCGCGACCGCGAGGCCGAGCGCGAGCCGGGCGACAACTCGATCTACTTCCGCGACGAGTTCATGAAAATCCGCAACTACGTGGATTTCTTCCGCGCCGGCATCGGCGGCCTGGCCATCGTCGGCCTGTGGTCCGCCAACATCGCTCCGGCGCTGGATGCACCGGCTGACGCCTCGGACTGGCGCATCGCGCTGGTCCGTTATACGGGCGTGCTGATCATGCTGGTTGGCGTGCTCATCCAGTCGTTCCGCTCTGAAAAACGCTCGGCGATGTTTCCGCCGATCTTCTACCTCTCGGGCCTCACCTTCGGCACCTGCGGCGTCACCGTGGCGGCCCTGGCGGTGGTGCTCACCTGGGTGCTCAACACCACGCTGTCGGGGCCGGTCGCCTTCCTGAGCCTGTATGCGCTGCTGGTCGCCGGCTTCGGCGCATTCCTCAACGACGATCTGCAGCAGGTAGGGATATCGGCGGGACTCGTCTTCCTCCCGGTGCTGATCAGTTTGCTGGCGAAGAAGCGCCTCGTGCACTTTTCCAAGAAGGTGAAGGCAGGCGGGCAACCCGCGGGCTGAGCGCGCCATGAGATGGGGTATCTGGTTTTCCGCGATGCGGCCGCGCACGCTGCCGGCGGCGGTGGCACCCGTGCTGGTGGGGACGGCGCTGGCCTGGCGAGCCCACGCCTTTGAGCCGGCGGCGGCTGCCCTCTGCCTGGCTTTCGCGCTGCTGGTGCAGATCGGCACGAACTTCGCCAACGACTACTACGACTTTATCCAAGGTGCGGATACCGCCGCCCGCGTGGGCCCCCGCCGCGCGGTCGCGGCCGGGCTGATCGCCCCCGGGGTGATGCGCGGCGCGATGTGGGGCGTGTTTGCCGCGGCGTTTGTCTGCGGGCTCGGCCTGCTGCCGTGGGGCGGGCCGTGGCTGCTCGTGGTCGGCGTGACGAGCATCCTCTGCGGCATCGCTTACACCGGCGGCCCGTGGCCGCTGGGCTACCACGGGCTCGGCGATGTTTTCGTTTTTATCTTCTTCGGCCTCGTGGCGGTCGGGGCAACCTATTTTGTGCAGGCGGGCCGGGTGAGCGCCGATGCGCTGCTCACGGCGGTGCCGGTCGGACTCCTCGCGGCGAATATTTTGGTCGTGAACAACTATCGCGATGTCGAGACGGATGCGGTGGCGGGTAAGCGCACGCTGGTGGTGCGCTTCGGCCGCCGCGCGGCACGCTGGCAGCACGGGCTCTCGCTGCTCGTCGCGCTGCTCGTGCCGGTGTGGTTCTTTGTGCGCGGCGGCAGTGTCTATCTGCTGTTGCCGTTGTTCATTGCGCCAGGCGCTTGGAATCAGATGCGGCGGCTGCGGGACAGCAAGACCCCGGCGGAGTTGATCGCGCTGCTCGGCGACACGGGCAAGCTGCTGGCGCTCTACTCCGTGCTGCTGTCGGTCGGCTTGGTGATGTAAGGGCGCAAAAAAGGGCGAGTCGTGCAGACCCGCCCGGTAAAATCTGGCTTAGCCGGTTGTTTAGACGTGAGCCGCGAGCTTCGCCTTGAGGGCGGCCTTGGGCATCATGCCGACGAGCTGCTCGACCACGTTGCCGCCCTTGAAGAGGAGCATGGTGGGGATGGCGCGGATGTTGTACTCGGCGGCCACGGCGTCGTGGTCGTCGATGTTGACCTTGGTGATCTTCACCTTGCCGTCGAACTCGGTGGCGAGCTCCTCGAGGATCGGCGCGATGGCCTTGCAGGGGCCGCACCACGGGGCCCAGAAATCAACGAGGACGGGCGTCGTGGAAGAAGTGACGGTGGACTTGAAATTATCGGCGGTGAGGTGGGCGATTTTGTCGGACATAGGTGGATTGGATTAAGATTAAGGGAGCACGAAATGGCGGGGATGCAAACGCGGGTCAGCGCGGCGTGGAGCGGTGGATGATCTCGGCGAGCTCCTCGGGATCGACTTTCTGCAGGGGTTTGCCGCGGTGCTTCAGCTCCTCGAAGGTCTTGATGACGGTCTCTGTCATACGGCCGTGCGTCTCCTCCGAACCGCCGACGATGGCGAACTGCTCGCCGGTGGTGACGCGCTTGTGGCCGTCCTCGTTGTCGAGGCCGACGCCGAGGAGACCGGCGCGGACGGCGGGTGGCTTGGGCTTCTGCGGCTTTTTCTTGCTCACGCGGTCACCGTGTCGGGGTTGGGCGGACTTTCAAGCGGGATGTCGATTTCGACCGCGGTGCAGAGGATGTCGGCGAAGGCCTCGGTCTGCTGGAGGCGCAGGTGCTTGAGGCGGGTGAGCTCGAGCACGGCGAGGAAGGTGGCGACCAGCATGCGCAGCGTGACGGGCCCGGGGAAGAGCGAGGTAAAGATGAAGCTCTTCTCCGTCTTGATGCGCTGGAGGAGGTACTCCATGCGGTCGGAGACGGTGACCTGCTCGTCGTGGATCTCGCCGACGACGAGCTTTTCGGCGAGGCGGCGGAGGACGATGTTGAAGGCGTTCCAGAGCTCGATGCGATCGACGTTTTTCAGCGGGCGCTCGGTGGCCTCGGCGGAGAGCGAGGACACGTAGCGGTCCATGAGGTCCTGCTTGAGCGTGGCGAGCTCGCCGAGCTTGGCGGCGGCCTCCTTGAATTTCTTATACTGGAGGAGCTGGTGCACGAGGTCCCAGCGCGGATCGATCTCCTCCTCGTCGGCGTTGAGATCGACGGCGTGCATGCCCTTGGGCAGCAACATGCGGCTCTTGATCTCCATGAGCGTGGCGGCCATCACGAAAAACTCGCCGGCCACATCGAGGTCGAGCTGCTGCATGGCGTGCAGGGCATCGACGTACTGCTTCGTGACCGACTCGATGGGGATGTCGTAGATATCCAGCTCGCTCTTGCGGATGAGGAACAGCAGCAGGTCGAGCGGTCCTTCAAAGACCTGGAGTTTGATGCGATAATCGGAGTCGGGAACCACGTTGGGGTGATGCTTGAGGCCCGCCGGGGTGCGGCAAATGAAAAATGGGAACGGTTTGGCCCGCTAATTACCCGAATAAACGCGAATCCGGACCGCTCAAGTGCGCTGGAGGGAGGCGACGAAGAAGCCGTCGGTGTCGTGGCGGGCGGGCAGGAAGGTGAGGCCGCCGCCGCGGAGGGGGAAACCGAAGGACTGGGCGGGCGGGACGGGCGCGAAGGCGGGGTTTTGCGCGAGGAAGGCGGCGATCACGTCCTCGTTTTCCTGCCGGCTGAGGGAACAGGTGGCGTAGATCAGGCGGCCGCCGGGGCGGACGCGCGGGGCGAGTTCAGCCAGGATGGCCTGCTGCTGGGCGGCGGCCTGGCTGACGCGGCGGGCGGTGGTGGTCCACTTCAGGTGCGGGGAGCGGCGCCAGGTGCCGGTGCCGCTGCACGGGGCGTCAACCAGCACGCCATCGTAGGTCGCAGTGGCGGGGGCGGGGAGGACGGCGATGTTTTTCAGGCCGGCGCGCGCGGCGCGCAGGGCGAGTTCGCGCAGGGCCGCGGGGCGCACGTCGTAGGCATCGACGTGGCCGCTGGGGCCGAGCAGGCGGGCGAGCTGGAGGGTCTTGCCGCCGGCGCCGGCGCAGGCATCGAGCCAGCGGCCGCCGGGGGTGAGGCCGGCGGTTTCGAGCAGGAGTTGGGAGCCGAGATCCTGAACTTCGATGGCACCGCGCTGGTAGGCGTCGGACTGGGTGACATCGACGTCGCCGAAGACCTGCAGGGCGCCGGGGAGAATGGGCGAGGGGGCGGTGGCCCAGCCGCGTTGCTCGAACTCGCGCAGGACGGCGGCGGGGTCGTCGGTTTGCAGGCGCAGCCAGAGCGGGGCGCGGCGGAGCTGGGCGTCAAGTTCGGCGGGCGCGAAGACCTCTGGGGAGTGCTCGCGAAACCACGCGGGCAAGAGCGCCTCAGCGGACTGCTGGAGAAAGGCGGCGCGCTCGGCGAGGCTGACGGGCAGGGCGGGCCAGTCGGCGGTGAGCTCGGCGCGGAGGCGGCTGGTGGCGGGCGTGTCGGCGGCGAGCCACGCGGCGATTTTCACGGCGCGGTCGGGCGCGGTGTCCAGCAGCGGCTCGATCCACGGCAGGTGGCGGAGCGTGGTGTAGATCAGCTCGCGGTAGAGCCGGCGGTCGCGCGAGCCGAAGGCGCGGTTGCGGGCGAGCAGCGCCTGGATGCGGGCGGGCAGGTTTTCGTCGCGGTGCCACTCGGGGCGCAACGCGACGAGCAGGTGCAGGAACGTGCGCTGCTGGCTGCCGGCGAGGCTCATGGCCGGCTCAGAAGGCGATGGCCTCGACCTGCACGTTGAAGCCGAAGCTGCTCTCGCGGCGCGGGCCGCTGTAGAGGGTGATAACGTACTCGATCTTCCAGGTGTTGGAGAGGTTCTGCCGGAGACCGTAGGACTGCTCGATGAAGCGGCTGGCGCGGGTGTCGTAGTGCAGGCGCGTGACGGCCTCGGTGGTCTCGGTCAGACGCAGGCGGCCGTCCACGAGATAATCTTCCAACTGGTCGCGGAGAAAGTTGCTGGAGAAGCGCAGGGACCACGCGTCGCCGTCGCGGAAGGTGAGGCCGGAGTTGAACTCGCGAAGCTTGGTGTTCTGCGGGACAAAGCTCTGGTAAACGTCGAGCTGCACCCATTTCGCCGGGGTGAGGGCGAGGTCGGTGTGGATCTCGGAAAGCGGCTTCTGGCCGGCGGTGCGGTCGAAGCGGTAGTCGGCGGCGACGTTGAAGTTGAGGAGATCGCGCGAGCCGTACTGGGGGTCGCGGGTCTGGAGCGTATTGTCGAACTCGATGCGCAGGATGTTGGAGCGGGCGAGGTCGTCGATGTTGCGCTGGTCGCCGAGGCCGAGGGGCTGCAGGTAGGTGCTGAACACGCGGCGGTCGATGGGCGGGATGTAGGCCGCGCCCTGCTCGGCGTCGGGGATGTAGCGGTAGGAGATGCGCGGGGTGAAGAGATGGCGGAGGCCGTCGATGCCCCACTGCTCGTTCTTGTAATCGAAGACGGCGCTGGTGCGGAGCGCGGCGTCCACGCCGACCTCGCCGAGGGTGCGCGTGTAGTCGCTGCGCCCGCCGAGGGCGTCGGTGTAGTGCGTGACGCGGCCGCCGACGACGGGGGCGATGGTGAGCCAGTCGCGGGGCGAGAAAGGCCGCGTGAGCGAGTAATAGGCGTCGAGCCGGTTGGTATCGAGGGTGGGGCCGCCGCCGGGCGGCGTGTCGCGCAGGACCGCGATGCTGCTGTTGAAGCGCTCATAGAAACCGTTGCCGAGGCTGAGCGGGAGCAGGTCGAAGCGCAGCTCGGGCACGCGCTGCTGGACGGACTCGAAGGAGTTGGGCCGCACGCGGGCGAAGGCCGAAACGAAGTAGTTGCCGCCCGTGTACACGGATTCGAGGAAGGAGTCGGGCTGCTGGACCGGGAAAAAGTGCTTGGGCTGGAAGTCGCGCAGGACGTCGGAATCGCTCCAGTAGTTGAACTGGCCGTTGAGGGTGAGGTTTGCCGTGAGCTGCTGCTGGTGCTCCCACTCGACGAAGCGGCGGGTGCTGGGGATGGGATCGCCGAGCACGTCGCGGAGGCGGTCGCCGTGGTCGCGGATGGTGCCGGAGCGGAAAAAGCCCTGGTAGTCGGTGTCGCCGTTCTTGCCCGAGTAGCTGCCGGAAGGTCCGAACATGACCCCGCGCTCGGTGTAGTAGCCGATGTCGCCGCCGAGCTTCAGGTTGTCGTTTACCGGGATGTGGAGACCCAGCTCGGTGTAAACGCCGAGCGTGGAACGGTAGCCGCCGGTGGCGGAAATATAGGAGACGAGCGGGGTCTTGAGATCGTGCTGGAACTGGCCGAAGGGGATGAAACGGAAATCGTTGAGCCCGATGTTGGCGCCCTCGGCGCGGATGTGCTGGGTGGAGGAATAGTAGAGCTGGTCGGAGTGGATCGTCGGGACGAATGGCGCGGGCTCGCGGACGGAGGCCACGGCGTCCTTGATGGTGACGCCCTCCTTGTTGCCGGTCGCGCTGGCGCCGGAGACGTAGAACGGATACTCGCCGACGCGGAGGTTTTCGACCGTGTAGGAGCCGTCGGCCTGGCGGTAGGTGATCACGTCGGCGACGAGGCGGCGGGCCCCGGCGGTGAGCTGGGCGTGGCCGCGGGCGACGGCGAGGCCGGTCTTGCGGCTGTAGCGGATCTCGTCGGCGGTGAGCAGGACGCCGCCGTAGCTGAGGCGGGGATGGCCGCGGAGGATGGTTTCCTGGGTGGTGACATCACTCTCCTGGATGTCGGCCGACATCGAGGGCGTGGCAGGGGCGGCCGCGCCCAACGGGGCGGCGAGCAGGAGGAAGAAAAACAGGCGGCGAATCACGGTCGCGCAGCAAAGGGCGGCAGGCGCACGCAAGCAAGCCTGCGGAAAGGCCCGCGGTTGGCCGGAAAATTGCTCAGGGGAAGCGCGCAGAATTTGCGCTTTAAGTCATTCATCCCGCCGTCATTTTCAGCCTGCCATGTCCAAAAAACGTCCTACGCACTCCTCCGCCCTGCGGGAAATGAAGCGCCTGGGCGCCGACATCCGCGAACTCGGCCGCTCGCTCGGCCGCGTGATCACGCAGGTGGAGGGGCAGGAAGCCTTCGACACCGTGGAAAAGCTGCGCCGGCTGGCCAAGGCGAGCCGCGCCGGCGAGGCCGAGGCGGCGGGCCAGCTGGAAAAAGCCGTGGCCGGCCTCACCCCGGCCGAGGCGCTGAACCAAGCGATGGCCTTCACCCTGTACTTCGAACTGGTGAACCTCGCCGAGGAGAATTTCCGCATCATGCTCCTGCGCCAGCGCCGCGCGGCCCAGATCCTCGGGCAGGCCGGCCCGGAGCCGATGCGCGAATCGGTCGAGGCGGCCGTGCTGGAGCTCAAGCGCCGAGGCGTGGACGCGGCGGGCATGCAGGCGCTGGTGGACCGGCTGGCGATCGAGCTGGTGTTCACCGCGCACCCGACGGAGTCGAAGCGCCGCACCCTTTTGACGAAGCTGCACCGGCTGGCGGAAATCCTGCGCCAGCGCGCCAACCCGGCGCTCCTCGCGGATACCGCGCTGCTCGACCCGGTGTGCGTCGAGCGCGAGATCGCCTCGCTCTGGCTCACGGACCGCAGCCGCGTTGCCCGGCCGGAAGTGACCGACGAGGCGCGCACGGGCCTCTGGTATTTTGACATGACGCTGTTCGACACCATGCCGCGGTTGCAGACCGACATGGTGGCGGCACTGGCCAAGCACTACCCGGGCGTGAAGCCGCCGCGGCGCTGGCTGACCTTCGGCTCGTGGATCGGCGGCGACCGCGACGGTAATCCCAACGTGACCACCGCCGTGAGCGCCGAGGTGCTGCTGCTGCACCGCCGCCTCGCGATTGAAAAACTCCGCCTCCGCGCCCGCGAACTTGCCCGCACCCTCACCGTGAGCGACCGCCGCGACACCGTGGTGCCCGCGCTGACCGAGCACCTCCGCGAAAATCTGCATCTTTCCAAACACCTCGAGGAACTCGCGAAGCGGTATCCCCACGAGCCCTACCGCCTCATCCTGGGCGTGCTGCGTGTGCGGCTGGCGCAGGCCGTCGGCGAAGTGCGCGACGCGACCCTGGGCTCGGACCAGGTGGTGGGCGTCTGCCTCGACAAGGCGACGGTCGAAGGGACCTTTGACACCATCGCCGATAGCCTGAAGGCGGGCCGCGGCGCGTTGCTGACCACGGGTGAACTCCAGCAGGCGCGCGTGCAGCTCGATGTCTTCGGCCTGCACACGGCGCGGCTGGATTTCCGCCAGCACTCGTCGCTGCACGAGGCGGCGGTGGCGGAGATCCTCGGCGCGCCGGATTACGCCAAGCTCAGCGAAGCGGAGAAGCGTACGACGCTGCTCGGCGCGATCAGCCGCGCCAAGCTGCTCAGCCCGATCTCGGTGGCGAAGTTCAACGAGGCGGCCCGTGCGCGGCTGGAGCCGCTGGCGCTGGCGGCGCGGGCGGTGAGCCGGTTCGGCCCCGAGGCGATGGGCATCTACATCATCAGCATGACCGCCGAGGTGTCGGACCTCCTCGAGGTGGAGCTGCTGCAAAAACTCACGGGGGCAAACCTCCCGATCGCGCCGCTCTTCGAGACCCTGGGCGACCTCAACCGCGCGCCCCGCGTGCTCAGCGAGTATTTCGCGCTGCGCGCCGACAACGGCGACCGGCACCAGCACGTGATGCTGGGCTACTCCGACAGCAACAAGGACTGCGGCTACCTCACGGCCAATTGGGCGCTGTACAAGGCGCAGGAGGAAATTTCGGCCGTGTGCCAGGCTCACAAGGTGCGCGTGACGCTGTTCCACGGCCGCGGCGGCAGCATCGCGCGCGGCGGCGGCCCGGCGGCGAAGGCGATCCTCGCACAGCCCGCGGGCCTGCGCGACGGCGGCATCCGCGTGACCGAGCAGGGCGAGGTGCTGTCCACGCGTTACCATGATCCCGATCTGGCGCACCGCATCCTGGAGCAGATGGCCTACGGCGTGATGCTCGGCACCCACGCGGCGCAGACCGCGCCGACCGTGCCCGAGGCGTGGAGCGCGGCGATGGAGACGATGAGCGCGGCGGGTTTCGCGGCCTACAAGGCGCTCGTGCACGACGACAAGGAGTTCCTGGAATTCTGGCGCGAGGCGACGCCGATCGATGAGATCAGCAACCTCAAGTTCGGCTCCCGCCCGACCTACCGCAAGGCCACGCAGAGCGTGGACGACCTGCGCGCGATCCCGTGGGTGTTTTCGTGGATGCAGAGCCGGTTCAACTTCCCCGGCTGGTTCGGCCTCGGCTCGGCGCTTGACGCGGTGCTGAAGCGCGGACCCGCCGGCCGCAAGCTCCTGCAGACAATGCACGCGGAGTGGCCGTTCTTCCAGACCCTGATCGACAACGCGCAGCTCACGATGCGCAAGGCCGACATGGGCATCGCGGCGCTCTACTCCGAGCTCGTGCAAAATCCGAAGATCCGCCGCCGCATCAACGGCATCCTCATGGCGGAGTTTGCGCGCGCGGAGGCGGCGATCCTGGTGGTGACGAAGCAGAAGCGCCTCCTCGGCAACGAGCCGGTGCTCCTGCGCTCGGTGGACCTGCGCAACCCCTACATCGACCCGCTGAACTACCTCCAGGTGGAGATGCTGCGCCGGCTGCGCGCGGGCAAACTCAGCGCGGACGAGGCGGAGGCCACCCGGTCTGTCGTGGAGTTGACGATCAATGGCATCTCCGGCGGCCTGAAAAATACGGGCTAGACCCGCACCGGGACGTCGGCCACGTTGGGAAACTCCCCTCGTGATTATCGCACAGCCCGACGTCGCCGCCCTGCTTCAAGCCAAACATACGTCGCCCCACTCGGTGTTGGGCATGCATCCCCACACCCGGGGCCGGAGCAAGGGCGTGGTCGTGCGCGCGCTGCTCGGCAACGCGGCCGGCTGCGCGGTCGTCGAGGTGGCGACGGGCGAAAAATGGGCGATGGAGCCGGTCGCGCCGGAGGGGCTTTTCGAGGTATTCATCCCGAAACGACCGAAGGTCTTCCGCTACCAGCTGCGGACGCAGACGCACACGGGCGAGCTGCGCCAGTTTTCCGATCCCTACGCGTTTCTGCCGACGCTGGGGCCGCAGGACCTTTATCTCTTCAACGAAGGCAACGAGCACCGCGCGTACGACAAGCTCGGTGCGCACCTGCGCACGCTGGACGGCGTGCCCGGCGTGGCTTTTGCCGTGTGGGCGCCGGCGGCGCGGCAGGTCTCGCTGGTGGGCAACTTCAACCACTGGGACGGACGCTACCACCCGATGCGGCCGCTCGGCTCGTCGGGCGTCTGGGAGCTGTTTGTGCCCGGCCTCGAGGAAGGCCAGCTCTACAAGTATGCGATCCGTGATACGCACGACCATGTGCGGCTGAAGACGGATCCGTACGGCACGTACTTCGAGGGCCCGCCGAACAACGCCTCGATCGTGTACGACACGGCGAAATTCAAGTGGAACGACGCGGCCTGGCTGGAGCAACGGCGCGCGCAGGCGGGCCGGCTCGACCGGCCGATCTCGATCTACGAGGTGCACCTCGGCTCCTGGCGGCGCAAGCCGGAGGATGCGGGCCGGCCGCTCTCGTACCGCGAGATCGCGCCGCTGCTGACGGCCTATGTGCGGGAGATGGGCTTCACCCACGTGGAGTTCATGCCGCTGGCGGAACATCCGTTCACGGGCTCGTGGGGTTATCAGGTCACGGGCTTCTTTGCGCCGACGCACCGCTACGGCACGCCGGAGGAGTTCGCGTGGCTCATCGACCAGCTGCACCAGGCGGGCATCGGCGTCATCCTCGACTGGGTGCCGGCGCATTTCCCGCGCGACAGCTTTGCGCTGGCGGAGTTCGACGGCACGCACCTCTACGAGCACGCCGATCCGCGGCTGGGCGCGCACATGGACTGGGGCACGCTGATCTTCAACTACGGGCGCAACGAGGTGCGCTGCTTCCTCGCGGCCAACGCCCTCGCGTGGCTGGAGCGCTACCACATCGACGGCCTGCGCGTGGACGCCGTCGCCTCGATGCTCTACCTCGATTACTCGCGCAAGGAGGGCCAGTGGATCCCCAACCGCCACGGCGGCAGGGAGAACCTGGAGGCCATCGAGTTTCTCAAGCAGGTGAACGGCCTCGTGCACCATTACCACCCCGGCGCGGTGATGATCGCGGAGGAGAGCACGTCGTTCCCCGGCGTGTCGAAACCGACGGCGGAAGGCGGGCTCGGCTTCGACTTCAAGTGGAACATGGGCTGGATGCACGACACGCTGAAGTACTTCGCGCGCGAGCCGATCCACCGCAAGTGGCACCACAGCGACCTGACCTTCGGCATGCTCTACCAGTATGCGGAGAACTTCGTGACCGTCTTCTCCCACGACGAAGTCGTGCACGGGAAAGGCTCGATGCTCTTCAAGATGGGTGCGTGGCACATCCCGGAAAAGGCGGCCAACCTCCGCGCGCTCTACGCGCACATGTGGGCGTATCCGGGCAAGAAGCTGCTCTTCATGGGCGGCGAGTTTGCCCAGTCGCACGAGTGGAAGCACGACGGCAGCCTCGACTGGCACCTCTGCGAATACCCCGACCACGAAGGCGTGCGCCTGCTCGTGCGTGACCTGAACCGCCTCTACACCAGCGAGCCCGTGCTGAGCGCCAACGACCTCAATCCGCAGGGCTTCCGGTGGATTTCCTGCCAGGATGCCGGAGCGGGGGTGATCGCGTACCTGCGCTCCGACCCGTTTGAAAATACCTTTTTCGTCACCATCGCCCATCTGTCGGGCGCGACGCGGGCCTACCGCATCGGCGTGCCGCGCCGCGGCCTCTGGCACGAGGTGATCAACACCAACAGCCAGTACTACGGCGGTACGGGAGCAGGCAACGACGGCGGCCGCGAGGCGGAGGCGGTGCCCTATGACAGCTACGAGCAGTCCATCGCCGTGACGCTGCCGCCGCTGACGACCGTGATATTCAAGTGGTCGGGCAGTTGAGAAAAAACGGCGGGATTTCCTAATAAAGGGACGGGTGGGCCGTCATCCTGATGATCAGCAACTCCACAACCCAAGGAGGTCATCATGGATACCCGATTCATCATCCCGGTCAGTGTCGCGGTGGCGGTGCACGCGCTGGCGTTTTTTTACCCCAAGTCATCCGCCGAGGGGCGGGTGACGGAGCCGGCGGAAGGGAAGACGTACGTGACTGTCAACAAGCCGGAGGAGCGCTTGCCGATGCCGGAGGAGCAGAAGCCGGAGGAGGCCGCAGCGCTCGGCACGCCTGATCCCGGGCCGCGTAGCGAGGACACGGTGCGAACGCCGGAACCGAAGGATTTTGTCCAAACTCAGCAGCCGCCCTCGCCGTATTCGCCGAACATCAAGGCCAAGTTCGAGGTTGGCCCTCCGGGAGTGCCGGATGGGGTGATCAATGGCACGCTGACCACACCGACGGTCTTCAATAGTGCCTCGCTCGACCGCCAGCCGCGCACGCGGGTGCAGGTGGCGCCGACTTATCCGGTCGAGGCGAAGAGCCGCGGGCTCACGGCGGAGGTCGTGGTGGGGTTCATCGTCGATGAGCAGGGCCGCGTGACGGCCGAGCACGTGGTGCGGTCGAGCGACCCGATGTTCGAGGAAGCGACCCTGCAGGCGGTGCGCAAGTGGCGGTTTGAACCGGGCAAGAAGGACGGGCGGTTGGTGAAATTCCGCCTCCAGGTGCCGGTGGTCTTTAACCTGAACGAGTGAGTCGGCAGGCCCGGCGGTCAGTACACGGAGACGATCCGGTGCGGACCGCCGGTGTTCCGGCCGGGCAGGCGGACGGTGGCGCCGGTAGTTTTACCCAGCAGTTCGCGGCCAAGGGGCGAGGTGGGGGTCACGACGAGGACGGTCTGGCCTTCGGCGGTCACTTCGAGGCCGCCGGCCCGGGGGCCGAGAAAGTACCAGACCGGGCCGCCCTTGGTCCCGGCGACTTCGAGGAGGGAGCCGACCATGGCACGATCGGAGGTAGCGGCCTCAGGCAGGAGCAGGCTCTCGAATTGGGCGACGGCGGCGGAAGTCTCGGCGGCGTGCCGGGCCTGCCCCTCGGCGAGGTAAGCGGCCTCCTGGCTGTGCATGTCGTACTTGTTCTCCGGACGGCTTTCCTCGCTGATCGCTTCATCCCGGGAGAGGAGGGCGGCCTGGGTTTGCAGCGCCAGATTGGCGCGGAGCTGGGTGAGGATGAGATCGAGGACGGTCTTTTTGTTCACGCAAGGAGTTTGCCAGACCGTGGCTTAGCGGGCGGCCGATGAATTGCAATGCAGGGGGGTGAAATCCCGCTGTTGACGGCGGGCGCGCGGGTCTTGAAGCTTTGATGAAACATTTCCGGCTCGGTCCCGTCCAAGCCTGAGCCCTTGCCCTATTACATGAAATATCTCCTCAGCGTTGCCCTCCTGTTTATCGCGTCGGTCGCCGTCCATGCGCAGCAACAGGAAGAGGATGAGATCATCACCGATTTCGGCACCGACGATTACATCTACGTGCCCAAGATGACGCTGAACATCGGCATGCGTTCGATGAGCGGCCCGAAGGCGTCGTTTTACGGCAGCGGCACCGTGGGCTCCATCCTGGATTTTGGCCCGGCGGCGGGTACGTATAACCGCAATTACCATGACGGTTACGTCTATCAGGACAGTCGCCAGATCACCGACGCCAACGGCAATCCGACCCCGGTGGCACCGGACGGCAAGTCAAACACCTGGGGTTACCTGGATTCGAACCAGCTGCAGCCCGGCGGCCTGATCGCGATGAATTCCTACAGTGCCCAGATCACCGATTCCTCGGTGCGGAGCAAGGACACGGGCAACAGCTACGGCGTGGAACTGACCGTGACACGCGACATGGGCCAGGTGTTCAACACCCGCCTGCGCTGGGGCATCGTGGGCGGAGTCAGCATGAACGATCTCAGCGCTTCGACGCACGATAGCGTCAGCGCCACCATCACCCGCACGACCGATCTGTACAGCTTGGATGGCGCCGTGCCGCCGGCCGCGCCTTACACCGGCCCGACCGCGGTCACCAGCCCGGTGCTCGATGCGAATGGCAACCAGCGCTACGACGCCTCCGGCAATGCCCTGACCCAGACGGTGGATAGCTCCGTGCTCATCGACAACCAGCCCCTCAAGCGCACCACGACGACCCAGACCAGCTCGACCAGCGTGATGAACAACTGGAAGCTCAAGGGCGCGTACATGACCTTCCGCGTCGGCCCCTCGCTCTACTTCCCGTTTGGCGAACACTTCAACGCCAGCATCAGCGCGGGCGGCGTGCTGGTCTATGCGGGCACGACCTACACGGTGACCCAGACCTACAAGCCCGACACCAGCGACGACATCGTCGATATCGTGGGCGACGGCGTGAGCGAGTTCCTGCCCGGCTATTACGTCGATGCGAACCTGAACTACATCATGAACGAGGCCACCGGCCTGTATCTCGGTGCGGTTTACCAGAGCAGCGGCGGCTACACCCAGCGCATTTTCAACAAAACCTCGGAGTACTTCACCCGCGTCGACCTGAGCCGGATGCAAGGCGTCCGGGCCGGCCTGAGTTACAAGTTCTGAGCGGCTTCTTTTCTAAGAAAGCGCAGGGCTCCGATGCCCTGCGCTTTTTTATTTTCCGGGCTTAGGGGAAGAGTCCGCGGGCGGCCTTGGCCTCGGCCACGCGGCCGATGCCGAGGGTCAGGGCAGCGAGGCGGCGGTTGAATTTGAACTTCCGCTTCTGGTATTCCACCGCGTCCTTGGTGCGGTCGAGGATCACGTAGAGTTTTTCCATCACCTCGTCGCGGGACCAGTAGTAGTTCTGGAGATTCTGCAGCCACTCGAAGTACGAGACGACCACGCCGCCGGAATTGCACATGATGTCGGGGATGAGCTCGATCTCCTCACGCTGGTCGAGGATCTTGTCGGCCCCGTTCGTGGTCGGGCCGTTGGCGCCCTCGGCGAGGATGCGGCACTTAAGCTTGCCGGCGTTTTTCTCGGTGATGACGCGCTCCAGCGCGCAGGGCGCAAGGACGGTGCACTTCAGCTCCAGGAGCTGCTCGTTGGTGATGGGCTCGCCGCCGGAGAAATCCTTCAGCACGCGGGCGTACTGCACGTAGGCGAGGGCCTTTTTGATGTCGATGCCCTTGGGGTTGTAGATGCCGCCGGTGTAATCGGAGATCGCGATGATCTTCGCCCCGTAGTTCTGGAGGGCGAGGGCGGTCTCGCTGCCGACATTGCCGAAGCCCTGCACGGCGACGGTGGCCTTGCCGACGGGGATCTTCAGGTCCTCGAGGTATTTTTTGACGAAGTAGGCGATGCCCGCGCCAGTGGCCTCGCGGCGGCCCTGCGAGCCGCCGAGCGAGATGGGCTTGCCGGTGACGATGGCGGGGGAGATGTGGCCGACGTGGTTGGAGTAGGTGTCCATCATCCAGCCCATGATCTTCTCATTGGTGCCGACGTCGGGGGCGGGCACGTCCACCTGCGGCCCGAGGAAATTCACCATCTCCTGCATGTAGCGGCGGGAAAGGTGCTCGAGCTCGGTGGGCGAAAGCTGGTTGGGATCGACGACCACGCCGCCCTTGGCACCGCCGTAGGGCAGACCGGCGAGGGAGCATTTCCAGCTCATCCACATCGCCAGCGCGGCGACCTCACCGATCGTCACGCTCTGGTGGAAACGGATGCCGCCCTTCGCGGGACCGGTGGAGAGGTTATGCTGCACGCGGTAGCCCTCGAAGACGGTCACGCTGCCGTCGTCGCGTTTCACGGGCAGGGCGACGGCGAGACAGCGCCGGGGGTACTTGGTACGGTCGCGAATGGCCTCGGGGAGGCTGATCGCGTCGGCGGCCTTGTCGAACTGGCGGCACGCCATCTTGAAGACGTCGGAATCGTACAGGGTGGAGACGATGACTTTGGACATGGGTCGGGCGGTTGGGGTTTGGGTTTGCCTCGATTGATTTATGACAGACTAGCCGAAGCCGCCCGCTTGGCAATGGGCAAGGGGCGCGCGAACCCGCTGCAATACCCCCGCTAATTGCGCGAAAAGGAGAACGTGATACCTCAGGAAACGCTGGCCTGCCCAACCGCCGCGCCCACACTGGGCGCATGGAAAAACTCGGGGTGCTCTTCGACTGGGA
>JAFEGO010000012.1 GCA_018239845.1 Verrucomicrobiota bacterium
GGCGGCCATCGACCTCGACATAGCCGGTCGGCGCGAGCGTCGTCAGCGCAACCGCTTCGCGACCGACAATTACCGCCCGGTCCGCGATCTCGGGTTGGCTGCGTCCGGCCACGGTCTCGCTCATCGAGAGCGCCCGCGCGAGCCGGGTCTTTGGCAGCCAGACAAACTCCAGGTAAATCGTGATCACGCCGATCACCAGCGCGAGTCCCGTGGCCATGGCCCCGCCGGCCGGACCGAAGTTCGCAAAAGCCGCGATCACGCCGCCCAGCAGCGCGCAGCCCGCCAGCGCGCCGAGCACGCCGCCGGGCACGATCACTTCAATCGCGACCAGCACGATGCCGATGGCAAAAAGAATGAGGACGGTGCTCATGCGCGCCGCTCCTCCACGATGAGGCCAAAGTCCGTGCGCCGCACCACGCGGACCGGCGTGCCCGCGGCCAGCGTGCCGACCTCCACCCGCGCTTCATGGCGCCGGCCATCGATCTCCACCTGCCCGCTCGGGAAAAGCCCCGTCGCCGCCACGCCCTCGCGGCCGACCAGCGAAGCCTGCTTTTCCAACACTGACACCGGCAGGCCCGCTCCGGCCACCGCGCCGCCGACCGCCAGGCGATCAACGATCCAGCCCTGCGGCAAAAAGCGATACAGCAGCGCCACGAGCCCCGCCGCGATGACCAGGGCGAGCGCGAGCTTTTGCACCGGCACGACGAGCACGCCGCCGGTCAGCTCCAACGGCTGGTTGGGCCAGATGTCGGCCATCGACCAGAGCAGCGCCCCGAGCACGCACAGCACGCCTGCCAGTGCCATCACGAGCGTGCCCGGGAAGAAAAACACCTCCACGAGGATCAACAGCAGCCCGATCGTGAACACCAGCAGCGGCTCGTGGCCTGACAGGCCCGCCACGAAATTCCCGAGGAAAACCACCACCAGCAGCACGATGCCCGTGACGCCAAACATCCCGAAGCCCGGCGTCTTGAACTCGAGGTACAGCGCCACGATGCCCAGCCCGAGCAGCACCGGAGAAATCACGTTGAGCCACACCGCGAGGCGCTCCGACCAGGTGATTTCGAGGGTCTTCACCGTATAGCCATTCACGCCAAATTTCTGGTCCAGCAAGGCCGTGATATTCTTCGCGATGCCCGCGGCGAGCAGCGGCGTCTTCGGGTCGCCGTACTTTTCGCTCGCCTCGGTGGCGGTCAGGGAGAGCAGCTCGCCCTTCGGCTTGATCACCTTGTCGCCGATCTTCAGCTCGGACTCATCGTCGATCATCGCCGAGATCACCTGTCCGCGATACACCTTGCCCTCGCTGATCGCGCGCATGCGGGCCTTCAGGTAGCTCGTCACCTTCAGCTTCATCGTCTTGTCCACGTCCTGCCCGCTCGAGGTCACGGGGGCCGCCGCGCCGATGATGCCGTCGGGCGTGAACCAGATTTCATTCGACATCGCCGAGATGAAGGCCCCGGCCGACATCGCCTCGTTGTTCACGAAGGCCACCGTCTTGCCGGGAAATTTCTCCAGCGCCGCCATGATGTCGAAGGTCACGTCGAGCGCGCCGCCGGGGGTCTTGATGTCGAGCACGACCACATCGGCCTTCTGCTCAATCGCCTCCTTTAATCCGCGCCGCAAAATATAGAGCACCGGCTTGGCGATTTCGTTGCGCACCGGGATCACCACGACCGACACCTTGCCGTGGGGCTCGGCCGGCTTCACCGCCGCCGCTTCGGCCGCCTTGGCCGGCTCAACCGCAGGCTCCGCCGCGCCGAGTCCGGCGAGCGTCAGCCAACCCAGCAGGAGGAGGGGTAAGAATCGGCGCATTGCTCCCCGGAGGCTAGCCCCCACCTCCGCCCGCGCAAGCCCCGTCGGGCTGGAACGCGGCCGTTTGTTTCCACGCCGTCATTCATTATTCACCCGCGCCGCGCAGAAATACTTTGCCCGCCCCGCCGCGCGGCCTAGACCACATCCCGCGTCATGGAAAAAGTTTCCTACCTCGGCCACACCCTCACCCGCTGGCGCGTCGGCCAGTCCACGTTCCTCGCGCTGCCGGAGCTCGGCGCGCGCCTGATGAACTGGAATCTCACGCTCGGCGACGGCTCCGTGCGCGACGTGCTCTACTGGCCCGAGCAGACCTCGTTCGACGGCTTCTACCGCGCGCGCGGCGGCAACCCGATCCTCTTTCCCTTCAACGCCCGCACGTTCGACAACGGCGACATCCAGTTCTGGCGCGGGCCCGATGGCGTGCGCCGCCCGATGCCCATGCACGGTCTCGCGCGCCAGGGCGACTTCCGCGTCACGCACCTCGATGCCACGGGCTTCACCGCGCTCTTCCTCCCCGGCGCCGAGGCGCGCGAGGCGTATCCCTACGACTACGAGTTCACGGTGCGCTACCGCTTCGAGCCGCTCGGCCTCGTCTGCGACCTCGCCCTGCTGAATCTCGGCAACGTCCCCCTGCCGTGGAGCGCCGGCCATCATTTCTATTTCACGCTGCCGTGGAGCGAGGGCCTCACCCGCGAGGATTACATCATCCGTCTGCCCGCCACGAAGCACGTGAAGCACGACGCCAAGGGTCCGCTCGTGCCCGGCCCCGCCCTCAAGGAGATCGAGAGCCTGGCCAACCCCGATCTCATCGACACCATCCACTACGGCCTCACGCAAAACACCGTGGTCTTCGGTGAGCGCGGCCACGCCGGCGACGTCCATATCCGCATCGGCACCGACAAGACGCCCGCGCCCGACGCCACCTTCGTGACGTGGAGCGAGTCCGCCACCGCGCCCTACTACTGCGTCGAGCCGTGGATGGGGCCGCCCAATTCCCCGGAGAACAAGATCGGCCTCCACTTCGTCGAGCCCGGCAAAAAACAAACCTTCACCGTCGCGGTCGCAGTGAAGTAACCAACCGCCCTCCCCTCACCCCGCTTTCACCCCATGGCCCAACACACCCTCACCACGCTCAGCGCCTTCCCGCCCGGTTCGAAGCGCGCCTTCAAGGTCGGCACGCGCCGCGTCGCCCTCTTCAACATCGCGGGCAAGCTCCACGCGATGGACGACGTCTGCCCGCACGCCGGCGCCTCGCTCGCCGCGGGCCCGCTGCGCGACACGTGCATCATGTGCCCCCTGCACGCGATCAAGTTCGACGTGACGACCGGCCAGCCCGTCGGCTTCCAAGGCATCGAGCCGCTCCAGTGCTTCCCCGTCACCGTCAGCGGCGACGCGATCCAGATCGACATCGAGCTCGAGCAGCAGCCGGCCTGAGGCCGCCCTTAACCTCGACCGCGAAAAGAGTCCATCCGGCCAGGTAGGTTGCGCGCTCGCGCGCAACAGCCGTGCCTCACCGCTCTGCCGTTGTTGCGCGCAAGCGCGCAACCTACCATGGGCCGACGGACTCCTTCGCGGACGGCGGTGTCGGGCGTCCCGCTTGGCGGGACGCCCCTACGTCGAACCTCAGGCGCGCACGGCGCTGGGCTTCAGCAGGCTCGACTCGGACTTGCGCAGCGCGAGGTATTCCATCGCGAGGGCGAAGATACCCGTGAAGGCGAGGTCGCTCACGAGGGAGTTGCGGAAGAAGAAGAGCGTCGGCGGAAACTCGGGGTGGCCCACCGTGAGGGCCTGCCACCAGCCGGCGAGCGTCTTGGCGTAGGTCGCGTCGCCGAGCCAGGCGCCGGTGTTGGTGACGAGATAGAAGAAGACCGCGCCGCCGAGGGCGCCGGAGAAGAGGTTGAGCCAGTTTTTGCGGCGCGAGACCAGCCAGCCGAGGCCGAGGGCGACGGCGAAGCAGACGAGGCGCAGCGCGGCGCCGTTGAGGTCCCACGTGTAGTTGTACTTCGTGGCGTAGAAGTGGTCCACGTAGAGATCGGAGAGCATCAGCGCGGCGAACGGCACGAGCCACAGGCGGCGGTCGCGGAGATAGACGCCCCCACAGAAGGTCAGCGCCATGAGCGGCGTGAAATTCGCCAGCGAGGTATCCCACACGGCGACGATGCGCCAGCCGGCGGCGAGGACGAGCATGACAAGGGCGGGAATCATGGGACGGAGTTTTAGGCAGAATAGGGCGGATGACAAGTGCGGGGAGTAGCGCAGGCGTCCCGCCTGCAAGCGCCGGAGCAGGCGAGGACGCTGCGCTACTTCAAGCCTCCGCCACGCGGGCGAGGAGCCAGAGGAGGTCGGAGACACGGTTCACGAACTGGCGCACCACGGGGCGGACGCTGCGGCCGTGGGCGGGGAGGGCGACGAGGCGGCGCTCGGCGCGGCGGGCGGTCGTGCGCGCGAGGTCGAGGGCGGCGGCGTGGAGGTTGGCGCCGGGCGTGGCCCAGCCCTCGAACTTTACCCCGCGGGCCTCGATGGCGGCGATGGTGGCGTCGAGGCGGGCGAGTTCGGGCTCGCCGATCTTGGCAAACTTCGAGGCGAGGTAGCGCTCGGTGTCGGACTCGGCGCAGGCGAGTTCGCCCATGAGGGAGACGAGGTCCTTTTGAATGGTTTCGAGTTCGGCGCGGCGCGCGGGGTCGGGGCAGGTGGCCTTGGCGAAACCGAGCGAGGCGTTGAGTTCGTCGAAGGCGCCGACGGCCTCGATCTGCGGGTGGTCCTTCGGCACGCGCTGGCCGTAGAGGAGGCTGGTGAAGCCGTCGTCGCCGGTGCGGGTTGCGATGGAGCCGGCCATGGTCAGGCGAGGCGGCGGGCCGCCGCCTGGGCGCGGAGGCAGAGCTCGGCGGCCTTGAAGGCGTGGGCCTGCGTCATGGCTTTTTCAGTACGGTGCAGGCAGTCGAGGATCAGCTGGCCGAAGAAGGGGAAGCCGACCTGCCCGGCGAGCGGGATGTGGCGCTCGCCCGCGTCGTCCACAATATAGAGGTGGTCGCCGGTGCGGTCGCGGGCGACGTCGACGTACTTGCGCAGCTCGATGTAGCCCTTGGTGCCGAGGATGACGGTGCGGCCGTCGCCCCAGGTGCTGAGGCCGGCGGGCGTGAACCAGTCGACGCGGATGTAGTTGGAGGCGCCGTTGTCGCCGACGAGGGAGGCCTCGCCGAAGTCCTCGAACTCGGGGGTGTCGGCGTTGGCGAAGTTGCCCACGGCGGCCTGCGTGACGGTCGCGTCCTGCGCGCCGCTGTAGAAAAGGAACTGCTCGAACTGATGGCTGCCGATGTCGCAGAGGATGCCGCCGTATTTCGCGCGCTCGAAGAACCACGCGGGGCGGCCGGCCTTGCCGAGGCGGTGCGGTCCGAGGCCGAGCACCTGGATTACGCGGCCGATGGCGCCGCCGTGCACGAGGTCGCCGGCGTGCATCGCGGACTCCACGTGCAGGCGCTCGCTGAAATAGACCATGTACTTGCGGCCGGTGGCGGCGGTGACGCGCCGGGCCTCCTCGAGTTGGGCGAGGGTGGTGAAGGGTGTCTTGTCGGTGAAGTAGTCCTTGCCGGCCTGCATCACGCGCACGCCGATGGGGCCGCGGTCACAGGGGACGGCTGCGGCGGCCACGAGGCGCACGGAGGGATCGGCGAGAATTTCGTCGAAGCTGCGCGCGACCTGTACGCCGGGATATTTCGCGGCGAAAGCCTCGACCTTTTTCGAGTCGGCATCGTACACCCACTTGAGCGTGGCGCCGGCCTCGATCAGGCCGTTGCACTGGCCGTAGATATGGCCGTGCTCCAGGAAGGCGGCGGCGAAAACGAAATCGCCGGGCTTGACCACGGGCTGCGCGCGCCCTTGCGGGGCGTAGTTCATGCCGTCGGCCTTGCCGCTCATTTTTTCTCCTCGGACTTGGCGGCGGCGCGGGTGGCCTTGGCGAGTTCCTTGACGGGCTCGTCGATCTTGCTGCGGACCTTCTTGGTCATGCGGTCGATGAAGAGGATGCCGTTGAGGTGGTCGGTCTCGTGCTGGATGCACCGCGAGAAGAGGCCGTCGCACACGAGGGTATGCGGCACGCCGCGCTCGTCCTGGAAGGTGACGCGGATCTGGTCGGGCCGCTCGACGTCGCCCCGGATCTTGGGGAAGGAGAGGCAGCCCTCCTCGTAGATCACGATGTCGGTCTTGGGGAGGAAGGTGATCTCGGGATTCGCGATCGCCATCGGCATGATGAGGTCGAGCGGGGGCTTGGCGCCGTCGAGCTCCCAGGTGAAGTCAGGATCGACCGGGCGGAGATCGACGACGCAGAACTGGATCGCCCGGCCGATCTGCTGCGCGGCGAGGCCGATCCCTTGGGCCTCGTGCATCTGGGCCACCATGTCCTGCGCAAGTTGCGCAAGGGCAGCGTCAAACACGGTGATTTTCTCCCCTTTTTTGCGCAAAATAGGGTCGTTGTAGTGAACAATTGTAAGGGACATCGGTCGGTGTGACGTAAGCGTGGGATCCCCGGTGTCCCCTCGCAAACCAATACTCCGCCAGATGAGCGCCTCCACTTCCGCTGCTTCCACCCGCCGTCCGTTCTCCGCGCCGATCCTCGTCGTGGCCGGGATCGTGCTGGCCGTGCTCGCGTGGTCGCTGCCGGTCAACCTCAAGTCTGTCAGCCCCGGGCTGCTGCGCGAGGCGGGGGCGGGCACACCCTCGCTCGCGACCTTCGGCCGGCAGCTCGTCGATTCCGAAAAGATCGGCTCCGCGGCGCAGGTGCTCGCGGCGGCGAAGGGCATCGGCGACCCCGGTGCAGCCGCGCTGGAGACATCGCTCCAGCAACTCGTGGCGCGCCAGCCGGCGATGGTGGCGTGGGGCGGCTGGGATCCGTTTCTCGATCCGATTTTCAAGCTCCGCTCGACCGACACCGGCCACCGCAAAAGCACGCCGGTCCTCGAACTCTTCATCACGGCAAAGGCGCGGACCGCGCTGAGCGACTATCTCGCGCAAACCGGTTCGCTCGGCGTCCAGTCGGTGCTGAAGACCCGCGACCTCACCCTGACCGGGCGTTTCGTGCCGGCCGGCCGCCCCGGCGGGCAGCCGCTCGACGCGGTGATCTTGCTCACGGCGATGCTTTACCAAGGCGAGCACATGTCCCCGGCGCTGCAGCGCGAGGTCCGCGCGCTGGCCGAGACGGCCCTCGCCAAGAAGGAACTCGGCAACCTCGAACCGTTTTACGCCGACATCCTCTCGCTCGGGAAGCGCCTCGACTGGGTGCAGCTTGGCGAGCTGCTACGCCGCACTGAGGACACCAAGACCGTGGGCGAGTACGCGCAGCTCGCCCGGGTCGCGCCGGACCAGCTGCCCGTGATCTACACCGCCGCGCTCTTCAGCGACTCGGCGGACCAGGTCGCGACCTATCTCCTACGCTACGGCAAGGCCGGCCTCGAAGACCTGCGGCTCGCGCTCGCGAGCGGGCAGGGCGCGGCGCGGCAGCTCCTGCTCTGGCAGGTGCCGGTCAACCGCGCGGGCGGCAAGGGCTTCGTCGTCGCGGCCGCACTCGTGCTGCAGCACCCAGTGACGATGCTCGTCGTGAAATACCTCGGCTACGTGCTCGCGGCCTTCATGCTCCTCCTGGGGCTCGACCGCTGGATCGTCGCGCCCGCCACGGAAAACGGCCAGCGCCTGCCCCGCATGAAGAGCGGTGCGCTGGCGGTGCTCTTCTCCGCGCTGCTCATCGTGGCCACCGAGCCGTTTCTGCTCAAGGCCGCGCCGCCCTCCGAGTACACCGCGCGGCTCGTGCTGCCCGTTCTTGTCACCCACCCCGAACTTCCTGCCACCGAAACGGTCAAAAACACTACTCACATGGACACCTCAACCCTGATCTCGATCGGATTCTTCGCGGCCCTGCAGGTCACGATGTACTTCATCTGCCTCCTGAAAATACGGGAGATCGCCCGCTCGTCCCACCCGCCGCTCGTGAAGCTCAAGCTCATGGAGAATGAGGAGAACCTCTTCGACGGCGGCCTCTACGTCGGTATCGCCGGCACGGCGACGGCGCTTGTGCTGCAGGTGCTCGGCGTCATCGAGCCCAACCTGCTCGCCGCCTACTCGTCGAATCTCTTCGGCATCATCTGTGTCGCCATGGTGAAGATCCGCCACGTGCGGCCGTTCAAGAACCAGCTGATCCTCGAGGGTCAGGTCGCGTCCAAAATCGCGCTATGAACAAAACGCTGCTGCTCATCCTCTGCGACTTTCTCCTGCTGAACCTCCTCGCGCTCACCCGTTGGGAGAAAGCGGAGCCGACGCGGGCGAAACAGCCGCCCGTGCCTGAGATGGCCGCCAACGCCGCCACGAAGGACCAGGACCTCGTGGAAGCGATGAAACTTTCCCTCGCTGACGAGAAGGCCGCGCGCGACGAACTCGCGCAGCGCCTCTCGACCGCCGAGTCTTCCACCGCGGCCCGCGAGCAGAGCCTCACCGCCGCGCAAAAGGAAAAGGCGGCGGCCGAGGCCGCCCAGGCCCAGCTGGCCGCCACGCTCGCCGACACCCAGCGCACCGCCACCGACCTCGGCAAGAAGGCCGCGGACGCCGCGCAGGAGGCCTCTATGACCAAGGAGCAGCTCGCCCAGCTCCAGCGCGAGCTGGAGGAGAAGCGCGCCGAGGCCGAGCGCCAGAAGCAGGCGCTCGCCGCCCTTGAGCAGCAGCAGATCGAGGCGCGCCAGAAGATCGAGGGCCTCACCGTGGCCGCCAAGGTGGCGGAGCGCGAGAAGGGCTTGCTCAAGGAGCAAGCCGAGGCCCTGCAAGGTCAGGTCGCAGCCGAGCGCGAGGAACGCATCAAGGTGCAGTCCACCACCGCGCAGCTCGCGCAGGCCGTCGGCGACCAGGCCGTGAAGTCCGGCGAGCTCACTAAGGAGATCCGCGACAACCGGCCGATCAACGCCAACGTGATGTTCAACGATTTCCTCGCGAACCGCGTCTCGACGAAGTTCACCGCCGTGCGCGCCGGGCTCTTCAGCCCCGCCACCCGCGTGAAGGATGCCGCGACCGTGCTCGTGACCGACGGCACGCAGACCTATGCTCTGCTGCACATCGACGACACGCCGTTCCCCATCAGCGAAAACAGCTACGACTGGGAAAAGCTGACGGTGGATTTCGCCAAGCCGCCCGGCTACCAGAGCAAGGCGTCGTCCGTGTTGTTCCTGACCATCGACCCGCGCGTCGTCGCGGTGCCGGTGGATGAGGCGCAGGTGCAGGCGCTCGGCGTGAAGGTGTACAAGACCGCGGCGGATCCCTTCAAATTCCCCGACGCCGTGCTCGTGAACGGCGGTGGCAAGGGCTACGGCGAAGTCGGCTTCAAGCTCGACGCCTCGCAGCCCGGCTACGTGCAGGTGGACAACCGGCTCTTCAAGCGGATCTTCGGCACCTTCGCCCCCTCGCGCGGCGACCTCGTGCTGAGCAAGACCGGCGAGCTGCTCGGCATCATGGTCAACAGCGACTACTGCGCCGTGGTGGGGAATTTCCGCCCCATCGCCCAGATCACCACCGGCGACAACGTGAAGGCGCAGAAGACCGGCGACCTGCTCAACAGCCTCGCCGCCCAGGTCCGCGCCAAGCCGCTGAAGCTGCAGTGAGCTGCGGTGCGATGGCCTGATTTTTAGCCACAGATTACACCGATGGGCACAGATAAAAGGCCCGGCTATCTGTGCCCATCGGTGTAATCTGTGGCTAATTTATAAATCAATTGGCGCATGACGTAGGTTGCGCGCTTGCGCGCAACAGCCGAACCGCAGGTTTGGATCGCGTGTCGCGTTAAGACGGGGAGGCAACTCTGTTGCGCGCGAGCGCGCAACTTACCTCGCCCATGCCGGCTGGAAGCCGGCGCTACTTCATTACTCCGCGTCCAGTACCTGCAACAGGCGCTGGAGTTCGGGGCCGAGGCGGCGGAGTTCGTCGCGGTGGGCGGTGGAGAGCTGGGCGATCAGGGCCTCGCCTTGGGCGGTAAGTTCGATCTGCACGCGGCGTTTGTCCGCGGGGTCGGCGACGCGGCGGACGAGCTTCGCCTTGGCCAGACGGTCGATCAGGCCCACGGTGCTGTGGTGCTTGAGGTGGAGCCGCGTGGCGAGATGGCCGATGGACACGGTCTCGGCCGGGTCGAAGCCCTTGATCGCGAGCAGGGCCTGGTGCTGCTGCGGCGACAGGCCGGCCGCGCGCGCGGCCTCGGCGCTGAAATGCAGGAAGTGCCTGAGCGCGAAGCGGAAGTGGGCCAGCGCCTTGTAATCCGCCGGGGTGATGCGGCGGGGGGCGGAGGCGAGGCGCTTGGTCATGGCCACAGGGTGGAAACGGATGACAGGGGAGTCAATACGCGGAGCTTGAATTATATCGTAGTACGATATTAATTAAGAGCCGTATGTCATCCTCTCCCTCCTTCCCTGCCTCCTCCTCGCCCCTGCGTGCGGCGCACCCGGCGTCCGCGCCCGATGGCCGCGCGCGCGCCTCGCGGCGCCGCCTGTTCGAGCTTTCCGCGCTGGCCGCGGTCGTGGGCGCGGCGGCGGGTGTCGCGGCCTACGCGCTCTACGGGTTGATCGTGCTGGTCTCCAACCTGGTGTTTTACCAGACGTGGTCATTCCAGCACCGGGATGCGGCGGAGCACACGCTGGGCTGGCTGGTCATCATCGTGCCGGCGCTCGGCGGCATCGTCGTCGGCCTCATGGCCAAGTACGGCTCGCCGAAGATCCGCGGGCACGGCATCCCGGAGGCGATGGAGGCGGTGCTCTTCAACCGCAGCCGCATCGCGCCGCGCGTGGCGCTGCTCAAGCCGGCCTCGGTGGCGGTGGCCATCGGCACGGGCGGACCCTTCGGCGCGGAGGGCCCGATCATCCAGACGGGCGGCGCGCTGGGCTCCATCTTGGGGCAGGCGCTGCATCTCACGGCCTCGGAGCGCAAGGTGCTGCTCGCGAGCGGTGCCGCGGCGGGCATGGCGGCGACCTTCAGCACGCCGATCGCGGCGGTGATCCTCGCGATTGAATTGCTCCTCTTCGAGTACAAGGCGCGCTCCTTCGTGCCGCTGGTGATCGCGAGCACCATCGCGACGGCGGTGCGCTTCATGCTCATGGGCCGCGGCGCGATGTTTTCCATCGGGCCGGCGGATTTCGGATTTCCGGGGTCGCTGGCCTGGTACCTGCCGCTAGGCGTGCTCTGCGGCCTCGTGGCGGCGGGCTTCAGCCACGCGCTCTACTGGATCGAGGATCAGTTTGAGAAACTGCCGTTTGACGACATGTGGTGGCCGGCGATCGGCGGGCTAGGGTTGGGCATCATCGCGCTCTTCGTGCCGCGCGTGCTCGGCGTCGGTTACGGGACGATCTCGGACATCCTCAACGTGCGGCTGGCGCTCGGCGCGCTGGGCCTGATCATGCTGGCCAAGGCGGCGGCGCTCCTGGTGTCGCTCGGCTCCGGGACCTCAGGCGGCCTGTTGGCGCCGATGTTCACCATCGGTGCGGCGCTGGGCGGGCTCTACGCGGGCGTGGTGAATCATTTCGTGCCGGCGGCGCATCTGTCGCCGGGGGCGTTTGCCCTGGTGGGCATGGCGGCGGTGTTTGGCTCGGCGGCGCGCGCGCCGTTTACCTTCATCATCTTCGCCTTCGAGCTGACGCGGGACTACGACTCGGTGTTGCCGCTGATGATGGTCGTTGTCGTGGCGCACGCCGTGGCGCTGCTGCTGATGAAGAATTCCATCATGACGGAGAAGCTGTCGCGCCGCGGACTCCATGTACACCAAGAGTACGAGGTGGACGTGTTTCAGCAGGTGCAGGTGGGCGAGGCGATGGACCGGCATCCGGCGATGGTGCCGGCGACGACGACGATCGGGGTGCTCGCGGAGCGCATCGCGGCGGGCGAAGCCGAGCTCGTGCGGCACCAGGCGCTGTTGTTGTCGGACGCGAAGGGCAAGCTGGCCGGGATCATCACGCGCGGGGACCTGGTACGTGCCTTCGAGCGCGACGCCGAGGGCCGCATGACGGCGCTGGAGGCCGGCACGCAGGAGCCGCAGGTGGCGTATCCGGATGAGACCGTGAGCGAGGCGTTGGGCCGCATGCTGCAGGCCGACTGCGGGCGCCTGCCGGTGGTGGACCGCGAAAATCCTAGTAAGATCGTGGGCTACCTCGGTCGCGCGGCGGTGCTGGAGGCGCGGCTGAAGCGCGTGCACGAAGACCACGTGCGCGAGCCGGGCTGGCTGAAGACCGTCCGGTGAAGAGGTGTGATTTTTAACCGCGAATGGGATTTCGCCAATGCGCGAAATCTTAAGAATGCGGCTCCGGCTGATCGCCTCCGCGGGCGAGGTCGGGGCCGCTGATCGCGGCCAGGGGATTAACTGAAAAAGCCCCAATAGAGCTTCTACCCGCAGATCAATGATATGACCAGCAGCCCCATTAAGGCCGCAATAAGTATGCAGTAAAATATGACGGTCGCTTTGCGGCCACGCTGAATTTTCCTCGCAGCGCTTGGGCCGATGGCAGCTTGGTATTTTCGGTCGCGCTCGTCTATGGCTGCAAAAAGCGGCAAGTGTTTTTTCCAAGCAATAACGCAATATGTGGCGATTGCCCCGATGAGAGCGAAGATCACAAACTGCGTCCAGAATGAGACGGGGGTGCTGATGTCGCGTGTGTAATCATTACTGCGATGTTTTTCCCATGAGGGCGCACCCATGACGCAGATTTCCACGACGTAGCCGAAACTGAGCAAGGCGATCAGGCCACAGAGTAAGCGCAGGGTAGGCCGCATATCATCAGGCTGTGTAGTAGCATCCACTTAAGCTGGGCGTGGGTGTGAAAGACTAATTCAGGCGAGTATCCGACGGAAGAGTTGCACGGCCATGCCGAGGGTTTGGTGGGCGAGCTCAGGGTCGTAGCGGTAGCCTTCGTCGCGGAGGAAGGCGTGGGCGCCGTTGTACTCGTGCCAGGTGAAATTGGCCCCGGCGGCGGCGAGGGCGGCGTAGATCTTGGCCCGACCCTCGGCGGGGACGTGCGGGTCCTGGCGGCCCCAGATCATCATGAGTTCGCCCTTGATCGCGGAGATGCGGTCGAGGGAGTCGTCGTTCATGCCGTGGCCGAGACCGCGTTTGTGGATGTCGGTCGCGTAGAAACAAGCCGCCGCGAGGACGGAGGGATTCATCGCGGCGCGGAAGGCGAGGTGGCCGCCGATGCAGATGCCCATGACGCCGAGCTTTCCGGTGCAGCGGGGATGCGCGGCGAGGTGCTCGAGCACCGATCGGGCATCGGTATCGTAGGCGAGCACGGTCTTGGTCGTCTTGAGGGCGTTGCCGCGGTCGGCGCCGGCCTGATCGTAAGCGAGGACGGTGCCCGCGGGTTCGTACTCGTGGTAGATTTCCGGGACGGCCACGATGAAGCCGTGGCCGGCGAGGAAGGCGGCGGTGCGGCGGATGGGCGCGGTGACCTGGAAGATTTCCGAGTAGAGGAGGAGGCCGGGGTAACGGCCGGGCGCGGCCGGCTCGAAGAGATGCGTCCGCATCGGTCCGGTCGGGGTCGGTAGGTCGAGGTGGGTGGCTTCTTGGAGAGTCATAGGCGCACAATGTCTAGTGACTCCGGCCGAATGTCCAACGTCGGAGGGAGGTTCAATCTGGCCATGGCCGCAGGGCTGGCGTGTAGTGAGGCATGAACGCGCGGCCGAATATCCTGTGGATCGTGACCACGCAGTGGCGCGCGCAGGCGTGCGGCTACGCGGGCGACCCGAATGCGCGCACGCCCGCGCTCGATGCCCTAGCAAGGCAGAGCGTGGATTTTTCGCAGGCGGTGACGCCGCATCCATTTGGCCCGTGGGCACGCGCCGCGTTGCTGACCGGCGTGCGGTCACCGGAGAACGGGGTGCGCGATTACTTCGACGCGCTGCCGCCGGAGGCGCGGACGGTGGCACATGCAATGAACGAGCGCGGCTACACGACGGCGTTTTTTGGCAAATGGGGCGTGGGCCGGCGCGACCAAAATCTGCCGCTCGTGGGCGAGGCCGCGGCGCGCGTGCCGGTGCCGGAAGGGGAGCGCGGTGGGTTTGAGACGTGGGTGGGCTTTGAGGGCGGCTTCCAATTAAATGATCCGTGGCTGAACGGGATGAAGTGCGCCGGCTATCAGAGCGACGTGGTGGGCGAGCGGGCGGCGAAGTGGATTTCGGATACCGGAAACCGGAAACCGGAGAATTGGTTCTGCGTGGTGAGCTTGGAGGCGCCGCATCCGCCCTATGATGCACCGGCGGCGGGCATCGTGCCGCGCGCGGTGGAGCTGGCGGCGAATGTGCCGCGCGGCGGCGAGGCGGAGGCGAAGGCGCGGCGCGAGCTGGCGGGCTACTACGCGCACATCGAGGCCACGGACCGGGCCATCGGGCGGCTGGTCGCTCAGGCGGGGGACAATACCATCGTGGTCTTCACGAGTGTGCACGGCGACATGCACGGGGCGCACGGGCTGTTTCGCAAAGGCTGGCCGCACGAGGAATCGGTGCGGGTGCCGTTGCTGGTGCGACGGGAGGGTTTCGGGTTCGGGGTTTCGAGTTCCGGGTTGGTGTCGTTGCTGGATCTGAAGCGCTGGACCGTGGGTTGGGCCGAGGGCAAACCCGAAACCAACCCGGAACCCGAAACCCAGCCGATCTCCATGCCGAGCGTGGTGGCGTTGCCTTGGCAGTGCGACCGGGTGTGGCGCGGGGTGCGGACGGCGACGCGCAAGCTCGTGCTTAACGCGGACGGCTCGCCGTGGCTGTTTTTTGATTTGGAAAACGATCCCCTGGAGAGGAACAACCTCGCGGGCGATCCGGCGCGCGCGGGGGAAATAACGGAGCTGCGGAAACGGTGTCGGGCGTAAAGCCCGACCTACACGCAAGCCACAGGCTCAGGCGGGCTCGGCGCGCTTGGCGCGGTAAGTGACGACGAGGGCGCGCAGGAAGAGCATCGAACTCAGCCAGGGGATGAGCACGACGGCGGCGCAGACGATTAGGGCGAGGGTGGGCTTCCACTCGCCGAGAAACGCGCCGAGCGCGAAGGTCAGAATGGAGAGAACCGGGAAGAAGGCCATGGGCATGCGGGCCCCGCAGGAGAGGGCCACGGTGCCAAGCACGGCAAAGGCGGCGGTCGGAAAATCAAGCAGGCCGAAGGCAAGCCCGATCAGGAAGGCGTAGCAGGCGTTGATGGACTTTGGCTCCTTGCAGACGACCATCTGAAGCACCACGGCGACGACCACGAGGCCGGCGGTCAGGGCCGGGAGGCCCCAAGCGGGCAGGTGGGCATGCGGATCGAACTCGAGGGCCCGCAACAGGAGCCAGCCGCCGAGGGCGGCGCGGCCGAAGTCGATCGCGTGCTGGCCGAGCGTAAAAAACCGCAGCCAGTAGCCGCGCCAGGTGCGACGGATGGCGCGGTAGCGGACCTTGGGGCCGTGGAAAAGGCCCATGGGGATGAGCAGGAGGACGGCGGCGGAGATGAACTGGAACCAGTGGATGAGCATCGCGAGGAGCGCGCGCTAAATAGCCGGGGCGGGGGCGGCCCGTGCAACCTAATTTACGGCCCAGTCCTCAGACCGGCGGCACGGATGCGCCGCTCTTGGCGAAGAGGCGGCGGATGGTGGACTCGATCTCGTGGAGCTTAACCGGTTTCGAAATATAGTCGTCCATGCCGGCGGCGAGGCAGAGCTCGCGGTCGCCCTGCATGGCGTTGGCGGTGAGGGCGACGATCTTGGGCTGGCGGCTGGCGGGGAGGCGGCGGCGGATCTGGCGGCTGGCTTCGAGGCCGTCCATCTCGGGCATCTGGAGATCCATCAGCACGAGATCGTAGCGGCGGTTTTCCAAGGTGGTGAGGGCCTCGAGGCCGTTGCCCACGGCGTCGGCGCGGTAGCCGAGGCGCTCGAGGAAACGGAGGGCGACCTTCTGGTTGACGGCGTTGTCCTCGGCGAGGAGCACGTCGAGCGGGTAATCCTCGGCGAGCGGCCGGTCGGAGATCCGGTTGGCCGCAGCCGGGCGCGCGCTGAGATGCGGGGCGAAGAGTACCTGGATGGCGTGCGTGAAGGCTGAGACCTTCACGGGCTTGAAGACCGTGACGAAAGGCAGGCCGTCGGCGGGCGCGGGCGGGGCGTTCTGCCCGAAGGGCAGGAGGACCATGCGCGGGGACTTGATGCCGACGAGGGCGTCGAGCGTGGAGCTGCCGCCGGTCTCGTCGTCGGAAATGATGAGCAGCGCGGGCGGCTGGTCGAGCGCGGCGGCGATGCCCTGCGCCTCGGCGGCGTTGGCGGCGAAGAGGCACTCGGCGCCGAGCGGATCGAGCAGCGCGCGCAGGTGCTTCTGCGTGACGGGGTGATCCTCGACGCAAAGGACGGTCGCCTGACGGAGATGGCCGACGGCGATCGGCGGATTGCTGGCGGAGGCCTGCGCGGCGGCCTCGGTCTCGATAGTGAAGATGAAGGAGGAGCCGTGGCCGAGGGAGCTTTCGACGCGGATGTCGCCGTTCATCAGCTTGGTCAGGCGCTGCGAGATCGCGAGGCCCAGGCCGGTGCCGCCGAACTTGCGGGTGGTCGAGGAGTCAACCTGGCTGAAGGCCTTGAAGAGGCGGTCGAGCCGGTCCGCGGGGATGCCAATGCCGGTGTCGCGGATGGCGAACTCGAGCATGAAGCGATGGCTGTCGCTGTGCGTGCCGACCGGCACGGGCACGCGGCGGACCTCGATGGCGACGCTGCCGCTCGGGGTGAACTTCACCGAGTTGTTGACGAGGTTGACGATGACCTGACGCAGGCGGGTGACGTCGCCAACGATCCACGGCGGGACGTCGGGCTCGATGTGGCTGACGAGCTCGAGTTTCTTGGCGGAAGTCTGGAGGGCGAAGAGATCGAGGGCCTCCTCGATGCAGGTGTTGAGGTCGAACGGCATGCGCTCGAGTTCCATCTTGCCCGACTCGATCTTGGAGAAATCGAGGATGTCGTTGATGATGGTGAGGAGGGCCTCGCCGGAGGTGCGGATGGTGTTGACGAAGTCGCGCTGCTCGGTGTTGAGCGGCGTCTCCATGAGGAGGCTCGTCATGCCGATGACGCCGTTCATCGGCGTGCGGATTTCGTGCGACATGGAGGCGAGGAACTCGCTCTTGGCGCGGGAGGCGTCGTCGGCCTCGGCCTTGGCGCGGCGGAGGGTGAGCTCCGTCTCGACGCGCGCGGTGATGTCGGTCTCGATCGCGATGAAGTTCTCCAGCTGGCCCGCGTGGTTGCGGATGGGCTGGATCTCGAGGTGGAGGTGGTACTTGCGGCCGGACTTGGAGTAGTTGACGACGTCGGTGGAGAGGCCTTGGCCGCGAGCCATGGCGGCGCGGATCTGGACGACGGTGCGGGGATTGGTGTCAGGCCCGACCATGAACTCGGCGGGATTGCGGCCGACGACCTCCTCGAGGGAGTACTCCATGACGCGAGAGAAGCTCTCGTTGACCCACTCGATGGTGCCGTTGGGCGAGCCGATGAGGACAGGGTTGTCGGTCTTGGAGGCGACGAGGGAGAGCTTGCGGGCCTCGGCCTGGGAGGCGCGGAGGGCCTGCTCGGCCTCGCGGCGGGCGGTGATGTCCTGCACCGTGCCGATGATGCGGGTGGGGCGGTCGCTGGCGCCGGTGGCGACGGTCTTGGAGCGGGTGTAAACCCAGCGCCACTCGCCGCTGCGGGCGCGGACGCGGTACTCGGGCTCGATGAAGGAGGCGATGCCGCTGAGCTGGGATTCGACGCGGCGGCGGTACACCGGCATGTCGTCCGGATGGATGAGGGACTGCCACGCCTCGACGGTGGAGGGCATGCGGCCGTGCTCGTAGCCCATCATGGCCCAGAGGCCGGGGCTGTAGTAAACGTGGCGGGCGGCGACGTTCCACTCGAAGATGCCGATCTGGGTGGAGTCGAGGGCGAGGCGGAGGCGCTCGTCGGAGACCTTGAGGCGGGCCTCGATGCGGCGGCGCTCCTCGTTTTCGGACTGGAGGCGCTTGTTGGAAAGCTCGGCGGTGCGCTGGCCGTTGCGGGCGCTGCGGGCGAGGTGGACGCTGAGGCCGAGGAGGATGGTGATGCCGAAGCCGGCGCCGAGGGCGAGCTCGGGGAGGAAGCGCCGGTCGTGGGTGAGGGCGTCGGCGGTGGGCGTAAAGGTCAGGCGGACGCGCCGGTTGAAGATGGTGTAGGCGCGGTCGAGGGTGAGGTCGTCGTTGCGCGTCTCAGTGGTGGCGAGGGCCGAGTCGTACACGCGCTCGGCGCCGATCTTGATCACGATGTTGTAGTCGCCCGCGAGCTTGTGATCGGTGATGATGTGGCCGAAGAAATCGGGGTAGAGGTACTCGCCGGCGACGTAGCCGGCGGATTTGCCCTCGCGGACCATGGGGGAGTAGATGGCGAGACCCTTCTTGCCATCGATGCCGCGGCCGCGGCCGGGGAAGTCGATGGAGCCGGAGACGGCAGGGCCGTGGGAAAGACGGGCCTCCTCGATGGCGGCGCGGCGCGCATCGTCGGAGAGGTGGTCGAACTGGAGCAGCGCCGAGTTGTCCGGCGGGTAGATCCACTGGGTGCGCAGGTTGGGGCCGACGATAGCGAGGGAAATGCAGCCGAGGGCCTTGGAGGATTCGTCGAGCTGGCGGCTCGCGTCGGTCTCCCAGACGGCCTCGGAGGTGGTGGGCAGGTCGCTCCACATGCGCGCGAGGCGCTCGATGGCGGTGGCCTGGCGCTCGAGCTCGAAATTGATCGTGGTCGCGAGCGTATCCATGGACGTCTGCGTCTTGGCGCCGACGTAGGCGAGCTCGCGCTCGCGGAGGCCGATCCAGAGGATGATGGTGAGCGTGAGGCAGCCGATGACGGCGGGCATCGGGGACCAGGCGGGCGGGCCGCCCTCGGTCTTGAGCGTCTCGCGCCACGCGAGGAGGAGCATGGCGGCGCCGGCGAGGAGGAGGGCGAGCGCGGCGGTCGGCGCGGTGGCGGTGCGCGAACCCCAGCCATAGACGGCGGGGAGGCTGGTGGCGTAGCCGAGGAGGGTGGAGAAGCCGGCGGAGGCGGCGATGGAGCTGATGACGGCTTCGGCGAAGAGCCGGGCGCGGGCGCCGCGGTTGATGCTGCGCCAGATCAGCGTGAGCGAAGCGAGGAAGAGGCAGCAGGCCGACATCGCGGCCATGCGGCCGGGCTGCGCCGTATCCGCCAGGAGGTGATCATGGGCGAGCAGCTCGTCGATGTGGAAATCGATGCGGAAGATACTCTCGATCAGCGTGAGACCCGAGATGAGGGTGGTGACGAGAGCCGGCAGGAACGTGCGGCGCCAGCCGAGTTCGAGCCCGAGGAAACTGAGGCCGAGGCCGAGGACGCAGATCGCGTTGTTGATCTTGAGCGCCGCGCAATTCGGCAGCGGCTGGATCAGCACATCGTAGTGCAGCACCCACCCGAGGATCGAGACGACACCGAGCACCACCAAGCCCACGGCGAGCACGAGCGAGACTCGCTCGAGCCACGAACGCCGGGGCAATGTGGGCAACGATGTCATTAAGGTATTCACCCTACTAAAAAATCGCAGGGGTGAATGTGCAATGTTGTTTTTCTAACGGTCTATCGCGTTGGGTCAGGGCTTTTTCGGAGCGGGCCGGTCGAATTTTCAGGCGGGGTGGACTGGAACAGATTGCGCAAAACATTGGTGGGGCCAATGACAAACGACCACGCGGGCTTGTCGATCTGGCCGGTCAGTTTGACCTCCAGCGCGGCGGAGAGCGGGGTGAGCACGGTGCCGAGCAGGTTTTGCAGGAAAAATTTGCTCTCCTGAAACGGATACACGCGGGCCTTGAAGTCGAGGCTCTGGCGGTCGAGCGAGTAGGTGCCGTGGGCCTCGATGGCGGAATTCGCGCCGGTGATGGTGACCTTGGGGAAATCGAGCCGGTCGCCGTCGATGGTGAAATCGGCGCGCGCGGAGGTGAAGCGCAGCGAGGTGAAGTTGAGCAGCTCGGAGAGCAGCCCGAGGAGCTGGACCTCGCCGAGGCCGGGGCCGGAGAGCAGCGCATTGCCGTCGCCCTTGAAGCTGAGCATGTCGTCGAAGCCGCCCTCGGCGGAGGCGGAGAGGTCGATCTTCACGGTGGCGCGATCCTGCAGGAATTTGTTGGCGGTGGGCGGGGGGAGGCCCTTGCGCTGCGCGGAGTACTGCTGGAGCACGGTGACGGCCCGGGCGAGGTTGCCGTCCTTGAGCGCGCCGGTGAAGCCAATGCGCCGTTCCTTGTCGCGGCCCCAGACGCGCGCGCGGCCGCTGAGGGCGCCGTCGGCAAAGCTGCCCTCGATGCGGTTGAGGGTGAGGGTGTCGTCCTCGACGAGGGCGTCGAAGCCGACGTTGCGCAAAGGGAAGCCGTGGAGGGCGAATGCGCCGGTGGAGCGGGCCTCGATCGCGACGCGCTGGTGTTCGCCGCCGGCTGCGGCCGGGCCGTCGAAGTGGCCGGAGACTTTTAGCAGCGGGGAGTTTTCAAAGTGAAACGGTGCGAGGCGCTCCGACGCGGCGGCGCCGAAGATCGGCACGCTGACCGCGGGGTCGATGCTGGAGTTGAGCGCGAAGTCCATGCCCGCCCAGTCGCCGCTGTCGATGTCGATGGTGCGGGTGAAGGTGCCGCGGATGTCGCCGGTGCCGTGGGTGGCGTAGAGCTCGAGGCCGTCGATGAAGTTGGGCCGGATGTAGAGGAGGGTGCGGGCGTGGTCGAACTTCGCGCCGCGGATGACCGGGTCGGTGGTGTCGGCAAAGACGAAGACCGTGGTGCGGTAGCCCCAGCCCCACCAGCCGGAGACATCGACGCTCGCATCGGGGATGCGGGGGAACTGGAAATTGCCGAAGAAGTCCGGCCACCAGTCGTGGAACCAGCCGCTGATCGCGAGCGGGCGGAGCTGGCCATCGAGCAGGAAGCGGAAGCGCCGGGTGGCGAAATCCTGCTCGAAGCTGCCGGTGGCGTAATTTTCTCCCAATACCGCCTTGGCGTGGCTGGCGAGGAAATGGCCGCTGTCCAGCGCGATGGCGCCGCGGGCGAAGTCTATGTGGACGCCGTAGGCGTTGATGTCATGGGCGATGATGTGGCCGGTGAGGCCGCCGAATTTCCAGCCGTCGCGGAAGGTGACAGCGGCGCCGTTGAGCTGCACGGGCTGGCCGAAATCGACCCAGCGGCGCACGTCGCGGCCGCCGAGGATCACACCGACCTGGGTCAGGATATCCGGCGAGATCGGGCCGTCGAAGCGGAGGGCGGCGTTCTGCGCCTTGAGGTCGGCGCGGCCACGGAGGGAAACGGGCAGCCCGAAGAAAAGGCCGGAGAGGTCGGTGGTGACCTGGGGGAGAGTGCGGGTGCCGAGGCGCAGCACGGGATGGGCGAGTTCAAAGCCGCGGCTGGCGACGCGGGCTGCGGTGAGATCGGCGCTGTAAACGCTGAAGGACAGGTCCGCGGGGTTGAGCGCGCCGCGCACCTGGGCGCGGAGACGCTGCACCTCGACGCCGGCGGCCTCCAGGGTCTCCACCTGCAGCTGCACGGGCGCGAGCGTGGGCCGGTCGCCCATCAGCGGGATCCGGGTGGTGGCGGTGATGCCCGTGGCGTGCAGCGCGACCGGGTCGGCCAGGGTGAGGGCGGAGGTGCGGATGGTGAGGGTGGCGATGGCGCCGCGCGTCTCGGAGGCGACGAGCTGGGCCTGCACGGAGGGATTCTCGAGGACGGAGAGCCGGCTGGCGCCGCGGATGAGCCGGCGGCAGAGGTCGGCGTAGTTTTTAGACAGATACTCAGCGATGGGCAAGGGGGCGTCGCGCCCGCCCGTCGAGGGCTTCAGGTAGATCGCGCCGCGGACCGTGACCGGGATGCCGGCGACGCGGGCGGTGAGATGGTTGATGAGAAATTCTTTGCTATGGGGCACGCAGTCCGCGTCGAGGTCGCTGATGATCTCCTCGCTGCGGCCGGAGGCGGAGAGCATGGCGGGGACGGAGAGGCTGACACCGGTGGCGTGGAGGCGGCGCGGCTCGAAGGCGCCGACGGCGAGGGACCACGGATCGAGCTCGATGAAGGCGGCACGGGCGCGCGCGACGGGCTCGGGCTGGCCGGCGAGCGACACGCGGATGTTCTCGACGTGGATGGAGCCGGTGGGGTCGAAGGTGGCGCGGCCGAAGGAGACGTGCACGTGCGAGGCCGCGAGGCGCTGCTCCAGGGCGCGCAGCAGAAAATCCGGCACGGAGAGCTCGTGCGACAGGGCGATGGCCGCCTGCGCGGCGAGCAGGAGGGCGAGGACCAGCCAGAGGCTCCAGAGCGCGAAGGAGAACACGCACTCCCAGCAAAAGCGCGCGCCTTTGCCGCAGAGTTTGAGCCAGGGTTTCACGATGCGGGGGAAACGGGGCTCACTTGCCGCCGATGGGAGCGGGGGTGGGGGCGAGGCCGTCCACGTTGTTCTTGGGCACCTGCTCGCCGGGGTCGCGCGGGCCCTCGGTGAGGGTCCAGAGGGCGTCGAGGAAGGGCTGCTCGAGGGCAAAGACGACGTTGAACTCGTTGGCGGGGGAGCCGGCGAGCTGGTGCGTGCCGCCGACGCGGGGCGTCAGGTAGAGCGTGGTCGTGCTGGTCTGGTCGCCCGCGCCGCCCGTGAGGGTGATGGCGGCCTCGAGCTTGTACTGCCACGGGCGTTCCTCGCCGGCGACATTCACGCGCTCGGCGAACTGGTCGAGGACGAACTCCTCCGCGCGGAGGGTGCCGAGGCGGGCGAGGACGGTCTCGAGCGCGGCGCGGCGCGGCGCGGGCTCGGCGGCGAGCACGGTGGCCCACGTCTCGCCGCCGGTGAGCTGGTGGCTGTAGAGCGGAGCCCGGCCCTCGATGGCGGTGAGCGTGAGGGCGGTGATCTTGGCGCCGGCGGGGAGTTCGCGGAGCAGGCGGTCGCGCCAGGCGAGGGGGGCGACGGGCGTCTCCTGCAGCAGGTCGGGATCGACCGCGTAAACGGAGGGCGAGCCGGCGGGGAGGCGGGCGTAGGCGAAGCCGTCGCGCTGGGTGGGCAGGCCGACCTGGAGGGCGATGGTCTGGGTGGTGTTCTGATCGACCCGGACGGTGAGGGTGATCTCGCGCTCGGGGCGGTTGAAGCCCCAGCCCTCGACATCGGCATCGCGGGGCGCGTCGCTTTGGAAACGGATGGCGGAGAGGAGGGAGAGCTGCTCGAGGAGGCGGGCCACGACGGCGCGGTCGGCGGGGATGGTCAGCGGACCCTGGCCGCCGTTGCTGCGGCGGACGATCTGCCACGACGACGCGTCGCCGGCCTGCGGACCGGACTCGAGGCGCTGGAGTGTGAGCTCGGGCTGGTTGGGCGCGGCGAGGGTGATGGCGGTGACGGTGCGGGCGTCGAAGTCGAGGAGGCGCGTTTCGCGCAGCGTCTCCTGCGCGCGGTCGAGGGTGGTCTTGAGGTCGAGCTGTTTGGCCGGGGCGGCGGGGATGACGACGGTGAAGACCGCGTCGCGCCCTTCGAACTGGGCGTAATACTCGCCCGCACCGGCTGCGGCGGTGCCGTCCACGCGGTCGCCGAGGTCGAGGGTCTCGCGGCGGTTGGTACCCTCCACGCTGATACGGAGACGGGGGTTGGCGGAGGGGAGGACCGCCGGCGGGTTCGACGTGACGAAGGACTTCACGCGGAGGTCGTTGAGGGCGTTGATGGCGAGCTCGGTCGCGGTCTTGCTGGCGCGGGCGATGATCGGCGTGGCGAAGGACCAGCGGCCGCCCACGCGGCGGAGCTGGATGCGCAGGCTCGCAGGCGCGGCGGTCTGGAGGTTGAGGGAGCTGGCCTCGAAGACCGGGATGGTGAAGACGGCGTCGGAGCGCAGGTCCTCAAAGCTCAGGGCGAGGCTGCGGGCGAGGCTCTGGTTGACGACGTGGATGCGCCGGCCATCGGGGGAAAGCACATAGAGGCGGAGGCCGTCCTTGGTGGTGTCGCCCAGGCGGAGCGAGGTGGTGCGGGGCGGGGTGTCGTCGCCGGGGGCGCCGGCGGTGGAGAAGGTGACGGTGAGCTTCGGCTGGTCGAGGCCGTAGTCGGCGAGGGACTGGCCGTTGCCCGCGAGGTCGGCGACGTTGAAACTCGTCTCGTGCTCGAGGAACTGGAGGTCGGTGACGATGCGGCTGACGGCGTTGGGGTTGGCGGGCCAGTCGAGTGGCTTGGTGACGAACCATTTCTCGCCGCGCTTGGCGAGGGCGATGACGCGGGCGCCGGGGCCGTTGATCTCGAGGGTGCGGATGTCGGCGGCCTCGGCGCCGAGCACACGCTTGCGGTTGACGTCCATGATGTCCCCGCCGCCGAGGCGCTCGAAACGGAAGATATAGAAAAAGAGCGCGACGTTCAGGAAAACCAGAATGAGCGTGACCTTGGTGCGCATGGTGAAAGGAGGTTGAGGTTCCGGCTCAGCGCCGGCGGGTCCAATAGACGATGAGGCCGAGGAGGGCGGCGGCGCCGGGGAGGGCGAGGAGGAGGCTGTAGCGGAGCTTGGTGAGCTCGCCGGCACTGAGAGACAGCTGGAAACGCTCGATGGGCCGGGCCGGGATGTTGAACTGGGCGTCGCGATCCACGGTCCAGTTCACCGCGCTGAGGAAGATGTTCTGGTTGGCGACGTCGGCGATGCGGTTGTTGGCGATCAGGTCGCCGGTGCCGAAGACGATGAGGCGGCCGCCGCGGACGCTGAAGGGCAGGTTGTCGCGCACGGAGACGCGCTCCGAGGCGACAGCGACGCCGAGGCGGTCGCGGGGCTCCATGCCAGGGAGCGGCACGATGTCCACGCCGGGATCGCGCTGCGGCACGGTGTGGAGGCGGTAGCTGACCTCGCCCCACGCGGTGGTCGAGGTGGCGGCGAGCGTGGTGACGGTGAGGCTGCTGCCGAGGGACCGGCCCGGATCGGGCCGGACGCTGCGGGCGGGACCGATGCGCGGCTGGAGATTGTAGTCGATCAGGGTCTGCGTAACGGGATGAGGCGTGAGGAAACGCAGGAGCAAGTCGCCTTCCTCAGTCATGTTTTGCGCGCCCGTGTCGCAGATGAGGTCGTCGTCCACGATGAGGCCCCAGTCGAGCAGCAGGTCCTCGAGGCCGTGGGGCTGGCCGGGGGCGAGGAGGAGGACCAGGCGGCCGGCGGCGGTGCTGAGGTACTGGCGGAGCAGCTCCTGCTCGAAGGGGGTGAACTTGCCCTGCGGGGCGACGGCGATGAGGAGGGAGGCGTCGGTCGGGATCTTGCGCAGGTAGCCAAGGTTCAGGGCCTCGACGTCGAAATTGCGCTGGCGGAGGGAGTCGCGGAGCGTGGAAAGGCCGTGGACCGGATCGACGTCCTCGGGGCTGAGCTCGCCGTGCCCGGTGAGGAAGTAGATTTTTTTCTTCTCGGCGCTGGAGACATCGAGGATCGCGGCGGTGATGGCCTGCTCGCCCTGGAAGGCCTTTTTCTCGCCCTTCACGACGCGGTAGATTTCGCCGAGGGCGACGGTGCGGCGCCGGTCGCCGCAGATGAGGACGATGCTGTCGGGCTGGTCGATGCCGAGCTGGTCGGCGTCACGCCGGCGCTGATACACATCGAGGTACTGCACGGTGATCTTGCGGGCGCTGTCGCCTTCGGTGGCGAAGGCGTACTCGCGGAGCAGGCCGTGCATGTCGCGGTAGGCCTGGGCGATGGCGGGGTTGTCCGAGTCCTCGGTGAGCGTCACGACGATGCGGACGGGCTGGCTGAGGTTGCGCAGGTAGGAAAGGGTCTCGGGCGAGAGGGAGTGGCGGCGCTGGGGCGTGAGGTCGAAGCGGCCCGGGTGGTTGCGCGCGAGGTAGTTGAGGCCGCCGAAAAACGTGAGGAAGAGCACCGCCTGCAACAGGAGGTTGAGGGTGCGGAGCCAGCGGGCCGTGCGGAAGCTGTCGAGGGTGAACATCAGCTGTGCAGGAGCTTGGCCTCGACGCCGAGGATGCTGAAGATGAGGGCGAGGATCGTGCCGCTCACGTAGAAGAGCAGCTGGCGCGTATCGACGACGCCCCGGGTGAAGTCGTCGCGGTGCGAGATGACCTGCGCGTAGGTGACCGCATCCTTCAGCGGGCTCATGACCTCGCGGTCGAGCCAGGTGCTGGTGGCGAGGTAGTTGGTGCCGCCGATGATGAGCACGAGCAGCACGAAGGCGAGGACGCCGGCGACGGCCTGGTTGCGCGTCAGCGAACTCGCGAGGACCCCCACGGCGATGAAGAACAGGCCCGACACGGCGACAAAGAGATAGCCGCCGGCCAGCGGGCCGAAGTCGATGAAGTGCGCGTCGCCGACGAACTTGTAGAGGATGTAGAAAAACCCGCCGGTCGCGGCCCAGAGCGCGACGTAGAGGAGGTAGGCGGCGCCGTATTTGCCGAGCACGACCTCGGTGGTGGTGACCGGCGTGGTGAGGAGGGTCTCGATCGTGCCGAGGCGGCGCTCCTCGGCGAGGCACTTCATCGTGAGCAGCGGCACCATGAACAGCACGGGGAACCAGAAGAACTGGAAGAAGACATTGGCCGGGGAAACCTCGCGCGCGGCCTTGCTGTAGTCCTCCAAAATGCCGGTGAAGATGAAGCCCATGAACAGCAGGAAGAGCATGGCCGCGATGTACGTGCTGGGGCTGACCAGCAGCATGCGGATCTCGTGGCTGAGAAGGGTGAAGAAGTGTTTCATCGGGCTTCGGCTTTGCGGAGATCCTCGGACTTCACATCCCAGCTGCGGCGGGTGGCGGCGAGGAAGACATCCTCCAGCGTGGGGTGCGCGCGGCTGAGGGAGCGGAGACGGTAGCCGGCCGCGCCCAGGGCGCGGAGCAAGGCCTCGCCCAGCTCGTCGTCGCGCTCGGTGGTGAGCGTGACGGGGCGGAAGCCGGCGGCATCGGGCTCGCCCTGCTCGGTGAGGCGGAGGGTGGGTTCCACACTGGTCAGGACGACGGGGAGGGTGGCGAGGTCACCGGCGACCTCGAGCTGGTAGGTGGAGTGGCCGAGGATCTCGCGGCGGAGGTCGGCGGGCGTGCCCTGCGCGACGACGCGGCCCTGGTTGATGATGAGCACGCGGTCGCAGGTCACCTCGATCTCGGGCAGGATGTGGGAGGAGATGATGACCGTCATGCGGCCGCGCAGGCTGGCGATGAGGTCGCGGACGATGAGGATCTGGTGCGGATCGAGGCCGATGGTGGGCTCGTCCATGATGATGACGGGCGGCTCGGCGAGGATGGCCTCGGCGATGCCGACGCGCTGGCGAAACCCCTTGGAGAGCTTGCCGATGATCTTGTGGCGGACGCGCTTCAGGTCGCACAGCTCGAGCACCTCGTCGATGCGGGGCCCAAGTTTGCGGCGGGGGATCTCTTTCAACCGTCCGCGGAAATACAGGTACTCCGAGACGCGCATGTCCTCGGGCAGGGGGTTGTTCTCCGGCATGTAGCCGATGCGGCGCTTGACCTCCTCGGGGTGCGAGGCGACGGAGACGCCGCAGACGCTCACGTTGCCCGAGGTCGCCGGGAGGTAGCCGGTGAGGATGCGCATCGTCGTGGACTTGCCCGCGCCGTTGGGCCCGAGGAAGCCGAGGATCTCGCCTTTCTCGACGGTGAAACTGATGTCGCTGACCGCAGCTACGCCCGCGTAGGTCTTCACCAAGTGGGTCGCGATAATGGCGGGCGTGTCAGGCATGAAGGGAAACGGTGAACCACCGTTGGACACGAATAAACAGCAATGTTGCGGGCCGGGGGAGGGTTTTCACGGCTGCTTTTCCAACGTAACCTCCCCGGCATGAAAGCGCTGGATGCGCCCGCCGGGCGGTTTTACCAGCAGCGAGCCCTCGTCATCGATCCCGGCGGCGACGCCGGAGAAACGCCGGTCGCCCTGCAGGACGGTGACGGGCTGGCCGCGCAGGACATCGTAGCGATGCCACAGCGCGGGGAAAACCGCGACGTGGTCGCCCGCCATGAACTGGTCGTAGGCGAGCCGCACGCGGCCGAGGAGGGCGGCGGTGAAGCGGTTGAGGTCGAGCGGCGCGGCCGCCTGCTCGGCGAGGGAGATGGCGCGGCGGGCGAGATCGCCGGGCCACGCGGCGGTGGGGCTGTTGACGTTGAGCCCGAGGCCGAAGACGAGGTCGCGGATTTCGTCGGCATCGACGCGCGCCTCGGTGAGCATGCCGCCAGCCTTGCGGCCGTTGAAGAGGATGTCGTTGGGCCACTTGAGGCCGGGCGTGATGGAGGAGAAATTGGTGATGAGCTCGCAGATGCTGACGCCCATCCAGAGGGTGAAGGTCTGCATGCGGCCCGGCGGCAGGTGGGGGCGGAAGGCGAAGCTCACGATGAGGCTGCCGTTGGCATCGCTGTGCCACACCCGGCCGAGCCGGCCGCGGCCGTGGGTTTGCTGGCGGGCGAAGATGGCAAAGGGCGTCTCGCGCCCCGCGGCCAGCTGGCGCGCGGCCTCGTCGTTGGTGCTGTCGGTAGAGTCGAGGATCGTGAAGGGCAGGTGTGCGGTGCGCGCCGGCAGATTGGCCTCGATGAGGGTCTGGTGGATCATCGCCGGGCGGCGCGAGATGCGGTAGCCGCGGGCGCGGGCCGCTTGGAAACCGAAGCCCTCCTTGCGCAGTTTCTCCATGTGCTGCCAGACCGAGACGCGGCTGATGCCGAGCTTGTCCGCGATGGCCGCCCCCGAGACGTAGCCCGGTTCATGGGCGATAAGTTCGCGGAGGATGGTGAGTTCGGTGCCGGGCATGGGGACGGGGAAAGCGGGAGTGTGGTTGAAACTAGAAGCGGGCCGGGTAGGGTGGGGCAAATGTCATTTGCAGAATTTCAGGCGTCGCTGGCGCAGGCGGACGGGACGGCGAACCCCCCGGCGGGGCTCAATCCGCGCCTGCAGGCGCTCTGGTATGACGCCCGCGGGAGCTGGGACGAGGCCCACCGCTGCGTGCAGGACGATTCCGGCGGCGATGGCGCGTGGGTGCATGCCTACCTGCACCGCAAGGAAGGCGACGCCGGCAACGCCGCCTATTGGTACAGCCGGGCCGGGAAGAAAATGCCCGGAGGTACACTGGACGAGGAGTGGGCGACGATCGTACGGGCGCTGCTATAACGACTAACTTTTTTGCCCACGGAATAAACGGAAGACCCGGAAACCGGAGGGGATCGATTTTCCGGGTCTTCCGTGTGTTCCGTGGGCAGCTCGTCCGATCTTAGTTGTCCTTGCCCTGGTAGCCGAAGTCGCTCCAACGCATGTTGGCATCCTGATTCATGCGCTTGATTTCGGCGGCCTCCTTGGGATCGACCTTGCCGATGGAGTGGGCGGTCTCGTTGAGGTCGGCCATATTCTTCAGGCGTTGCTCCTCCTCGTACATGGCGAGGGCGCGGGTCTCGTTGGAGGCGCCAAAGAGCGGGAGTTGGAAACGGTTGAGCGCGCGGTCCACCTCGCTCAGGTAACGGCGCATGGCGATGTCGGCGAGGCCCTTGGTGGTGTTGATGTCGCGCTCGCGGAAGATCGGGGGCTTGTTGCCCTGGACAGTGTACTTGGGGAGGCGGACGATGCGGTTCTTCGGCTTGTCCACATCACGCAGATCAACGTCCTCGTCGTCCTCGGCTTTTTTCACGACGGGCTTGGGCGGGTCGTACTTCGGCATGGAGTCGGCGAGCGCGGCGGCGAGGGTGGAGCGGTAGCGCCGCGGCTGGGTGTCGTCGCCGGCCGGCGTCGCGGGTGCCGCGGCCGGGGGCGTGGCGGCGGGCTTGGCCTCGGGCGCGGCCGGCGCCGGGGTGGAGCCCGCGAGGGGCGGGGTGGGCGCGGTGGGCTCGGCGCGCAGGGTCGCGAGGGTCAGCGCGGCGGCGGAGAGGAGGAGCGTGCGGGTGAAACGGGGCATGGCTCTCATTTGGATAGCGTACGGGGAGGAGGGTTCCTTGCAACTCTGGGTGGAGCGGGCGGACGCCTCGGAGAGGCGTCCCTACCTATTTCAGCCAGCGGGCGAGCCAGTCGCGGACTTCGCCGTATCAGAAGACAGAGTTCTGCGGATGGAGGACCCAGTGGTTTTCGTCGGGGAAGTGTACGAGGCGCGCGGGGACGTGCTGCGCCTTGAGCGCGGCGTAAAACTCGAGGCCCTGCGCATCGGGCACACGGTAGTCCAGACCGCCATGGATTACGAGCGTGGGCGTTTTGAAATTCGCGGCGTAGTTCATCGGGTTCTGGCTCTCGTAGGCCTTGGTGCGATGCCACGGGGCGCCGCCCATCGCGGACTCCTGCCACGCAGCGCGACATCGGAGGCGAACTGCGTGTCGAAATCGGTGGCGCCCGCGTGGCAGACGATGGCCTTGAAACGGTTGGTGTGGCCGCAGACCCAAGCGGCCATGTAGCCGCCATAGCTCGCGCCCAGCGCCGCGGTGCGCGCGGCATCGAGGAAGCTGTGCTGCGCGAGCAGATAGTCGGCGGACTTCATGATGTCCTCGTACGGTTTTTCGCCCCACGCGCCGTCGATGCTGGCGACGAATTTCTCGCCGAAGCCGGTCGAGCCATGGCGGTTGACCCACGTGGCGACATAGCCGGGCGCGACGAAGACCTGCGCGTTCCACCGCGGCTGCCACATGTCGCCGATCATGGTGGCGGGGCCGCCGTGCATCAGCTCGAGGAGCGGGTATTTTTTCGCGGGGTCGAAGTCGGGCGGATAAATGAGCCAGCCCTGAATCGTGTCACCCGCCGCACCGGTGAACGTGTACTCCTCGACGCGGCCGAGTTTCAGGCCGGCGAAGAGCGCATCGTTGAGGTGCGTGCGGACGACGGCGGCGGGCGCCGGGCCGGAAAGGTCGAGGGAGTAAACTTCGTCGGGCCGCGTGAAGGAGGCCTTGAGAAAATAGAGCGACTTCGCCCCGACGGTGAGGGCGGAGTTGGTGCCGTCGCCGACGAGGGCGGCGGGCGCAGCGGTGGCGGCCGTGGCGGCGGGGACGGAGAAGAGCTTCGTGCGGCCGCGGTCCTCGGCGCTGAAATAAATCGTCTGTCCATCGGGCGAGAACTGCCAGTCCAGCGGCGCGAGGTCGGCGGCGACCAGGCGGGTGATGGTGCCGCTGGCGAGATCGACGCGCATGAGCCGGTTGAACTCGGCCTCCCCGTGAAGCTTGGTGGTGCGGCCGAAGAGGAGTGAGCGCCCATCGGGACTGAAGCGCGGCGCGCTGTCGTCGCCGGCGTTGTCGGTGGTCAGGTTTTTCCACGGCGCCGCGGGGTCGGCGATCGAGATCAGATAGATGTCGGGATTTTCCGGGCCATCGTAGGGTGGGGGCGTGGTGCCGGCGGAGAGGGCGAGCCAGCGGCCGTCGGGCGAAACGTCGAACTGCGTCTCCTCATCGAGGCGGAAGCGGCGGTCCCATCGCGGGGTGAGGTCGGTGGTCTGCTTCGTGGCGAGATCGACGAGGATGAGGTGCGTGGCGTAGCCGTCGGTCTGCCACGAATCGAAATAGCGGTAGGTGGCGTTTTCCGTGACGCGGGCGGTGACCTTGCTGTCCTTCTGTTTCTTCAGCTCCTTTTCCATCGCGGCGCGGTCGGCGGCGAGCGCCGGCAGGACGCTGGTGGCGACGACGATGTGCCGGCCGTCGGGGAGCCAGCGGGGCGAGGAAATCGCGAGCGGGAGATCGAGGATTTTCTCGGCCTCGCCGCCGTCCGCGCGGATGACGTAGAGCGCGGGCTCCTCGTCGCCCGTGCGCTTGGAGGTGAAGGCGACGCGCGTGCCGTCGGGGCTCCACGTGGGGCTGTTGTCGGAACTCTCGGCGGTGGTGAGGGCGCGCGTGGCGCCGGTGGCGGTGTCGAGCACCCAGAGGTGCTTCTGGGATTTGTTTTTCTCGAGGCTGTACTCCTGCACCGTGAAGACGAGGCGCGCGCCGTCGGGCGAGAGATCGAGCGCGCCGGGGCGCTTCACCGACCAGAGGTCCTCGGCGGTGATGGCGCGCGGGGAGGAGGCGTTTGGCGTGGAAGCGGCGGGGAGCAGGGGGACGAGGCCGAGGAGGAGGAGCGGGAGGAGCTTGAGGACGGGGAATCGCATGGGATGAGCGTGGCGCGGAGCGGCGGGGAGAGCGAGCGATTTGGGGCGAGGCTGATTCGCGCTGAGAGGAGCCCGCGGAATACATCAGCATTCAGCGGCGAGAGGCGGATTCGCGTTGCGGGCGGCGGGCGGGGCGGGGACGGTGGAGGGATGGAATTGTTTCAAATCAAGGCGGAGATTCCCGCGACGGCGGCCGAGGCGACGGATGAGCTTTTGCTCGAGCTCGGTGTCGTGGGCTGGAGCGTGCTCGAGGACGTGATCGCGCAGCGCGCGTGGATCGTGGGGATTTTTGAAACCGCGGAAGAGCGCGACACGCGTTGGACGGAGCTGCAGGCGGCGTTGCCGGCGGCGCCGCTCGGTGCGGCGGAGCGCAGTGTGATGGCCGACGCCGACTGGCGCGACAGCTACAAGGCGCATTTCAAGGCGTGGCAATTCGGCCGGCTGCACTGGGTGCCGGTGTGGGAGCAGGCGACGTTTCAGCTGCCGGCGGGCGACGCGGTGCTGTGGCTCGACCCAGGTCTGGCCTTTGGCACGGGCAATCACGAGACGACGCGCCTCTGCGTGGAGCGGCTCGTGACGCTGGCGGCGAAGCAAGGTCCCCGCGGCCGGGTGATCGACGCGGGGTGCGGCTCCGGGATTCTGGCGCTGTCGGCGCTGAAGCTGGGCTACACCGACGTGGCGGGCTTCGACAACGATCCCGAGGCGGTGCGCGTGAGCGAGGAAAACGCCGGGCTCAACGGCCTGCAGGGGAAAGCGCGGTTTTTCACCGGTGATCTCACGAACGGTTTCGCCGACGGCCCCGGCGACGTGGTGCTCGCGAACATCCTGGGCAACGTCCTGATCCGCTTCGCCCGGGAACTCGTCGCCTCAGTGGCCCCTGGCGGCGTGCTGATCCTGAGCGGCATCCTCGCCGCCGAGTGCGACCAGGTACAGGCCGCCTTCAAGGCCGTGGCCCCCGGTTGGGCCATGGAATCGCGCACCCTCGGCGAGTGGAGCGACGTCGTGCTGACTCGGCCGCGGTAAACTCCGACGAAGGGGTCAGGCCTCTAGTTATTGCATTTTTCCTCAATCCGGCGGTTTGAGGTCGAAAAAACAATAACTAGAGGCCTGACCCCTTTACGGAAGCCTTTAGCGGAAGGCGTTGTCAGGACGCGGCCGAGCGGCGGACGGCGGGCAGGTAAACGTGGAAGGCGGTGCCGACGCCCTCGGCGGTTTCGACGGTGATCGTGCCGCCGTGCTTCTGCGCGACGGAGTGGCAGATGGTCAGGCCGAGGCCCATGCCCTTCTGTGCGCCGCGCTGTTTGGTGGAGAAGTACGGGTCGAAGATCGCCGGCAGCACGTCGGCGGGGATGCCGGTGCCTTGGTCGGTGACGCTGATGCGGATATAATCGCCGGCAGGCAGGGCCGTGACGGCTCCGGCGGCGAGCGTGACGTTTTCCGCGCGGAGCGTGATGACGCCGCCGGACGGCATGGCCTCATGGGCGTTGAGCACGAGGTTGCGGACCACCTGGGCGATCTGCGACTCGTCCACTTCGGCGGGCCAGAGGTCGGCGGTGAGGTCGATCTCGCAATGGGCGTTGGAGCCGCTGAGGGCGAGCGGGACGGAATCGCGGAGGAGCGGGGCGAGGTTCACGCGCCGACGGACGGAAATGCCACCCTTGGCAAAGGTGATGAGCTGCTGCGTGAGATCGCGCGCAGCGAGGGTGGCCTTCTGGATATCGCGCAGGCGCGGGGCGGGATCGTCGTGTCGCGCGAGGCCGGACTGGGCGAGGTCGAGGTTGAGGAGGATGGTGGTGAGGAGATTGTTGAAATCGTGGGCGATGCCACCGGCGAGGATGCCGGTGGACTCGAGCTTGCCGAGGACGAGACGGTCCTCCTCGGCCTGGCGGCGCGCGGTGAGATCCATGTGCGTGCCGATCATGCGGAGGGGGCGGCCCGCGGCGTCGCGACGGACGACGAGGCCGCGGCTGAGGATCCATTTCCAGCCGCCGTCCTTGCAGCGCAGCCGGTGTTCGACGGTGTAGGGCGCCGACGGGTGGTCCCAATGGGCCTGCAGCGCGGCCTGGACCCGCGCGCGATCCTCGGGATGCACGCGGCTTTCCCAGTCGCCGGGCTCGTTGCCCACGTCTTCGTCGGCGTAGCCGAGCATCTCTTTCCACGCTGGAGAAAAAGCAACCCGCCGGGCGGAGATATCCCAGTCCCACACGGCGGCACCCGTGCCCTCGAGGGCAAACTTCCAGCGTTCCTCGCTCTGGCGCAGGGCCTCGGATTGGCGGGCGAGCCGGCGCATCATGTGGCGCTGCCACCAGATGAAGATGATGACGAACCCGAGGATGAGACCGCCGGGCAGGTAGTAGGGGCGGAGGTCGGCGAGGCGGATGGGGTGCGGCTCGATGGGGCCGATCCACTTGCTGTAAATGCGATCAAAGGAGCCGTTGTGCAGGACGGTGGCGAGCGCGGCGTTGATCTGCTCCAGCGTGGCGGCGTCGCCCTTGCGGACGGCAAAGTGATACTGGTGGATGATGTCGTCCACGTAGGAGCGGCGCATGCCGTGCTCATCGACCTTGAAATTATCGAGGGAGCCGAAACGAGTCAGCGAGAGCGTGCCATCGCACTCGCCGCGGTCGGTGGCATCCAAGGCGGCCTGCCAGGTGTCGTAGGTGCGGAGGTTGGCGCCCCAGCCATGATGGCGCCGGGCGTTGGCGGCGCTGACGCTGCTGTTGAGGGTGGCGATGGTCTTGCCCTTGAAATCGGCCGTGCTGGTGATCGCGGGATGATCGGCGCGGTGGAAAATGACGCCGTGCACGTAGGCGTGGCCGATGGAAAAATCCATCGTGGCCCGGCGCTCATCCGTGATGGTGGTATTGGCCAACGCGTCCACCTGCCCGGATTGAAAGCGCTCCAACGCCTCCCGCCACGAGCCGGGCACGACGACGAACTCAACTCCGCTCACCCGCGACATCTCCCGTAGCAATTCGGTGGTGAAGCCGGTGGGCTGGCGCTGGGCATCGCTGAACGAGAGGGGCGGCTGGTTGTTTTCCACCGCCACCCGGATGGTCGTCGCGAAGGCCGGGACGGTGCCGCCCAGCAGGATCAGCACCGGGAGCAGCCACCTAGGCAGGCGGCTCGGCTTGCGCCCGACAAAACAGGCGGCAGCGGACGAATGCCATTTCTCGTTCAAGATAGGATACTTTGGACCCTTTGGGCGGGGCGCGTCAAAACCAGACGCGAATTATACGGACGAAGATTCAACTCCGTCCGGCCCAATCGATCAGGGCGAGCAGTCAGGCTCCGTGCCTCAGGAGAAGAGGTCGGTGGGCGTGCGGGCCATGAAATCTTCCATGTAGGCGGTCGTAGCCTTGCCCTCGATGAAGATGGGGTCGGCCATGATCGCCTTGTGGAGGGGGATCGTGGTCTTGATGCCGCGAATCATGTACTCGCTGAGGGCCCGGTAGGCGCGCTCGAGCGCCACCTTGCGGGTGGAGCCGTAGCAGATGAGCTTGCCGATCATCGAATCGTAGTAGGGCGGGATCGCGTAGCCGCTGTAGGCATGCGAATCGACGCGGACGCCGTGGCCGCCGGGGGCGTAGTAGAGGCCAATCGTGCCGGGCGAGGGGATGAAGTTGCGCGCGGGATCCTCGGCGTTGATGCGGCACTCGATGGCGTGCTTCTCAAACTTGATGTCGCTTTGGTCGAAATCGAGTTTCTCGCCGTTGGCCACCCGGATCTGCTGCTTGATCAGGTCGATGCCAGTGACCTCCTCGGTCACGGGGTGCTCGACCTGGATGCGGGTGTTCATCTCGATGAAGTAGAAGTTGCCCTTGGCATCGACGAGGAACTCGATCGTGCCGGCGTTTTCGTAGGCAGCGGCCTCGGCGGCGCGGACGGCGGCCTTGCCCATCTTCTTGCGGAGGTCGGGCGTGAGGAAGGGCGAGGGGGACTCCTCGATGAGCTTCTGGTGGCGGCGCTGGACGGAGCAGTCGCGTTCGCCGAGGTGCAGAACCTTGCCATGGCTGTCGGCAAGGATCTGGAACTCGATGTGGCGGGGCTTCTCGATGTACTTCTCGATGTAAACGGCGCCGTTGCCGAAGGCCTTCTCGGCCTCGTTGCGGGCGACGTGGTACTCCTTGGCGAAGGAGACATCGTTGTGCGCGATGCGCATGCCGCGGCCACCACCGCCGGCAACGGCCTTGATAATGACAGGGTAGCCGATCTTGCGGGCTACCTTGACCGCCTCGGTCTCGGACTCCACCGGGCCATCGCTGCCGGGGACGATCGGGACACCGGCCTTCTTGACGGTGTCCTTGGCGATGGACTTGTCGCCCATCATCTTGATCGACTTCGACTTGGGGCCGATGAACTTGATGTTGCAGGACTCGCACTGCTCGGCAAACTTGGCGTTTTCCGAGAGGAAACCGTAGCCGGGGTGGATGGCGTCCACGTCGGCGATCTCGGCGGCGCTGATAATGCGGTCGGCGCGGAGGTAGCTGTCGGCGCTCTTGGGTCCGCCGATGCAGATGGCCTCATCGGCCAGCTGGACGTGGAGGGACTGGACGTCGGCCTCGGAATAGACGGCGAGGGTCTTGATGCCCAGCTCGCGGCAGGCGCGGACGATGCGGAGGGCGATTTCGCCGCGATTCGCGATAAGGATTTTCTGAATCATTGGAAGAGCAGGTGGTTGGGCGACGACAGGGCGGGGGAGGGTGGCTCCCCCTGTGCAGGGGCCGCCGGAGTGCCGGCGACCCGGGATGCCGGGCAAACTCAGCCCAACTTGACCTTGAAGAGGCGCTGGCCGTACTCGACGGGCTGGCCGTTTTCCACGAGGACCTCGAGGACGGTACCCTTCACCTCGGCCTGGATCTCGTTCATGATCTTCATGGCCTCGATGATGCAGACGACGGAGTTTTCGACCGTCTTGGTGCCCACATCGGCGAAGGATTTGCTCTCCGGGGACGGGGCGCGGTAGAACGTGCCGACCATCGGGGACTTGATGTAGCCGATGCCAGCTTCATCGCCCGCAGGCGCAGCCGGGGTCAGCACCTGGGCGGCGCCGGGGGCCGGGGTCGCGGGGGCCGTAGCCACCGGGAAGGCCGTATCAGCGGACGGGAAGGGGCTGTTGGAGCCGCTTCGGCCGGAGCTGACGATGGGCAGGCCATTGGCGCCGCGCCGGATCTTAAGCTTAAAACCCTCCTCTTCGACGGCGAACTCGGTGAGTTCGGAGCGTTTCATGAGGTCGATGATTTGTTTGATCTGTTTTAAGTCCAAAATAGGCCTTGGTTGAGTTGGCTGTGCTGACGTTAGTGAGTTTTGTAAGGGAGTCGTTCAAAAGAAAACAGACGAATTTAGCAATCATGGACTTTTTTCGAAAACGGCTCCCGCTAAGAACGCGAAATAATCGAAAAAACGGGCCATTTTAGGCTTAAATCCTCAAAAATAAGGCCATTTTACGGCAAAAGGGATATTTCCCAAAAATGAGTCGGAAGCTCAATTGGCGAATCCGAGGCAGATGAATTTAACCCAAAATTGGGTCGAAAACCGCAAATTTGACGGGATTTCGCGGTTTTGGGCCTTGGCTGAATTTCCAAATGAATAGCGCGATTTGAGCGCTTTTCGGGCTGCAAGCGGCCTACGATGAGGGAGGTGTATCCGCAGGCTTGAGATGGCCTTGTCTCCATGGATTAAGGCAGGCTGAGCACGGTGCGTAGCGGACCAGAAGGCCTACGGTCATATCCCGGTTTGGCGAACAGGCTTAGCCAAAGAGGGGAAAGCGCCTCTCCCACCTCAACTGCACCGGGCGAGGGTCTTTGACCCGGAAAACAAAAAAGCAGCCGAAGGAAAACTCCTTGGGCTGCTTTGATTGAGACCGGAGGTCCCGGAAGATCAGGACTTGGCGGGCGGAACGTACGGGGGCGGCATCTTCGTCAACGAGCTGGCGTCGGCCCGGCGGGCGATCATCTCGGTGGTGCGCTGGATGCCCATCTCGGCGTTCTGCTTGTTGATCTTGGCCTGCTCGACGCGCTTGGCCAGTTCGAAGGTCTCGCGGTTGAGCTTTTCCTTCTGGTTGCGCAGGTTATCGAGCTGGATTTCGAGGGCGGCGGCCTCCTTGGCGAACTTGTCGGTCTCGGCGTTGAGGCTATCGGTGGTGTTCTGGATTTCGCGGCTGGTGGCTTCCCACTTGGCGATGCGATCCGCCTCCTTCTTGGCTTCCTCGGCGGCGCGGGCGGCGGTCTTGGCGGCCGCGTCGATGCGAGCCTTTTCCTCGAGGTCGGCCTTTTCCTTGGCCTTTTGATCGAGCTGCTTCTGGAGGGCGACCTTATGCTCGGCTTCGCGCTTTTCCGACTCCTTGAGGTGGGCGAAGTAGAAGAACAGGAAGACGGCCGTCATCGAGCCGACCGAAATGAGATACATCCATTTTTTCATGGGCAGAGAGGGTGGGGGGCTTAGGAGTTCTTGGCTTTGGCGGCGGCAGCGGCGGCAGCTTCTGCCGCGGCGCGGGCGGCATCAGCGGCGGCGATCTTCTCGACGACCTGCATGAGCTGCTTGTCGTTGGCCTCGGCCTGCTTGACGTAGTCCTTGAGGAAACCTTCGTCTTGGATGAGGCCCTTCTTGGTCTCTTCGATCTTGGCGATGGCTTCCTTCTCGATGCGGACATCGTTCTTGAGGCGATCAACCTGGCGGGAGAACTTCTCGCGCTCGGCGCGAGCCTTGTTACGGGCTTCGAGGGCGGCCTCGCGGATCTCGTTGTCCTTGGCTTCCTTGGCTTTCTTGGCCTCGGTTTCCTTTTTGCGCTTCTCCTGGGATTCGAGGGCGTCCTTGATGGCCTTTTCGCGATTCTTGGCATCGAGGGCGAGCTTGGCCGCCTTCTTGTCCTTTTCAGCCTGAACTCGGGCCTGTTCCTTCGCGTCGAAGGTCGAGAGGAAGTTCCAATAGATGGCGCCGAACGCAATCAGGCCGAGAAGTGGAACGAGGAAGTAAACGTAGGTTTTCTTCATGATAGGGGGAGGCGTAGAGTTATTTGGTCTTTTTCTTCAGGCTTTCGGCGGTGGCTTCGCGTTCCTTGATGGAATCCTCGATGGCCTGTTTCAGCTTCGGCAATTGGGCGTCGGACTTGGTGTCCGGGCTGGCAAGGGCCTTGGTGGCGGCGGCCAGCGCCTCGTCAAACTTGCGCAGTTCAAAGCAAACGTAAGCGAGGAAGCCGCTGACGGAGCCGGCCTTCTCCAAGTTACCCTTGGCGAGGGCGAGCTTGAGGCTGTTGTAGGTCTCCTGCGTGTTGTCGAGGGAGTAGTAGATCTGGGCGATTTGGTAGTCCAGCTGGCCGGACCGGGGGAAGCGCTGGGTGGCCTCCTTCAGGACATTGACGGCATTGAGGGGCTGGTTGATCTGCTGGTAGGAGTAGGCGAGGAGCTCCCAGTTCTTCTGGACCTGCTCGATGGTGCCATCCTTGAGGCCCTTGTGCAGCACTTCGATGGCCTTACCGAACTGGCCGATGGTGAAGTAGATGCTTACCAAGTTCATGTAGTCCTTGGGTCCTTCCATGAGACCCTTGGCCTGGGCGCGCTCGATGGTGAGGATGGCGCGGATATTGTACATGCGGGCCGTCTCCTCATCCTTCTGGTTGCCGGCGAGATTCAGGTAGGTGCCGAAGAGCTGCTGCCAGTAATCCTTGCGGGAGGGATAATTCTTGGCGAGGAACTCGAGGAGCTCGGCCGACTTCACGAGGTCATTCTGCTGCTGATAGGAGGCGAGCAGCATGACGTAGTAGGTGTCCTTCGGGTGGATGACCGTGAGCAGCGCCTCGTGGATCACTTTCTGGGCCTCGGCGATCAGGGCGGCATCGGCGGGCTCCTTCATGGTGGCCTGCTGGTAGAGGAGCGTGGCGTAGAGGGTCATCGCATCCTGGTAGGAACTGTCGGTCTTCGGCTTGTCGCTGGCCTTGATCCAGCGCTGCATGTAGAAGATCGCCTTGGCGTAATACTGCTGCTGGAGGGCCTTGGACTTGTTGCCGACGGCTTCCTGATAGTAAACCTGGGCCAGATACAGAACCATTTCCTGGGTCTGGTTGGCGTCGAAGTAGTTGTAGGTGTCCGCCAGCCGGATAGCCTCTTCCAAGGGAGCGATCGCCTTCTGGTAATCGCTCTTCTGCATGTAAATCTTGTACGTGATGTCCGAGAGGACAGCTTGATCGTAGCTGTCGGCGGCGGCCAGCGGCTTGAGCGAGTTGATCAGGCCCAAGGCGCCGTCCCAGTTCTTGGCATCGACGAAGGGCTGGAGCTTTTGGAGCTCGGTGGAGATCTTCTCGTCCAGCTGGTTGTCGCCCGCCGCCTTGACCTCAAGGGTCGAGGAAAGGAGGAGGCCGAGCAGCACTGCGCCCGCCGTGCGGCGGAAGACGCGAAAAGAGGGTAGCGAAAGGGTCCTGATCACGGGAAAAGGTTACTCGTTCAAGTTGAAGGCGATGGGCAGTTGCATGCGGGTATTGACCGCACGACCGCCCCGCATGCCAGGACGGAATTTCCACTTGGCGATGGCCTGCAGGGCCGAGCTTTCAAATTCGCGCTGGCTGGAGCGTACGACGAAGGCGTTCACAACATTGCCCTCGGTATCGACGATGAACTCAAGGAGGACCTCGCCGGCGATGCCGGCGCGGCGCATGTCGAAGGGATAGGTCGGGGCGATGCGGACCTTGGGCTCGGGCTTCTTGTCGAGCTTGTTGATGTCGAAGACCTCGATGCCCTTGCCCAGACCGGTGCGGGAAGTATTCGGGATGGAGGTGAGACCGGGCGCAGGCTTCAGGCCTTCCGGCGGCGGCGGCTGGACCTTCTGGACGAAGGAATTCTCGGTGACGATCTGCGGCACGTCGGTCTGCATCGGCGGCGCAAAGTCCTGCGGCGTCACGGGCTGGTCATCGACGACCTCCTGCGGCTCAGGATCGTCCATCTTGGGCATCTCCATCAGCTGGACCGTGGGCGTTTCTTCCTTCGGCGGCGCCTTGGGTTTGTTCCGGCCGTAGACTTCACCCATCCACGCCACGCCACCGTGGAGACAGAGGGAGAAAATGATACCAATGATAAGATCGCGACGCATGATGTTGAGCGGGTGCTCCGTGGTTTAGCGGCCGGTGGGACGTTCGACGGTCTCGATGGAGACCTGTTCGATGCCGGCCTTGCGCACTTCGTCCAAGACCTGGACGGTGACGCCGAACTTGGCCTTGTCATCGCCGGCGAGCATCACGCGCGGCACGGCGACCTGGCGCTTGAGATTCTGCAGGCGCGGGGCGATTTCCGAAATCGTGATGAGCTCGCGGTTCCAGTAGCAGTTGCCCAGATCGGAGACCTGGAGCGTGACCGTCTCATCCTTGTCGGGAGGAATGCTGCTCGGTGGCGCCGCGACCGGGAGGTTGAGATCCATCGACTGGATCTTGTCGAGCGAGAGGGTGAAGAGGACGAACGTGGCGAGGAGGAAGAAGATGACGTCAATGAGCGGGATGATCTCAATGCGCGCTTTCTTCTTGGGAGTCTCGAGACGTTGGTTGCTGCCGGCGGCCATGATAGGTGGGATAGACGGACGATGGAGGGGGAGGAGCCGGTCAGGAACCGGCCTTCTTGACCTTGGTTTCGATCATCACCTTCTGGATGCCCGCCTTGCGGACTTCGTCGAAGACGTAGATGGCCTGCCGGAACGAAGCGTTTTCATCGCCGTTGATCAGGACCTTGGCGTCCGGCTCGGGATGATCGCGGTGGAACTGCTGGATGCGCTGGATGAACTGGTCGAGGGTGACCGGCTCCTTGTCCCACGCGATGATCTCGGGTGAGACGGTGATCGTGACGCTGCCCGCGGGGTCGCGCGGATGGCTCGATTCGACCGAGGGGAGGGAGACGCGCAGACCGGCAGTCTTCTGCAGCGAGAGCGTGAACAACACGAACGTCGCGAGCAGGAAGAAGATGACGTCGATCAGAGGGATGATCTCGATACGCGCCTTCTTTTTGCCACTGGCGTCTTTGCCTCCTGAGGATCCGGCCATGGTAAGGGTGGGCTTTGAGTGATTAACGATCCGCGCGAGCTTTTCTTAGCTCAGCGGCCGAAGGGAGCCATCGTCTCGGACTTCTTGATGAGGATCTCGAGCGCGTTGGACGCGTCGGCAACCTCATGCTTGGCCTCTTCCGTACGGGCGTTCAGGTAGTTGTAGGGGAGAAGGCAGGTGACGGCGATGACGAGACCGCAGGCCGTGGCGATAAGCGCTTCAGCGACACCACCGGTGATGGTGCTGGCCGCCGCGCCGACGTCGCCGCCGCCGAGCGCGCCGAAGGTGCGCATCATGCCGGTGACAGTGCCGAGGAGGCCGAGAAGGGGAGCCGCCGTGATGACGGTGTCGAGGGTGGCCATGCCCTGCTGGAAGCGGGCGAGCTCCTGGCTGGAGGCGCGGATGAAGGCGTTGGACAGGGAGTACTCCTTGTTCGTCAGGGAGTAAACGAGGATGCGGGCCACAAAGTCCTTGCTCTGCTTGCCGAGGGCGACGGCGCCCTCGATGTCGCGCTTCTCGACGCTCTCGAGCATCTTCTCGACGACCTCGGGCTCGCGGTTGCTGTTTTCGCGGAGGATGAACAGCAGGCGCTCAACGACGACGGTGACGCCGATGAAGGAGAGCAGCAGGATCGGCCACATGATTTCTTTTCCGGCGTGGAAAAGCTCCATAGGCGACATCGGGGTGCCATCCGGATTCGTGAGGAGGAACGCGAGGGGGAGACTGTGGTGGATCATATGAAGAAATGGTTTGGGTGATGATTAATTAACTGCGGGATGCGCGCGGAGGCTCGGGATGGGTGTGGCGGAGGATACGTGGGATGCGCGGTACTGGGAAAAATCGGTTTTGCTGCCTGCGGTTAGCAAATTCGGTGCCGTTCCTGCGCTTTTTGCGCGGTCGCCGAAACAAAGGGGGAAGAAGGGTAATTCAGCATGTCGCTGAGTGAATTTCTAGGAAAGAATTCCAAGGGAAGGCGAACTAGGGGAGAAGCCATCTGGCCTGTCAACTTCCTTTCTTGCGGAAAGTGCCGGAGCCAAAATCCCGGGGCCGCGGAGCGCGCCGCGCGATGCCGCCGGCCAGGCGCGGAGCGGTGGGCGGGACGGGCGGCGCGGGGTGCCCTGTAGTGATTTCCTGATGCGCTTTTGCCGAGGGAAACCCGGACCGGCGCGGAGCCGGTGTCCCGTGGTCAGAGGCCGCTCCGCCGGGTGGTGGCGAAGATCGTCGACCGGCATTCGGGAGGGGAGGCGGGGTGGTGCATTCAGTGGAAAAATGTAACAGAAATGTAAGTCCAGCCATCGGTGAATGGGGGCTGAATTAACTGAAATGGGGTTGATTAATCCCTGATTGGCCTGAACAGGGCGGACTCAAAGGAGGGGTAATTCCTAGGGGGTTATACTAATAGATATTCTATAGGAGTTTGCGGTGCGGTTGTCGATAAATATCCTTCCTTTGGGGCTGGGGACTGTTGCAGGCTCACCAGCTCCTTCATGGTTACTCCGTCTTCTGTTACCCCCCCTGAGTCGCAACGCCGGGTTTGGCGCGTCGGTACGCTGACCTACACCGTGGGCGGCCTCGTGGTTCTTTTCTCCTGGCTGCTCTGGGGCGACTTCGCCTGGCAGATGAAGGAGCGGGCGACGCAGCCCGTGGTGCAGGTGATGCTCAAGAAGTACGGCGCCTCGGAGTTTCTCAACGGTTTCCTCGTGCTGGCGCTGCCGGCGGTCATCGCAGTGCTATTGGGACCGGTGATCAGTTACCGGAGCGACCGCCATCGCGGCCGGTGGGGGCGGCGCATCCCGTTTCTCGTGCTTACCGTGCCGCTGACGGTATTGCCGATGTTTGGCATGGCGTTCAGCCCGCAGATTGGCACCTGGGTGCATGGCTGGCTGGGGCTGGCCCCGGAGTCGCTCAACTTCTCTATTATACTAACGCTCGGTTTGAGCTGGGCGGTCTTGGACGTGGCGACCGTGGCGGCGCTCACGTTGTTCGGCTCGCTCGTCAACGACGTCGTGCCCCGCGAGCTGATCGGGCGGTTTTACGGCCTGTTCCGGGTGGTGAGCCTGCTGGCCGGCATCGTGTTTGGCAACTACGTGATCGGCCATGCCGGCAATCACTTCACGCTGATCCTCGGCGGCGCGGGCGTGCTTTTCGGCATCGGTATAATAATGATGTGCTGCTTTGTGAAGGAGGGGGAGTACCCGCCGCCGCCGGCCCCGGCCCCCGATGAACAGCGCGGTGTCGTGGCGGCGGTGAAGCTCTATTGGCGCACCTGTTTCTCGAAATCCTACTACCGCTGGGTATTCGTCTCGATGGCCATGGCGCAGGTGGCGTTTGCCCCGGTCAATCTGATCAGCGTGCATGCGGCGACGAGTTTCGGCCTCTCGCTCGATGTTTACGGCAAATATCTCGCCGGCACCTTCGTCTGCTCGCTGCTGCTGGCGTACCCGCTGGGCTGGCTGGCGGACCGGTTTCACCCGACCCGCATCGGCTTGGTGGCGCTGGGCCTGTACACGGTGCTGATGGTGGCGGGCTATTTCGGCATCGTCGGCCCGAAGAGCTTTGGCGTCGTGTTCCTCGTGCACGGCGTGCTGTCGGGCTGCTACTTCACGGGCGCGGCCTCCCTGGCGCAGGTGCTCATGCCGAAAATGAAGTTCGCGGTTTACTACTCCGCCTATGTGTTGCTGTGGGCCGTGGGCAACTGCGTGGTCGGACTCGGATTCGGCGAATTGCTCGACCGGCTCGACCACGACTACCGCTTCGCCTTCTCCGTCGGCGGCTTGATCGCGGCGCTGGCGTTTTGGACGGGCTATGTGGTGTACCGGCGCTTCATGGCGCTCGGCGGGCCCAAGGGCTACACGGCGCCGGAGTAAGTGCGGCGGCGATGCCGCACTCCGGGATTGAATGTGGTGCGACACCCGCGAGGCTTCCCCCTTCATCCTTTATCCATTTATCCACGCATGAAATTCATCCGTTACTCCGATTCCGCCGGCCGCATCTCCTACGGCGCCGAGCAGGCCTCCGGCCCCGCGCTCCGCATCGACGGCGACATCTTTGGCGACTACAAGGTCACGACGGCCCCGGCCGACGTGAAGAAGCTCCTCGCCCCGCTCGTGCCGACGCAGATCCTCGGCGTGGGCCTCAACTACCGCCACCATGCCCAGGAGTCCGGCATGAAGGCCCCGGAGATCCCCGTGCTCTTCGCCAAGGGCGTCAACACGCTCCAGAATCCCGGTGACGCCATCGAGATCCCCACGCATCTCGCCAGCGCCGAGGTGGACTACGAGTGCGAGCTCGCCGTCGTCATCGGCCGCGCCTGCAAGAACGTCACCAAGGCCAACGCCCTCGACTACGTCCTCGGCCTCACCTGCGCCAACGACGTCTCCGCGCGCGACTGGCAGATCAAGAAGGGCGGCGGCCAGTGGTGCCGCGGCAAGTTCTTCGACACCTTCTGCCCGCTCGGGCCGCGCCTCGTCACCCTCGACGAAGTCCCCGGACCCAACCTCCTCAAGATCGCCACGCACCTCAACGGCGAGACCGTGCAGGACTGGACGACCTCCGACATGATCTTCGACGTGGCGACGCTGATCGAATTCCTCAGCGGCAGCACCACGCTCGTCCCCGGCACCGTGATCCTCACGGGCACGCCGCACGGCGTCGGCATGGCCGCCAAGCCCACGCCGCGCTGGCTCAAGGCCGGCGACGAGGTCACGATCGAGATCGAGGGCATCGGCCGCCTGACGAATCGCGTCACGCTCGAAAAGTAAGGCCTCTGCCCATGGCCCGCTCCCCTCAGGCCGAGCTTTTCCACCGGGTGTCGGCACAGCTGGGCGAAGGCCCGTGCTGGCACCCGTCGCGAAAGACCCTGTGGTGGATCGACATCCTCGGGCAGACGTTTTTCGAAACCAACCTGTCCGGGGCCGCGCCGCGCACGATGCCGTGCGCGCAGATGATCGGCGCCGTGGCGCCGACGCAGACCGGGGGCCTCGTCGCCGCCCTGCGCGACGGCATTTACCTCGTCGATCCCGACACGGGTGCGACGACGCTCTTCGCGTTGGCCCCCGGCCACGACCCGAAGGATTTCCGTTTCAACGACGGCAAGGTCGATCCGCGCGGCTGTTACTGGGCCGGCACGCTCGCCCTGAAGAGCCGTCCCAAGGAATCGCGCCTCTACCGCATCAACCCCGACCGCTCGGTCGCGGTGATGCAGGAGGGGATCACGATTTCCAACGGCCTCGCGTGGACGCCCGACGCCCGCACGCTCTACTACATCGATACGCCGACCCGCGTGGTGCAGGCCTTCGACTACGACCTCGACCACGGCACCATCGGCCCCGCGCGCATCGCCATCACGCTCGCCGAAGCCGACGGCTGGCCGGACGGCTGCTGCATGGACGCCGAGGGGTGTCTCTGGATCGCCCACTGGGGCGCCGCCAAACTCACGCGCTGGGACCCAGCGAAAGGCCGCCTCCTCAGCACGGTGGTACTGCCCGTGAACAACGTGACCTCCTGCGCCTTCGGCGGCGAAAAGCTCGACCAGCTCTACATCACCACCGCGAAAGACGAGTCCCGCCCCGAACCCGAAGCCGGCTCCCTCTTCCGCCTCGACCCCGGCGTGCCGGGCGTGCCCGTGGCGAGCTTCGCGGGCACATAAGCGCACAACGGCTGATAGCGGGTTCGAGTCCCGTTGGCCGCCCCATTTTAACCTCACGCCCAGTGTGGGTTAAGATCAGCGGAGGCCAGGTTGCCAGTTGAAGTGGCAACCTAAGCATCGACACCGGCTTGATCTTCATCGAGCCCGAGGTCTCGAAAGTGCGGATGAAGGGCGCGATCACGATTCAGCCGAACCTCGCGCCTACGTTACGGATTGCGCTGATTCGTGGCTTCTGGTTTCTCCGCGATACTCTGATGCTCAAAACCGTCGTCGCATCACGATTCGCAAAACCAATGGGCTACGGGAAGACCGCGCCTTGTTTAATTGGGTGTGAAGACGCCGATGGTAAAGAGACGGAGTTGATCGTTAAGTTCGGAGCGGGCTGTGAGCTGAAGCAGCGCGGTCTCGCGACCGAGGCTTTGGTAGCGATGCTTGGCGCCGACCTAGATTTGCCGGTGCCAGAACCATTTCTTGTAGACGTCAGTGCTCAATTCGTGGCCACGATTCCAGAAACGGACGAACGGCATCGCCGAGCGAAGGCAAATGCTCGCGCGAGCCTGGGGCTAAATTTTGGGTCAAAGAAGCTACCTCCCGGATTTAGTTCCCACCCCAAAGGAAAACGACTTCCCGGTTCGTTGCTTCCGCTGGCCGCAGAAATTCTGGCGTTCGACATTTTTCTTGCGAATCCGGATCGCGTTGTCGCGAACGCTAATTTTCTGATCAAGGGGGAGTCCGTCGCTATCTTCGACCACGAACTTGCACTTTTTACGGAAGGTATAATCGGATGGGTTGAACCGTGGAAACCCGGAGGTATCGCTCTGCTGAAAAATCTCCCCGATGGTCAGCGTCACGTTTTCCTAGATGACGTTCGCCGCGAGCCGCTCGATCTTTCGAGACTGATCGGCGCCTTCGAGACCATTTCAGATGTTCGGTTAAACGACTATCGTGCAGCGGTTCCGCCCGTCTGGATAGGAGACGGAAAAGCACTGGACAGGATGCTGGACTATCTTCGCGGACTGCGACAAAACCTCGATTCTGCAGTCAAAGAGTTACGAAAGGCCCTGTCATGAAAACCGCATACAGCTACACTGTCCTACGCTACTTCCACGACGTGGCGGCAGGTGAATGTGTCAACGTTGGCGTCGCGCTTTATGCCCCCAAAGCGCGATATGCCAGTGCTTTGTGCCGGACAACCTATGGTCGGCTAACAAAGGTTTTTCCTGGGATGGATGGAGAAGCGTTCAAGAACGTGATGCGCTTCGTGCAATCTCGCTTCGAGGAAATGGGTGCGCGTTTGGAGAAAGAACTGCCTTTCGATGGTGTTCCTGACTCTGTTCTTCAGCTGGCTCACCAAATACTGCAACCGGACGATAGCTCTCTTCAATGGTCAGCGCCGGGGAGCGGCCTGACAGAAAATCCATCTGAAATGTTGGAATCGTTATTTGAGCGATTGGTGATGCAGAATGACGAGAGGCCGCAACACGAGCGGCGCTCGGACGATGAAGTTTGGCGGAAATACAAACGTAGCCTCGAATCTTATCACGTCCTCCAGCACCTCGTCCCAAAAAAGATTGCCGTACAGGACGATGAAGTTGAATTCGCCCACGCGTGGAAAAACGACGTTTGGCACTGTCTTGAACCCATTTCTTTCGATCTTAGCTCGCCCGACAGCATTCGAGAGAAAGCGCACAAATGGCTTGGTCAGATCACGAGCCTCGCTTCAGCCCGCGAGCAATTCAAAGTTTATGCGCTACTCGGCGAGCCCCAATCCGCGAACCTTCGAAATGATTTTGAGAAAGCGCTGAGCATTCTTCGCAAAGCACCCGGAACCGAACTAGTGCGCGAAGATGATGCTGCGCGGTTCTCGGACGCCTTCGCACGAGAGATTGCCGCACACGAGAAAGCGGACGGTGTTTAGGTTGCCATAAGGTTGCCAGAAACGCTGAATTTGCCCTCATCTCGCCGCGCTTGTGTGCATGTTCTCGCGCGTCGGAAAAAATTAACCCTCAACTAAGTCCGCTTTTTCTAGCGACTTGGCTTCCGGGCGGCGGTCTTGGTTCGAGTCTCGTTGACCGCCCCATTTTCTCTCCAGAGGTAAAATCAGGCAAAACTGCACCTCTTGTGCGGGGCTCCAAATCGAATTGGCTTATTTTGAGCGCTGCGGCCTGTCGAGAAGCCAGGGAAGCCGTTGGAGTTACTCAGAGTTGCCGTGGGCTAGGAGAGAAATCCGGGGACGTTTCGCAGTATCCCTAAGCAATCGGAATGCGCTTCCGGAAGGATTATCTTTTCGGAAAACGTGCGCTCTACCGCTTGGCGTTCGGCATGTATCATGCCGTGAGAGGATGCGTAAATCATGCCCCTCTGTTTGAGGTCAAGCCATCCTCCTGCCAACAGACGCCGAACATTTGTCGCATGAAACCCGAATCCCAAGAATACGATTCTCGCCGCTCTGTTGAGTGCCGCGTGAGCTTGCTTGAAAACCTCAGTCCCCTCGTTCTGCTCGTGGATGATCTTAATGTTGTTTGCGGAAGTTATCAGAGCATCGCCGTTGGTATCGCCGTAGTCCCTCGCTGGACCCTCGCCCACTTGCCAAGGCAGCCGACAGAGCGAGCCGTGCAGGTGTATGATTTTGAGGTTAGATAATTTCACCCCCAATTCAGCCCCATCAATTCTCAGCGCATGCCTAAAGGCCGTGTAGAGGTAGAAGTCCAAAGACCTATCGTAGTTGAAAGTTAAGATCGTGAACGGGGCGGATTTCCCGTCCTCAACATTGTCGATTAACTTATTGCTGAGGAAACGATACCAGTCTCCTGATTCGCGATGCCGCTGCTGCGCATCCTCAAATGTGATTAATGAGGCGGCAATTGCCTGCCTACCAACCTCAAGAAAATCGGGGCGTTTCTCCAAGAATGCGTCAATCGAGTTGCGGCGCGAAAGTAGAAGCTCCTTTCTGAATTTGCGAAGGTGGTCCGGCGAGCATCCACCTTGCCCGATTAGTGTAATTCCTAGGGAGCTA
>JAFEGO010000013.1 GCA_018239845.1 Verrucomicrobiota bacterium
CAGTTCCCCAATCCCTGCGGCGAGGACGCCGCAGCCACTATCCAAACCTCTCAACCCAATACCCCCATGAACTGGACCGGAGTCCTCCCCGCCATCACCACCAATATGCGCGCTAACGGCGCGGTCGATCACGCCGCGCTCGCGCGCCACTGCCGCTGGATGATCGACAGCGGCTGCACCGGCATCGTGTGCTGCGGCTCGCTCGGCGAGGCGGCCACGCTCTCCTTCGAGGAAAAGATCGCGGTGGCGACGACCTGCGTGAAGGCCGTGAAAGGCCGCGCACCCGTGGTGCTCGGCATCGCCTCGCTCTCGACCGCCGAGGCCGTGGCACTCGCGAAAGCGGCGGCGAAGATCGGCTGCGAAGGCCTGATGGTGCTGCCGCCCTACGTTTACAGCACAGACTGGCGCGAGATGAAGGCGCACGTCGCCGCGATCCTGCGCGCGACGAAACTCGACGGGATGCTCTACAACAATCCTCCCGCCTATAAAACCGACTTCACCCCCGAGCAAATCGCGGAGCTAGCCGCCGAGCACCCGAACCTCAAGGCCGTGAAGGAATCGAGCGGCGACACGCGCCGCGTGACGGCGATCAAGGCGCTCACCGGCAACCGCCTGAGGCTGCTCGTCGGCATGGACGACGCGATCGTCGAAGGCATCTACAGCGGGGCGACGGGCTGGGTCGCGGGCCTCGTGAATGCGTTTCCCGAGGAGTCCGTGGCGCTCTTCGACTACGCGAGCCGCGGCGACAAAGCCCGGGCGGCGGCGCTGTACGCGTGGTTCCTGCCGCTGCTGCGCCTGGATACGGTCCCGAAATTCGTGCAATACATCAAATGGATCCAAGCCGAAGTCGGCCGCGGCACCGCCACCGTACGAGCCCCGCGCCTGCCCCTCGCGGGTGCCGATCTGGAGCTGGCAAAGGCGACGCTGGCAAAGGCACTGAAAGAACGGGCCAGCCTTTGAAATGGATTGAGTGATACGAACGGGTCGCATTCCTAGGTGCACCCCCTATGTTAAAACTATCGCGTCTTCTTTGTCTCGCGGTGTGCCTGTTCGTCTTGGTCAGCGCGGCCCGCGCCGATTTGACCCTCGTGTTTGAGCAGCGGCTGGTAAAGAGCGATCCCCAAGGGATGCAGCAGGTCAAGGGCGCCGCTCAGGCCGGGGAATCCACGACCCGACTCACGGTGCAACTGGCCCAGGATTGGTGCTCATCCGAGGATGGTGAACTGATCCAGCAGATCGACTTCAAGAACCGGCGGTGCTTGCTCTTGAACCGGCAGACGAAGACTTACACGGATACCGCCTTGCTGGCGAAGATCGGTTTTCTATCCGCGGAATTCAGAAACCGGCTGATGCAGGCCGGCTTGTTTGAGAAGATGGGGATGAAGGACAACCCCATGGACCCGGTGCTGATGGAGCACCTTTTTTCGATCCGCGGACCCAATACCGTCCCGCTCAAAGGGAAAACCGCGCGCGGCACGCAGTCATGGACGCACAACGGCAAGCCGCTTTTTTCCTGCAGCACGGATGGCTTCAAGCTGTCGGCGGAGGAGACGGCCCTGCTCGTGCGGTTCCTGCGCCACGAATTCGGACTGCACCCGGATATTCTCGACGCATGCCGCAAGGCCGGCCGCGTTCCGACCGGCATAGAAATCTACCGCTATAACATGGGCGTGGACCACTACTCGCTCAAGCTGGTCAAATCCGAGCGGACCCCGGCCGGTCTGGTGCGGGCGGATTTGAAGGCCGGCGCGACCGAAGAGACCGAGGGCGGCCTGACCGCCATCGTCCATGAAGCGACTGCGATGGATGAGGCGGATTATCGCGCCCGCTGCGAAAAGCTCAAAAGCGATGCGCTGGCGCAGCGCGAGCAGGGGAAAACCATGGATGCCATGCTGCTTCTTCTGGAGTACGGCCTGTCCTGCGACAAGATGGCGGAGGAGATCGAGTCGCTGAAAGATGCGATCCAGCATGATGCGGATTGCCAGCACCTGATGGCATCCATCAATCCGCACACCAAGGAAGGAGCCGAAGAAGCGGTGAAGGAACTGGCCGCGCTGGAAGGCAAGGCGCAGGCCGGCCGGCGGATGATCACCGTGTTTCGGGCGAATATTTTGACGAACCTTGGCAAGGGCAACGAAGCCCAGACCTTCCTGATCGCCGCGCTGAAGGAGAATCCCGCGCAGGTCGGCGCCTGGAAGGATCTCGGGGATATTTACTACAATAGCTATGAGATGGACGAGGCGTGGAGCTGTTGGGAAACCGCTCTCAAGCTGTTGCCGTCGGCCAAAATGCTGGAAGGGGTCAAGACCCTCGAAAAAGATCTCATCAAGACCTATCCCGAATTCCTGTGATGGGCAGAGACTATCCGCCTGCGCTCCCGGCCCAGAGGCGGCCATACCCGCCGCTGGGGTTTGGTCTTAGCCGCAGCGCCAGCTGCAGCCGGTAGAAAAACGCGCTCAGGAAACTCGCCGGAGGCCATGGGATCGTAAGGCTTCTACCGGCGAGATCGATGGCCTCGACTTCAAGCCCGCCATGGCGCCAGGTGTCCAGGACGTAACTGAGATCCAGGCCAAAAGGCTCGCTATCCCGGACGACCGTGACGTGCGTGATACCCTCTTTCCGCAGCAGGGAGGCGGAGGGAAAGTCCGACGCGTATACCGCCGAGCGGTTGTCGAAGTCCTGCGGGTTGAGCGGGGTGCCCGGCGCATGGCGCGTGGCATCGATGAGGAAGGCCGGCGGAGCGCCGGCGCACAAGGGACATTGCGCGAGGCCCGTCGCGGAAATGGCCAGCGCGGTGATGACGGCTTCCGCGTCGACGGTGCAATGATGCAGGCCGCGCACGGTTGCGTCGTCGGGGCATGAGGCAAAAATCGGGACAGGCCGATAGCCGCGAGTCGCGAGGTCGGCACCGCATAGGACTGATTCGCCGCCAGGCAAATCGATCACCAGGGCGTGTCCGGAGCGAGCGGACGGAAAAGGGGCCGCACTGACTTCCGCGCGCAAGACAGGAGGCTCGCTCTTCAGCGCACGCGGCCAGAACGCGAAAGGCACGGGCTTGACCCAGGGCGACCAGACCGAGGCGTCGGGCGCCCAGATGGCGTGCAATTCGGCACGCGTCAGATTCGGAACGGAGTCACTCATGGAGGAGGAGGGCGATATCGGAGGCGGCATAATCAATGACGGGCTGGGGGGAGAAACGGCCATAGAGTCCGCATGCGCTGCCGTTGATAGTGTAAACGCCGATGCAGGGGTACACGAGACCGGCGGGCGTGGAGAGCGGCAGGATTTGAAAACGACGCTGGGCGATCCAGCGGCGCGGTTGAATGAGGGCGTGAAGCTGAGCGAGTCGACGATGGCCGCGCGAAGCCAGACCTGCGCCGAAGACGGCCTCACCGGTGTTGCAGAAGGCAGGTTTCAGCAACCACTCCTCCGCCGAGCGAGCGCCGGGTGGGAAAGGCGCAGTGGTCTCGGGCAAGAGTTGCCGCCAAGTCGAAGTGGAAGCGGAGAGTTCGGACCAGAGGAGCGGCAGACGCTTGCTCTCGCTGAGCAACGCACTGCCGGGATTGCAGACTGGGGTGCAGCCACCGCGGAAAAAGGGCCGGCGGTTTTCGGCGGATACGCGGTTCAGCCATTCGCCTTGGTAAAAACGATAGAGGCAGCCGGCGCGGATGTTTCCGACCATGGCGACGCCGTCGCGCCATGAGACTTGGGTGGGCTGCGCGAGCAGGGTGGACACGCCTTGGAGGCGCAGGGCCTCGGCGAGGCCGGCGGTGACTTGATAGTCTTCCGGATAACCGGGGGCGGAAAGCAGGACGACGGGGTCTGTCCTGCCTGCGGACTCGGCCAGCGCGGTGCCAAGTGCGGCCAGTGGATCCCCGGCGGTGGTGGAGCCGGGGTAACCGGCGGCCATGAGCTGGGTGAAGGCCGAGGCCTCGTTGAAGCCGCCGGGGACGTCGCTGTTTACCTCGGATATTTTCCAGCCGTCGGGTGTAGGGTGAAAGTCATAGCGCATGACGCGCGCGGCTGAAGGCGACCACGGCTCCGGACCTTGCATCACAGCGCGCAGCCAGCGCGGAAGACCGAGGCAGGGCCATAGGTCGGGGCGATCCTGCAACTCCGCTTCCAGGGCGAGCAATTCGGCGGTCAGCTGTTCAGCGAGGTAGGCAAGCAGGGTCCATTCGTCGCGCGGGAGAATGAGTGCGAAAGGAGCGAGCACCGCGGCGTCGCCCTGCTGCGTGTCCCACTTGGAGCCGCGGAGATTCATTTCCCGAACCAGCGCGCGATAGCGATGGGCAGGCAGGGGATCGGTGCAGAGCCAGGCGGATGGATCAACCGTTGAGTTCACAGGCTCTTTCACGGCAGGTGCCAGGCTGAGGCTTGGGGTAACCAGAATGAGGACACGACTAGGATGATGCAGACGGTGAGAAGCGGCGCGAGGCGGCCGATATAACGGGCGCTCGTGAGCAGGACCGCGAGGGCGGGCATCGCACCAAGGAGGTCGAGCGTCGTGGCTGAAAACGAAACCCAGTCACCCGCGGCGGCTCGCGCCAGGATGAGGCCCGAGGTCAGCCAGACCGCACCGAGCTGCACGCTGGCGGTTATACGACGGTCGGTGACCGTGGCGGAAAGCAACGGTGTGCAGGCGGCGAGCAGAACGGCGAATGCGACCCAGAGCGCGGAGGTGAGCGCGAGGGGAAAAAGCGTGGTGTAAGCCTCGTCACCCCGGCCGAGGTTGGACCCGACGTTGAGCGCGGCGACTCCGAGCAGCGCGCCAGCAAAGGCGGGGAGCGACGCGGGATTATTTCGCCCGGTGATGTCAGCGGGCAGCTGCAATTGCAGGCCGTCGAGGAGGAGAACGGTCAGGCGCAGGCAGAGCGCGCCGATCACGGGAAAAGCCAGACACCAGAAATCGTCCTTGAGCGCGCTGGCGTCGGCGTAGCGGAGGAAGAGGCCTGCAAAGGCGGAAAATGCGGCCAGCGGGATCAGTCCGGTGACAAGGCGCAGACGGAGGGAGACGGCGGGGGCAAACGCGGCGATCAACTTTCTATACCAACTGCCCCAAACGATGAGGAAGAGAACAAGGACGACGAGTCCGTGCATTTATTTGGTACGTGCACAGAAGAATTTTCCGCCGGCAATGCAATAAAGTTTTAATGTATCTATTTAAAGATACAATATCCGGCGTTACTTCAGGCGGCTGGCGGCGTGGCGGAGGGCGCGCTGGTAGGCGGTGAGGCCGGGGTCCTCGGTCGTGTCGGCGAGGAGGAGGAGGAGGAGCTTAAGCGCCTCGGCGTGCTGGCCGAGCTCGTGGAGCGTCAGGGCGAGGAAGGCGTCGAACTCGCGGTTGTCGGGGAACTGTGCGCGGCCCGAGCGGAGGACTTCGGCGGAGCGCTCCAGCTGGCCGAGGGTGCGCAACGTGGAGCCGAGGCCGAGGAGGGCGCCGGAGAGCTCGTTGGGCGGGAGGCCGAGGGCGACGGCTTTTTCGTAGTAGGGCAGCGCCTCGGCTTCGCGGCCGAGCACATCGCAGGTCCACGCGAGCTGGTAGTTGATTTCCGCTACGTGCGGGAAACGCGCGTCGAGTTTCTTCAGCAGATCGAGGACGTGCGTGATCTGCCCGCCGTGGCGCGAGCCCACGATGGCGTCGAGTTCAGGTTTCCAATCGGCGGGCATGATCCGGCAATCA
>JAFEGO010000014.1 GCA_018239845.1 Verrucomicrobiota bacterium
GCCGTGGACGAGCACGAGGGAGTCCTGGAGTTTTTGGCGTGCCTCGGGCGGGATGCGGTCGGCGCCGAGGAGCGTGTGCTGCGGGAGGAGGCGGCCGCGGCTGACGCCGTACTCGGGGTCGCCCGACTGCGCGGGGGCGCCCTCGATGAGCTTGATGCCGGGCCAGAGGCCGCCGGAGTCCTGCCAGCCGCCGCCGGAGCCGCCGAGCCATTCGCCGAGGATGGCGCGGGCGGCGACGCTGCGACGCTCGGGTTCGTCCATCGCGCCGGTGAGGGCGCGGGTCTGGCCGGTGGCGCGCATGCAGGCGCCGATGAGGGCGCCCAGGAGATTAGTGGAGACGGCGAGACGGGAGCCCTTGGGGATGCGGTTGACGTTGCTGACGAGCTCGAAGCCGCGGCCCGGGCCGAAGATCGCGCCTAGCAGCTCCGCGAGGCTTGCGCCGGAGCGCTCGATGCCGGGCGGCACGAGACCTGCGGCGATGACGGCGGCTTTCAGCAGGCCGAGGTAATCGCGGCCGAAATCGAAGACCTCGTCGAGGGTAGTCAGGCAGTTGCTCGCCTCGAGGTCGACGCTGGCGAGGCGGATGACGGGTTCGTCGATGACGCGGAAGAAGGCCTCGACCGGCGGACGCGGCGCGGCATCGCGGCCATGCACGCCGAGATCGACGGAGATGTTGAGGACGCGCGCGCCCTCGGGGAAATCCATCCCGAGGAAAAAGATGTCGCTCCAGCCGCAGTGCGTGAGGTCCATGCGCACCGGCGTGCGCTCGCGCAGGAGCGGGTACGGGGCGTCGGCGGACTCGCGGGCGAGCAGCTCGGGGCGGACGCGCAGGGGTTGGTCGAGCGGATGGCCGAGGCGGAACATCCAGGCGTTGCCGCGGGTGGAGCGGACGGTGCGACGGACCTGGTCGGCGAGCGTCTGGAAAGCGAGCGCGTGGTGCGCGGCGGCAAGGGCGCTGGAAAGGGTTTCACTCGGACCGTGCGCGGCCTGCGCGCGGTGGAACTCCGCGATGGCTTCCTCGAAGCGGCGCTCGAGCAAGTGATGCGAACCGACGTAGGGCACGCGACCGGCACGGGGAAAGCCTTCGCGCGCGGGCAGGTGGTAGCGGTGGATCGCGGTGATGAAAAAGAGCGCGCGGACGCGCTTGTAGAGATTGGTCTCGCGCTGACGGTAAGCGGCGAGCTCGGTGCAGGCGGCGAGCAGCTCGTCCACGGAGCGGCCGGCGCACCAGCGGTCGATGGCGAGGTTGCGCGTGGCTTCGTCGCCCGAGTCGATGAGGTCGGTGACGCGGAGGCTCATGACTCGTTCGGGCGGAGGGCGAGGAGCTCGACGAGCTGGGTGAGGACGCGGTCGCGTTCGCGGCCCGAAAGCGAGAGGGCGAGCTGCGCGAGGAGGAGACCGTAGGGCGCGCCGATGTCGTAGCGACGACCGGCGACGGTGAAGGCCAGGTAGCGCTGGCGGCTCGCGAGCACGTGGAGCGCGGGCGAGAGACCGAGGGGACGGTCGGGCGCGGCGGCCTGCTGTTCTTCCAGCAGCGAGAAAATTTCCGCGCCGAGCACGTGCAGGCCGAAGAAGCAGAGATAGAAACCGGCGCGCAGGCCGGGGACGATGAGCTGCTGCTCGGCGACGGTGGGCGTGGGTTTTTCGAGGACGGCCTCGATCTGGTAGAGCGGGCGGTCGCCGCCGACAAGGCGTCCGCCGATCGCACCATAGGAAGTGAGCTGGCTCTCGCGGGTGGGCTGCACGGCGGAGACGGAGGCGTTTTCCGCGGTGGCGATCTCAATGAGCTGGCGGGCGCAGCTCGTGCCGCCCTGGGCGACGTGGAGGTGGTCGCCGACGAGGTGAAGGAACGGCTCCGCGCCGATAAATTCACGACCGCACAAAATCGCGTGGCCGTAGCCGCGCGGCGCGGGCTGGGTCACGAACCGCACCGCGGAGCGCAGGGCGCCGCAGGCCTCGGCGTAGGCGGCCTCGTCGCCGGGGCAGACCACGACGCAGAACTCCTCGATGCCGGCACCCGCGGCCTCCTCGAGGACGATTTGCAGGGCGGACTTGGTGACGCCGTTTTGGTCAACCAGCGTCTGCAAGGGCAGGGTGCGCTGGCGGGGATTGGCGGCGGTGACGAGGGCTTTGCGGATTCTCATGGGCAGGGCAGGACCGGGGGCGGGGCGCTAAGTCAGAGGGCAGGGGCGGGAGGTTCAACAGGAAATGCTGACGAAGTCGTTACGGGTCAGTTTCACCAGCGCAATTGACCGGCGCGGGTTTTTGGCTACTTCTGACCCTTCCATGCCTTCCAAATCCCCCCGTCGCAAAACCGCCGTGCGCCCGCCGCGCGTGATGGCGGGGACCGTGTACATTACCCGGCAGGTGCATTTCAACTCCGCGCACCGCCTCTACAATCCCACCAAGAGCCTCAAGTGGAACCAGGCCCAGTACGGCCTCTGCACCAACCCTCACTGGCACGGCCACAACTACGTGCTCGAGGTCACGCTCAAGGGTCAGCCCGACCCCGTCACCGGCTACATCATCGACCTGAGCGAGCTGAAGAAAATCCTGCACCAGGCCGTCGTGGACAAGTGCGACCACCGCAACCTCAACGAGGAAGTCCCTTTCCTGCGCGACATCATCCCCTCCACGGAAAACCTCACCATCGCCTTCTGGAACCAGATCGCCCCGCACATCAAGGCGGGCCAGCTGCACTGCGTGCGGCTCTACGAGACGCCGCGCAACTACGCCGAATACTTTGGACCCGACGCCAGCTAAGTCCGCCGCCCCCGCGACGGGCCTACGGTTATCGTCACAACCGCCTGGCCGCCACCCGAACAAAAACGATATGAAAAAGAAACAGATGTACCTCCACCGCTCGGCGGATGGGGCCGAACCGAAGATCAAGCGCGGCTACGACCGGAAATTCCGCGCCACCGCCGCGTACCGGGAGACCCTGCCCGACATGATGGAGGCCGCGCACGACGCCATCCAGGGGGCCAACGTGCCGATCCAGCAGGTCGGCATCCACAATTTTAAGCTGCCGCTCAAGTACCGCACGAAGGAGGGCAAGACGCACGTGTTGGAGACCAGCGTGACCGGCACCGTGTCGCTCGAGGCCGAGCTGAAGGGCATCAACATGAGCCGCATCATGCGGACCTTCTACGAGCACAAGGACGAGGTCACCACCGGCGAGTGGATGGGCCGCATCCTGAAGAGCTACCTCCGCAACGTGCAGAGCAAGGATGCGCGGCTGAAGATCGCGTTCTCCTACCCAATGATCCGCGAGAGCCTGCGCAGCGGATTGCACGGCTACCAGTTCTACAACGTGGCCTTCGAGGGCGTGATGACGCGTGACGGCCGCTACCGGCGCTTCATCCACTTCGACTTCGTGTACTCATCGGCCTGCCCCTGCTCCGCGGAGCTCAACGAGCACGCGCGCGACCAGCGCGGCGCCTACGGCGTGCCGCACTCGCAGCGCAGCAAGGCCCGCGTGACCATCGAGGAGGCCGAGGGCAAAAAAATCTGGATCGAGGACGTGCACGCGCTCTGCCTGCGCGCCCTCCAGACCGAGACGCAGGTGATGGTGAAGCGCGAGGACGAGCAGGCGTTTGCCGAGCTCAACGGCGCGTACCTGAAGTTCGTCGAGGACGCCGCGCGCCTGCTCTACAAGGAGTTCGACGCGGACAAGCGCATCGCGGACTTCCGCATCGCGTGCTCGCACCTCGAGTCGCTGCACTCGCACGACGCGGTGAGCGTGATCTGCAAGGGCGTGAAGGGCGGCTTCAGCGCCGACTTCATGGACTTCGGCGCGCTGCTCTGCTGAGCGCCGGCCGCCGCGGGCGGCGAATGTGCTGGAACCGGGTTTTCATCTGTATCAGAAAATACGCATGTCATCCCGGTCCCCGCGCATTTTCCCTGCATGACCCTGCCCACCAGTCCGGAACAGAAGCTGAGGAGCCTGCCCGCCCCCGCGCGCGCGGCGTATCAAAGGTTCAAGGACAATGGCGATCCGGCGGCGCTGGACGAGGTGATCATGGCCATTTTGGCCGACTTTATCCCGCGGGCGCAGGCGGGGTTGCTGGCGACAGCGACGGGCGAAAGCCGGCTGATCGAGGACCTGGGCTTTGATTCGCTGGCGATCACCGAGGTCGTGTTCTTCACGGAGGACCTCTTCGGGATCAGCATCGGCAACCAGGAGCTGGTGCAGATCCGCACGCTCGATGAGCTGCGGCAGTTCGTGCGGAAGAAGATTTCGGAACGGCCGGCGGCCTGAAGCTGTCCGCATGGCGATGCCCGTCATCACCGGCCTCGGGTTCATCACCAGCATCGGCAACGACCGGGCCGCGGTCCTCCGCAGCCTGCGCGAGCTGCGCCACGGCTTCGAGCCGGTGCGGTTTTTCGACAACCCCAATATCGCGGTGAAGGTGGCGGGGACGGTGAAGGGTTTCGAGTTTCCCACGCCAAGCTGGCGCGACTGGCGCTGGCCGGAGCGGTTCACCGTCGACCGCGAGCTGGTGCGTGGGCTCGCGCCGCACGGGGTCTATGCCGTGTGCGCGGTGGAGCAGGCCCTCTCTGATGCAGGGCTCACGGCGGCGGAGCTGGCGGGGGGCGGCACGGGGTTGTTCTGCGCCTCGGCGGGCTCGCCGCTGCTGATGGGGCACTTCATGCAACAGATGAATGAGGCGAGGGGCGAGCGCGGCAACCCGCTGGGCATCGTCTCATCCATCGCGGGCACGCTGAACTTCAACCTCGCCGCGCACTATAAGATATCCGGCGCGGTCTGCGGTTTTGTCTCGGCCTGTGCCTCCTCGAGCCACGCGCTGGGCTATGCGATGGACGAGATCCGGCTCGGCCGACAGCAGCGCATGCTGGTGGTCGGCGCGGAGGACATGACGGCGGAGAGCATTGTGCCTTTCGCTGGGATGCGAGCTCTCTCGACCAATCCTGATCCGGCCACGGCCTCGCGGCCCTTCGACCGGAAGCGCGACGGCTTTGTGGGCACAGGCGGCGCAGTGGCTCTGATCGTCGAATCGGCCGAGCTGGCCCGCGCCCGCGGGGCGAAACCCTACGCCGAGCTCGTTGGCTGGGGCCAGGCCGGCGACGGCCACAGTGTGGCGATCTCTCACCCCGAGGGCGCGGGCCTGCGCGAGGCGATGCGGCGCACGCTGGCCGACGCGGGCGTGGCGCCCGGCGCGGTGAATTATGTGAATGCCCATGCGACCTCCACCCCGGCGGGCGATCGCTCGGAGGCGCTGGCGCTGCAGGCGGTCTTCACCGCCGCGGGGGCGCGGCCCCGCATCAGCAGCACCAAGGCGCTGACCGGCCACGGCCTCTCGCTGGCGGGTGCGATGGAGGCGGCGTTCTGCGCGCTGGCGATCCGCGAAGGCTTCATCCCCGGTGCGGCGCACCTGACCGAGCCTGATGCCGCCTGCGACGGACTCGACCTGCCTCGCACCTCGCTTGACGAGGCTCCGGCGCTGGTGCTCAACAACAGCAGCGGCTTCGGCGGCAGCAACGTCTGCCACCTCCTGCGCCGGGCCGTCTGATCCAAATCATCTTTTCTCCCTGCATGCCCGAACCGACGCCGCTCCGACTCAAGCAACTCATCATCGCCACCCTCAAGCTGGAGGGTACGCAGCCGGAGGACATCCCGGACGATGAGCCGCTGATCGGGTCGCCGCGCTTTGGCTTCGACTCGATCGATGCGCTGGAGATCGCCCTGGCGGTGGAGAAGCAGTTCGGGGTGAAGCTCGGCAGCAGCGAGGAATCGCGGCAGGCGCTGGCGAGCGTGAGCGCACTGGCCGCCTATCTGGCCAAACAGCGCGGCTGAATCCGCGCTGTCTTGCCACTGCGGGGGAATTTTGCGGTCATGTACTTCCGCGCATGTCCGCTTCCCACGATCCGTTTTCAGCCGGTCTCGAAGCCTGCGCCTGCCTCACGCCATTGGGCGATGAGCAGGCCACGCTGGCTGCATTGCTGGCGGGCCGCAGTGCGCTGAGTCTGACGCCGGTGCTGGGAGCGCAGGGCGGCGACCCCGTGCCGCTGGCGCTGATGGGGCCGATGGACGAGACGCAGCCGCCGCGCTGGCTGGCACCGCTGCGGCAGCTGGCGGCGCGTCTGCCGGCGGGCGCGTGGGGCACGGCGCGGGAGCCGGTGATTGTCACGAGCAGCAACTTTGGCGTGGGCAGCCTGTACGCCTTCACTCGCGATCGCGATCCGGCGCACCTCACCCATGGAACACCTTGGGCGGCGGCGGAGCTGCTGCGGCGCGAGCTCGGTTGGGGGCCGCAGATCCATGTGCTGTCCCATGCCTGCGTGACCGCGCACCTCGGCTTGGCGCAGGCGGGGCGGCTCTTGCAGGCGGGTCTGGCGGACCGGGTGCTGGTGTGGTCGTTTGATTTTGTGAGCCCGTTTGTGGCGGGCGGTTTTCACAGCCTGAAGATCCTGAACGGCGCCATGCCCGCGCCCTACGCGGCGCGCGAAACCGGATCGATCGGGCTCGGCGATGGCGCGGCATTTGCGGTACTGGCGCGGGAAGGGGGGCCGTTCCGGCTGGAGGCGCATGCGCTGTACAACGAGATGCACCACTTCACCGGGAACCAGCCCGATGGCGGCGGCTTTGCGGCGACGGCCGCGGCGATCGCCGCGCGGACCGGCGGCCGCCGGGTCTGGGTGAAGGGCCACGGCACCGGTACCCTGGAGGCGGGTCGGCTGGAAGCGGAGGGCTTTGCGCGGCATTTCCCCGGTGCGCCGCTGGTCTCATGGAAGGGCTCGCTCGGCCACACGCTGGGCAGCTGCGGGCTCGTCGAGCTGGCGGTGGCGCTCGCGGCCTGGCGCGCGGGCCGGGCTCCGGGCACGGTGGGGACGGTGGCGCCGACCTTCACCGCGGAGGTGGCGACAGAGGCGTTTCCAACCGGCGGATACGACGCCGCGGTGCTGGCGAGCAACGCCTTTGGCGGAGCGCACGCGACGATGCTTTTGACCCATGATTGAGCGCTACATCCAGTACGTCGCCGTCGAGCGGCCGCCCGAGCTGGAGACGGCGGCGGAGGCGCGCGTGCGGCTCGGCGCGAAGTTTCCCCGCACAGCGGTGCGGCGGATGACGCACCTCGGGCTGCTCATCGGGTCGGTGCTCGACGGCCAGACGCCGGGACCCGAGGACGCGCTGGTGTACGCGACGACGTACGCGGAGACCCGGGCGTTGGAGGACTATCTCACGGGTTTTCCAGCGGCGAGCCCGCTGCTCTTCCAAACCTCGATCCACCCCGGCGGCGTGCAGCAGGTGCTGGTGGGGCGGCAGCAACCGCTGGCGCGGCTCTGGCCGCTGGCGGGCCGCACGCGGCTGGTCGAGCAGGCGCTGCTCACCGCGCTGCTTGAGCCGGCGGCGCGGGTGTTTGTGGTCGGCGGCGAGGAGCGCGGCACCTGGATGCTGGAGCAGGGGATGGCGGCGGCGCGACCCTTTGCGTTTGCGCTGGTGGCGGCGCGAGAGGCGGCCGGCGCGATCGGGCGCGTGGCGTTTGTCCCCGACGCCGCGGCTAAGGATGAGGTCCCGCCATCGCTGGAGGTCTTCGCGGACGCGCTGGCCCGGCGGGAAAACATCACGTGGAGCGGGGCGGGCGGCAACTGGGCGGTGACGTGGCTATGAGCGATGCACGGCCGATGCGGCGCAACCCGGGCCCGAGCTGGGGTTATGGTTTCCTCCTGTGGGCGGAGCGGTGGTGGCCGCGCTGGGTTTTCCGGCCGGCGCTGATGGCGGGTACGTGGATCGGATTCTGGGGCATGCCGGAGCAACGGCGGCACTCGCGCGAGTTTCTGGCTATCGTACGCGGGCGGCGTCCGACGGTGCGGGAGGAGTGGCGGCACTTTTTTGCGTTCGCTGAGTTTTTGATGCGAAAGCTGCGCGCGGGCCGGGGCATCGAGGTGAAGTGCGTGCTGCTGCCGGAGCACGCGGCGGAGTTCACCACGCTGGCCCGGTCGGCGCAGCCGGCGCTTTTCGGGACGTTTCACTTCGGCTGCTCGGATCTGCTGGGCTACCTGCTGGGGGAATTCGGAAGAACGGTATCTATTGTACGGTTACGCGTGGACAACTCCGACGACACGCGTCTGCTGGGCGCGCGTTTCGGGGCGCGCACGTCATTCCTCTGGGTCAACGATCCGGCCAACCTGCTCTTCGAGCTCAAGGCGACGCTGGAGGGCGGCGGCTCGCTCGCGCTGAAGTGCGACCGGCTGGAGTTCAGCGCGCGGGCGGAGCCGTTCGAGTTTCTCGGTGCGCGGCGCTTGTTCCCCTTCACGATCTATCACCTCGCCGTGCTCTTCGACCGGCCGGTGGTCTTCTGCTTCGCGCGGCCGGGGTCGGATGAGGATGCGATCGAGGTGCAAGCCTCGCCGGTCTTCCGGCCGCAGCCCGGCGCCGGGCGGGAGGCCAACTTGCAGGCGGCGCGCGGGCATTTCCAAGGCGTGCTCGCGGCGCTGGAGGCGGCGGTGCGGCGGGAGCCTGAGCTGTGGTTTAATTTCCTGCCGTTGAATCCCGCGGTGGCGGACGGAGCGGAGGGGCGCGCATGATTTTCCTGCGGGTTTACCATGTGGTTTTTTATTTCCTGAGCCTGCTGCTTTTCGCGCTGTTTGGGCTGACCCTGAATCTCTTCAGCGTGATCGCGGGTTGGTGTTTTCGCGACGAGCGGGGGATGCAGCGGCTGATCCACCGGCATTTCGCCCTTTTCGTGTGGTGGATGCGGGTCATGCGGCTGGTGGATGTGCAATACCGGGGCTTCGAGCGGATCACGTCCGGCGGGCAGCTCGTGGTGGCCAACCATCCGGGGCTGATGGATATCACTTTTATTCTGGCCCGGGTGCGCGAGGCGGTATGCGTCTTCAAGCCCGCGATCCGGCGCAATCCGGTGCTGGGTGCGGCGGCCGGGTATGCCGGATATCTCGGTGCGGATCGCGGCCCCGATCTCATGCGGATGATCTGCGACAAGGTCCGCGCGGGTCATACCGTGGTGCTCTTCCCGGAGGGCACGCGCACGCCGCCGGGGGAGACGCTTGGGGTCTTGCGGCCGGGGTTCGCCCTGGTGGCGCGGCGCAAGGGAGTGCCGGTGCAGCTGGTCCGCATCACCGCAAATCCGCCGGTGCTGGCCAAAGGCTGGGCGTGGTGGCAGGTGCCGCGTTTTCCGATCCGCGTGGAGGTGGCGGCGGGTCCGCGGGTGTTGGTCCCGGAGGAGGTGGAGGTGATTGAGGCCGCGGCCCGTGTGGAGCGGTGGTTCCGAACGGGCGAAGGACCCGACCTGCCGCTTGCCTGAGCGGGTGAAACCGTCACGTTGAAACGACGCGATGCCGACCTCGCCCACCCACCTCGTCATCCTGCCGTCGTACAACACCGGGCCGCGACTGCGTGCAGTCGTGGCCGAGGTGCTGCGCCACTGGACGCCCGCGCTGGTCGTGATCGATGGCAGCACGGACGGCAGCGCGACGGAAATGCACGAACTCGCGCGGCACTCGCCGGGCCTGGCCGTGCTGGAACAGCCGCGCAACGCCGGCAAGGGCGCGGCGGTCCTCGCGGGGGCGGCGTGGGCGCGCGAGCGGGGCTTCACGCACGGGCTCGTGATGGATGCGGACGGGCAGCACCCCGCGGCGAGCATCGGCGAATTCATGGCGGCCTCGCAGCGTCAACCGGAGGCGCTGGTGCTGGGCCGGCCGATTTTTCCGGCCAACATCCCCGCCGAGCGTCTGCACGGGCGGAAGATCAGCGTGGGGCTCGTGCGCCTCGAACTGCTCGGCGCCGGCATCGACGACCCGCTCTTCGGCTTCCGCGTGTACCCGCTGCAACCGCTGCTCGACGTCCTCGGCCCGCGGCGCGGCGGGCGCCGCTACGATTTCGACACCGAGGCCGCCGTGCGGCTGGGCTGGGCCGGGGTGCCGCCCGTGAACCTCGCCGCGCCGGTGCGCTATTTCTCCCGGGCGGAGGGTGGTGTATCTCATTTTAATTACATCCGGGACAACGTGAACCTGGCCTGGATGCACACGCGCCTGATCACCGAGCTGCTGCTCTGGCGCTGGGCGGCGCTGCGCCACCACCGGCGCCAGTGGCGGGCGCTCGGGCTGGTGGCGGGCCTGGTGCTGGCGGGCCTGCCGCTGCACGCGCTCGCGGAGCCCCCGGCTCCGGCCGAGGCGCCGCTCGTCGCCGCGCAAAACCTCATCACCCCGGACGCCGCCGATTGGAAGGACCTGACGGAAGCGCTCGCGCACCGGCCGGACACGCTGGCGGATTTCACCGAGCGCCGGCGATTCTCCTTCAAGAAACAGGCCGTGGAGCTGACGGGCGAGGTGCGCGTGTCGGCGGCGCACGGCCTGAGCCTGCACTACCTCAAGCCGGAGGAGCGCATCGTGGTGCTCGATGCGCAGGGCCTGCGGACGCCGGGCGCGCCGGGGGCCAAGGCCCCGCCGGCCGATCCCCGCATGCAGGCCGCCAACGCCGCGCTGCTCGACGCCCTGCGGCTGGACCTCGCGGCGCTGACCGGCCGCTTCGAACTCTACGGCCGGCGGACGGGCGACACCTGGACGATCGCCCTCGTGCCGCGCGAGGCGACGCTGCGCCGCGCGGTGGAGCGCATCACGGTCGAGGGCGCGGCGGCGGTGGTGAACCGCATCGAGATCCGCCACTCCGCCAAGCAGACCATCGAGATCCTGCTCGCCGCGCCGAAGGCCATCGCACCCTTCACGGCCGAGGATGTGGCGAAATATTTCCGGTAACGGCCCATGGAGTTCCGCCGACGACAGGTTCTGGGCTGGGGAGTGCTGGCGGTCTGCGCGCTGCTCGGCGGCCTGTGGCTGCTGCGCCTGGACTACGCGCGCAAAATTTCCAGCGACGTCCTCGACCTGATCCCCGGCAGCGAGGCCGCGCCGGAGCTCGCGCTCGTGCGCCAGCTCGCGAGCCACGCCGAGGCGCAGACGATGCTGATCGCGCTGACCGACGCGGGCGGCCGGGCGGTGCCCCTCGAGGTGGCGCAGCAATTCGCCGCCGCCCTCGCGCACGACCCGGCCTTTGCGGACGCCGTGGCGCTGGCCGACCCCGCGCCGCGCGATGCGCTCGGGAAGGAACTCTACGCGCGCCGGCTGGACCTGCTGTTTCCCCAGTGGCTCAGCGCCCGCGAAGCGGCCCACGCACCCGGTGCGGATTTTTCCGAATGGCTGGCGAAGGACGCGGTGAAAGGACTGACGGATTTTCTCAACACACCGACCGCGCCGGTTTTTCAGGAAATCGTGCCGGGCGATCCGCTGCTGCTCGTGCCGGGCGTGGTGAACCACCTGCAAGGCGGACCCGACTGGGCCGGCGCGGCACCGGCCGGGGGCGCGGCGCTCGTGTGGGCGCGGCTCGCGGCCTCGCCGCTGAGCGAGGCGGGGCAGCAGCCGGCGTTTGCCGCGATCGAGCGCGCGGCCGCGACGGTACGCGCGGGCTGGCCGGGGCTGCGCGTCAGCGATACCGGGGTGAACCGCTTTGCGGCGGCGAGCCGCGCCCGCATCGAGCGCGAGGTCTCGTGGCTCAACGCCCTGTCGCTGGCCGCGGTGCTCGCGGTGGCGGTGACGTTCATCCGCGGGACGGTGCGCGCCCTGCACCTCGTGCCCGTGGTGCTGCTCTCCATCCTCGGCGCGTGGGTGGGCGTGACGCTCGTGTTTGAACGGGTGCACATGCTCGTGTTCGTGGTTGGGTCGATGCTAACGGGCGTGGCCATCGACTACGGGTTCTATCTTTTCATGCAGCCGCCGGCGTACCCGGGGGAGGACTACCCGGAGAAAGTGCGGCGACTCGCAAAACCGCTGCTCGCGAGCTGCCTCACGACGGTGGCGGGCTTCGCGCTGCTGCTGTTCTCGCCGCTGCCGCTGATCCGGCAGCTCGGGCTGTTTGTCGGCGCGGGGCTGGTGAGCGCCCTGGGCGCGGCGGTGGTGTATTTCGCGACGGTGCGGCGTCCCTTCCTCGAGGCGCGGGCGTGGCGCTGGCCGTGGACGCTGCTCGCCGGCGGCCGCCGCGGGCTGCGTCGCGTGCTCACCGTGGCGTGGCTGGCGGCGCTGCCGGGATTGGCCCTGCTGAAATGGAAGGACGATATCCGCCAGCTCGAGATCCCCGCGCCGGAGGTGCAGCAGGAGGACGCGCGCATCCGCCGCCTGTTTGGCGACGGCGGCGAGCGCACGGTTTACCTGACCTACGGCGAAAATCTCCCCGCGGCCCGCGCGGCGCTGGAAAAATTCGCCGGCTGGCTCCAGCAGGCCGGCGGCGGTCGCGCCCGGAGCTTCAGCCTCGCGACCGTGCTGCCGACGCCGGCAGAGTATGCGCACGCGCGCGAATTTGCGCGGGCGAACCCCGAGTTCATCGCCGCCTTCCGGCGCGAGCTGGAGGCCGCGGGTTACGAGGTGGCGGAGTTTGCGCCGTTCTTCACCGCGTGGGAGCAATTCCGCGCCGCGCCGGCCGACGGCTGGGCGGAAGCGGTGGCGGCCCTGCGCGCGAAAGCCACCGGGCCGCTGGGCCTGCTGCTGCACGACGGCCGGCCCATGGCGTGGATGGTGACGGTCGTGACCGATGCGCCGGCCGCGGCCCCGCCGGAGGAGCTGCACACGGTCAGCGCGAGCCAGCTGCAAACCTTGAATAACGTGCTCGCCCGCTACCGGGCCTCGGCGCTGTGGCTGAGCCTGATCGGGCTCGGCATCGTGGGCGGCGGCGTGCTGCTGAGCTACGGCTGGCGCGACGGCGTGCGGATCTTCGCGATCCCGTGCGGCACCTGTCTCGGGCTCTTCGGGTTGCTGGGCTGGCTGGGCGTGCCGCTGAATTTGTTTCACCTGCTCGGGGCGTTTCTCGGCGTGTGCCTGACGCACAACTACTCGATCTTCACGGCGACCTCGGCCTATCGCGGCGAACCGCCGCCGATCTCGGTCCGCGTGTCGGGCCTGACAACGATGGCCTCGTTCGGCGTGCTGGCCTTGAGCGCCATTCCGGTGGTGCAGGCGCTGGGCCTGACGGTGGCGCTGATGGTGGCGGCGGCGCTGCTGACGATCGAGTTCGAGCATCTCTCGGGCTTGGGAGGGAAGCGATGAGCCGCGCCCTGCTCGCCGCCTGGGAAAAAACCCTGCGCCGCCACGCCGACCGGCCGGCCGTCGTGCAGGCGGGTGACGGCCGCACGGCGACATTTTCCCAGCTCGCTGCGGGCGCAGCGGCGTGGCGGGCGGCGCACATCCGTGGCGACGAGTTGCGCGGCCGGGCCGTGGTGCTGGCGCTGCCCAATGGCCTCGCGTGGCTGGAGATTTTCCTCGCGCTGCTGCAAGCGGGCGCGGTGGTCGTGCCGCTCGATGCGGCGGAGCCGGCCGAGGCCCAGCGCCGGATGGCGGAGGCGGTGCGTGCAGCGGCGTGGTGGGATGGCGCGCGGCTCGTCCCGCTGCCGGGGGCCCGGTGCTACCGCGACCCGGCGGTCTGCCTGATCAAGCTGACGTCGGGCTCCACGGGCGGGCCGCGCGCCCTCGTCTTCACGGCGGCGCAACTGCTGGCGGACACCTGCCACATCATGGCCACCATGGGCCTCACGTCGCGCGACCGGAATTACGCGCTCATCCCGTTCGGCCATGCCTACGGCCTGGGCAACCTCGTGGTCCCGCTGCTGGCGCACGGCGTGCCGCTGGTCTGCGGCTCGGCGCCGCTGCCGCATGCGATGGCGGAGGATTTCGCGCGCTGGCAGCCGACCGTGTTTCCCGGGGTGCCGCCGCTTTGGCGCGCGGTGGTCGCGGCGGACGCCAAGCTATCCGGCCTGCGGCTGGGCATCTCGGCCGGCGCGCCGCTGCCCGTGGAAACGGCGCGGGGCTTCGCGGAGAAATTCGGCGGCCGGCTGCACGGCTTCTACGGCTCGAGCGAAACCGGCGGCATCGCCTACGATGCCACCGGCGACGCCACGCTCGCAGGCGGCGTGGGCCGGGCGCTGCGCGGCGTGAAATTGAAAATGTTGCGCGGCCAGCGCGTGCAGGTGAGCAGCGCCGCGGTGCATACCCACGGCAACCGCCGCCGCTCCGGCAGACACGGCGCCTGGGTCATGCCCGACCGCGTGGCCCGCGATGCGCAGGGCCGGCTGACGGTGCTCGGCCGCCGGGGCCTGACGGTGAAGATCGCCGGGCGCCGCGTGAATCTGGCCGAGATCACGGAGCGCCTGCGACAGCTGCGCGGCGTTACCGACGTGTGGGTCGGCGTGCGCGAAGGCCCGGAGCCGGTGCTGGGCGCGGCCCTGGCCACGGCGCGCACCCCGGTGGACGTGCGGGCGGAGCTGGCGGCCGGTACGGCGGCCTGGCGGATTCCGAAGCATCTCGTCACGCTGCCGGCGTTTCCCACCACGGCGCGGGGCAAGACCGACACCGCGGCGCTGCGCGCGCGGGTTTTTCTCAGCCGGGGATGAGCGTGGCCTCGATCTCGACGCAGAGCGAAGCGCGGCAGATGTCGGCCTGCACGTAGCAGACGCGGTCGTCGGGCCGCAGCAGGTGCTCGTGGAGAAACGCGGCGGTGGCGGCGAGATCCGCCGGGTGGCGCAGGTACACCTTGAAGTGGCGCGTGCGGCGCGGCCCGGCGGCGAGATCGGGGCCGAGCCCGCAGGCGCGGGAAATCTCGCGGAGGTTTTCGAGGGTGCAGTCCAGCTGGTGGGCGAGATCGCCCGGAGCGATGGTGGCGTGCCCGCGGATGGCGGCGGTGCCGGAGATAAACACCGTGGGTCCGGCGGGCGCCGGCACCACCGTGGCGCGGGCAAAACTCGGCGGGCGCGGACCGTGCTCCGGCGGGTAATCGTAGGCGGGCACCTGCAACGGATTCTCCAGGTGGCGCGGGGCTTGCGGCGTCGCGGCGAAAATCACGGTGAGCGCGCCGTCGTGACACCCGACGGCGGAGGCGGCGGGGAGCTGCTGGCGGAAGCTGGCGCCAAAGTGCGCCTCGAAGGCCAGCGAGCGTCCGCGGCAGAAGGCGCGGTAGTTTTCCAATCCCGCTGGGCCCGCCGCATTGATGTCCGGCACGTAGTTCCAGATGCGCGCGAGGTGGAGCTGACGGCTGGCGTCGAGGATATCGCCGTAGAGCTGGCGGGCGGCGTGTTCCAAGCCCGGCCGGATGTCCACCTTGGCGGCGCCGAGCAACCACATGCCGGCCTGAAAAAGCGTCAGGGCGCCGCGGCGGCCGACGGGCCGGGCGTGCGGGAAAATCTGCTCCACCGGCTCGCCCGCGAGCACGGGCAGGCCGATTTCAAACGGCTGGCCGCCCTCGCCGAGCGTGACCGCAAGCCGGGGTTGGGTGGAGACGAAGACGGACATGCGTTAGAGTAGGCGGTATTTGACGCCCGGGGGTCGGAACGGGGCAAGTTATATTCCGGCGGGCGGGACCTGTAGTGCAGTATCTCGGACACGGGGAAAGGGCGGTGGCTCCGGCGAAGGGCGTTTTTCCATGGCGTCCGCCTCCGCGGCAGGCCACGATCCGGGCCTATGAACAAGCCGGTGGTTCTCATCACAGGAGCGTCGCAAGGGATCGGTGCCGCGATCGCAAAGGTATTCGCGCAGGAGGTCCGCGGCGTACGGCTGGCGCTGGTGGCGCGGAACGAGAGGAAACTCGCGGCGGTGGCGAAGGCCTGCGCCAAGCTGGGTGCCAAGGCGGAGGCATTTGCGTGCGATGTGAGCGACGAGGGCTCCGTCGCGGCCCTGGCGCAGGCGGTGACCAAGCGGCTGGGTACCGTCGATGTGCTGATCAACAACGCGGGGGTGTTTCGGCCGGCCGGACTGTTTGAACTGAAGGCGGCGGAGTTCGACGCGATGCTCGCGGCCAATCTGCGGAGCGTCCTGCTGGTGTCGCAGGCCTTCGTGCCCGCGATGGCGAAGCGGGGCCGCGGCGATGTCTTCAACATGGGCTCCATCGCAGGGCTCAAGGCGTATCCGGGTGGCGCGGCCTACTGTGCGGCGAAGTTTGGCGTCACCGGCCTGACCAAGGTCATGCGCGAGGAGCTTAAGACGAAGGGCGTGCGCGTGACGCTGGTGTGTCCGGGCGCCACCGTGTCGCCCTCCTGGGACGGCAGCGGCGTGGAGCCGGAGCGCATGATGCCGGCGGAGGACGTGGCGCGGGCGTTTTTGGATATCTACCGGCTGAGCCGGCGTACGGTGGTCGAGGAGATCGTGCTGCGGCCGCAGTTGGGCGACGTGTAGGATCGGACGTTTCCCGTGGCCGGATCGGCAGGGTAGGAGCGTGCTTGCACGCGATGAGAGGTGTTGCGGAACCGGGAGAGTCGCGCTGATCCAACATCGCGTGCAAGCACGCTCCTACATGGGATGGATTGGTGGATGGAGATGAGCGCGGCACTTGCCAGCATGCCGGATACGCGGCAGAAACGGCGGGATGGCGAACTCGCGTGCGACGGTGCTGGTGGTCGAGGATGAGACGGCGATTGCGGAGACGATCGTGTATGCGCTGAAGACCGAGGGCTTCGAGCCGCTCTGGAAAACGACGGGCCGCGAGGCGTTGGCGGCGCTTGAGGCTCAGCCGGTGGCGCTGGTGGTGCTCGACGTGGGCCTGCCCGATGCCAACGGCTTTGACGTGTGCCGCGAGCTGCGCAAGCGGCACGCGGTGCCGGTGATTTTCCTGACTGCGCGCAGCGGCGAGGTGGACCGCATCGTGGGGCTGGAGCTCGGAGCGGACGACTATGTGGCGAAACCGTTCAGCCCGCGCGAGCTGACGGCGCGGGTACGGGCGGTGCTGCGGCGGAGTCAGGCTCCGGCGGCGACGGAGACGACGAAAGCGCCCGCAAAACCAACTGAGTGGGTTCACGACGAGGCGCGGTGCCGCATCAGCTACCGCGGGACTGCGCTCGACCTGACGCGCAACGAATACCGGTTGCTCGGCACGCTGCTGGGGGCGCCGGGCCGGGTCTTCAGCCGCGATCAGTTGATGACGGCGGCGTGGGATGATCCCGGCGCCGCGCTCGACCGCACGGTGGATGCGCACATCAAGACCCTGCGCGCCAAGCTGCGCGAGGTCGCGCCCGATACGGAGCCGATCGAGACGCATCGCGGGCTGGGCTATTCGCTTAAGGAATCGTGAGAATTCGCACGGCGATCTTCGTAGTCTATGTCGCGGCCTCGGCCGTGGGCTTCGCCGTGCTCATGCGCTTCATGCTGGCGGAGGTGCGCCCGCGCTACGTGACGGCGGTGCGGCAAAATCTTGAAGAGACGGCGCGGCTGCTGGCGCGGGCGCTGGAGGGCAAGACTGTCGCGCAGGCCCGCGCGACGCTGGGGGACACCGCGAATTTTCGTGCGCAGCTGATGACGGAGCGAGGAGACGTGCTGGCGGATTCCAAAGAGGCCGAGCCGGCGGCTGGCTCGTGGTACGAGGCCGAACCACGGTCCGTGCGGCGCATGGGGGAGCGGATCATCGATGGTGGTACGCAGCAGACCGATACCGCCGTCGTGACCACGGTGCCGCTGCGGCTGGCGGATCAACCGACGGCGCGGCTGGTGCTGTCGCGGTCGTTTCGCGGCGTGGACGAGCTGATTTGGGCCGAGCGGCGCAAACTCTCGATCATGGCGCTGCTGATTGCGGCCGTGATGGTGGTGGCGGGCTGGTGGATCGCAGTGCGCATGACGCGGCCGATCGAGCGGCTGACGGCCTACGCGCGCGGCGTGCGCGATGGGCGTCCGGCCAAGGTGCCGGTGTCCCGCGCGGTGGAAGTGGCGGAGTTGGCGCAGGCCTTTGAGCAGATGCGCGACGCGCTGGAAGGCCGCCAGCATGTCGAGCGCTACACCCAGACCCTCGCGCACGAAGTGAAAGCGCCGCTGGCGGCGATCCGCGGCGCGGCGGAGCTGCTGGGCGAGGAGATGCCGGCGGAGCAGCGTGAGAAATTTCTCAATAATATCCGCAGCGAAGCCGCACGCATCCAGCAGAGCGTGGATCGCCTGCTGGAGCTCTCGTCACTCGAGGCACGCAAGGCGTTGCGGCAGACGGAGCGGATCACGGCGGCCGAGCTGGCGCGGGAAGCGGCGCAGGCCCTGCGGCCGGCCTGCGAGGCCCGGCGGGTGACGCTCACGCTCGAAGGTGACTTGGCGAGGGCGCCGGAGCTGAACGGTGAGCGCGTGCTCCTGCGCGAGGCGCTGGTGAACCTGCTGCAGAACGCGTTGGATTTCTCGCCCGCGGGCGGCGCGGTGGCCTTGCGTTGGACCAGTGAGGCGGGGCGCATTGTTTTTACCGTCGAGGACAACGGACCCGGCGTGCCGGACTACGCGCTGCCGCGCGTATTCGAGCGGTTTTATTCGCTGCCGCGGCCGGGCACGACGCGGAAGAGCACGGGCCTTGGCCTCGCGCTTGTGCGCGAGATCGCGCACCTGCACGACGGCGACGTGACCCTTGTAAACCGGCCCGAAGGTGGTGCGCGGGCGGTGCTGTCGGTGCCGGTGGGTAGTAAGGTGAAAGGCGCAGGCGGCTGAAAGGTAGGTTGCGCGCTTGCGCGCAACAACGGATCCACAGGGCGTTAGGGCGGGGAGGCACGGCTGTTGCGCGCGAGCGCGCAACCTACCTGATGGCACCGGATCGTGGGAAGCGGTTGGCCCGCTTTTTCCTGCGTTTTTCACGCAGCCTTCACACGGGCTTCATGCAGCCCGGGCAGAGTGGCGCCATGGATTCCACCCAAACCAGCTCCGCCCTCCCACCGCCGGTCAGCCCGGCCCAGTCAGCCGCCGTGCGCCGGCGCAACGCCGTCACGATCAAGCTGCTCTTCATCGCCGGCCTCGTGCTGCTCCTGCAGGTGCCGCTGAGCCTGATCAACAACCTGCGCGAGGAGCGGGCGGAGCGTCGCGGCTTCGCTAAGACCCCGGTGGAGGCCTCCGTCGAAGAGGCCGCGGCGAAACCCGGATTGGAAAAAACGCCGAAGACGGAGGAAACCATGACCAAGCGCGAGATCCAGGAGGCCGGCTACCACATGACGTACCGCTCGCTCAAATACGGCGTGCTGGTGATGGGCTTGGTGTTCACCGCGTTCTTCCTCTTTGAGGTGCTCGCGGGTCTGCGGCTGCACCCGGTGCATTACGGCTTGGTCGGCGCGGCGCTCTGCCTGTTTTACATGGCCCTGCTGGCGCTGGGCGAAGTGCTGCCTCCGGGGCTGGCGTATGCGGGGGCGGCGGTGGCGTCGTCCGCGCTGATCGTGCTCTACAGTGCGGCGATTTTGCACGGGTACGGGCGCGCGGCGCTGATCGCGGGCCTGCTGGCGGCGGTGCACAGCACGCTCTACGTGGTGCTGCGGATGGACAAATACGCGCTGCTCGCGGGCACGGCCGCCTTGTTCGTGGCGCTGGGTGCCGTGATGTATTTCAGCCGCAAGGTGGACTGGTCGTCCGAGGAAACGGGAAGGGCGGTGGCGTCTTGAAAACGCTGCTGACCTCCCCGGAGTTCCGCGCGGAGCTGCCGGGCTGGGCGCTGCGCGGAGTATTCTGTGCACTGCCCAGCGGGTTCTTGGCGATCACAGGGAGCTTTGGATCAGCTAGGGAAATCACCGGCATGGTCGTAGGCCTCGTGGTTTGGGTGATGATTTTCGCCAGCAGATGTGCGTGGTTGCAGCGGTATGCAGACTGGGATGAAACGCCCAGGGTGACCGCACTGAAGCGGGCAGCTTGGATCAAGGTCGGCCTATCGGCGTTGGGCTTGCTGGGCTGTGAGGCGGAGGTGGCTGGGTTTCGGGCCCTGGCTCTGTTGCAGGTGTTGGTGTTCGTCGACGTTGTCCCCGGCGTAATGGCCGTGGGGATGGTCTCGGCCGTGGCCGCAACTAAGGCTGGGCTAGATGTGGCGGATACGAACTCCTTTGGCTGGACCGCCCTGATAACAATAGCAGAAGGGTTTTTGATCGCGCTCATGATCGCGGTCCTCGCTTGTCTGGTGGGGGGCTGCACGCCTAATTCGCGGCGCTCTGCAAAAGCGCTGGCGGACTAGACCCGACGGAGCGGGTAATTTAAGTGGTCGCACGCATCCGCCGGGTCAGCCGGAGGCAGTAGAGCAACGGGATCGCGCCGAGCACGCCGAAGGAGCAGTCGATCAGGCGCCAGTAAAACGGGATGCCGCGCAGCGGGCCGGCGATGAGGGCGAGCGGGATCACGCCGGCGCAGCAGACGAGGCCGCAGCGGAGCACCCAGTCGCTCTCGAGCGGCTTGAAGACCGGGCGGATGAAAAACACCGCGATGGCGAGGTGGCCGAAGGCGAGCCAGTCGGTGCCGTAGGCGATGAAGGGGTAGTCGCGGGCGTTGGCTTCGAGGCCGGCGCGCACGCGGGCCAGCCAGTGGGCAAGGCCGGAGGACTGGGCGAGGGCGGTGGTCTGGTCCACGCCGAGCAGGTCGCAGAGCCAGCGCAGTTCGGTGAGCAGGGGGAAGGCGGTGACGCCGCTCAGGATCAGGCCGATGATGAAGAGGGTGAGGACGATGCGGTAGCGGCGTTGGAGCGCGGCGAAGGCGGCGGCGAGTGGGGTGGCGGACATCGTGACGGAAGCGAAACGGAGGATTTTGCTCCGGGCAAGGGTGTGGGCATCCCGGGGTGCGGTGTGTGGCTTAAGACGGTTTGGAGTTGTCGGGCGGGAGAGGTTGGGGCTCGCTTGCGGGGCTTACCTTTACCCTAAATGAGCACCCACACTGGTCGGAAGTTTCGCGTTGGCATCATCGGCGGGGGCGGCATTGCCCAAGCCGTTCATATCCCCGGTTGGAGGAATCTCCCCGAGGTCGAGATCGTCGGCGTGGCCGATGTCTCCGAGGCGACGGCCAAGAAGGCCGCGGCCGCGGCGGGCGAAGGCACGAAGGCGTTTACCGATTACAAGGAGCTGCTGAAGCAGAACCTCGACGCGGTCGATATCTGCACGCCGAACAAGATTCACACCCCGGCCGCGCTCGCCGCGCTCAACGCCGGCGTGAACGTGATCTGCGAAAAACCGCTCGCCGTGACCACGGCCGAGGTGCGCGAGATGGGCGAGCTGGCGGATAAGAAAAAGCTCAAGCTCATGACGGCGCAGCATCAGCGCTTCACGCAGTCGGCGCAGGCGGTGAAGGGTTGGATCGACGCCGGCAACGTGGGCGACGCCTACCATGCGCGCGTGCGTGCGACGCGCCGCGCCTGGCTGCCGACGGCCCCCGGCTTCATCGATGCGAAGCTCGCGGGCGGCGGCCCCTGCATGGACATCGGCGTGCACGCGCTCGACCTGTGCATGTGGATGATGAATTTCCCGAAGCCGGTGCGCGTGACGGGCACGGCGAAGACAGTTTTTGCGAAGGGCCACGACATGCCCAACCAGTGGGGCGAGTGGGACCGCGAGCGTTACAGCGTGGAGGATTTCGCGGCGGGCTTCGTGCATTTCGACAACGGCGCGACGATGGTGCTCGAGGCCTCGTGGATGCTCCACCAGGTGGAGAACGAGGAGATCCAGGCGCACGTCTTCGGCCGCAAGGGCGGCGTGGACTGGCCGAGCGGGAAATTTGCCTCCGCGCCCAACGGCGTGTTTGCGCAGGGCACGCTCACGCACCCGGTCCACGTGCCGCACCCGCACTGGAACGAGCTCGCGGCGTTTTACGACTGCGTGGCCAACGGCAAGCCCTCGCCCGTACCGTGGACGGAGACGATCAAGGTCATCGGCATCCTCGAGGCGATCTACCAGTCGTCGGAGCAGGGCCGTGAGATCGTGCTGAAGTAAGCGCGGCGGTTTTTTCGAAAGCGGCGATCGGCGACGATCGCCGCTTTTTATTTGGGCGCGCGGCGGAGACTGACGAGGCGTCAGGGGTAGGAGCGTGCTTGCACGCGATCCGCCAGTGAAGGGGTCAGGCCTCTAGTTATTGCATTTTTAAATGTCGCGGGACTGCATGGCGCAAAAATGCAATAACTAGAGGCCTGACCCCTTCACGCACGGTCGTCGTACCAGTAGCCGCGGATGCTGCGCTCGGCGGAGGCTTTGGCGAAGAGCATGCGGAAGGGCAGGGTGCTCATCTGCGTGAGGTAGTGCCAGTCGCCGTGGCGGTCGAACTTGCGCGTGGAGGTTATGGCGCGGGCATGGCGCGTGCGCCGGAAGTCCTGGCCGCGGGACCGTCCGAGACGTTTCAGGCGAAAGAGGAAATCCACGTCCTCGGCGGCGAGCAGTTCCTCGCGGTAGCCGCCGACCGCCAGAAAGTCGTTACGGCGGCAAAAGACGACGCCGGTATCCATGCCGAAGAGATAGGACAGCGGCAGCATGATCATGAGCGTCGCCCAGATGCCGGCGGACATGCGTTCCATGTGGACGCCGGTGGCGCCGACGACGCAGCGGCCGGTTTTCATGACGGCCTCGATCTGCGCAAAGGTGTCCGGGTGAACAATGGAGTCGGCGTCGATGAAACAGACGTATTCGCCGCGGGCGGCCCGGCCTGCGCCATTGCGCGCGGCGGCGATCGCGCGTTTTTCCACCGGGACGACGGTGCAGCCTCGGGCGGCGGCGATGGCCGCGGTGGCGTCGGTGGACCGGTTGTCGCCCACGATCACCTCGATGGCGTCTGCTCCACCAGGATAGCGGTCGCGGGCGACCGCCACGCTGTCGAGCAAGCGCGGCAGCAGCGCGGCCTCATTGTAGGCGGGGATACAGAGCGAGAATTTCATAGAAGGGGTCAGGCCTCTATTTATTGCATTTTAAATAATACAATTAACCAGTGGTTAGATGTTTAAAAAACGCAAAGGCGGGCGAAAATAAAAATGCAATAACTAGAGGCCTGACCCCTTCACGGCCAATTGTAGATGGCGCGGGGGTCGGTGATGGACCAAGCGACGGTGCGGGCGTGGGGGCGGCGGACCCCGGGTTTGTGTGCGATTGTGTCCGCTAATTCGCTCCAAGCGTACTCGACCGCGACCTCGATTGGAGCGGGGAGGCGCCAGAGCTGGGCGGTGGCGCGGCGGGCGATGGCGGCGGCGACGTCGCGGCGGATGTGGGCGCGGACGTCGGCGACAGGGTAGAGTTCACAGGTGGCCCAGCCGGTGCCGCGCTTGGTGGCGGTCGTGGCGACCCAAGGGAAGAGGCGGCGGGCCTCGGCGCAGAGGGCTTCGTCGCCGGAGACGTGAAGGAGGGGCACGCCGTAGGCGCTGGTGTGAAGGACGAACTGGCTCATCTCACCGTGCTCCTCGCCGTTGATCAGGTAGCGGCAGATGGTGTGCGGACTCTGCGTGTGGTCGAGGAAGCCGTGGAGCGTGCCTGCCATCGCGTGCTGGCCGACCATGAAGACGCCAGCGGTGGTGGCGTCGAGGCCGACGAGTTGAAGAGGGTTGCTGGGGATGAGGCGCTGAAGGGTGGCGCGTGGGTCGAGCGGGACGCGAGTGAAGGCTCGCTGGGCGTTGCGGCCGTGTCCGTCCCACACGACGACTTCGGTGGCACCGGCATCGAAGCAGCCGGCGATGGTGGCGTTGGTGTCGGCAGCGAGCTGGGCGAGGCCGTGCAGGTAGGCGGGGGCGTGATCGTCGGTCGCGTAGCACTGGTCCCAGTGATCGACGCCAGCGAGGCCTTCCATGTCGGTGACGATGCAGAATTTCATGGGGTGGCGAGAGGGTGGAGAACGGCGGGCGGGGTGGCGATGGGATTTGGCGCGGGACGCGGCGTGAGTTTTTATTGGTGCAGTTTGGGAGCGGGACGTTTCGGTGGAACCGATGCCTGAAAATACCCCGCTCGCCCCCCGGCTGCTGACGGCGCTCTGCTACGTAACGATGATGTGCCTGGCCATCGGGCTCAATTTGCTGCCGGTGTTTTTGACGGCGATCGGGGCGAGCTACGGCGGTGCGACCGGGCTCACGCAGGAGCAGCTCGGGCGGCTAGGCGCGCTGCTGTTTGGCGGGTTGGTCACGGCCATCCTGTGCACCGGGCCGCTGGCGGACCGGCTCGGGGCGAAACCCTTCGCGTTGCTGGGCAACGGGCTCATGAGCGCGAGCTTGGTCGGGGCGGCGCTGGCCCCGGGGTATGCGACGCTGGGGCTGGCGATGTTTTTCCTCGGGGTGGGCGCGGGGATGCTCGACATGGTGGTGAGTCCGGTCGTGGCCGCGCTGAATCCCACGCGGCGGGCGGCCGCGATGAACTGGCTGCACTCGTTTTATTGTGTGGGTGCGGTGGTGACGATCCTCACGGGCACGCTCGTATTGCGCGCGGGCGGCGGATGGCGCGCGGCGTGCCTGTTGCTCGCGCCCTTTCCGCTTTTGTTGTTGGGCGCGCTGGTGCCGCGGCGATTCCCGGAGCTCAGCGCAGAGGGTGGACGGCTGGGGCTGCGCACCCTGCTGCGGCGGCCGTGGTTTTGGGGCGCGATGGTGGCGATTTTGCTCGGCGGCGCGACGGAGGCGGCGCTGGTGCAATGGCTGCCGGCGTACGCGGAGCGGGCGCTGCACTATCCGGCATGGGTGGGCGGGGTGGCGCTGCTGTTGTTTTCCGTGGCGATGGCGGTCGGGCGCATGGCCGTGGGGTCGGCGGAGAAACTTGATCCCTACTACGTGATGGCATGGGGCTGCGGGATCTCGGTGGCGTTGTTTTTGGTGGGATCGTTCTGGCCGGGGCCGGGCGTAGCGCTGGCGGCGTGCATCATTGTCGGTGCGACAGGCAGCTGCCTGTGGCCGACGATGCTGGCGGTGACGGCTGACCGCTATCCGGAGGGCGGCGCCAGCATGTACGGGGCGCTCGGGGCCGGCGGGAATGCCGGCGGGATCTGTCTGCCTTGGATCGTGGGCTGGGTGGCGGATTTCAGCGATCTGCACTGGGGTATCGCGGTGTCGGCGATCGCGCCGGCGATCATGCTGCCGCTGGTGCTGGCGCTGCGGGGCGGCGCGAAACGGGGAGCGTGAAGAAAATTCTCATTCGCCAAGGCGGGCCGGGACGGGCAATCCTCAGCCCGTGAAAATCCAAATCCCCGAAGCCCTCAAAGCCGATATGCCGATGACGTTGTGGGGGCGGGTGCTCGCTTCCACCCCGATCGTGATGACGGTGATCGCGACGATGCTCGCGGGCCTCGCGTCGAGCGAGATGACCCGCGCGCAGTACGACCGCTCGATGGCGGCGCAGCTGCAGTCGAAGTCGGGCGACCAGTGGGGCTTTTTCCAGGCCAAGAAACTCCGCGGCGCCGTGCAAGGGACCGCGCTCGACATGATGACGGCGACGGTGACGGTGCCGGCGTTTGATGCGGCGGCGCTGCAGCACGCGGGCGAGGCGCAGGGCGGCACGCTGAAGGCGCTGCTCGAGTCGGAGCACGGCCGCGCGGCGCTGGGCTATCTGGCGCGCGGCGAGGTGCCGGCGGGTCTGCCGGACGGAGCGCACGATGCGAAAATCGCGGCGGCGCAGGAAGCGATCGACCAGATGCAGCCGGCGGCGGAGATCGCGCACCGGCTCGGCGAGGTGAGCGACGCTTCGCTTGAAACGGCCCTGCACGCGGCGCGCGACCAGACGGTGGCGCTCGATGCCGCGACGAAGCCGGTGAGCCAGGCGGTGGAAAAGATCGAGCACGAGCTGGAGCACGCGACGGGGATCGCCCCGGAGCTGCGCCGGAGCTTCACGATGGCGCGCCTGCGGTTTGACCGGGCGCGTTATGATGCGGAGGCGCGATTGAACCAGAAGATCGGCGGGCTCTACGAGCTGCAGGTGCGCAAGAGCAACCTGTCGGCGGAGCGGCACCATTTCCGCAGCCAGAAATTTTTCTACGGGATGCTGGGCGCGCAACTGGGCGTGATCGTGGCGACCTTCGCGATGGCCGCGCGCAAGCGCAACTGGCTGTGGTCCTTCGCCGCCGCCGCGGGCGTGCTCGCGTTGGGCTTCGCAGGGTACGTGTATATGTTTCTCTGAGGCGCGGCCCCGGAGGATGCCGGGATTTTGCGGGCTCGCGTCGCGCGGGCGGAGGTGAGATGATGAAGACATGAGTGCGACCACGGCGCGGGAACCCGCGATCAAGTTCATCTTCGTGACGATGGTGCTGTCGGTGCTGGGCTTCGGGTTGTTCATCCCGGTGCTGCCCGGCGTGGTAAAGGGATTCCAGCACGGCGACGAGGCGGCCGGCTCCCACATGTACGGTGTGCTCGTCGGCGTGTATGCGGCGCTGCAATTCGTCGGGTCGCCGATCCTGGGGGCGTTGTCGGACCGGTTTGGCCGGCGGCGGGTGATCCTGATCGCCCTCGCGGGCTCGAGCATCGACTACGTGATCATGGCGCTGGCGGCCTCGGTGCTGGTCTCGGGCAACGCCACGTCGGCGGCGCTCGCGACCGGCATGGCCTGGCTGTTTGTCGCGCGCGTGATCTCGGGCTTCACCGCGGGCGTGATGGCGACGGCCAACGCCTACGTGGCCGACGTGATGCCGCCGGATAAACGGGCGCACGGCTTTGGCATCCTGGGCGCGGCGTTTGGCATCGGCTTTATCATCGGGCCATTGTTGGGCGGTTTTTTGGGCGGAATCAGCCTGCAACTGCCCTTCTGGTTTGCGGCGGGCTGCTCGGCGCTGAACTGGATCTACGGATACTTCGTGCTGCCGGAGTCGCTCAAGCCGGAGAACCGCCGCGCCTTCGAGTGGAAGCGGGCGAACCCCATCGGCGCGCTGAAGGTGCTGGGCCGTTTCCCGGCGGTGCGCGGGGTGGCGGACGCTTATTTCATGCTGATGCTGTCGCAGACGGTGCTTTACTCGACGTGGGTGCTCTGCATGCAGTATCGCTACCACTGGACCACCGGACAGGTCGGCACCTCGCTGGGCATTGCCGGCGTGATGTCGGCGATTGTGCAGGCGACCTTGGTGAAGAAAATCGTGCCGAGGCTCGGTGACAGCCGGGCGGTGGTCACGGGCCTCTGCATCACGATCTTTGCTCTGCTCTGCTACGGTCTGGCACCGGAAGGCTGGATGATCTACCTGATCATCCCGATCGGCGCCTTTGGCGGCATGGCCGGACCGGCGGTGCAGTCCTACATCACGAAGCATGTGCCCGCCAACGAGCAGGGGGCGGTGCAGGGCATCTTTGGCGGCCTCGCGAGTCTCGCGGGTATTCCGGGTCCGCTCATCGGCACGTGGAGCTTTGGCTGGGCGGTCGGGCATGGCATGCCGGCCTGGCTGGCGGGCATCGCGTTTTTTGAAGGGGCGCTGATCGTGACGATCGCGCTGATGCTGGTGATCCGGACCTTTGCCGCGGACGCGACGCGGGCACATCCGGCGGCACCGGCGGCCGAGAGCACGGTCTGACCGGGCGATGCCTATTTCCTCCATGACGATGAAACATTTCCTGGGCTGCGCGTTGCTGGTGTGCGCGACGATGAATCTGGTTCGGGCGGAGTTGCCGCCGGACTACGTTAAGACCATTGAGGGCCAGCGCGCGCACCGCGAGGAGCGGCTGAAGAAGCCCGACGGCTGGCTCACGCTCATCGGCCTGCACTTCCTCAAAGTCGGCGAGAACACCCTCGGCACCGCGACGGACAACACCATCGTGCTCGCCAAGGGGCCGGCTCATTTCGGCGCCGTGATCATGCGGCCCGACGGCCGCTGCGCGATCACGCTCAATCCGGCGGTGGACTCGAAGATCGATGGCCGCGCGGTGCTCGCGGCGGAACTCGACGAAGGGAAGCAGGGCGGCAAACCGACGCTCGTGACGAGCGGCACGGTGAGTTTTTTCCTGATCGACCGCGGCGGAAAGAAGGCCCTGCGCGTGAAGGACAGCGAGTCGGAGAGCCGCACGCATTTTCTCGGGCTCGACTATTATCCCATCGACCCGGCGTGGCGGATCGAGGCGCGGTGGGTGCCTTTCGAAAAGGCTAAGGAGATCAAGATCGCCAACATCCTCGGGCAGGAAGAATCGGCGCTGGTACTGGGCAAGGCGGTCTTCGAAAAAGACGGAAAAACCTACGAGCTGATCCCGATCCAGGAAGGGCCGGACGAGCCGCTGTTCTTCGTGATTTCTGATCTGACGAGCGGGAAGGAGACGTACGGGGCGGCGCGGTTCCTATACGCGGAGCTGCCGGGTGAAGACGGGAAAGTCGTGCTGGATTTCAACACCGCGGAAAATCCGCCGTGCGCGTTTACCCCTTTCGCGACGTGCCCCCTGCCACCGAAGGAGAACCGGCTGACGCTGGCGGTGACCGCCGGCGAGAAGAAGTACCGCGGCGGCCACGAATGAGCCGCCCGGCCGGGCTCAGGGGTGAGCGTTGAGGTAGGCCTCGATGAGGTCCGCCTTCGTCTCGTATTGCGCGGGCCATTTTGAAGGCTGGCCGACGGTGCGGAAGTAGCGCGCGGCCGCGCGGCAGGCCGTGGCATCGGCGCGCAGGAGGCCGAGGGCCCGGGTGCGAAAAACCTTTTCGTCGTGGCCGGAGGTTTCCCACAGGGCGTGGAGACCGAATTGGAGGCCGATCTCGTAGCCGGCGAGAGCCATGCTCTCGACGTAGAGTTGCTGGCGGCGCAGATGCTCGCGGCGCGTCGGGGTGGGTTGGGCGCCGTCCCACCAGAAATGATAGAAGAGGGGAGTCGCATCATCGCCGACGGCGGCCTGTGCTTCGATGAGCAAGCGGGCGGCTTCCTCGTAGCGGGGGTAGGCGCGATGCCAGGCGTCGGCGACACATTGCAGGGAGGAGGCGAGGTCGGGCGGATTGTAGAACTGGTTGCCCTCGCGGTGGGGTGGGAGCTGGTGCTCGCGCAGGGTCTCGGTGGGAAAGTGGCCGGGGAGCGGCGGGGTTTGACGGCTCGGATACCAACCGGGCCACTGGCTGGGCGCCCACGTGCAGGCGGGGGAGAGATGCTGGTGGGCCCCCTCGAGCGCCACCCAGGCGCGGAAGGCGAGTTCGCCGGCGCGGGCGCCAAACTGGCGGTGCGCGATCGTGCGGCAGATCGGCTCGGGCTCGGCGAGGGGGTTGAGGAAGAATTCGCGGAGGGCGACGGAGTTGCACCAGATGTCCTCGGGACTGTGGCCCCAGTGGTCGAAAACCCCGTCGGCGCCGAGGCTGTGCCAGCGGCGGAGCTTGGCGGCGATGCCGAGGGGAAAATCCTGGATGTCGCCGAGGCCATGCACGGTGTCGTCGCCCCAGTGAAAGTTGTCGTAACCGATAAACGTCTGGCCGCGGGTGCGGCAGGTCTTGCGGGCGGCGCGGAGGAAATCGTGGGCCTGGCGCTCGCATTGCCAGCCGTCCTTCTCGGCGGCGAGGTAGAGGCCACTGGAAGAGGGGAGGGCGGCCTGTCGTTTTAGGAAATCGGGTTCGCCCTCCCAGCCCCAGCCGGTGGTGAGGACGCGCAGACCGGGACGGTGGCGCTGGCCTTCCTCGACGAGGAAGCACACGAGGCGGTCGCGCTGGGCGATGCGGCTCAGGCCGCGGCAGCGCGGGCATTTTTCAGGGTCGCAGAACTCCCCGCTCGAGTCGGAGCCGAAGAGAAAGATCGTCTCCACCTCGGGGAAATCGGTGAAGAAGCGCTGGAGCAGATCGCGATAGTACTCCTGCACGCGAGGATGGCTGAAGCACAGGACCATGCCTTCGTAAGTACCGGAGTCGCTGAGGACTTCCCTCGGATAGCGGTTGAAGAAGGCCTCGCGATCCGCGGCGGGTACCCACGGGCCGCCCTGACAAGGGAGCTCTGTCAGCCAGAGCATGGTGCCGAGGCCGTAGTCGGCGCAGTCGCCGAGCAGGCGCCGCAGGCCGGCGTGGTTGGCCGCGACTTCGGCTTTATCGACTGCCGCGGGGAAGATCGGGCTGGTGACGTAGCCTTGGAGGGAGCGCCGGGAGTTGTCCCAGTCGTGGCACACAAGGCAATGGCTGGCACCGAGATGCGAGCTATGGCGGACGTCTGAGCGGGAGGCCGGCCAAGGCTTGAACCGGGGGTGGAAGATCCGCTGACCGAACTGAAAAGAGGCTTTGAGATGAAAGCCCTCCGTCAGCGCAGTTCCCGCAGCGACCTGCTCCCGCAGGAGGTAAACGGCTTGGAGGACGCCCCGCGGCGTCGTGCCGACGAGGTAGAGCCGCTGGCCGCGCAGGAGGATTTCATAGGCGTCCACCGCGGGAGAGACCTGCGTTAAGTAGGCGAACTCGCTGTAGATGGGCGATTCCCGGGGAATTACCTCGGAGAAAAGGCCGAGGACGACCTCGAGATGGGCGAGTGAAGCCCGGGGGATCAGGCTGAGCTCGTGCAGGGCGGTGCGATGGACGCGGGCGTAGGGGGTGGGATTCGTCACGGGGGTGGGGGACAAAAGGGCCGGGGAAAGCCGCTCCGGGGAGACGACCAGAGCGCACGAGGGAAAGCGAGCCGGGAAGAAGCGGCGCGGCCCCGGGGAAAAGGGCGGGTATTTAAATTAAAGATACACGAGGAATGTGCAAAAAACGGTGACGGGAAAGTGACGTCCGCGTGAAGATGTCGAAAATCGTGCTTTTTTAGCTGTTATATAGCAACGAGTTGCAAACTATCTTCCAAATTCTTAAGAAA
>JAFEGO010000015.1 GCA_018239845.1 Verrucomicrobiota bacterium
AGGACGCCAACGAGGAGATCGGATTTTTTCATGGGGAAGGGGGCTAAAAATGAATCAGGCGGAGACGGGTTGGTGGCTGCGGCGGTAGGCGAGGGGGCGGAGGCGGCGGGTGTGGGCGGCGAAGGCCGCGTAAAATGGCGCCACGGACGAAAACCCGCTCTCCATCGCGACGTCGAGCACCTTTAGGTCGGTGGTGATGAGCAGGCGCTGGGCGTGTGAGACGCGCAGGCGCGTCAGATACTCCCACACGGTCATGCCGCACTGCTGCTTGAAGACGCGCATGAGGTACTTCGGGTGAAGGCCCGCGTGCCGCGCGATGGCCTGCACGGTGAGCGGCTCGCGGTAGTGCTGTGCGATGTGGCCGGTGATGCGCGCGATCTGCCCGGTGCCGCCCTCGCCCGCGGAGCTGCGGCCCGGGCGGCGCGGCATGCCGAGCGCGAGCCGGTGGAAACGCGCCTCCAGCTCCAGCTGCATCACCCGGCGCCGGCCGGCGTCGCCATTTTCCGCATCGGCCAGCCAGCGCTCGAGCAGCGGCCGGTCGGCGGGGTCGGGTGGCGCGGCGACGATTGCGCCCGCGAGGAGGCGGTCGTGCAGGCCGTTGGGCAGCCGCCATTGGAGAAACCACGCGAGCGGCAGCGTGATCCAGATACCCTCGCCGACGATGCCGGGCCCGAGGGTCTGGTGCGGCACGCCGCCCCACAGCACGGTGAAGGAGCCGGGGCTGATCGGCACCACCGCGCCGCCGTGCAGGTAGGTGAAGCCGCCCTTGAAAAGGAAGTTTACCTCGATGTCCGGATGCGTGTGCGGCGCATCCATGCGGTGCGCGCCCGTCATGTGCCAGATGCGAAAACCGTGCGCCGGCTCATGGCGGTCGGCGGTTTTCGGCGGCAGTTTGGCGGACGGCATGAGGTTACTAATAAAGAATAAATGTGGACTAAACGGAAAGATTTTTCCGAATAGTTCGGCTAAAGTCTTTCCCATGGAACCGCAGCGCTTTCTTCCCCACAACACGATCCCCCCGGTGGTCAACGTGCCCACGGCCAAGGTGCCGACGGCCCTCGACGAGTATCTGTTCGACCTCAACGGCTTTGTGATCCTCCGCGGCGTGCTCTCGCCCGCGGAGGTCGCCGACGCCAATGCGCGCATCGACCAGATCCCGCGCGCGCTGCCCCGCAAGGGCTGGCACGGCTGGGTCCAGCGCGAGGACCACCCGGAGCACCGCGGCATCAGCTACCAGCAGGTGTACGAGCTGGGCGGCACCTTCGAGCGGATGATCGACCATCCCAACTACATCAACTACGTGGCGCGCTTCGTCGGCGGGCACGACACCTTCGATTACCACCACGGCCCGCTCTTCATTGACGAAAATTTCTACACGATCCGCGGTCCCGGCGAGGCGATCCCGCTGCACGCGGGCGGTCACGACAGCTGCAAGCGCATGTCCTTCCGTTATCACAACGGCCGCTTCCATTGCTCGCAGATCAACGTGCTGATCGCCTTCACCGACATCGGGCCGGGCGACGGCGCGACGATGGTCATCCCCGGTTCGCACAAGTCCAACATCATCCACCCCGAGTTCCTCGCCAAGAAGACCAACGAGTGGGGCGATGGCGGCGGCGGCTCGGTGGACGGCGTGGCCGGTGCGATCGAGGTGCACATGAAGGCGGGCGACGCCATCGTGTTCGTCGACGCCACGTGCCACGGCTCGGCCAAGCGCGTGAATCCCGGCGAGCGCAAGATCACCGTCTATCGCTACGGCTCCTCGTGGAACCGCACCCGCTGGGGCTACCACGCCTCGCCGGAGCTACTGGCGCGGGTCAATCCCTTCGCGCGGCAGATCATCCACCCGCAGGAGTACGTGCGCCCGCCGGGCACGCCGACCCGCTGGTAAGGATGCCAGAGCTTAGGCTGAAATAAGGCGGGTCTTTGACCCGCCTTATTTTTTTGGCGCGGCCGTTGGTGCGGACTTGGGCGCGGGCGTGGCGGGGGCCGACGCGGAGGTGAGCTGGAAAGTGCCGTACTGGATCGGCTGGCCGGGGATGGCGGCGAGGTAGAGGCCGCGGAAATCGTGGGCGTTCATCACGCCGCGAAACTTCAGCGTGAGGTTGTCCGGGAGCTTGCCGATGAGTTCGCACCAGCCACCAACGCAGCGGCCGGTCAGCTCGCCGGTGCCGCTGAGCGGGGCGTCGGTTTTCAGCTGCGCCACGACCTTCTCGCCAGTGATGACGAGGGTGAGGTGCATCGTGGCGGTGACCTCCGCGGTGGTGTTGGTGGCGGGACCTTCGAACTGGAGCGTGCGCGACGTGACTGCGGCCGGCTTGGTGGCGGGCTTGGGTGGCGCGGATGTCGCAGCGGTAGCAAAAAGCGGAATAAGGAAGAGGAGGATTTTAACCGCGAATGGCCGCGAATGGACGCGAATGGACGCGAATCGGATGCGCGCCAAGGGCGCGGATGAAGGAGGTAAGGGGGTTTTTCCGGGGATTGGTCATTCGCGTTTATTCGCGTCCATTCGCGGTTAAAAATTTCAGGAGCCCGCGGGCGTTTTCGCCGGGGCAGTCTTGGTTTTGTTCACCTCGTCTTGCATCTTGCGCATGAGGAAGCCCCAGGTGCCCTTGGAGCCGACGACGGCCTTGGCGAGGAGGTCGTAGAGCGGGCGGGTGTCGGGCTGGCCGGGCGTGCCGCCGATCACGAAGAGCTCTTTCATGGGGGTGTAGCCGGCCTCGTCGGGCTTGCGCTTCAGGAGGCTCATGCCGCCGAGGATCACGGCGGTCTCGTCCTTGGCGGCGAGGTCGATCGAGACCGCGAGCGGGCGCTCCATCAGGGGCTTGTCGCCGGCGGCGACGTTGCCGCTGGCGACGATGCGCGCCTGCGGCGAGACGAGGCGCAGCTCGGAGAGCTGGACCTCGCCGCTGGCGGTGCGCTGGCCCGAGACGTGCAGGGTATCGACGGGCATCTCGGCGAACTTCTTCAGCAGGCGGCCGAGCGCGCGCAGCTCGGGCGAGAGGAGCAGCGTGCCGCCGAAGGCGGCGGCGGTGGAGAGCGTGTCCTGCTTCGGCACCTGCAGGCGCACGATGCCGGGGCCGCCGTCGGCGGTGAACGCGACCTCGGCCTTGTCGAGCAGCTCGAGCGGCGGGCTGCCCACGCTGTGGACCGTCGCAGCGACGTTGATCTTGGCCGCGACGGAGGAGAGTTCGTTGGGGAAGGCGGTCTGCACGACGCGCGCGGAGTCGAACTGCTCGATGCGGAACTCGCCATCGAGCGTGTGGTTGGGCCCGGTGGCGGCGGGGTCGTACTGCACCGAGAGCTTGCCGCTCCAGCGGCCGGCAAACATCTCGCCGCTGAGGTCGCTGAGGGTGAGGTCGCGGTCGCGCACATCGAGCCGGCCGCGCACCTTGTTGATGCGGTAGGGCGCGTATTGAAACGCGCCGATCTCCAGGTCGAAGTGGCCTCGCACATCGTGCCACAATGGGTAATCGAGATGGGGATACACCCGCGGGCCGGCGGGCGGGGCGTCGGCGGCCGGGGTCGCGGGCTTGGCCGGGGCCGGCGTGGCGGTGACGGGCGGCTGGAAGGACGCGGTGAGGGCGAGGACGCCGGCGGCGTCGATGAAGTCGCTCCGCAGGCGCGAGGCGACCTCGAGCTTGGTGTCCTTGAGGTTGATCCTGGCCTGGAAGCGCGCGTCGGTGGCGCGCGGCGCGGTGGCGAGGTTGAGCGAGATGTCGGCCTTGAGGACCTGCTCGGGCGTCAGGAGGCCGCGCGCGGAAAACTCGAAGGGCGGATTGACGCCCTTCTTGTCGGCGGTGGGCACGCCTTCGAGGCGGCCCCAGACCTCGAGCGGTTCGTTGCCGAGGACGCCGCCGTTGATGCGGGTGACGAGGGTGCCGGCGGAGGGGAGCCCGCGCGCGGCGAGCTCGGCGATGCCGCTCATCGGGCCGAAATCCACGCGGCTCGCGTAGTGCACCGAGTGGGGGAGGACGCGGTTGGTGTCGCCGAGGAGCGTGAGGTCGAGATCGAGGTCCACGCCGCGCTTGCCGTGGACGTCGATCGCGCCGTCGGAGACGTGGGCGGTGGCGGTGTACGCGAGCGTGAACTTCGGCAGCGGCACGCAGAGGAACGTCATGTCCAGCCCCGGGTAGAAGCTGAACTCGGTGTCGCGCGCGAGCTCGCGGCCGTTGAGCTGCGCGGCGAAGTTGCGCACGTGCACCGGCTGGCTCGCGCGGAGCTGGTACTTGGTGAGATGCGTGGTGAGGAAAAGTTCGCAGGGCTGCAGGTCGCCCTCAAGAGCGAGGCCGCCGGTCCACGGGCGGAACCACGCGAGGGGCATCGCCCCGACCTTCAGGCTCAGCGGCGCGAGGGTGCCGGTGGTGAAGGAGCCGGAGTTGGACAGGCCGAAGAGAAACGGTTGCGGCGCGGAGAGGGAAAGGAGTTCGCCATCGCGGTTGCGCACCTTGAGGTCGAGCTCGTCGGTGATGGCGATGCGCTCGCTGTGGTTGTGGAAGCGCGCACGGAGGGAGGCCTGCAGCGGACCGAAGGCCCCCTGGCTGTGCGGCAGCGCGGGCAGGTCGGCGTCGAAGGCGATGGTGGTGGAGCCCTTGCGGTCGGAGAGCGCGGCCTCGAACTCGATGCTGCCGGTCACCTTGTTGCCGCCGCGCGACTCGGCCTTGATGCCGCCGAGGCGGAGCGTGCCGCGCCCGCCACCGAAATCGAGGGAAGGCGCGATCTGCGCGCCGCCGGAGAACAACGGGTGGCCGCCGACCGAGAGGGCGACGTCGCCGAGCCGCCAAGGCACGGGCGTAGTGATGGTGAGGCGGCCGTCGGTGGAGGATTGGAGGGCGGACTCGCCCTCGACGAGTTCGCCGCCGATCACGCAGCCGGGTGCCCAGCGGGCGAGCCACGCGAGCGGGAAATGCTGGCCGCGCACGCGGAGCCACTCGACGGGTTTGCCGATGGCGGCCTTGCCGGGATGATCGAGATCGAGCGGGAGCGGTTGGAGAAAACGCAGGCTGAGGTACGGCGGGGTCTTGGCGTCACGGCGCGCGGTGAAGCCGAGGCGGCTGATCAGCAGCTGGCGGCCGGAAAGCGTCGTGTCCCAAAACGCGCTGAGGGTGAACGGCGCGCTCTGGCCGGCGCCGGCGAGCAGCGTCGGCAAGGTGCCGCGCAGCACGCCATTGGTGCGGAGCGAGCCATCGGCGGTGGTATATAAAGCGGTGATACGGCCATCGACGCGGTCGTCGTGGTTGCTGGCGCTAAAGTCGAGGATGGCGAGGCCGGCCTGCCTGGCGTTGAGCTCGACGAGCGGGCTGAAGGAAAAATCGACCGGCGGCAGGCCGGGGACGGGGGACTGGGCGAGGGCGACCGGGCTGAGCGTGAACGGCCGCGCGGGGGTGAGGCGCAGACCTTTGCCGGTCGCGAGGGCGAGGGCCCACTCACCGTTGAACTCGGCGGGGGCGAGCTGCACGCGAGCGGAGGCGAGCCAGGGATTGGCCCACGCGAGCGGCCAGTGCTCGAGTTTGAGCCGGGCGATGGGCGCGGTGACGGGAGCGTTGAGGAAGGGCGCGATGCGGAGCGGATCGGGCGCGGTGTTCGCGAGGGTCGTGGCGGAGACGGCGGGCGCGGCGGCGACCGGAGCGGGAGCGTGAGTCGGCGCGGCGGGAGCAGGCGCGGGGATTAACGCGGGCGGCCGGGGCGGCGGCGTGGGGAGGTTGAGCGGATCGAGCGGCGCGGTGAGGGCGAGAGTGAGCGCGGCGGGGGTGGTGGCGCCGCGCAGCGTGGCGGTCGCGGTGTCGATGGAGAGTTTCCCGGCATGGCGCGTGACGGTGGCGTCGAGGCGGCCCTTGAAGGCATCGACGACGGCGAGCTGCGGCATGAGCGCGGCCCAGTTTTGCGCATCGAGGTCGCCGGCGAGCGTGGCGTCGAGATCGCCGTTGCGGAGGTTGAGGGAAAAATCGGCGGTGCCCTGCGGGGCGAAGACGGGGAAGGTCGGGAATTTGTGCGCGACGACGCGGGCGGCGAGCGCGGGGTCGGCGTGGCCCGTGAGCCGGCCGGTGAGGAGCGAGGTGGCGCGGTCGAGCTGGGCGGTGAGGTCGAGCGCGAGGTCGGAGCCGAAGCTGACCGACGCGTGCGAGCTTTCGCCGGCGGGCGTGGCGTCGTGGGTGATGGAGTATTTCCCGACCGGCAGGGTGAGCGGGCCGTAGGCAGGGAGCGTGAGTTCGCCGTCGAGCGTCAGGCGGACGGGGTGGCCCGCGGCATCCTGCGTGAGCTTGAGGGTACCGCGCGTGTGGACCTTGTTGGCGGGGCCGGGCGGCAAAATGGAGGAGTTGACCGTGACCTCGTAGGTGAACTCGCCGGTCCGGCCGGCGGCAACTCCGCCGCCGCTGAAACTAAAGGTGCCGATGACGAGGGACTGGCCGTGGTCGTTGACGACAAGCTCGCCGTCGAGCTTCACGGCATCGAGCGCCCAGGGCCACGCGGTGTTGAGCTGCGCGAGGAGACCGGGGAAAGGCGCGGACGGCGCGGCATGGGCCGCGTTATCGGGGGTGTTGGGAAACTGCGCGGGCGTCACGGCGACGCGGAGCTTGGTCGCCTCGATGCGCTCGATGTGCAGCTCGCGCGCGCTGAAGAGCCGCCACGGCGCCACGACGACGGTGATGGGCGCGGACTTGGCGGTGACGCCGGGCATCGCGAAGTCGAGTTCCTGCACATCGACGCCGGTGGGGCCGGCGGCGAAATGGGTGAAGCCGATCCGCCAGCCGGCCTGGCGGGTGAGCGCGCGCTTGACCAGCCAGCCCTGCACGCCCGGCAGCGAGAGCACGCCGACGACGAGGATAAGCAGGGCGAGACCCGCGGCGCACACGCGGAAAAAAATCCGCCAGCGCCGCCGGGAGCGGCCGGGCGCAGGGGGCGGGACAGAGGTAGCCGCAGGCGGTTTCACGCGAAGGAAAAGGTGGGCGAGGGCGGATTTTGCGCCAAGCGCAAAGCGGACGATGGAAACGAGGGGCCCACGGAATATACGGAAGACACGGAAAAGGAATGCTGGTGCGAACGGAAGACAGTGGCTGCGGCGTCTCGCCGCAGGGATCGGATCATCTGCGGCGGGGACGCCGCAGCCACTCTACTGGAGCAGGCGGTCGCAGAGGGCGAGGAGGCGGGCGCGGAGGGGTTCGCCGCGGGTGGCGAAGATGCGTTGGTGCTGCTCGTACTCGGCGCGGCCGGCGGGGGTCTCGATGGCGATGGGCGGAAAACCCAGGGCGCGGAGGTCGTAGGGACTCGCGCGCATGTCGGTCTCGCGGATGTCGCGGGCGAGGGCGAAACAGTCGGCGATCAGCTCCGATGGGGTGAAGGGCGCGAGTTTGAAGGCCCACTTGTAGAGATCCATGTTGGCGTGCAGGCAGCCGCGCTGCTCGTGCTGCGCGCTGGTGGCGCGGGTGGGCTGGAGATTGTTGAGCGGCCGCGCGGGCGCGGTGAAAAAGCGGAAGGCGTCGAAGTGCGTGCAGGTGACCGGCGCGGCCTCGACGATCGCCGCGAGCTCGGCCGGGGCAAAGCGGAGCGGGTACTGGTTGTGGCGGACCTCCTCGGGCGTCTGGCGGTACACCATCGCCCACTCGTGCAGTCCGTAGCAGCCAAAGAAGGCGGGGCGCACCTGCATCGCGGCCAGCAGGTCGCGGAGCCAGGTGACGAAGGCGCGGCGATGCGGCGGCAGCGCGGCGGGATCGAGCGTGATGCCGCCGGCGACCGCGCGGTACTCCGGCTCGTGCAGGAAATCCTGCGCCGCGGTGCCGGCGAGAATCACATCGGGGCCCGGATGCCAGCGCCGCAACCACGCGGGCCGGAAGGCGTAGTAGCTGAAAAGAAAATCATAGACCGGATGTTTCTCGCCGAGGGCGGCGCGGGCCTGGTGCGGATCGGTCCACGCCCGCACGCGCGCCTCGTGCGCCGACCGGCGGGCGAGCCAGTCAGGCTCGGCGAGGAGCGTGGGTGCGGTGGCAGTTAAAGACGACATGCAACTCGACGAGTAGGCGGCAAAAGCCCAAAAACATCAAAGCGGCTCGATGACCGGACGTAAACCTGCGAACGTGGGACCGCGGCTAGAAACCTGCGTGAGCCAGCATAATTTGCGAAACAACCCCCAGGATCAGCAAGAGAGCGCCCCCCACTAGAGGAAAGTAAAACGCGAGATTCATGTCCTTGGCATTTCGAATGAACGCTTCCTCGGGCTTTCTCGGGTTGTAGGCGATTTCCAGGTCCGCACCGAGACTGAGATGATCCTCGTCGGCTACCTTCATGAGTGCGGTATGGAGTTGTCCCGCTGGATCGGAAAATCTTACGACGGCCGTGGCTTCACCGTCGCGGTTGCGACGGATATTTTGGACTGAACCCACGACGGGGATCCAAGATTTGAGCCGGGCCATTTTTTGGTTTCGACTGACGAAACCTGCGACAATCGCCGCTCCGCCAATAGCGTAACATTTCCAAGGGCTTATAACATACATGGGCAATTGCGGGGTTTCCCTCATCACGGACTGTAATCCCGCGGATTTCAATCCCCGCCAGCGCAGCGGGGATATGGCGCACTGCACGGAAAACCCTGTAAGAAATCCGCCGGAGCGGCGACTAATGGAGGTGTGAGGTCCGACATCGATCACACCGTGCAGTTCAAGGCTTGGCTCGAGGAGCACCGCGGCATCCTCGTGAAGGTGGAGCGCGCGTATGCGGCGACGGCGGCGGACCAGGCGGACCTGCAGCAGGAACTGAAGCTGCAGCTCTGGATCTCCCTGCGAAATTACTCCGGGCAGGCCAAGGCCTCGACCTGGATCTACCGCGTGTGTCTCAACACCGCGATGACGTGGCGGCGCGGCACGGCGCGACGTGAGGCACGGATCGAGGTCGGCGCGGATCTGGATCGGACGGGCGACGAAGCGGCCTCGCCCGCGCAGCAGGCGGATGACCGCGAGATGCTGGAGCAACTTTACGCCGCGATCCACGCGCTGCCGGAGGCGGACCGCGCGCTGATTCTCCTGGCCTTAGACGGGCTGGCTTACCGCGAGATCGCGGAGATCACGGGCTTGAAGGAAAACCATGTCGGAGTGGCGCTGTCGCGGGCCCGGCAGCGCCTCGCCGCGCAGATGAAAGGAGTCATCGATGAACTGGAATGATTACGAAGCCGTCTGGAAACGGCAGCCTCTGCCGAAAGGTGCCGAGGCGGACGTCAGCGAACTCAGGCGGAGCTTTGAAACCAAGAGCCGCAAGCTCGAGGCAACGATCCGCGTGCGGGATTACACGGAGGCGGGCGCCGGGTTGGTGGTGACCGTGGCGTGTGGCTTTATCTGGGCCAAGCACGGTTCCTCGTGGTGGCCGATGGGGCTGATCATGGCCCTGATGCTCGGGTTGTCCGGGGTTTTTATCCGCGAGCGCCTGATGGCGCGCCGTTGGCGGGTGGGCCCGGCCGCCTCGTTGCTGGCGAAGGTCGAAGCCGACCTGGCGGTCATGCGACGGCAGTGCCGGTTGGCGGAAAAAGTATGGCTCTGGTATCTCGCGCCCGGGGTCGCCGCGCTGGCGATCCATCTGTGCCTGGTCGTGCGCGACGCGGCCCCTGGAAGCGTGCAGCGGGATCCGTGGCTGCTGACGGGCAGGATTTTTTTTTACCTCTCTGTGATTCTGTTCACTTGGTGGATAAACTGGCGGACCCTGCGCCGCCGCCTGCGGCCGCGGCTGGCGGAGCTGGAAAAACTGCGGGACGAACTGCGGGCGGAGGCCTGACTAGTTCAGGCCGAAGGCGATCGTCTGTCGCATGCGGGACTCCACGGGCCGGCCCGCCTTGAGGGCGGGGGCGAACCGCCACTGCAGCACGGCGGACACGGCGGCCTCCGACAGCCTGGCATCGGGTGATGCAATCGCCCGGGCGGAGGAGACGGTGCCCGTGGCCGAGATGACAAACTCCACCGTGACGGTGCCGGTGACACCTTCCTCGCGCGCCGCCGGCGGATAGACCGGGTCGATCTTGCTGGTCTGCCGGGGCGGTCGGTCGTCCACGTGCATCTCCAGTCCATTGTCCGACTGGGCTTGGGGCATGGAGCCGTTGGACGCGCATCCGGCCAGCAGGAGGAGGGAAGCGGTGAACAGGAGGGGAGTGCGCATAGGGATGGGTGGAGGGTTGAGCCTTAGTACGTATCGGCGAGCGATTGTTTGCGAAGAAGTTTCGCAAGGGCGGCCTTGGTCACGGGCTGGGCAAACTCCACGAGGACTTCCTTTTTCTCGCGGGGGTAGAGCTCGAAGTAGTTGTCGCTGCTCTGGTGGGCGAGGCCGGGGAACTCGAAGGCGAAACGGTGCTGGAAGACCGGCGACTGGAAGGTCAGCAGCGCCTTTTGCGGCGTGAGGAGGCGGATGGTGGTCTCGGTTTCGGCCTTGGGCAGGTCGATGAAGCGCGGCGGGGTGAGGAAGACCGTTTCCTCGCTCACGCGGCGGCCGTCGATTTCGAGGGCGATGCGGAGGTAGAGGTGATCGCGGCCGTGGGTGGCGAGGGGCTTGGCGAGATCGAGCGTCTGCTGGCGCACGGCCTGACCGTAGCGGAGGCGGACGTTTTTCTTGCCCGACTGCACAATGCGGCCGTCCACGTGGAAGAGATCCCAGAGGAGGACGCCGGCGGCGGGCGCGGGGGCGTCGTACACGGTGTGGAGGTGGACCTCGCGCACGGTGGTGCGGCGGTAGTTGCCGATGATCGCGGTCTCGGTGCCGGGCACGTGGGCGCTGATGAGCGCGGGGGCGAAGAAGCGGCGGGCGATGTGCTGCAGGGCCTTCCAGCGGCCGGTGTGCTCGATGGAGCTCCAGGAGGCGACGGGCCAGCAGTCGTTGAGCTGCCAGTAAAGCGCGCCCATGCACACGGGCATGATGCGGCGGTAGTGCTCGACGCCGGTCTGCATGCAATGTGCCTGGTTGAGCTGCGAGAGGTAGATGAGCGCGTCCTGACCCTTGGGGAACCGGTAGAGGCGCGAGACGTAGTCGAGGATGATCTGATTGCCCGCGGTGTTCTTCTGGTGGTTCTCCATCACGGGGCCGAAGACATTGTTGTCGCCAGCGGGGGCGAAGGTGGCCTGCGTCTCGGGCGAGGCGTAGCTTTGCATCCCAAATTCCGATACAAAGCGGAAGCGCCACTTCTCGTAGTCCTTCACCGGGTGGCGGGCGTGCCAGACATCCCAGTAATGGGTGTCGCCCGTCTTTTCGCCGAGCGACTTGTCGGTGTAGTCGTTGCTGTGGCCGGGGCCGCGGCTGGGCGAGGTCGGCCAGTAGGGCGTGACGGCGTCGTGCGTGGCGACGGCGGCGGGGAGGATCTTATGGAAGAGGGCGTCGTAGTTGCGGCGGAGTTTTTTGTCCTTTTTGAGCGCGTCCCAGTTGAGGGTCTCGATCTCGTTGTTGCCGCACCAGAGGGCGAGGCTCGCGCGATGGCGGATGCGCCGGATGTTGTGCGCGGCTTCGACCGCCACGCTGTCGAGAAAGGCGCGGTCGCCGGGGTAGAGCGTGCAGGCAAACATGAAATCCTGCCAGACGAGCAGGCCGAGCTCGTCGCAGACGTCGTAAAATTCCTCGCTCTCGTAGAGGCCGCCGCCCCAGACGCGCATCATGTTCATGTGGGCACGCACGGCGGAGCTGAGGTCGCGCTCGTAGTCGGCCCGGGTGAGGCCGGCGACGAAGCTATGCGCGGGAATCCAGTTGGCGCCCTTGGCGAAGATCAGGCGGCCGTTGACGACGAACTGGAAGGACTCGCCCCACTTGTCCTTGGAGCGGTCGAGCACGATGGTGCGCAGGCCGATGCGGCGCGACCAGCGGCCGAACTCGCGGCCCGCGCGGTCAAACGCGCACACGTCCACTGTGTAAAGCGGCTGGGCGCCGTGGTCGTTGGGCCACCAGAGCTGGGGATTTTCGATTTTCGATTGAAGATCTTTGATCGGGCCGGTGACGACGGCGACGACCTGGTCGTCGAGGGAGACGGTGACGGCGTAGGTGACGGTGGGATCGGGGCGGGCGAGCTCGGGGGCGAAGGCGAGCGTGACACTGCCGTCGCGCGCGTGCGTCTGCGTGACCCGCACGGAGTCGAGGCGGTGGGCGCTCCAGGCTTCGAGGCGGAGATCGCGCCAGAGCCCGGCGGTGACGAAGCGCGGACCCCAATCCCAGCCAAACTGGCACTGCTCCTTGCGGAAGACGGAGCAGCGGCCGACGGAGTCGTTGAACTCCTTGGGCTGGTGCTCGGGGCGGGTTTTGGGGAGCGCGCGGCCGGCGCTGGCGAAGACGAAGCGCAGCTCGTTGCGACCGGCGCGGAGGCGGGATTTTACGTTCCACCGCCAGCTGATGAACATGTTGTCGGTGCGGGCGAGTTCGCGGCCGTTGAGATAGACCGTGGCGAGGGTGTCGAGACCGTCGCAGACGAGGTCCACGGTGTCCTCGGCGAGGGCGGCGGCGGGGACGTTGAAAGTGGCGGCGTACTCCCAGTCGCGGTGCTCGATCCACTGGAGGTCGAGCTCGTTGGTGCCGTAAAACGGATCGGGGATCAGCCCATGGCGGAGCAGGTCGCGGTGGACGCAGCCGGGCACGGTGGCGGAGCGCCAGGCGGATTGCTTGGTGGCGTCGCGGAATTTCCAGGCGACGGGGGCGAGGGGCAGGGTGAACATGACAGGTTAAGAAAGGTTGAAGCGATCAGTGCCGGGCGAGCATGCGGCGCACGCCCTCGATGGGCGCGGCGGTGATCGGGACGAGCGGCAGCGGGGTGCGCGGGGCGAAGGCCTGAAGCACGACGGCGTGCGTGAGGATCGGGCCGCTCAGGCCGGTGGGCACGGTGTCGAGCGGCATGCCGGGGAAGAGCTGGCTGGCGACGCGCGTGGCGAGGGCGAAAAGTTCGCCGACGGAATCGAGCACGACCTGGTGCGCGGTGAGGTCGCCCTCGCTCGCGAGGTGGAGCACGGCGGGCGCGAGGGCGGCGATCTTCTGGTTGGCCGCCGGGTGGGCGTAGAAGAAGCGCGTGACCTCGGGGGCGTCGCGATGGCCGCTGTGGTCGCGCACGATGGTGCTGAGGCGCGAGGCGGGTTGCCAGCCCTGGAGCTCGAGCAGGGCGCGGGCGATGGCGCGGCGGCCGAGGTCGTAGCCGCTGCCCGGATCGCCGAAGCGCCAGCCGAGGCCGCCGGCGTAGTGGATTTCCAACGACGTGGAGCGGGCCGCGACAAAGGAGCCGGTGCCCGCGTGCAGGACGAGGCCGGGCGCGCCGTCGGTCGCGAGCTCGAGGACGGGCAGGGAATCATTGGTGGCGACGACGCGGCCGAACTCCGGGCCGAGGCCGGCGGCAAACGGTTGCCAGAAAGGCCGGCTGCCCGCCATGCAGAGCAAGGTGGTGGAGACGGGCGCAGGGCTGGCGGCGAGCATCTGGCGCAGGCCGTCGAGCATGACGGCGCGCACGGTGTCGGCGTCGGTGACGTTGGGGTTGCAGCCCGGGCCGAGGTGGCGGGCGATGATGCCGCCCGCGGAGTCGGTCAGGATGAACTCGGTCTTGGTGCCGCCGCCGTCGACGCCGATTTTGCAGGATGAGGTGCCCACGGCAGACACGGAAAACAGGGAACGCCGGAAGCCCAAGCCGAAAGGTGGCTCAAGCGGTTGAACGCGGTTTAGGCGAGCTGGCGGCTGAGGCGGTGCCGGTAGGGGGCGCCAACTGTTCGATTGTGTTCGATTGCGCCGGGGATGTTCTGGCTGCGGAGGACGGGGAGCGGATGGTGGTTGTCCCGAAGCCACTCCATGGTGGAGAGCATGAGCCAGTTGAGAAGCGAGGCGCCGATGAAGGTGCTGGTGGGGCCGGTGGCGATGTCGGGGGTGAGGGGCATCAGCGTGTCACCGGGGACGCCGAGGTTGTCGAGGGTGTGGTCGGCAAGGGCGTGGAGGTTTTTGCCGCCGGGGTGGACGGTCTTCGCGGTGGAGGACATCGCGAGCGAGCAAAGGCCGACGACGACGCAGCCTTTTTTCTTCGCATGGAGGGCGACCTCGAGCGGGGCGGAGTTTTTGCCGGAGTTGGAGATGACGATGACGACCTCGCCCGGGCGCAGCTCGTACTGGCGGTCGTAACGCTCGACGAGCGCGGTACCGTAGCCGACGAGATTCTCGATGAAGCCGGAGGTGGGATCCTGGATGCTGGAGAGGCAGACGAGGCCGCCGGCGCGGCCGACGATTTCGCGGGCGATGATCTCGCTGTGGCCGGAGCCGAAGGTGTGGATGACCTCGCCGCGGGCGACACTGGCGCCGAGGATGGGCGCGAGCCGGGCGATGACCGGGGCGTTTTTCTCACGGGCCTCGGCGAGGAGCGCGAGCGTGCGGTCGTAGTAGGCGGAGGCGAGGGGCGACAGGGACATGCCGGAGGAAATGAAGGATGCGGCGGGCAAGGGGAAGCGGGAAACGCGGGGCTGGCCGCAGAGGATGAGCGCGGCGGTTGCGCGGGAAATCGTACTAATTTATTGCGACGAGAGGCGTGATGCCATGGTGTGGGGCGCGTTACCCCGCTTCACCCCAAAAACCCAAGTTCCAGCTTTGCATGAAATCGCTGTTCCCTGTCCGGTCGGTCCGCCATGTCGTAATTGCGCTGTCGCTGCTGTGCGGCGTCTCCGCCCTGCCCGCGGCGGATAAGCTGCCGCTCGAAACCTTCGCCAAGTTTCCGGCGATTTATCATCCCGTGATTTCACGGGATGGAAGGACACTGTGCTATGGTGCTTATGTGGACACTCCCACCGGCGTGGATTGGGCCATGTTGTTCAAAGATATGGACGGCGGGAAAAACTACGCGGTCGACAAGGGCGGGACGGCCATTTGGGTTTCGGAGGACCGGGTGGTGTACAGCTCTTACGGCATGGCCAGCATTGATCGTGACGGTAGAAATGAACGCGGCTTGCTGGGATATGCGCGTGAGCAAGACCTGAAGGATCAGCAACGGCTGAATGGTGGCGATATCATCTTCGACCGGTTCACCGGCGAGAAGGAAGGCCATGTGCTCATGACCGAATACGATCATCCGCCCAGCGGCGGAAGGTACGGCATCTATCTGTTTTACCCCAACGTGGTCGAGATGGACACGCGGACGGGCAAGTTTTTCAGTGTGTTGAAAAACCCCGGCAAGGTCGTCGGCTGGCTCTGCGATGGCACGGGGATGATCCGGGTGGGGGTGGAGTTTGACCAAGGCATGACCCGGGTGGTTTTCCGTAACACGGAGAACGAAATGTGGCACGTGGCGGCGGGACTCGACTGGGCCAAACGTGGGATCCGTCCGCTGCATCTGAGCGCAGATGGCAAGTTGCTTTACCTCGGCATGGTCACCCCGGAGGGAAATTGGGGCGTCTACACCTACGATCTTACGAAGCAGAAGATGGGCGAGCTGATCCTGAGCCACAGCCGCTACGACATCCTGCCCTACGGATTCTCGGTTTCGCAGGACGGATTCTCATTGGACAGGTTGGTATTGGCGCCGAAGACGCGCGAGGTGTTAGGCGCCCAGTATGTGACGGATACGCCGAAGGTGGTTTGGTTCGATCCGCAATTTGCTCAGGTCCAGGCAGCGCTGGACCAGAATTTTCCCGGCCGCATCAACACCATCGTGAGCATGAGCGACAATCTCCAGCGCCTGGTGGTGCTGTCCTGGACGGCGAACGACTTCGGGACTTACTACCTGTTTGATCTCGGCAAGAAGCAGCTCAAGCCGCTCTTCCAGCGTGCGCCATGGATCAAGCCTGAGTTGATGGCGGAGGTAAAACCCATCAGCTACAAGTCGCGCGACGGGCTGACCATCCACGGCTACCTTACGCTGCCGCGCGGAGTGGAGCCGAAGAAACTGCCGTTGGTGGTGAACCCGCATGGCGGACCGTTTGTGCGGGATTCCTACGATCTCGACTTTGATCCGCAGTTTCTGGCGAGCCGGGGCTATGCCGTGCTGCAGATGAATTACCGCGGTTCGCCGGGCTTCGGAGAGGCCTTTTACAAAAAAGGGCAGCGCAACATCGGGCGCGGGATTCAAGATGACATCGAGGATGGCGCACGCTGGGCCATTGCGCAGGGTATCGCCGATCCCGGTCGCGTGGCCATCATGGGCGGCAGTTTTGGCGGCTACTCCGCTGCAATCCAACCCATGCGCTCGCCGGACCTTTATCGCTGTGCGATCAACATCGCGGGCGTCACCGACTGGAAGGCCCTCATGAAGTATGACAACGAGCGGGCGGCGGAGCGCAAGCAGGTGGAAACCGACGCCATCGGTGATCCGGTGACCGATGCGGCCGAGCTGGACGATATTTCGCCCGTCAACCACGCAGACAAGCTGCAGGTGCCGATGCTGCTCATCTACGGCAAGGACGACACGACCGTGCCCTACACTCAGTTCACCGCGCTAAAGGCGGCGCTGGACAAAGCGGGCAAACGCTACGAAGTGCTGACGCGCGCCAGCGAGCAGCACGGTTTCTCCAATATTAAAAACCGCGTGGAGATGTACAAGGCGATCGAGGCCTTCCTCGCGAAGAACATGGGCCCGAAGTGAGGCGGGGCGCCGGCGCGCGGGTCAGTAGTAGAACGTCACGCTGATCGAGCCGAAGACGGAGGCTTTTTGCTGCGTGGTGAACTCGCGCGTGCGGCTCGCCTGCGTGTACGTCACCTGCCAGTGGCGCGTGCCCACCGCGAAGCCGCCGGTGAGGTCGGCGACGAAGGGCTTTTTGTCCACGCTCATGCTTTCGCGGAAGGTGTTGCCGTCGAGGGTGACGTCGTGCGCCACGGCGCGGCCGTCCACCGCGGCGAAGAAAAACGCGCTGAAGGGCGCGCGGCGGCGGCTGTTGGAGTCGCCGCTGGGGCGGATGAGGTTGGTGCCGAAGTCGGCGGGGAGCCGCCAGCCGCCGCGCACCTCGAAGCCGGTGTTGGCGTAGGTGAAGATGTTGCCGAGGCTCGCGCCGACGTGGGGGATGAAGTCCGCGCCGAGGCCCTCGCGGTGGTCCTTGGTCGAGAAGCGCCACTTGCGCTCATAGACGAAGTTGAGGCCGGGTTCGTTGTGGATCTGGTTGTCCCAGCCGGCGGCGGGCTTCACGCCGATCAGGTGGTGGTAGTTGTTCTGAACTTCCCGGCCGAGCGCGAGCGGGCCGACCATGCCGGCGGTGACTTCGAGGGTGTCGAGGCGCCCGACCGCGCCGCCGCCGGAGGCGAAGACGCGCGGCGGTTGGTAAACCTGGAAGGCCACGCCGCCGTAGAGCCACGCGGCGTAGGGCCGGTCGAAGGGCTGGGGGGCGGCGGTCTGGGTGTTGACTGGCGTGTAGATGTTTTGCCCGAAGGAGAGACCGAGCTTCACATCGCGCCCGGGCGGCACGAGTGCGCCGAGGGTGCGGGCGATTTCCTGCACGGGCTTGGGCACCGGGTCGGCGGTGAACGAGCTGAGGTCGGTGCTGAGAAAGGAGACCTTCGCGCCGTTGGTGTAGTGCTGGTCGGTGCCGGCGAAATACTTGTCGTTCTCCGAATAGACCGTGATGGAGCCGAAGCGCAGGCGGTCGCTCTCGAGGTCGGCGTTGGTCAGGATCTCGGCGGCGCGGCCGGCGGAGGCGAGGGCGACGAAGGCGAGAGCGGCGCGGAGGGTGAGCGGAGAGCGGAAAGGGAGGGCGGACGGGAGCATAGCCGCGCACTTATGAGTCAGGTGAGCGGGGGGCACAAGCCGGGGTTAGAGCCATATGGGCAAGCTCAACGAAGGGGTGCGATTGGTCAGATAAATGCCGCTTCAGGCTGAGGCGTGCGAAGCACGGCAACATGGTTGAATTAGTGGATACGCGAATAAGCTTTTCGAACCGCGGTTTTAATCAAAACTGCCGCCGCTTTCTCATGAAGAACCTCATACTCTCGGGAATGATCCTCGGTTTGGCGCCGCTGCAGCTGGTGGCCCAGAATAACAAGCTGCCGGAGGCCATTCCTCCCCAGATCCCTATCGAGACCTTTGCCCGACCGCCCATCGTATCGGAGGTCGCCCTTTCGCGCGACGGTCAGACCATCGCCTACGAAACCGGCTTTAACAAAGACTGGAATTTCATCCGTCGGGAATGGGATACGGGCAAAGCCAAGTCGACCGGGCTCGGGGCTTCCATGCAGGCGCCGCTCTGGATCAATGAAGAGCGTGTGATGTACGGCAGTGGCATGGCCATGAACCGAGATGGGAGTGATCAGAAATCAAGCAGGGTGAGCACACCGAGTGTTATTTTTTCCCGTTTCGAGGGGGACAAGAAAGACTACATCCTCGCGCAGGTGTTTGATGGCAAGGTGATGGGTTTTTACACGCCCTACTACTATCTGCATTACCCGCATATCCTTCAGGTAAATACGCAAGCGAACGTCAATGGGGCGGTCCAGATTGAAAAAAACCCGGGCAACATCTCCCGGTGGTTTATTGATGGAAGCGGCACGATCCGTGCAGCCACGCAGACCAATGGGGTGTTGAGCCGCATAGTGACGCGGGCGAACGCCAGCAGTGCCTGGCAACCTTTGCCCGGGCTCGATTGGGCGGATGACAAATTCAATGCCCTGGCCCTGAGCAAGGACGGGCAGACGCTTTATCTTTCGTACCTCGCCCCGGAAGGGACGAAGGGACTGTACACATACGACATCAAGAACGGGCGGCTGGGCTCGATGTTGCTGGGCCATGACAAGTATGACATCGGGGCCTATGATTCCCTGATCATGGCGCCGGCCACGCGAGAGCTGTTGGGAGTCAAATTTTACACAAACAAGCCGGTGACGGTTTGGCTGGATGAAGGTCTTCGGGCGGTGCAAGCGGGCTTAGACCAGGTGTTGCCGAACAAGACCAATGGCATTGTGGACATGAGCGACGATCTGCAGCGGCTCATTATCCTATCCGAGTCGGACCGGGATCCCGGCACCTATTACCAGTTTGACCGGAAGAAAGTGGAGTTAAAGCCGCTGTTTGCGATCCGCCCGGGACTCAAGGCGGAGCAGCTAGCCCATACCGTTTCCATCAATTTCAAGGCGCGGGACGGCCTCCTTATCCGCGGTTATCTGACCACGCCTCTGGGGCGCGAGCCGAAACATCTGCCGCTGATTGTCTTTCCCCATGACGGACCGGCCACGCGCACTGTGGGATTGTACGACACCTATGTGCAGTTTTTTGCGAACCGGGGTTACGCCGTTCTCCAGGTCAACTATCGTGGTTCCTATGGTTACGGGGTGGATTTCAAGAACCGCGGCAAGCAGCGCATCGGCCGGGAGCCGCAGGACGACATCACGGATGCCGCCCGTTGGGCCGTGGGCAACGGACTGGCCGACCCCAAGCGCATCGGGATCTTCGGCGAGGGTGTTTTCAGCGGATATTCCGCCACCATCGGCCTGATGCGAAACCCCGATCTCTATTGCTGCGCAATCAGCATCGATGGCGTAAGCGACTGGCTGGCGCACATGGACTTTCTGAAGACCGCCAGTGAGGAGTCCTTTGCCTTGCTCGTCGACCAGTACGGCGACCCGGTCAAATCGGCCGACGAAATGAGGGACATATCGCCCATCACCCACATCAAGGATATGAAGGGCCATCTGTTCCTCGTCTATGATTCGCTGAGCGATATTCCCAGCAAGGAGTCGGACCCCTTCGTGGCGGCCTTGAAGAAGGCAGGCAAATCCGTCGAGGTGCTCAGCCGGGCAAACGACTACGATAGTATCTATGAAATGAAGGCACGTGCGGAGCTGCTCACCCGATTCGAGCAATTCTTGGCTAAGCACATGCCGGCCGATCCAGTGCCAGCATCCGCGGTAGCGAAATAAGCTCAGGCCTCCCAGCGGCCGTAGATGCCGCAGGGGAGGACCTTGCCGTCGCGCTGGATCGGGAGGCCGACTTCGCCGGCTGAGATGTTACCACCGCGGCCGTGCAGGAGCTCGGCAAGGAGGTTGGCGACCACGGTGGGCGAGAGGCGCGCGGTGTAGGCGTTGATCAGGAAGAAGAGCGGCTGGGGGCTCAGCAGCGTGCGGCACTCGGTGAGGAGTTTCCAGAGGTGGTCCTCGAGGCGCCACATCTCGCCCGTGCTGCCGCGGCCGTAGGTCGGCGGATCCATGATGACCGCATCGTAGGTGCGGCCGCGCTTGATCTCGCGCTGCACGAATTTCAGGCAGTCGTCCGTGATGTAGCGGATCGGCGCATCGGCCAGGCCGCTGAGACCGGCGTTTTCGCGGCACCATTTCACCATGCCCTCGGCGGCATCCACGTGGCAGACGCTCGCGCCGGCGGCAGCAGCGGCCACCGAGGCGGCGCCGGTGTAGCCGAAGAGATTGAGGACGTTGACGGTGCGGCCGGCGGCGCGGGCGGTTTTGATCTTCTGGGAAAACCAGTCCCAGTTCACGGCCTGCTCGGGGAAGAGCCCGGTGTGCTTGAACGACGTCGGGTGGATCTTGAAGGTGAGCTTCAGCGGCGCGTACGAGATCTTCCAGTGGTCGGGCAGCTCGCGGCGGTACTCCCACTTGCCGCCACCCTGTTCGCTGCGGTGGTAAAAGCCATCCCAGCTATCCCAGCGTGCGCCGGCCTCCTTGCCGTGGCGGGGCCAGATGATCTGCGGGTCGGGGCGGACGAGGGTGTACGGGCCCCAGCGCTCGTGTTTCATGCCGTTGCCGCAATCGAGCAGCTGGTAGTCCTGCCAGCGGTCGGCGACAATGAGGGCGGGGCGGTGAGCGGGTTCGGCCATTTCAGACAGAGCGAAGGACGGGGGTTGACGGGTGTCGAGTCGCGGGTTGGTAATTCTAGTTAATTACGATTATTTCTAGGGTGTATTCTCTACTCCTTGACACTGAGGCGTGAGTAAACTTTAACCTGCTCCTATCTATGAAGTCGAAACTCAACCTGTTGAAGCGTTTCGCGGTGACTGCCGCGGTTCTTCTGGCCGCCGGCCGCCTGTGCGCTGATGTGGTGGAAACCAAGAACGGTGCCCGCATCATCGGCACGATCACCAAGATCGACGGGGGCAACATCCTCATCAAGACCGACTACGCCGGCGAGCTCACCATCAAGCAGAGCGAAGTCACCGGCGTGAGCACCGATGCTCCGATCGCGGTCCGTCTCGCCAGCGGCACCGTGCTGCAGGGCAAACTTTCCAGCGACAACGGCACGCTCCGCATCGCCGGCGCTGACGGCGAGCTGAGCACGAAAGTCGAAAAGGTCGCCGCTTCCTGGGCGCCCAGCGGCGAAGACCCGCAGGTCACCGCCATGAAGAAGGAGCTCGCCGACCGCGACCGCAAGTGGGCCTACGAGGCCGCCGTCGACGTCACGGGCAAGTCGGGCAACAAGAGCGCCCTCGGCACCTCCGGCGCGCTGCGCGCCACGCTCGCGGGCCAGAAGGACAAGCTCCAGTTCTACACCGCCTACGACCGCCAGGTCACCGACGGCGCCAAGTCCGCCGACCAGTTCAAGGCCGGCATCGACTACGCCAACAACTTCTCGGGCAAGACCTCCTGGTACGTCCGCGACGAGGGTGGTTTCGACCGCATCAAGGACATCGAGCTCTACAACGTCGCCGGCTTCGGTATGGGCTACGACTTCGTGAAGACGCCGACGCACCTGCTCACGGCCCGCGCCGGTTTGTCGTACCGCTATGAAGGGTACAAAAATCCGCTCACCGAGGACGTGAACTCCGCCGGTCTCGACTTCGGCCTGCAGAACGAGATCACCTTCGGCACCTCGAAGCTCGTGAACTCGCTGACCTTCGTCCCGGCCTTCGACGACTTCTCGAACTTCCGTGCGACGCACGCCTCCTACTACGAGATCCCGCTTACCAACCCGTCTTGGAAAGTCCGCATGGGCGTTTCCAACGACTACAACAGCAAGCCCGGGGTCGGCGTGGACAAGATGGACACGACCTACTTTACCCGCCTTGTGCTGAACTGGCAGTAAGCCTTCCGCACCGGACCGACCGCACGTCTTCGACGCCGTGCGGAATAAACGCCACTCCGACGGCCTCATGGTTTCCATGAGGCCGTTTTTGTTTTTCTGCGTAGGAGTGTTCGCACTGGCGGCGGGCTTGAATGCCACCGAGCCGGGCGGGAAGAACCTTCACCGCTTCGCCAGCGGCCCGGCGCAGGTGTCGCTGATCGAGCTCTACACGAGCGAGGGTTGCAGCAGCTGTCCGCCGGCCGACCGCTGGCTGGGCGGGCTGCGCGAAGCGCCGGGGCTCTGGCGCGATTTTGTACCGGTGGCGCTGCACGTGGACTATTGGAACCGCCTCGGCTGGCCCGATCGGTTTTCGACGCGGGCCTTTACGCAGCGGGAGTACGATTACGCCGCCATGTGGCAGGGCGACTCCGTGTACACGCCGTGCTTTGTGCGCGATGGAGCGGAGTGGCGCGGCGGGCACGACCTCGCGCCCACCGGCCGCAAAGTGGGCGAGCTCACGGTCAGCTACGACGGCGCGGTGGTGCGCACGGAATTCATCCCCGCCGGCGAAAAGGCGGCGGCGCGTGCGGGGTACGAGGTCCACGCGGCGATCCTCGGCGGTGGCATCACCTCGACGGTCACCGCCGGCGAAAACCGCGGCGAGACCCTGCGGCATTATTTTGTCGCGCTCAGGCTCGCGCAGGCCGCGCTCGGGGCCGAGCTGCCGCTGGCCGTGCCGCCGATCACAGGTGTGCCGCACCACGCGCTGGCGGTCTGGATCACGCGCACTGGCGAACTCACCCCGCTGCAGGCCGCGGGCGGCTGGCTGGATTGAGGCGGTGGATATTTGTCATCTATTAGATGACAAACGCCCGGAGGTATTTTCCGGAAGCAACAAGGAGACTGCGGCGGGTGTCATACTCGCGGGAGGGCACCGCGGAGGCTCGCCACGCGGGGGATTTTTCTGCGAGCGTTGCCAAATGGTGTCCGCGTCTTCCTCCGCTGATTTCAATCGTCTCGCCGCTGCCCTCGAAGGGGAACTGCACACGGGCCGCACCCTGCGGCTGCTCTACGCGACCGATGCCTCGGAGTATCAGGAAATCCCCGCCGCCGTCGCGCTGCCACGCAGCGAGGCCGATGTGCGCGCGGTGTTGGCGTTCGCACGTGAAAATCATCTCGGCTTTATCCCGCGCGCGGCGGGCACCTCGCTCGCCGGACAGGTTGTGGGCGGCGGCATCGTCGCGGATATCGGCCGGCATCTGAATAAGATCATCAGCCTCGATGTCGCCCGCCGCCGGGTGCGCGTGCAGCCGGGCGTGATCCGCAACGATCTCAATCACTACCTGAAACCCCACGGCCTCCTCTTCGGGCCCGAGACCTCCACGGCGAGCCGCGCGATGCTCGGCGGTATGGTGGGCAACAACTCCTGCGGCTCCAACTCCCTCGTGTACGGCTCCACGCGCGATCACCTGATGTCGGCGCGCGGTTTCCTGAGCGACGGCAGCGAGGTCACGTTCGGCGAACTCACGCCGGCGGAGTTCGCTGCTAAGTGCGACGGACCCGCTACGCTGGAGACGAAGATCTACCGCACGGTCCGCGATCTCCTGGGCTCGGCGGAAAACCGCCGGCTGATCCGCGATAATTTCCCAAAACCCTCGGTCACGCGCCGCAACACCGGCTACGCGCTCGATGCGCTGATGGACTGCACGGTCTTCGATCCGGCGGCGGAAAAACCTTTCAACCTCTGCCGGCTCCTCGTGGGCTCGGAGGGCACGCTGTTTGTCGGCGTGGAGTTTGAGTTCAGCGTCGATCCGCTGCCGCCGCCCGCCGCGCTGCTCTGCGCGCATTTCGCCTCGGTGCAGGATGCGTTGCACGCCACGCTGCTCGCATTGCGCCACCAACCGAGCGCGTGCGAGCTGATCGACCGCCACGTGCTCGAGTGCACCAAGCAAAACCTCGAGCAGGCGAAGAACCGTTTCTTTGTCCAAGGCGACCCCGGCGCGATCCTTGTAGTCGAGCTCCGCGAGGGCGGCCGCGAAGGGATCGAGGCCGCGTGCCGCGCACTGGAGTCGGAGCTTCGCGCGGCGGGGCTCGGCTATGCGTTTCCCGTCTTGTGGGGCGATGACGTTAACAAGGTCTGGGACCTCCGCCGTGCGGGCCAGGGCGTGATGAGCAACGTCGTCGGCGACGCCAAGCCCCGCGAGGTTGTCGAGGACACCGCGGTGGCCGTGGCCGACCTGCCGGCGTACATTGGCGAGTTCGACGCGCTGATGCGCGACAAGTACGGCATCCACTGCGTGTACTACGCGCACGCCGGCGCGGGCGAGCTGCACACGCGCCCGCTCTTCAACCTGAAGACTCCCGAGGGTCTGAAGATGTTTCGCGACATCGCGACCGACGTCGCGGCGCTCGTGAAAAAGTACCGCGGTTCCCTGTCCGGCGAGCACGGCGACGGCCGTCTCCGCGGCGAATTCATCAAGTTCATGGTGGGCGACGAGTGTTACGCGCTCATGCGCCGCGTGAAGGATACCTTCGACCCGCACGGCCTGCTCAATCCCGGCAAGATCATCGACACGCCGCCGATGGACACCTCGCTGCGCCACTCGCCCGGCGACCCCGACCCGCACTATGAGACCGTCTTCAATTTCGACGCGACGCAGGGCCTGCTCCGCGCTGCGGAAAAGTGCAACGGCTCCGGCGACTGCCGCAAGACGGCGGTCTCCGGCGGCACGATGTGCCCGAGCTACATGGCGACGCGCAGCGAAAAGGACACGACCCGCGCCCGGGCCAACATGCTGCGCCACATGCTCACGCACCCGCGCGACCAGCAGCGGCCCTTCGACAGCCCGGAGGTCGCCGAGGTGATGGACCTCTGCCTCTCCTGCAAGGGCTGCAAGAGCGAGTGCCCCTCCAACGTCGATGTCGCGCGCCTGAAGGCCGAGTGGCTCCAGCACTGGCACGACACGCACGGCGTGCCCTTCCGCTCACGCCTCGTCGCCGGCTTTTCGCGCGCGATGGCCGCAGCCTCGGTCGCGCCCGGCGTCTTCAACTGGGTCGTGAAAAACCGCGTGACGGGCGGGCTCGTGAAAAAAATCTCCGGCTTCGCGCCCGACCGCAGCATCCCGCCGCTGCACGCGACGACGCTGCGCAAGTGGCACGCGAAATACGCGAACAAGACGGATATCGGATCGACTGTAGGAGCGGCTTTACGCCGCGACGAGACGCGCGGTGAGGCAACGGATCGCGGCGTAAAGCCGCTCCTACAGCCGGAGAACGAGCGTCCCGCCTTTCCCAATGGCCGGGTCTATCTTTTCTGCGACGAGTTCACGAACTACAACGACACCGATGTTGGCATCAAGGCGGTGGAGTTGCTCAACCGCCTCGGCTACGAGGTCGTCATCCCGGAGCACGTGGATAGCGGCCGCGCGCAGCTCTCCAAGGGCCTCGTGCGCGACGCGAAGCAACTCGCGATCCGCAACGTCGAGCTGCTTGCCTCGGTCGTCACCGCCGAGACCCCGCTGATCGGCCTCGAGCCCTCGGCGATCCTCGGTTTCCGCGACGAGTTCCCCGACCTCGTGCCGGCGGCGCTGGCCCCGGCCGCGCAGGCCTTGGCGAAAAACGCACTGCTCTTCGACGAATTCATCGCCCGCGAGGCGGAAGCGGGCCGCATCACGCGCGCGGCCTTCACCGCCGAGCCGCGCCAGATCCGCCTGCATGGCCACTGTCACCAGAAGGCGCTCTCCTCGCTCAAGCCGACGATCCGCGCGCTTTCCCTGCCGGCCCACTACGAGGTGGTGACGATCCCCTCCGGCTGCTGCGGCATGGCCGGCTCCTTTGGATATGAGGCGGAGCACTACGCGCTGTCGCAGCAAGTGGGCGAGCTGGTGCTTTTCCCCGCGGTACGCTCGGCCCCGGAGACGACGATCATCGCGGCGCCCGGCACGAGCTGCCGCCACCAGATCAAGGACGCCACGCACCGCCGCGCCCTGCACCCCGCCGAGATTCTGCACGCGGCGCTGGTGTGAATTCGGCGCACGAAGAAAAACTGGCGTTTCAATCGTGCGGAGCTAGATTTTCGGCATGACGCGGTTGCAAGAATTGAAGCGAGAGGCGATGAGCCTGACCGACGCAGAACGCGCCGCGCTGGCCTCCGATCTTCTACAGACGCTTCCCGCCGTACTGTCCGAAGAAGACGAAGGCGTGGCCGAGGCGCTTCGGCGCGATGCGGAGCTGGAGATCAATCCCGCCGCCGGGATTGAATGGAAGGATATCAAGCAGGCGCTGGGGCGTTGATCGATGGGCCTCGTCTTTCATCGGCTCGTCCAGAAAGACCTGTCGGCGGTACTGGAGTATTACCGAAGAGGAAGGGGGACGTCTGCTGGCGGACCGATTCTTTGCCGAGCTGGAGATCATGGTGGATGAGATCGCGCGGAATCCGCGCCGATTTCATCCGGCTGCACCGGGACTGAAGCGCGCCAATCTGCCCAATTTTCCGTATCACCTGCTCTTCCGCGAAATGCCGGCCGGTGTGCGCGTGCTTGTGCTGCGCCACCACCGGCGGCATCCGGATTTTGGGCTTACGCGAAAGTAAATCGGACGGCGTAAGCGGCTGGAGAGGCCTCAGCTCTCCAGCACCTCGGCGGCGTGGAGGAAGCCGCCGGCGGTCCAGCCCATCATCTGCGGCATCTTGTACTCGTCGGCGACGTCGATGCCGCCGGTGAGGGCATTGTATTTTTCCCAGAGCTTGCCGGTGGTCGCCAGATTGCGCGCGCAGGTGAGCACGTATTTTTCCGCGATGCGCTTGGCCTCGGCCTTATGGCCGTGGCGGAGCAGGCCGATGATGGCGGCGGTCTGCAGGGGCGGCCACATGTTGGGCGCATCCCACTGGTAGGTGTTGGCGGAGGTGTTGCTGCCCTCGGCGCAGGTCATGACGCCGTGCGCGCGCTCGACGAGCGGGAGGTTGCGGGCAAGGGCGGCGGCCTGCGCGTCGGAGCACACGCCCGACCAGAGGGCGAAGTACGGCGCGGCGGAGACGACGGTGCCCTGGCGGCCTTGGGCCCAATCGTAATCAAAGTAAAAGCCCTTCGCCTCGTTCCAGAGATAGCGGTCCATGAGCGCGCGGCGGTGCGCGGCGCGTTCGCGCCAGACGGCTTCCTCGGCGGGCAGGCCGAGCGTGCGGGCGAAGTCGCCGGCGATGGTCTCGAACTGGAAGAGGATGGCGTTGGTGTCGACGGGGTTGAAGTCGGCGGCGCGCTGGCTGAAGCGCGGGTTGAAATCCCAGACCTCGCACTCGGCCATTTTGTGGCGGAGGTACTGCAGGCGCGCGACGGGCTCGGCGGGGATGTCGCGCAGGCGGTGGCTGATCACCTTGTAGAAATCGGCGAGCGTGATCGGGTCGGCGTGCGTGCCGCAGGTGTTGAGGCCGTTGGGTGCGAGGCGCATCGCCATCCAGAACGCGTATTCCTTGCCGAGCGCGGCGTAGGCGCGGGCCAGCCAGGTGAGGTCCTTGGTGTGGCGGAAGATGTCCTCGAAGAGGACGGCGGAGACGGGGACCTGCGAGCGGTTGAGCGCGATGCGGACGGAGATGTTGGGGACGAAGCCGATCTGCTCGATGCAGTAGATGACGTTGTCGGCGTTGTTGATCGCCTGCGCGAGACGGTTCTGGCGGAGGAGGCCGAGGTTGGTGAAGTAGGTGTCCCAGTAGAAGAAGAGCCACATGGTCGGGTCCGTGGAGGGGACGGTGTGCGGCCGCGGGAGGGAAAGCTCCTTGGCGGACTCGCCGCGGGAGTCGCGGAAAGTCTGTTCCCAATGGGCGTCGATGTGGCTGCGGGTGGTGGCGATGGCGTCGCGGAGGAGCATGGGAGGCCGAGTGTGGCGGGGAAATTCGGCGCAACGCAACCCGCACCCCGTGAAAGAACAGGCGGGATATGATTTCGCGCGGGGCGGATATCAGGCCGGTGGTTGGGCGTCAGATGGCTTGGGCTCGGAGAGAAGATCTGCGAGCAGGTCTTCCTGATATTTGGCGTAGCCCGCGTCCTTCGCCCGAATGTCAGCGTCGACGAGGTAATGGTGAATCTCGTGCGGGAGAGATTCGTAGATATCCCTGTACTGCACGTACAGCACGGCCTCCAATTGGCCGGCGGCTTCGTACCAAGCTTTTATTTCCGCCTTTGTCGACAGTGGCATCGCTTGCAACGCACGCAGTTCCTTCCTCAGGGCGATTGCCTGGGGATGCGACAAATCCAAGGGTGGGCGAGCCGGCGTACGAAAGATTTTCGCAAGGAAGCCCATGGCTTGAGGTGAGAGGATAGGCCCGGCGTCCTTACGTGCCGTAGAGGCGGTCGCCGAAGTCGCCGAGGCCGGGGAGGATGTACTTCCGGCTGTTCAATTCGCGGTCGAGGGCGGCGGTGTGGATCGGGATTTTGGGGTGGTGCTTTTCCACCTCCGCGACGCCTTCGGGGGAGCTCACGATGCTCACGAGCGTGACGTCGGTGGCGCCTTGGCCGAGCACGACGTCGATCGCCTGCACAGCGGAGCCACCGGTGGCCAGCATCGGATCCACGAGGAGCACGCGGCGGCCGGGGAGGGCGGGGAGCTTGCAGTAATAGCTACGGGCGACGGCGGTCGCGTGGTCGCGCTCGAGGCCGATGTAGCCGACGCTCACATCGGGGAAGAGATCGACGAAAGGCTGCACCATGCCGAGGCCGGCGCGGAGGATCGGCACCACCACGAGATGCTGCGCGAGGACGCGCGCGGGCGTCGGCTCCAACGGGGTCTCGATGGTCCTTACCTCCGTGGGGAGGTTGCGCGTGGCCTCGATGGCGAGGAGCAGGCTGATCTGGTAGCTGAGCGTGCGGAAGGTGGCGGGCTTGGTGGTCTTGTCCCGCAGATGGGTGATGACGTGGGCGGCGAGCGGATGATCGAGGACGTGGAGCATGGGAGAATTTTCGATTGGATGCGTCAGTGGGTGAATGGGTAAATCGAAAATCGAGAATCCAAAATCGAAAATGACCTCACGGCGTGAGCGTGAGGGTGTGCTCGGTTTTGCCCGGCAGGAGCGGGCCGGGCTGGCCGTGGACCCAGGCCTCGTGGCCGGCGCGATAGAAGGGCGAGAGCGGGTGGCCGCTTTCACCGCCGGGCATCTGGAAGAGGCCATCGGCCTCGTGGCCCGGCGCGACGACGAGGCGCATGCTCGCGCCGAAGGTGGGTGACTGGATGCGCGGCATGTTGACGTCGCCGGCGAGGGGATCGGCCGGCATGTTGAGCCAGCCGCCGAGCCAGCGCGGCAGGAGGCGGCCGAGCGGGTGGTCGATGTGCGCGACATTGCGCGAGCCCCACGTGGCCGCGGCGAGGGGCACGCCTTGTTGCTTGAGGTCGGCGATCACGTCATCGGCGGCCGCGAGGAGCAGGGCGTCCCAGCTGGGGTAGGAGGGATTGAGGAGATGCGCGGGCTTGGCGCGGAGGAGTTCGCGGAGGGCGGGTTCGTATTGGAAACCGCGCCAGTTGAACTCCGGGTAGGCCTCCACGCAGGAGGCGAAGATGGGCGTAAGGGCCAGCTCGGAGACGCGGGTGCGGAAGGCGCGCACGAGACGGTAGCTCACCGAATCGGTGCTGGCGCGGCCTTCCCAATGCGCCACGAGGCGGGCGAGCTCGGCGCGCGCGGGCTTTTCGGCGGTGGCGGCGGGCGTGAGGGCATCGAGGAGAATCTTTTGCCAAGAGCCGAGAAACACGGCGCGGTCGTCGAGCTGGATGTCCGCGAAATCGCGGGGCGCGACCTTGGCGGTGGGGTTGGTGAGGAGCTGGCCGAGGTCGTCGCGGAGCTGGGCGGCGCGGGACGGGGCGGCATAGCCGAAGTCGCCGAGCAGGCCGAGCGCGGAGCCGCCGAGGATGCGATTGTTGGCGGTCCAGATCCGACCGTCGGCCGGCGTAGTGACTGTCGGATACTCATCGGGTGGGAGGAAGCCGTCCCACCGGCGGTCGCCGTACATCCATGAGACCGGCAGGCGGCCGTCGAAGCCGACGCGCTTGGGCAGCGTGCCGGCGATGGTCCAGGCGATCTGGCCGGCGGAGTCGGCGACGACGAAGTTGTGCGCGGGCATGCCGGAGCGGTGCGCGATGGCGACGGCCTCGCTGGCGGTGGCGGCGGTCTCGAGCTGGATGAAATTGAGGTTGGTCGCGGCGGGATCGTAGGCGACCCAGTGGTTGGCGATGGGCAGACCCTTGGCGGTCTGGGCGATGATCGGCCCCCAAGCCGTCCACGAACTCTCGACGGTGACGGGGTCGGAGCCCTTGACGCGGATGGTGTCGGTGCGCTTCTCGATCGCGATCAGCTCGTCGTGGCCGGGAATCTTATAGAGAGAGGGATCGATGCGGTTGGTGGCGATGGTGACGAGGTCGGCGGTGTCAGCGTAGGAGACGGTGAGGCCCCAGGCGATGTGGCCGTTGCTGCCGATGACGAGGAAGGGCAGGCCGGGCAGGGTGACGCCGACGGTGCGGTGCGGCGCAGGATCGCTCCACTCCATGACGGCGCGGTACCAGATGTTGGGCACGGAGAGGCCGAGGTGCGGGTCGTTGGCGAGGAGGGCGGCGCCGGAGGCGGTGTGCGCGCCGGAGACGGCGAAGCTGTTGCTGCCGGGCAGGAAATCCGGCGCGAGCGGGGCGAATTGCGCGAGCGGCGCGAAGACCGCGGGCGTGGCGGAAGCGGACTTCGCAGCGGGGCGCAGGTCGATCTCCCGCTCCGTTGGCATCGGCGGGAGCGGCGCGGTGGAGCCGTCGAGCGCGGCGTCTCCGGGCGTGACCAACGGGGCGAAGAAGGCGATGGCGCGGTCGCCGAGCTCATCGCGGAGCGCGGTGAGGGAACGCTCGTGGCCGTTGCCGGCGTCCTGCAGGTCGAGCGTCATCGCATAGATCACCAAAATGCTGTCCTCGGCTCGCCATGGGGCGGGCTCGGTGCGCAGGGCGATGTACTCGAACGGTTTTTTCCCAAGCGCGGCGAGCCCGGCGTTGGCCCCCGCAGCGTAGCTCTCGAGGAGATTTTTCTCCACTGGCGTGCAGCGCTCAAAAACCTGGTGCGCCAGCGCGCGGAAACCGTGCACACGCGTTTCCTTGTCGATCCCCAGCGCGGGTTTCCCAAACAGCTCGGCGAGCTCGCCCGAGGCTCGGCGGCGGAGCAGGTCCATCTGGAAGAAACGGTCCTGCGCGTGGAGGAAACCGAGGGCGCGGGCGAGGTCGGCGCGGTTGGCGGCGCGGAGGGTCGGCACACCGAGGGCGTCGCGCGTGACGGTCACGGGTGCGCTTGCGCCGGGGAGGGAGGCGGTGCCGTCGAGCTGCGGCAGGCTCGCGCGCATCTGATAGTAGAACCACGCGCCGAAGGCGGCGGCGAGCAGGGCGACGACGGCCACGGTGATGGCGGCGATGCGGGTGAGCTTGAGGAAGGTCTTCAAAGGGCGAGGGCGCGCCGGATGGCGGCGGCGATTTCCGCGGGCGGCGGGGTGATGTCGATGGCGAGGGCGTCGGCGGGCAGCTCGAGGGCGGCGAGCTGGCTGTCGAGCATGGCCGGTTTCATGAAATGATTCTGCCGGGCGCCGATGCGCTCGCGCAAGAGCGCGGGCGTGCCGGTGAGGTGGACGAGCTTCACGCGGGCGGGGTCGGTGACGACGGCGCGGCGGTAGCGGTCCTTCAGCGCGGAGCAGGTGACGACGGCGGAGCCGCCGCGCGCGAGCGTGGCCTCGATGTAGGCGCGGATGGCGGCGAGCCAGGGGGCGCGGTCCTCGTCGGTGAGCGGCTGGCCGGCGCTCATCTTGGCGACGTTGGCGGCCGGGTGGAAATCATCCGCGTCGGCGAAAGGCCAGCCGAGCTGCGCGGCGAGCGTCCGGCCGACGGTGGTCTTGCCGGAGCCGGCCACGCCCATGAGCAGGATGACCATGGCGCGGCGGCCTCAGGCGAGCCACGGCCGCGTGGCGGCGGGATCGCGCTCCTCGTCGTACTCGATGTAGTCGAACATCGTCTCGATCGGTTTGGCCGTGAGCTTCGACTCGACGATGCGCTTGAGCAGGACCTCGCGGCCGGCGTCGCGCCAGCCGCGCTTCATCATGAAGCCGTTCCAGACCTCGCAATCCTGGTCGCTGCGTTCCCCGCCCTGCTGGTGGCACCACGCGAGGATCTCCTCGTCGGTGCCGCCCTGGGCGACGCGCGCGACGAGGTCGGCGTGCTTGACGCGGAGGAAGTGGCAGCAGCGGCCGTCGAAGCCGATGCCGACATTCTCGCGGTAGTCCTCCGGGAGGCGGCCCGCGGCGAGCAGGCGGATCTTATCAAGCATGCGCCCGAAATAAACGAGGCGGCCGACCTTGGCGTAAACACTACGGAGTCCGGGAACAGCGGGCATGGTTGGTTAATTCGAGTTATTTCAGTTTTCGGGTGAAATCATGCCGTGGCGCATGGCGTAGCGCACGAGGCCGGCGACGTCGTGGATGTCGAGCCGGGCCATCATGTGCATGCGGTGCGTCTCGATGGTCTTGATACTGAGATTGAGGAGGTAGGCGATCTCCTTCGAACTCTTGCCCTCGGCGATGAGCTGGAGGATCTCGCGCATGCGGGGCGTGAGGGCCTTGACGACCTCGAAGCGCGGGTTGGCGAGCTGGTCGAGGTGGCGCGTGAGCAGGTTTTTCGGGAGCGTGGAGCTGAGGTAGGTCTCGCCGCGGCGGATGGCGTCGATGGCGGTGCCGAGCTCGTCGGTGGCGGCGTCCTTCAGCAGGTAGCCCTTGGCGCCGGCGGCGAGGGCCTTGAGCACGTAGTCCTCGCTCGCGTGCATCGAGAGGACGAGGACCTTCACCTCCGGGTGGTCGGAGGTGATGGTGGCGGTGGCGTCGAGGCCGTTGAGGCCGGGCATGGAAACATCCATCACGACCATGTCGGGCGCCTTGAGCTGGACGTAGGTGACCGCGGCGCGGCCGTCGCTCACCTCGGCGAGGACCTTGATGCCGGGCAGGCGCTCCAACAAGCCGCGTATACCGCCGCGGACGAGCGCGTGGTCGTCGGCCAGGAGGATATTGTAGTCGCGAGCCATACCAATGACTTAAGGGGTGTTGGGCGGGGGGGACAGCGGAAAAATCGCCTCCACCAAGGTGCCGCGGCCGGGGGCGGAGCGGAGGGTGAAGGCCCCGCCGACGAGAATGAGGCGCTCCTGCATGCCGACAAGGCCGAGGTTGCCGTGACGCTCGGCACGGAGGCGTGCGGCCTCGGTGTCGAAGCCGCAGCCATCGTCGCGCACGCTGAGGCGCAGGGCGCCGTTTTCCTCCTCGAGGGTGAGGGTGACGGTGTTCGCCTGGGCGTGGCGGATGACGTTGGTGAGCGCCTCCTGCGCGATGCGGAAACAGGAGGTCTCGATCGCGGGGTCGCAGCGCGCCATCGAGGCATCGGTGTGGAGGATGATGCGGGGCGTGCTGGCGCGGGCCTGCTGGCGCTCGGTGAGCCAGTGGAGGGCGCGCTCGAGGCCGAGGTCGTCGAGCAGGGGCGGGCGCAGGTCGAGGCTCAGGGAGCGGATCTGCACAAACAGGCTGTCGAGCAGCGCCACGGCATCCTGAAACTGGCCGGAGATGCGGTCGGGCTCGGGGTGGAGCGCGGCGGACTGCAGGTGCATCTTCGTCGCGGTGAGGACCTGGCCGATCTCGTCGTGCAGCTCGCGGGCGAGGTGGCGGCGCTCGGCCTCCTGGATCTCTAGCAGGCGACGGGAGAGCTGCTGGAGCCGCGCGGTGGCGTGGTCGAGCTCGGCCTGGCGCTCCTTGATCTCGGTGATGTCGATTTGGGAGCCGCGCATGCAGACGGGGTTGCCCTGCTCGTCGTGGTCGAGCTCGGCACGGAGGAGGAACCAGCGCCACGTGCCGTCGCGGTGGCGCAGGCGGTACTCGGCGCTGTAGTCGGACCAGCTGTCGGCGAGGTAGCGCGTGCGCAGGTCGAGCATGCGCGCGGCGTCGTCGGGGTGGCAGCGGTCGAACCACTCGGCGAGGCGGTTGGGGATCTCGTGGTCGGCGTAGCCGAGCTGGGCCTTCCAGCGCGGGGAGAAGTAGGTCTTGAGCGTGGCGAGTTCCCACGACCATAGCCCGATGCGGCCGGCCTCGAGGGCGTGATTGAGCTGGCGCTCGCTCTCGCTGAGGGCGGAGAGGGCGCGCTGGCGCTCGGCGAGCTCGGCGGCGGCGCGGTCGTTGGCGAGCTGCAGGCCGTGGCGATCAATCGCGAGCTCGATGCGGAGAACGAGCTCGGTGTAGTGGCCCTCGCGCTTGAGCAGGTAGTCGCTGGCACCGAGCTTCAGCGCGGCGACGATGACATCCTCGTTGCCCAGGTCGGTGAGGAGGATGAAGGGCGTCTGCAGGCCGCGGCGGCGGATCTCGGCGATGAGGTCGAGGCCGTTCATCCCCGGGAGCATGAAGTCGCAGAGCAGCAGGTCGAAGATCTGGCCGGCCTGCAGGAGGCGCAGCGCATGGTCGGCGTCTGGCGCCGTCTCGATGGTGATGTGCGGGGCGTGGCGCGTGAGGTGCGCGGTGAGGAGGGGTGCCTCGGCGGGGTTGTCGTCGATCAGCAGAATGCGGCGCGGGATGACGCGGCGGGGCGGGGGACCGACAAACTGGCGGCGGCGCTCAACCACGGCACGGAGCCGGGCCGGCAGGGCGGGGAGGTAGCCGGGCCGCTTGGGGATGTAGTCGTCGGCCCGCAGGCGGAGGGCCTGGGTCGCGAGGTTGGGGTCGCCCGCGCCGGTGACGAGCACCACGGGGGCCTGGATGCCCTCCTGGGCGAGGGTGCGGAGGACCTCGACACCCTCGAGGTCGGGCAGGCGCTGTTCGACGAGCAGGAGCGAGTGCTCGTGATGCCGCGCGCGGGCGAGAAAATCCGCGGCATTGTCCGTCAGCTCAAAGCCGAACTCCGGCGCATGCCGGGCGAAATAGGTGCGCGTGGCCTCCGCATCGGCCGGATTGCTCTCGGCGTACAGCACGGTGATGGGGGCGCTCATGGGGTGATTCAGGCCGGTCCGGCGGGCTTATTCACGCCGGAAATAGATCACCGTGATCAACAGCCCGAAGGCGATGGTGGGCAGGTTGACCCAGAGCGCGTTGAACGGCATGTGGTAGCGCTCCACCAGCCACATCATGAGCCAGCACTTGGCGGCGATGACGAGCCAGGCGGCGAAGAGCAGCTTGCCGACGCGCGGGTTTTTCGGGGCGCGGCCGTCGCGGTGCACCTCCTGCACGAAGCCATGCTCGTAGCCGCGCGATTCGCGGCGGGTGATGAGTTGGAGCAGGTTGGCAAACATCCGGGGCGCACTGTAGCCCGCGGACCGGAAAAGAAAAGGCTGCGCGGACGATCATCGACGGATGCTTGAAACCCCGCGCAAATCCCGCGACATTTCCCGGGTCGTGTCCCAACCCTCCGCGCCCTCCACTCCGCCCGCCGCCCAGCCGCCCGTCGAACTCGACGGCACCCACCTCGGTGCGGCCAGCACCGCCGCCGCGGGCCTGAAGGCCGTGCTCAAGACCAACAGCTACGTCATCGCCGGCGTCGGCCCGGTCAAAGGCGCCAAGCTCCTCCTAGAAGTGAACAAGAAGGACGGCTTCGACTGCCAGTCCTGCGCGTGGCCGAGCCCGGACGGGCACCGCCACACCTTTGAATTTTGCGAAAACGGCGCGAAGGCCATCGCCGACGAGGCGATGCCGCAGCGCGTGACGCCGGAGTTTTTCGCTGCGCACTCGGTGGCCGAGCTCGCCGCCAAGGGGGACTACTGGCTCAACCGCCAGGGCCGCCTCACGCACCCGATGGTGCTGCGCCCCGGCGCCACGCACTATGTGCCGATCAAGTGGGATGAGGCGTTCAAGCTCATGGCGGCGGAGCTACGCGCGCTGCCTTCGCCGGATGCGGCGGCCTTCTACACCTCGGGCCGCACGAGCAATGAGGCGGCGTTCCTCTACCAGCTTTTCGTCCGGCAGTTCGGCACCAACAACCTGCCCGACTGCTCCAACATGTGCCACGAGTCGAGCGGCGCGGCCCTCGGCGAGAGCATCGGCATCGGCAAGGGCACGGTGAAGCTCGATGACTTCGAGGAAGCCAACCTGATCTTCATCATCGGCCAGAACCCCGGCACCAACCACCCGCGCATGCTCTCCTCGCTCGAGGCGGCGAAGAAGCGCGGCGCCAAGATCGTGTCGGTGAACCCGCTGCCCGAGATTGGCACCGAGCGGTTCAAAAACCCGCAGCATTTCATGAACCCGCTGAAGGCGCTGCCGACGCTGCTCGGCGAAGGCGCGCGGCTGTCCGACGTCTGGGTGCAGGCGCGGATCAACGGCGATCTGGCGTTTTTCAAGGGCGTGATGAAGGCGATGCTCGCCTTGGAAGACGCGGCGCCGGGCACGGTGTTTGACCACGCATTCATCAAGCAGCACACGCACGGCTACGAGGCGCTGGTCGCCGACCTGCGCGCGGCCGACTGGGCGGAGATCGTTGAGTCCAGCGGCGTGAGCCGTGAGCAGATCACCGAGGTCGCGGCCATGGCCGCGCAGTCGAAGGCCACCATCTGCTGCTGGGCCATGGGCCTCACGCAGCAGCCCAACGCCGTCGAGACGATCCAGAGCGTCGTGAACCTGCTGCTGCTCGGCGGTCACTTCGGCCGGCCCGGTGCCGGCGCGTGCCCGGTGCGCGGCCACTCCAATGTGCAGGGCGACCGCACGATGGGCATCTTCGAGAAAATGCCCGACTGGTGGCTCGACCGCCTCGACGCGGAGTTCGGCTTCAAGTCCCCGCGCGCCCACGGCTTCGACACGGTCGAGGCGATCAAGGCGATGCACGCCGGCCACGTGAGCGTGTTCATCGCGATGGGCGGCAATTTCCTCTCGGCCACGCCCGACACCGAGTTTACCGCCGAGGCGCTGCGCCGCTGCACGCTCACCGCGCACGTCTCGACCAAGCTCAACCGCGCGCACCTCGTCACCGGCCGCACCGCGCTGATCCTGCCGTGTCTCGGCCGCAGCGAGCGCGACGTGCAGGCGGGCGGCGAGCAGTTCGTCACCGTCGAGGACTCGATGGGCATCATCAACCCCTCGCGCGGCCAGGCCGAGCCGGCCTCGGCGCACCTGCTGAGCGAGCCGGCCATCGTGTGCCGCCTTGCGGAGGCCACCCTCGGGCCTAAGACGGCGCTGCCGTGGCGCGAGTTCGCCGGCAACTACGACCTCATCCGCGACCGCATCGAGCGGGTCATCCCGGGCTTCGAGAACTACAACCGCCGCATCCGCGAAGGCATCTTCTACCTGCCCAACGGCCCGCGCGACGGGCGCGAGTGGCGCACGGCGAACCAGAAAGCCAATTTCGTCACCGCGCCGATCCCGCGCCGCAGCTTCGCGCCGGGCGAGTACGTGATGATGACGATCCGCACGCACGACCAGTTCAACACGACGGTGTACGGTCTCGACGACCGTTACCGCGGCGTATTCGGCGGCCGGCGGGTGGTCTTCATGCACGAGGAGGATATCAAGGCCGCCGGCCTCCAGCAGGGCCAGATCGTGGACCTCACCAACCGCTTCGGCGGCGTGGAGCGCGTGGCCAAGCACTTCATGGTGGCGCCCTACCGCATCCCGCGTGGCTGCGTGGCGACGTATTTCCCCGAGGCCAACGTGCTGGTGCCCATCGGCAGCGTGGCCGCCAAGAGCAACACCCCGACCAGCAAGTTTGTGGTGATCACGATCACCCCCGTGGCCGACACCGCGGCGGCGCTGGCGGCGATGGCGGAAAAGCAGTAAGGTTATCCTCAGATTGTTTACACCAAGGCCGCAAAGGCAGCGAAGCAAAGCCCGCAACAGCCGAACTTCGCGATCTTTGCGGCCTTGGTGTAAAAAAACCTTCCGCACTCGCGCGGGAACCAAAACCGGCTAGGGTCAGTCCCAGTTACCCGCCATGAAAACGCCCCGCATCCTCCTTGCTGCAGTTTTCGGCCTGACTGTCGCCGGCGCCCTCCGCGCCGCCGATGAAGCCAAGCCTCGTGCCGAAGTCGTCTTCTCCCACCCCGAAAAGTTCACCGATGTGAAGGACGCCTACATGGGCTCCGACAAAGGCCGCGACGCCTACCTCGGCCTGCTGCGCGAGCATATCGTCAAGGAAGCGGCGCGTCGGGTGCCCGAGGGCCAGCTGCTCACGGTCATGGTCACCGACGTGGATCTCGCGGGCGATTTCGAGCCCGGCCGCAGTCCCGATGCGCAGGATATCCGCCTCATCAAGGAAATCTACCCGCCGCGGATCGACCTCTATTTCAAGCTCACCGACGCCAGCGGCCAGGTCGTGAAGGAAGGCACGCGCAAGCTGCGCGACCTGAACTTCATGATGAATCTCTCGCTCAACACGACCGATCCGCTGCGGTATGAGAACAAGCTGATCGACGACTGGATGCGCACGGAGTTCCCGCGCGCCAAGGGCTGAGCGCGACCCGGCGTGGCATCCTCGGCTGAACCCGCCTCCGCGCCGGCAACCGGTGCCCGCCTCGACAAGTGGCTGTGGAGCGTGCGCGTCTTCAAGACCCGCGCGCTCGCCACCGATGCCTGCCGGGCGGGGAGCGTCACGGTCAACGATCAGCCGGCCAAGCCCGCGCGCGAGGTGCGCGCCGGCGAACGCGTGGCGGTGCGGCTGGGCATCATGACGCGCACCCTGCAGGTCGTGGCCGCCCCGCGGTCACGGGTCGGCGCGGCGCTGCTGCCGGAGTATTGCACCGATCTCACGCCGGCCAGCGAGCACGAGAAAGTCCGCGAGCAGCGGGTGCAGCACGTCCTCGCGCGCGAAAAAGGCAGCGGCCGCCCCACAAAGCGCGACCGGCGGCTGATGGACCGGCTGTTTGAGTGAAGTAGCGCAGGCGTCCCGCCTGCATTGGGCTCGACGGCAGGCGGGGACGCCTGCGCTACTGGGGCATGGACGTCTTCTCCAAGTTTGAGACCGAGCTGGCGGTGCGGCCCGACGACATCGACCTGTACCAGCACGTGCACTCCACGCGCTACCTGGACTACGTGCTCGCGGCGCGCTTTGAGCAGATGGAGAAGAATTACGGGCTCTCCATGCAGGCCTTCGCGGATCGCGGGCTCGGCTGGTTTATGAATGCGGCGGCCGACGATTACAAACTCCCGCCCGGCGGGGGCGACCGCCTGGTCCTGCGCCCCTGGGTCGTG
>JAFEGO010000016.1 GCA_018239845.1 Verrucomicrobiota bacterium
CGGCGCCACCACGCAGGAGGCCATCGCCGCCCGCTGCCCCATGATCGTCAGCCAGGTCGTGCCCGGCCAGGAAGAGGGCAACTACGAGCTGCTCCGCCGCCACGGCGCCGGCACTTTCGCCGGTACGCCGGACGACGTGCTCACCGCGCTGCGCGGCGCTTTCGCCGACCGCGGCCGGGTCTGGCAGGACTGGCGCAAGGCCCTCGCCCCCATCGCCCATCCCGAGGCCGCGCGCGACATCGCCTTGCAGGTCATCGCCTCCCTCCCCGCCGCGCAGCCCGCAGACGAAACCGCCGCCGAGCGTCTCCCCGCATGAAGATCCGTTTTATCTTCAACCCGCGCTCCGGCCGCAATGCCCGCCGTCCCTCGCTCGCCCCGTCGATCCAAGCCTACATTCGTGAGCGCAACCTCGACGCCACGCTCGTCACCACGGCCCGGCCGCACCACGCCACCGAGCTGGCCCGCGCCGCCGTGGCCGAGGGCTGCGACCGCGTCGTGGCTGTCGGCGGCGACGGCACGATGAACGAGGTCGCGCAGGCCCTCCTCCACTCCCCCGCCGCCCTCGGCCTCATCCCCTGCGGCTCCGGCAACGGCCTCGCGCTCCACCTCGGCATCCCCCTCGCCGCTCCGCGCGCCCTCGCCCTCGCCACCGATCCCCACGCCCGCGCCGCCGCCATCGACACCGGCACGGTCAACGGTCTCCCCTTCTTCAACGCGATGGGCCTCGGCTTCGATGCCGACATCAGCGAGCGCTTCAACCACCTCACGCGCCGCGGCCTGCCCGCCTACGTCCGCACCGGCATCCGCGCCTGGATCGGCCGTCGCACCGAGACCGTCATCGTGCGCGGCGGCGGCCACAGCGCCGCCCTCGACATCCTCCTCGTCGCTGTCGCCAACTCCGACCAGTACGGCAACAACGCCCGCATCGCCCCCGGCGCCCGGGTGGACGACGGGTTGCTCGACCTCGTCGCCGTGCGGCCCGTGAGCATGATCAATGTCCTCCCCCTCGTCGCCCGCCTCTTCGCCGGGCAGTTCCACACCAGCCCGCGCGTGATGCGCCTGCGCGACACCGCCTTTACCATCGAGCGTCCCGCCGCCGGGCTCGTCCACACCGATGGCGAGACCCACGCCACCGGCGCCACGCTCAGCATCCGCGTCCTCCCGCGGAGCCTCCGACTCTTGGTCCCCGCTCATGCCCGACTGATTGCCACCAACGATCGCGCCACCCCCCGCGACATTGAACTCCAGCTGCCATGAAACACCTCCTCCGCGTCCGCACCATCATCCTCTCCGATGTCCACCTCGGCACCGCGGAATGCAAGGTCCTCGAGGTGAACCACTTTCTCCGCCACACCCGTTGCGAGAAGCTGATCCTCAACGGCGACATCATCGACGCCTGGCAGCTCAAGCGCGGCGGCCAGTGGCACAAGGGCCACACCCGCTTCATCCGCATCATCCTGAAAAAACTGGAGAAGCGCGGCACCGAGGTCGTGTATCTGCGCGGCAACCACGACGACGTGCTCTCGTCTTTCCTGCCCCTCGACTTCGAGGGCCTGCGCATCGTCGAGGACTACATCCACGAAGGCCCCAAGGGCCGCTACCTCGTGCTGCATGGCGACGTGTTCGACACGATCACGAAGAATTTCGTCTTCCTCGCCCACCTCGGCGACTGGGGCTACCGGATGCTCCTTAAGATCAACCGCCTCTACAACGCGTGGCGCGCGTGGCGCGGCCTCGAGTACTGGTCGCTGAGCCGCGCGATCAAGGCCCGCGTCAAGGAAGCCGTCAGCCACGTCTCCAATTTTGAGGACCACATCGCCCAGCTCGCCAAGGAGCGCGGCTGCACCGGCGTGATGTGCGGCCACATCCACACCGCCGCCGACAAGATGATCGGCGACATCCACTACCTCAATTCCGGCGACTGGGTCGAGTCGCTTACCGCCATCGTCGAGCACTGGGACGGTCGCTTTGAGCTGGTGGACTTCGTGAGCTTCGCCCGCGAGTTCCCGATGGTGGAGACCGACGCCATCACCGAAGCCGCCGAGCCCGAGGATCTCACCCCCGTACCCGCTCCCGTGCACTGAGCATGGATTAGGTAGCGGCGAGCGCCAGCGAGCCGACCTTGACTCTAGCCTCCATATGGACAGTATCCTGTCCATATGGAGGCCATCACTTACACCGCCGCCCGGGAGAATCTTGCCTCGACCATGGATCAGGTCTGTCGCGACCGGACCCCGATCATTATCACCCGGAACCGAGAACAAGCCGTCGTCATGCTTTCCCTGGCGGAGTTTGAAGCCCTCGAGGAGACCGCGCACCTGCTGCGCTCCCCCGCCAACGCCAAGCGTCTGCTCGCCTCCATCGCCACGCTCGAAGCCGGCAAGGGAAAAGCCAGGAAGATCAGCCTGGAGTCATGAACTTGGTTTTCTCTGCCCAAGGCTGGGAGGATTACCAGCATTGGCTCGCGACTGATCGACAGGTGCTGAAGCGGATCAATCTCCTCATCAAGGATGCGATGCGCAACCCGACCGATGGCATCGGCAAGCCCGAGCCCTTGCGTCATGCCCTCGCAGGCTATTGGTCCCGCCGCATCACGGAGGAGCACCGCTTCGTCTACAAGGTTTCCGGCAACGAACTCTGGATCGCCCAGCTGCGCTATCATTATTAACCGAGCAGCTCACCGTCAGACGATGAAACCCAAGCTCGTCATCTCTGTATTGTTCCTCGGTGGTTCTGCGGTCCTTATTGTTACCTGGACATGGGCATTGGCGGCCGGGGCAAACTTAACCAATGTCGCCTTGGCCACTCTTTTCACTGCATTTTTGTCGGTTACCACCGGCTTGCTCGCTTCCCGAAGGAGCCAAAACGACAGCCGGCTTTCGGATGGTGCCATGTCCGCCGGGCGATTGATTGCCCTAACGCTGATAATCATGGGCACAATGGTATCCATTTTTGGATATATACCGAGCAAAACCGGCCATGGCAGCCATGTTGATCGACGTTATGCCATGCTATTTTTCGCCTTGGCCGCCTATGCCATAATCTTCGCTTTTCTAAGCCGAAGCCGCAGTGGACGGATAGGCCTGCCAATCCGGGGTCAATCATCTCAATCCTCGCGAAGGCCCAAGGATTAACTGAGTGATCTAAATGGCTGAAAAGCCACTACCTACCGCGCCTCCACCTTCGCCAGCTCCTCGCGCAGCACTGCGAGCGTCCGAGCGACCGCGCCGGCGTTTTCGCGGCGCCATTGACCGGCGGCGGCCGCCAGCGTGGCGCGGCGGGCCGCGTCGCGCAGGAGCTGCGCCGTGAGTTCGGTGAGCGCCGCCGGATCCGCGGCCACGATCGCCGCACCGCGCGTCACGAGGTCGGCGGCGATCAGGCGGAAATTGCTCATACCGGGGCCGAACATGATCGGCTTTTCCAATGCCGCCGCCTCCACCGGCGTCTGGCCCTCCGTGTGCGGTGCGAGGCTCTTGCCGACAAAGACGAGGTCCGCGAGCTGGGTCAGTTTGCGCAGCTCGCCGGTGGTATCGCCCACCGCCACGTCCACCGGGCCCGGCGCCGTCCCGCGTGAGCGGAAGTGGTGCGTGAGCTTCGCGGCGGTGAGGAGTTTTTCGATTTCCAAGCGGCGCTCGGCGTGCCGCGGCACAATCAGCAGCGTGCAATGCACCCCGCGCTGCCGGGTGAACTCGAGCGCCTCGACCAGCGCCTGCTCCTCGCCGGGCCAGGTGGACGAGCCGAGCAACACGAGGCCTTCGCCGAGGCCCAGCTCGCGGCGCAGGCGGGCCTGCTCCTCGGCGGTGAGCGGCGTGATGGCGACATCGAGCTTGATGTTGCCGGTACTAACGAGGTCGCCGGGCGGCACGCCGAGTTCGCGGAAACGAGTTTCATCCTGCGCAGAGCCGGGCAGGATTTTCGTGACGCCGTGCAACATGAGTTCCGCCGCCTCCGGGAATTTCAGCATGCGCCGGTAGCTGCGGTCGGAGAGCCGGGCGTTGATGTAAATGGCGGGCACGCCGCGGCTAGCCGCCTGCTGCATGTGCTCCGGCCAGCGCTCGCCCTCGGTCAAAATCACGAGGTCCGGGTCGATGCGTTTCCACGCGCGGGCGGAAAACAGCCACCAGTCGATCGGGAAGTAGCCGAGCCCGATGACGAGCCCGCGGTAGCGGTCGCCGGCCAGCCGGTAGCCCGTACTCGTCGTGGTCGTCAGGTACACCTCCACGCCGTCCTGCTTCACGAGTCCTTCGAGCAGCGGACCGATCGCGAGCATCTCGCCGACACTCACGGCCTGGAGCCAGACGCGTTTCACGCCCTGGCGGCGCGGGGGCGGCGTGTGCGAGCCGAAGCGCTGCCGGAAATTTTCCCGGTAGCCGCCGCGTTTGCGCATGCGCCGCACATAGGCGGGCGCCATCACCACCAACACGGGCAGGAAAAGCAGTCGGTACAGCCAAAGCATGAACGACCGTCATCCAAAAGAGCCGGCCCGCATTGCCGAGCCTTTTATGCTTTTGGTCGCCCGGGGGCCCCGGCACGCTGGCCGGATGTTCCGTCGCCTCGGTCTCCTCGTTTTCGTTCTTTTCACCGTCGAGCTCCGCGCCGCCCTGCCTTTTCCGCAGGAGCACAGCGACCTCAAGCCCGATCCCGCCGTGCGCTGGGGCACGCTGCCCAACGGCCTGCGCTACGCCGTGATGGCCAACCCCGAGCCCAAGGCCCGCGCCTCGCTCCGCCTGCTCGTCCTTGCCGGTTCCTTCAACGAGGCCGACAACCAGCGCGGGCTCGCGCACTTCCTCGAGCACATGGCCTTCAACGGCAGCACGCACTACGCGCCCAACACCCTCGTCGAGTTTTTCCAGCGCATGGGCATGAGCTTCGGCGGCGACACCAACGCCTCCACGTCCTTCGACCAGACGCTCTACCAGCTGGAGCTGCCCGACACCCGCGCGGCCACGTTGCACGAGGGCCTGCAGGTCTTCGCCGACTATGCCGGCGGCCTCCTGCTCACGCCTGCGATGATCGAGAAGGAGCGCGGCATCATCCTCAGCGAAAAACGCACCCGGGACAACGTCGCCTACCGCACCGCCATCGCCACCTCCGACTTTCTCCTCGCCGGCACGCGCCTGCCCCTGCGCCAGCCCATCGGCCTGACCGACATCATCGAGCACGCCCCGCGCGAGCGCTTCGTCGAGTTTTGGAACACCTGGTACCGTCCCGAGCTCATGGCCGTGGTCGCCGTCGGCGACTTTGACCCCGCGGCCGTGGAGAAACAAATCACCGCGACCTTCTCCGGCCTCAAGCCGCGCGCTCCGGCCGTCCCGGCGCCCGATCTCGGCCGCGTCGCCCCCGCCGCCCAGACTGTCCGCGCCTTCTACCATGCCGAGCCCGAGGCCCCGGGCACCACGGTCAGCCTCGCGGTGGTCACGCCTTTCGCCGGCGAAACCGACAACGCCGCCAACCGCCTGAAATACCTGCCGCGCCTCCTCGCCCACGCGATGCTCAACCGCCGCCTCGCCATCCTCGCGAAAAAGGAGGACGCCCCGTTTGTCGGCGCGAGCGCGGACGCCGGGGAGAGTTTCGATCTCTACCGCGAGGCCTCGCTCAACGTCAGTTGCAAGGCCGGCCAGTGGCCCGCCGCCCTCGCCGTCGGCGAGCAGGAGCTGCGCCGCGCCCTCACGCATGGCTTCCAGCCCGCCGAGCTGCAGGAGATCACCGCCAACGTGCTCAACAGCCTTGAGCAGGCGGTGAAGACCGCGCCCACGCGGCACTCCGACGAGCTCGCGTTCACCCTCGCCCAAAGCCTGGTTGACCGGCAGGTCTTCACCACCCCGGCCGACGACCTCGCGCTCTACCGGCCCGCGCTCGACCGCGTCACCGTCGCCGACTGCCTCGCCGCGTTGCGCGCCACGTGGACCGAGGCGCCACCCGCCGTGATCGTCACCGGCAACGCCGCGATCCCAGGCGACGCCCCGGCCGCCATCCTCGCGGCCTACGAAAAATCCCGCGCCACGCCCGTCGCCGCGCCCGAGGCCCTCGCCGAGCTGAAATGGGGTTATACCGATTTCGGCGCGCCCGGACGTGTCGTGCAGCGCACGCACGTGGCCGACCTGGATATCACACTCGTCACCTTCGCCAACGGCGTGCGGCTCAACCTCAAGAAAACCGACTTCGAGGCCGGCGTCATCTCGCTCGGCGTGCGCGTCGGGCCCGGCCAGCTCACCGAGCCGCGGTCGCAACCCGGCCTCGCGGCGTTTGCCAGCGCCACGTTCACCGCCGGCGGCCTCGGCAAGCACAGCGCCGACGACCTGCGCCGCATCCTCGCGGGCAAGACCGTCGGCGTGGGTTTCAACGTCGGCGGCGACGCCCTCCAGCTCGGCGGCGCCACCAACCGCGATGACCTGCTCCTGGAGCTCCAGCTCATCGCCGCGCATATCACCGACCCCGGCTACCGCCCCGAGGCCCTGCGGCAGGTGCGCAAGCGCATCGAGCAGCTCTACCTGAGCTTCGAGCACACCACCAGCGGCCCGCTCACCCTCGAGGTCGAGCGCCTGCTCGCCAACGGCGACCCCCGCTTCGGCCTGCCCGCCCGCGACGTGCTGCTCGCGCGCAACTTCGACGAGACGCGCGTCTGGCTCGCGCCCCAGCTCGCGCACGGCGCCATGGAAATCGGCATCGCCGGCGACCTCGACATCGATGCCACCATCGACGCCGTCGCCCGCACCCTCGGCGCCCTGCCCGCGCGCGAACCGCGCGCCCCGCTCGACGACCTGCGCCAGGTCTCGTATCCGGAAAAACCCTTCGCCAAGAACTACACTGTCGAGACCGAGATCCCCAAGGGCCTCGTCGCCCTGTTCTGGCCCACCACCGACGCGCGCGATGTCTCGCGCACCCGCCGTCTCAACCTCCTCGCCTCCGTCCTCAACGACCGCCTCCGGGTGAAGGTGCGCGAGGAGATCGGCGGCGCCTACGATCCCGGCGCCGACAGCGCGCCGAGCGACCTCTATCCCGGCTACGGCTTCATGACCGCCAGCATCACCGTCGATCCCGCCAAGGCGAAACCCATCGCCGACGCCGCGGTGGCCCTCGCCGCCGACCTCGCCGCGCACGGCGTGACGGACGACGAGCTCACGCGCGCCCGGCAGCCCATGCTCACCGCCATCCGCGAATCGCTCCGCGACAACAGCTACTGGCTCACCGTGCTCGCCCGCGCGCAGGAGCAACCCGAGCGGCTTGATTGGGCGCGCTCGCGCGAGGCCGACATCAAGGCGGTCACCACCGCCGACCTCGCGGCGCTGGCGAAGGCGTATCTTGATGCCGGGCACGTTTTCCGCGTGACCGTGCTGCCCGCCCCGGCAAAGTAGGCGACCATGCTCCGCCTCGGGCGCCTTCTTTTACTCCTCGCGGGACTGGCCCTCGCGTCCCACGCCGCCGTCCCCGTCTGGCCGCAAGGCGCCAGCGACCTCGCCACCGACCCCGACCTGCATTTCGGCGCGCTGCCCAACGGCCTGCGCTACGCCGTCCAGTCCCATGCCGCCCCGCAGGGCCGCGTCGCCCTCCGCCTGCTCGTGCTGACGGGCTCGCTGCACGAGGAGAAAGCCGAGCGCGGCCTCGCGCATTTCGTGGAGCACGTGGCCTTCACCGGCACCCGCCGCTTCCCCGACAACACGCTGGTGGATGTGCTGCAGCGCGACGGCTTCTCCTTCGGTGCGGACGTCAGCGCCTTCACCTTCCAGGCATTCACCGTTTACCAGATCGAGGCCGTCATCGACCCGCCGGAGCGCCTGACCGAGGCGCTCCGCGTGCTCCGCGATTTCGCCGACGGCCTCATCTTCGATCCCGCGCAGGTGGACCGGGAGCGCAAGGTCGTGCAGAGCGAGCGCCGCGCGCGCGACAACTGGCAGTCGCGCGCCTTCGAGGCCCGGCAGCGCTTTCTTCTGCCGGACAATCTCTACTCCGAGCGCAACCCCATCGGCGACGAGGAGGTCGTGCGCACCGCCACCGCCGCCGACCTGCGCAAGTTCTACGAAAAATGGTATCGCGCGGACAACCTGTGCGTCATCGCCATCGGCGATTTGCCCGCGGAAAAACTCGAGGAGCAGATCCGCGCCGAGTTCGGCTCGATGGCCGCGCCCGCCACCCCGCTGCCGGCGACGCCCGCCCCCGGCCCCATCGGCAATCCCAAGGAAGTCGCCACCCGTCTCCACTCCGACCCCGCCGCCGGCGCCGTCTCCATCGAGCTCTGCTCCGTCGTCGCCGGCCCCGGCGGCGTCGAGACCCGCGCCCTGCGCGAGGCGTCGATCCGCCGCGAACTCGTCGAGACGATGCTCAACGAGCGCCTCAGCCAGATCCGCCGCGACCATGCCGATATCTTCGGCGCGGCCCTCGCCTACAACCAGGATGCCGGCCAGCTCATCAACGAAAACACCCTCCACATCGACACCTCGACCTTCATGTGGGAGGAAGCCGTCGCCACCGTCGTGCGCGAGTGGCGCCAGGCCGGGGAGCTCGGTTTCAGCCCCGAGGAAATCGAAAACGCCGCCCGCATCTTCCGCCGGCGCTACGAATACGGCATCGCCGCCTACCCCACCGAGCCCTCGCGCAATCTCGCCGACCGCCTCATCGGACTCACCGCCGACCAGCGCGTGGACTCCAGCCCCGCGCAGCTGTGGGCGCAGACGGAGCCGATCCTCGCGAGCTTCACCCCGGATGAGGCCAAGCGCGTCTTCCACACCATGTGGGAGCCGGGCGCTCCGCGCCTCTTCATCGCCGGCAACCTCGTCTCCTACTACGCCGACAAGGAACTCGCCAACGCCTACGCCAACGGCCTCAAGCGCACGCTGAATCCCCCGCCCCGCCCGCAGGCCGCCGTCCTCCCCTACCAGCCGGCGGAGCAGCCCGGCGCGATCCGCCACCGCCGCCACGACGCCGCCACCGGCATCGAGCTCGTCGAGTTCGCCAACGGCATCCGCCTCAATCTCAAGCGCACCGACTTCAACCGCAACCTCGTGTACCTCCGCGCCCGCGTCGGCTGGGGTCAGGAGAGCGAGCCCAAGGCGACGCCCGGCCTGGGCATGCTCGCGGCCTACTACGTCAACGAGGCCGGCCTCGGCCGCTACCAGGGCGACGAACTGCGGCGCTACCTCGCGCAGCAAAACCTCTCGCTCGGCTTCAGCATCGACGAGGACACCTTCCACTTCACCGGCTCCGCCGACGCCCGCGCCCTGCCGGAGATGCTCACCCTTTTCTCCGCCTACCTCACCGACCTCGCGCGCCGCCCCTCCGACCTGCTCACGGTCAAGAACCGCATCGTCTCCCTCTACAGCGACTCCGACCACGAGGCCAACAGCGCGCTCAACGCCATCGCCAACCGCGTCATCTCCGGCGACGACGCGCGTCTCGCCCTGCCCGATCCCATGAAGGTCCGTTTCTACCCGTTTGAGACGCTCATGGTCTGGCTCGAGCCCGCCCTGCGCAAGGGGCCCGTCGAGATCAGCCTGGTCGGTGACTTCGACATCGAGCAGGCCATCGCCCTCGCCGCGCGCACGGTCGGCACCCTGCCCCGCCGCCCCGGCCGCGACTCGGCGCCCACCCTGCGCCCGCTCAAATTTCAGACCAAGCCCGGCCGCTGGGAAACCCCCGTCGCCTCCGAGATCCCCCGCGGCGCCGTGCGCGCCCAGTGGCCCGTGCGCGGCTGCGGCGATATCCGCGTCCGCCGCCAACTCGAGGTCCTCGCGGGCATTTTGCAGGAACGCGTGCGCCACGAGATCCGCGAAAAAATGGGCGCCACCTACGACCCCAACGGCAACATCTGGAGCGGCGAAACGCTGCGCGACGACGGCTACCTGATGATCCAGCTCTCCGCCCTGCCCGCCGACGCGCGCGCCCTCTCGAAGCGCATCACCGCGCTCGCCGAGGACCTGGCGCAGCACGGCGCCACCGAGGCCGAGATGCAGGCCGTCGTGCAGCCGCGTCTGAGCGACAACCTCAACCGCCTGCGCGACAACAGCTATTGGCTCTACTACGTGCTGGAAGGCGCCCAGCAGGACCCCGCCCGCCTCAAATGGCCCGGCACGCGCGAAAGCGACTACCGCGCCATGTCCCTCCCCGAGATCAACCGCCTCGCCGCCAAGTACCTCAGCGCGAAAAAAGCCCAGCTCTTCACCGCCGTCCCGCGGTGATCCTGTCCTTGTTTGCCTGATAATTTATGCGCCACCTCACGCTTTCATTATTGGTTCTAGCCACCTTTTTCACGGGCTGCGTGCTGCCTCTCGACCCAGCGTGGTCGGAAGACCGCCCCGTTCAAATCGCCCACGATTCCACCAAGACGGTGACGGTCATTGAGGGAATGGTCTTCTACAACGGACTATCGCAGACCCGGGGACTGCGTTTCCCTCCCGGCACCTACACTCTCGAAGCGGAAGATGCCCAGTATTACTACCTGCGCTCCCCCGCTCCGCTTGAGTTCAGAACCTTCGCCAACGGGCAGTCCACCGACGGACGGGATATCCCGGGCGGGATCATGATCGCCAAGCAATTCAATCTGATACCCGGCGGCGGCTACATTGACGGGGACAAGGGGCAAAAAGTCGCGATCTGGAAGCTCGGTAGCGAATTCCTGCGCATAGAGGGCCGCTACTGGACGAAAAGTTTCTAAGGGTCGCGCTGGACCCATCCGCTGGAAAAAGCAAAGGGCGGGTCAGAGACCCGCCCTCCTTTTAAGCTAGCAGTAGGTTTCCTTTACGCCTCCAGCACCAGCACCCAGTCGCCGTCGCGGCCTTTGGGATTGGCGACCGTGGCGGTGCCGTCGGCCTTCGCGGTGATGGCAGGGAGCTTCTTCTCCTGGCCGGTCGCGGGGTCGAGGTGCGTGGCGCGCCACTTCGTGCCGGCGCCGAGGTCGCGGAGGACGATGGGCTCGTCATGCGGCACGTAGGTCACGCGCACGGCGCCGGGGATGCCGGCGGATTGCGGGCCGTTGATGTCGGCGTTGGGCGCGGTGACCGGGCCCCAGGGCTGGTCGCCGAGCTGGCCGACGACCTGCGCCGCGGGCCAGCCGCTGTCGTCAAAGTCGGCGGTGGACCAGTCCTCGCGCTTGCCCGTCCAGGCCTTCCATGAGGAATCGGAGGCGAAGCGCTGGGTCTTGCCGTTGGCGTAGGTGAGTTCCAAGCACGCGAGAAGGCCGGCGGGGCGGCCGCTGGCGGGGCGGTGCTCCGTCCAGAGCGCGAGGACGTTGCGGCCGGGCTTCAGGTACTGCGTGAGGTCGTTGAACTGCGGGCTGCCCTGCCGGTCCCACGCGACGGCGACGGGCGTGCCGTTGAGTTCGGCCTCGGTGTGGAGGTGGTTGATCAGGCGCAGGCGGGCGCGGACGACCTTCTGGCCCTTGGGCAGGTCGAAGGTCTTGCGGAAGAAACGGCGTTGCGCCGGGGCTTCCTTGTCCATCGAGACCTCGGACAACGGCGAGGTCCAGAGCCACTTGGCACCGTCGAGCGGCAGCCAAGGGTTGCCGGCGTACGCGGCCCACTCGACGTGCGGCTCGAACTTGGTCCAGTCGAAGCGGGTGATGAGTTTCTTGCCGATGCCGCACTGGCCGGAGCCGGGGTAGTTCATCGCGACTTCCCATGGCGTCTCGCCGTAGTTGCCGCCGTGGGGCGACGCACCGTGTGGGATGCCGGGCTGGTTGCACTGCCAGATGCCGTTGCCGCCGTAGGTGTGGCCGATGGCACCGTTGAGCACGCAGGACCAGAAGGCGCGGCGCGGCCAGGGGCCGTTGAGCTTGCCACCGAGGTTCTCGTACACGGGCTCGCCGTTGAAGACCGGCATGCGCGGCTCCGCCGCGACGGTCTCGCGCACGGCCTTGGTCATGATCTCGTTGGCCTCGTTCATGCCGTGGCAGCACTGCATGAGGTCGAAGTCAATCAACGCCTCGTCCTCCGTGCAGTTGCGCGAGGTGTAGCGGTTGATCGCCGTCGGGTGGATGGAGATCGGGCGGTGGAAGGGATCGAGCTCGCGGAGGTAGCGGATGATCTTCGTCCAGCGCGCGACCATCGAGCGGTCGTCCTCGGGGAAATTCTTCGCGAGGTACCACGGGAGGTTGGCCTCGCCGGCGGTGCACCAGAGCACGGGCCACGAACCGTAGCGGCCGACAAGGTAGCGCCAGTGGGCCTTGATCTGGTCGTCGGTCATCCACGCGAGGAAGTAGCCCCAAAGACCAACGATGCAGGGCGTGATCCCCTGCTCCACGAGGTAGGCGAGGCGCTCATCGGCCTTGTCGAAATACTGCGGGCGGATGTGCGCAAAATTTTCCTCCCACGCCTGGCCCGCCTCGTTGGCGCCGCGCGGGTCGAAGGCATACATGTCGGGATACAGGCCCGCGATGATCTGGATGCCGTTGAAGCCTTTCTTCAGCCGGTCGGCGGCGAGCTTCTTAAAACCCTGCGGCCACTTCAGGCGGCTGGAGAGACCCATCCACCACGTATCCGCGAGCCAGAAAAACGGCGTGCCGTCGGCGTGCTGAAAGTGCTGCTTGTTGGGCGCGACCTGCACGGGGCCGCGGGCGTAGAGGGGATTTTTACCCTTGTAGGGCACGACCGTGATGCTGCCCGTCTGGCCGTGCAGGCCCTGGTCGGCGGCGGCGGAGCACTCGGTGCGGAAGGTGTGCGTGCCGAGAAGCGGCGAGGAGTAGCGGACCTTCCAGACCTTGCCACCCGCCCAGAACGCCGGCACGCGGTGCACGATGCCGGCGGGGTCGGTAAACAGCGCGTCGAGCACGACCTGGTTGAACGGGTCGGCGTACGCCCCGCGGGCAGTGAAGGAAAACTCCGCGGGCACGTAGGCCGGCGTGGAAGGGCCACCGGCGCGGGCGCGCGGGCGGGCGTTGGTCTTGCTCGGGGCAGAACGACGGGGTGAGGACATGGGGAGAGGGTAACTAAGCATCGCGCCGCTGGCGCGAGGGACGGACTACGGGTTGCGGCTCACGGGATCCGTGGGCTGCTTGTAGTGCGTCTGGTAGGTCTTCGCGCTGGCTGCAAGCCTCAGGAAGACATCGAGCGGCACCACCTCCACGGACTCGCTGAGCGAATTGAGGATGGCGGTGACCTTTTCGACGCTGTTGCGCTCGCGGATGTGCAGCAGGAGGAAGTACGGCCTACCCGGATTAAGTTGAATCATCTCCTCGAGGTCGGCCGCGGCGTCGGGGATCGGGCGGTTCACATCGAGGTAATAGTCGTAGCTGATGAAGGGCTGGTCGCCGCGCAGGTCGAAGGTGCGGGCCGTGCCGTAACCGTTGATGAAGCCGAGCACGTCGGGGAACTCGTGGTAATAGCGGTCCACCACTTCCTTGGGCAGGTCGGTGTTGCCGATGTGGCGGTTGCCCTCGGAGTAGTCCATGATCTCCAGCACGCGCAGGTCGAGCTGCGCCATGAGGTCGCGCGCATCCTTCATCAGCGCGGGGAACTTTTCCGCGGGGATGGCCTTGGGGTACATGTAGCCGGGGCCGCTCAGGCCGCCGATGAAGTAGTCGTTGGGCGTCTTGTCCTCGTAGAAATACTGGAGCGCGGGCGGGTTCATCCACACCCAGTTCATCAGCACCTGCCACGTGTACGGGATCTTGCCGCGGCCAGGCTTGGTCCACGCACCGATGCCCATCGAGTCGGTGGCGACGGCGGCCACGTAAACCTTCTTCTGGGCGACGACCTTGGCGTCGCGCGCGATGTTATGGTTGTTGGTGAACTTGAAATCGGGCGTGAGCGGGATCTGGCAGGTGAAGGAGACGTTGGGCAGGTTGTGCAGGCCCTCCATCTTGAGGCCGTAGTTGCCGGTCAACGACGTGTGCTGGCCCTCGGTGTCCTTGCCGTAGGAGTGCCAGCCGAGGACGATGCTCGCCGGGTGCTGCTGGCTGAGGATGCGGCGCTCCAGCGCCAGTTCCTCGGGGTGCTTCGGGTTGGCCGAGAGGTCGCTGAAGAAGGCGCGCTGCATGATGCCGAAGTCCGCGACGCCCGGCTGCATCTCCGCGCCCGCATGGCCGCCCAGCAGCACATAGTAGTCGCGCGAGCAACGGGCCCAGTACTTGTCGTAGGCCCACTGGTAGATCTCATGATCGGGCTTGCCCGTGAACTGGCCGCGGAGGTCCGCGATTTTTTTCAGGCCGTGTTTCTCGGCGAGGGCGATCTGGTCGGCATCGACCACGAGCGCGTCTTCCACGCCGGAGATGGTGAAGGCGACGATCAGCGACGTGCGCACGTTGCGGTCCCACACGACGTAGCCCTTGGCGTACTTCGCGTAGAGGCCGAGCGCGGCGTCGGCGTCGTCCTGCCCGATGCGCTCGAATTTCACACCGTGGCGGCGCTCGAGGAAGCCGATGAGCGGGTGGACAATCTCCCACTGCCAGTCCTTCGGGTATTCGAGATAGATGCGTGGGTAGTCGCGGTTGGCGAGGCCCTGCAGGGAGATGAGCAGCGCGTGCACGGGCACGTCGCCGTCCATGCGCCAGTTTTGCGAGAGCGGGATCAACGTCGCCGTGGCGGGCGCCTTGGCCACGCGGTGCGGCACGGGCTGGGCGGTGGCGGTGGTCAGCGCGGCGCCGGTGAGCGCGAGCATGAGGAGCAGCGGGCGGAGAAAACGGGAAATCATGACGGAGGAGAACGGAGGTTGCGGGCGGTTTACTCGGCGCTGCCGGTGGTGCGGTTGGCGGCGTCCTTCGGGTCGATGCGCTTGAAGACGTACACGACGGGCTGGTTGCGCGTGCTGCGCAGCTCCGTGAGCGTGAGCTGCGCGCCGTTGGCGGAGACCTTGTAGTCGGTGAGGATGTTGACCGCGCGGTCGCCCTGCTGGGTGTTGAGCATGAGGTCGGCGCTGGTGCGCAGGACGCGGCCGTCGATCAGCTCGGCGCGGACGCGCTTGATGTGGTCGCCGCCGCTGTAGGCGCCGAGGTTGCGGTTGTCGCCCCACCACGCAAACGGGACGAGGTTGACGGGCTTGGTGAGATCGAGCGCGGTGACGTCGTCGTACGTGCGGCGGCCCGCGGCGCAGTGCCGGGTGAGCGTGACCTTCGGGCCGTCGACGACGATTTCGAGATCGATCGCCCCCCAGGGGAGCAGATCGGTGCTGCGCTTGAGGTCGATGCGCCAGAGTCCGGCGAGCGGACGGGCATCGGGCGTGGCGGCAAAAGCGGGCTTCAACCAGAAGCCAAGGGCGAGGAAACAGAACAGGACAAGGCGATGGCGGCGATGCATGACCCCTTGCACAAAGTCCCTCCCCTGCGCCGGGACAAACTGAATGTTTCTGAATATTTCCCGCTACAGTAAGTCCCACGCCCAGCCTTGCCTCGCTCCCTTCATATGACACGGTGGCCCCATGCTAACCTCCCCTGCCTCGTTCCCCGGAACGCGCGCCCTGCGCCGTCTCCTTCTTGTGGTCCCGGTCCTCGGCCTCGCGCTCGCGGCCGGTGCCGCCGATACTCCTTCGCCCGCCATGTCCGCCAATCCCCTCCTCACGCCCAGTCCGCTGCCCTACCATCTCCCGCCCTTCGATCTCATCAAGGACGAGCATTTCGCCCCCGCCTTCGCGCAAGGCATGGCAGAGGACCTCAAGGAAAACGAGGCCATCGCCAACAACCCCGACAAACCCACCTTCGACAACACCATCGTCGCGATGGAGCGCAGCGGCGAACTTCTCAACCGCACCCAGCGCGCCTTCGACATCCTCACCGCCTCGCTCACCAACCCCACCCTGCAAAAGCTCGAGGCCGACCTCTCCCCGCAGCTCGCCGCCCACAGCGACGCGATCAAGCTCAACCCGAAGCTCTTCGCCCGCGTGCATGCCCTCTACGAGGCGCGCGACACGCTCGGCCTCGATCCCGAGTCCAAGCGACTCCTCTGGCGTTATAACAAGGACTTCGTTCGCGCCGGCGCCCTGCTGAGCGAGGCCGACAAGGCCAAGCTCCGCGCGCTCAACGCCGAGCTCGCCGTCCTCTCGACGCGCTTCTCCCAAAACGTCCTCAAGGAGGTCGCCGCCTCCGCCGTCCTCGTTGACACGCGCGCCGAGCTCGCCGGCCTGACCGACGCGCAGATCGCCGCGATGGCCGCCGCCGCCAAGGCCGCGGGCCACGAGGGCAAGTTCCTCATCCAGCTCCAAAACACTACGGGCCAGCCCCCGCTCGACTCCCTCACCAACCGCGCCCTGCGCGAGAAGATCATGGCCGCTTCCCTCGCCCGCGGCAGCCGCGGCGGCGAGTTCGACAACCGCGCGGTCGTCTCCCGCATCGCCACGCTCCGCGCCGAGCGCGCCAACCTTCTCGGCTACCCCACGCACGCCGCCTATCAGCTCGACGAGCAGACCGCCGGCTCCGTGGACACGGTCAACAAGATGCTCGCCCAGCTCGCGCCTCCCGCCGTCGCCAACGCCCGCCGCGAGGCCGCCGCTATGCAGGCGATCATCGATGCGGAAAAGGGCGGCTTCCAGCTCACCGCGAGCGACTGGGACTTTTACGCCGAGAAGGTCCGCAAGGAAAAGTACGCCTTCGACGAGTCGCAGCTGAAGCCTTACTTCGAGCTGCGCCGCGTGCTCGTGGACGGCGTCTTCTACGCCGCGACCCAGCTCTATGGCATCACCTTCAAGGAGCGCCCCGATCTCCACGGCTACACGCCCGACATGTTTGTCTTCGAGGTCTTCAACGCCGACGGCTCCAAGCTCGGTCTCTTCCTCGGTGACTACTACGCCCGCCCCAACAAGCGCGGCGGCGCCTGGATGGATGCCTACGTGCCGCAGTCCGGCCTCACCGGCGACCTCCCCGTCATCGCCAACCACCTCAACATCCCGAAGCCCCCCGCCGGCGAGCCCACCCTCCTCACCTACGATGAGGTCAAGACCGCCTTCCACGAGTTCGGCCACGCGCTCCACGGCCTCTTCTCCAATGTGAAGTACCCGCGCTTCGCCGGCACTTCCGTCCCGCGCGACTTCGTCGAGTTCCCCTCGCAGGTGAATGAGATGTGGCGCGACTGGCCCGCGGTGCTCTCGCACTACGCGAAGCACTGGCAGACCGGCGCCCCGATCCCGCCCGAGCTCCTCGCCAAGGTCGCCGCCGCCTCGAAGTTCAACCAGGGTTACATGACCACCGAACTCGTCGCGGCCAACGTCATCGACCAGGCCTGGCACCAGCTCGCCCCGTCCGCCGTCCCCGGCGCCGACGGCGTCGTCGCCTTCGAGGCCGCCGCGCTCAAGAAAGCCGGCGTCGATTTCCCGCCCGTGCCCCCGCGCTACCGCAGCACGTACTTCTCGCACAGCTTCGCCGGCGGGTATTCGGCCGGGTACTACTCCTACTTCTGGAGCGAGGTCCTCGACGCCGACACCGTGAACTGGTTCCGCACCCACGGCGGCCTCACGCGCGCCAACGGCGACCGCTTCCGCGCCAAGCTCCTCTCCCGCGGCGGCAGCGAGGACGCCATGGTCCTCTTCCGCGACTTCACCGGCGGCGACCCCGACATCACGCCCCTCCTCGAGCGCCGCGGCCTGAAGTCCAACTGATTTCGCCGCAGCTCTCTTCAACAGGGCGGGTCTCTGACCCGCCCTTTTTTGCGTCGCGCCCGTCGCGTCCGTCGCGAGACACCTCGCTTGCCAATCTCCGCCACCGCGCCACGCTTTCCGCATGCCTCTCGCCCGCAAACTCCTTAGAGCCGGCGATTCGTTCACCGACCGCGTGCTCTGTGTCGTCGGGGCGGTCCTGTTCTCGCAGGCCCCCGAGTTCATGCAGCAGTACCTGCAGCGCCTCGGCGGCCACCTCGACGAAGCCCGCCGCCAGCTCGCCGCCTTCCAACACATCGCGGAAAAAGCCGGGATCAGCCTCGACCGCTTCATCACCCAGACCTCCGCCAACGCGGAGCCCACCGTCGCCAAGCTCGGCGGCGTCATGCGCGAGACCGCCGACCGCGTCACCGACCTCGCCGCCGCGCAGGAGGCCATCCAACACGCCTCGCTCTGGACCCGCCCCTTCGTCTTCCTGCGTCACCTGGACCTCGGCATCGCCCAAGGCACCTGGTCCGCTTACCAACCCGGCGTCCCCACCACCTTCGAAGGCCTCGTTTACGCCCTCCTCGGCATGGGTGTTCTCCTCGTCATCTATCACTTCTCCGTCCGCCGCCCCATCCGTCGCCGCCTCGACCGGCCCAAGCCCACCGAACCGCCGCCACCGGCCCCTCAGCCATTAGACATTAGTCATTAGACATTGGTCATTTTCCCAGCCTCCGCATGCCTGCCACGCCCGTCCTCTCCATCGACTCCGCCGACCTCCTCGACCGCTTCCTCCGCTACGTCCAGATCGACACCCGGAGCGACGACCATTCCACCACCTTCCCGAGCACGCCCGGCCAGTGGAATCTCCTAAAACTCCTCGAGGCCGAGCTCCGCGCCCTCGGCGCCGCCGATGTCTCGCTCGATCACTACGGCTACGTC
>JAFEGO010000017.1 GCA_018239845.1 Verrucomicrobiota bacterium
CCAGCGCCAGGCCGCCGAGCAGGCGCGGGACCGGTCGTCCGTGCGCTTCGGCCTGGTGATGCAGGGGGCCAACGACATCATCCTCATCCTCGACGAGCAGCTCCGCATCGAGGATGCCAACCGTCAGGCGGTCGTGACCTACGGCTGGTCGAAGGAAGAGCTGCTGCGCATGTCCGCGCGCCAGCTCCGCACCGATGAGGAGGCCGCCGGTTTCGACGATATCGCGTCCCGCGCGCGGGCCGCCGACGGAGCGACCTACGAGACCACGCACCGCCGCAAGGATGGCTCCGTTTTTCCCGTGGAGGTCAGCTCCCGCTTCATCGAGGTCGAGGGCCGCAAGCAATGGCTCTCCATCGTCCGCGACATCACGGAGCGGCGCCGGGTGCAGGAGACGCTGGAGCGCTTCAACTCCGACCTGGAGAAGCAGGTGCAGCAGCGCACCGCCGAGCTCGCGGCGCGCAACAACGAAACCCAGCTCCTCCTCGACGCCATGCCCGATACGGTGCTGCTGTGCGACCAGCATGGCACGCTGCTTTCCGCGCGCTCGGTGCGTTATCCGGCGGTCGCCGGCCTTGTCACCGGGCAGCAGATGCCGGGATCGCGCGCGCTGGTTGACGCCTCGGTCCTGGAGATCGTGCGGACCATGCATCCCCTCGCGCTGGCCGCCGGCCAGGCGGCGGTGCAGGAGTTCGAGCGGCCGGTGGAGCACGGCCGGACCATGTGGCTGGAAGCGCGCGCGGTCGCGATCGGTGTGACACGTGTCCTGATCGTGATCCGGGAGATCTCCGAACGCAAACGTCACGAGCTGGGCATCATGGCCAACCTGGAGCGCGAAAAACAGCTCTCGGGCATGAAGTCGCAGTTCATCTCCGTGGCCTCGCACGAGTTTCGCACGCCGCTCGCCGCCGCGGTCGGCAGCCTGGAGCTGCTGGAGCGGCACGCCGACAAGCTCACCGAGGCAAAGCGGACGGAACTCATCACCCGCATCCATCGCTCCCTCGGCCGGCTCACCGAGATCATGGACGATGTGCTCCAGCTCAGCCGCGCCGACTCCGGGCGGGTCCAGGTGCAGCGCATGGCGGTCGATCTGGTCAAGATTGTGGAAGACATCGTGCGCGACGCCGAGGTCGGGGACCAGCGGCAGCACCGGTTTGATTACCAGGTTTCGGGCGGACCGGCGGTCGTGCCGACGGATACCAAGCTCCTGCACCACATCGTCACCAATCTCGTCAGCAACGCCGTGCGCTACTCTCCGCCGGGCACGATGGTGACTGTGAAGCTGGGGATCGGCTCCGAGGGATTTTCGCTGACCGTGGCCGACGAGGGTATCGGCATCCCCGAAGCGGAGCGCGACCGGATCTTTGAGCCCTTTGTCCGCGGCAGCAATGTCGGCCAGATCGCCGGCACCGGTCTCGGGCTCAACATCGTCAAGCGCTACACCGAGCTGATGGGCGGCCACATCGAGCTGGTGCCCTCCGGGTGTGGCACCACCTTCCGCGTCACCCTTCCCTTCGAGCAACCTCCCGCATGACTGCCTCACCTACCGGCCCCCGGGTCCTCGTCGTCGAGGACGACAGCGCGATCCGCGCCACACTGGTCGATATCCTGGAGCTCAACGGCTACGGTGCCATCCAGGCGGCGACCGGCACCGCCGGCCTCGCCCAGGCCCGCGAGCAGCGGCCGGACGTGATCCTCACGGATATCGCGATGCCGGAGCTCGATGGCTTCGGGATGATCACGGCCTTGCATGCCGATGAGCAGACCCGCGCGATTCCGGTCATCATCATCTCGGCGGCGGTGGAGCCCGAGCGCATGCGCCAGGGCATGGATCTCGGGGCGGAGGATTTCATCGTCAAGCCCTTCACCGAGGAGCAGGTCCTCGGCTCGATCCGGGCCCGGCTGGAGAAAAAGGCGCTGCTCGACGAGCTCGACGCCTTCGCGCACACCGTCGCGCACGACCTCAAGAATCCCATCGCCGTGCTCATGGGGCGCGCCGAGCTGCTGCGTGCCCTCTGGGATACGGCGGACGATGCCACGTTGCTCGAGCAGGTCGTCCAGCTCGAGAGCAACGCGGTCCGGCTCAACAATATCGTGGAGGAGCTGCTGATCCTCGCCGGCGTGCGGCGGCAGGTGATCGAGCCCGAGCCGCTGCCGATGGCGGAGGTCGTCCGCGAGGCGCTCGGGCGGGTGGAAAACCTGGTCCGGTCCTCGCACGCCCGCATCGAGCAGCCGGATACCTGGCCCTCCGCCCTGGGCCACGCCCCCTGGGTGGCCGAGGTGTGGACCAACTACCTGAGCAACGCCCTCAAATACGGCGGCACGCCGCCCCTCATCCGGCTCGGGGCCGGGCCGGCGCCGGCGGGCGGCCGCGTGCGCTTCTGGATCGAGGACAACGGCCCCGGCCTGACGCCCGAGCAGCAGGCCCAGCTCTTCCGGCAGTTTTCCCGCGTCACCCAGGCGCGCACCGGGGGCCACGGCCTCGGCCTGTCGATCGTGCGCCGGATCGTGGAGAAGCTCGACGGCCGGGCCGGCGTCGAAAGCCAGCCCGGCGCTGGCAGCCGCTTTTGGTTCGAATTGCCCGCCACCCCCACCGCCACCCCATGAAAATCCTGATCATCGAGGACGATGCCGACATCCGCGCGACGCTCGCGGACCTGCTCCAGCTCAACGGTCACGAAGTCATCGCCGCCGCCGACGGCGTGCAGGGCGTGGAGTACGCGGCGCAAAAGCCCGACTTTATCTTCTGCGATGTGATGATGCCGCACCTCGATGGCCGGGGTGTCCTCGCCGCCGTCCGGCAGCTGCCCGGCGTGGCCGAGGTGCCGTTTGTGTTTCTCACCGCCAAGGCCGACCGCGCCGACCAGCGCGACGGCATGGCGCTCGGCGCGGATGACTACATCACGAAGCCCTTCGCCGAAGAGGAGATCCTCGCGGCGCTCGCCGCCCGTGTGCAGCGCCATCAGCCCGTACGCGAGAAGATCCGCCAGCTGACGGAGCATCACGAGCGCACGATCAATGCGCACTGGTCCCACGAACTCCTGACCCCGCTCAACGCCGTGGCCGGCGGCCTGGATCTGCTGGAGCTCGCGGGCGACACCATGAGCCCCGAGGAGCAAAAGGAGATATTTGCCCTCATCCGGGAAGGCGTCACGCGGCAGGAGCGGCTGTCCCGCAAACTCATCCGCTATTTTGAACTCGAGCAAATGCTGCGCTCGCCTTCCCCGGCGGCGGCCGGGCCGTGTCAGGCCGCCGCCGCGGTGCAGGCGGGTGCGACCAAGGCCGCGCAGGAGGCCAACCGGGCGGACGCGCTGGTGCTCTCGCTGGCCGACGCCAAGGTGCCCTTGGCCGAGGAACTCCTGCGCGACGCCGTGGGTGAGATCGTGCAGAATGCCGCGACGTTTTCCCCGCCGGGCAGCCCGGTGCGCGTGACGGGCGTCCTCACTGGTGGACGCTACCGGATCGAGATCACCGACGCCGGGCCGGGCCTGACGGCGGAGCAGCGGGCGGGCTTTGGCGCTTTCACCCAGTTTGACCGCAAGAGCCGCGAGCAGCAGGGCCTAGGCCTCGGCCTCGCGATCGCCCGTGCGACCGCCCGGGTGGCCCACGGCCAATTCTCCCTCGACCCCGGTCCGGACGGCCGCGGCCTGTGCGTGCGATTCGACCTCCCGGCGCTCTGAGGCGAAACGTGGGCTTGCCCCGATTTCCCGGGCATTGAGCGCGAGCCGGGTGTCAGGGCTCGTGCCCTGCTCGACCTTGGTCGAAGTCCTGGGCCGCGCTTCAGCCGTCTCAGCGAAAGAGCGGGCCGGTGCCGGCGGTGGCGGCTTTGAGCCAGCCGTTGGCGCGCATCCATTCGGCAAAGCGGTCCATGAAGAAATCACCGCCGCCGCCATTGTTGAGAAATCCGTGGGCCCCTGTCTGGAAAACGTGCAGCTCGGCGGGCCGCTTCGCTTCGCGCCAGGCCTGGAAGAGATTGAGCGAAAGGCCGGAGGACCACCCGTCGTCGGCGGCAACCGCGATGAAGATCGGAGGCGCATCGGCGGGAATGGGCCGGCCGTGGTGGTCGGGGCCATAGATCACGCCGGCGAAATCCGGGCGATAGGCGGGTTTGTCCAGCGCGAGATAGAGGGACAGCAGGGCGCCGGCGGAGAAGCCGATGATGCCTGCCTTGTCGGGCGCGTAGCCGAGGTCCGCCGCGTTGGCGCGTACCCAAGACAGCGCGCGCCGGGCATCGGCCCGGGTGAGCTCGAAGATATTCTGCCCCTTTTGCGGCCCCCAGATGATATTGCCCGCGTCATCGCTCTTTTGGGGCGGGGGCGGCGTTTTTTCCCCGGGCGCAGGCAAGGGCACGGCCGGGTCCACATAGATGAGCCGGTATTTCAGGATGAAGGCATCGACCCCGAGGGCGTTGAGCGCGAGGGCGGTGCGGACGCCCTCGTATTTGATCATCAGGTCGGTGAAGCCTCCTCCCGGGGCGACGATCACAGCCACACCCGCGGCCTTGGCCCGGTCTGCCGGGTAGTATTGCAAGGTTGGTTTCACCACATTGCGCGTCACGGTGTTGCCAAAGCGCGTGACAAATGTGTGTTCCGCCCAATGCCAAGCTTCCGATCCCGGGGCGACGCCCTCGTACAGATCGATCGTGCGACTGGGCGGGGGCAAGTCAGCGGGGGTCTGAGCAGACATGAAAGCAATGCTTAGGAGCCAAAATCCGGATGCCAAGATCAAGCGGGCAGACATGAGGCCTATTTCAATCAGGCTTCCCGGGCAAAAGCGTAACGCGGGACCAGCCCGTCGCACTGCTCGAATGCGTCTCCAGCCCTTATTCGTCAATCAGGACAATCTCAGCATAACTCCTTTTGCCCCTTCCAACATGAACCCTTCCCGTCCGCCACAGCAACGACATGACTCCGTGCCAGACCCTTTTTGTTTGGTTCTACTGCGTGAAGTTTGGCGGAAGCATGAATCCTTGAAGGGTCAGGTCGATAGCTTTGATCGACAAATTGTGAGATGCGATAGTTTCGAATATGGCTCCGGCGCTGACCGCACCGATAAATCCCAATTCTGTTGCTGACGCTCCTTTGACAAACGATTTTCCTACAACACCCAAAACCGCATTCGGGTTTTTTGCCAGAACTACGGGTCCTCCGCTAAATCCGCCACGGGCCATACCCGAAATTACGAAATGTCTCTTTTTGTCTTGGTAGTTTTCTATAATCGCAGAGACCTCCCCGCGAAAGACAACCAGATGGCAATCACTTGAAAATGGAATTGGTGGATAGCCCATTACCACGACTTCACGCATTAAGTATTCGCCCTCTGACAGGGAATCAGCATGAGAGTAAAGCTGAAGGATGGGCAGTAACTGAGCTGCGGGGACGTTGCCAACTATTCCTCCAAGCTTAATTAATGATAAATCCACTGCTTCATCGGGATGATCAAAGACTCTTTCGATCTCGGCGTGTTGGAAGTCGGGATAAGTTGTGGTATGAATCACTTTTCCGGCTTCGGTGAAGTGGGTGCGCAAAGAAGTATCACGGCGACCAATGGTGCGGATTTTCTGCCCATGTATTACGTGCCGCGCTGTTGCGAAGTATCCCGATCCAATGTGGAAAGCCGTTCCAACAGAGATGGTGCCTTCGGTATCTTGAACTTCCACAAAGGCGACGGCAGACGCTGACTGCTCTACAAGTTCACGAACGTTGTAGGACCACATATCGAACTGAATCTCAGAAAATGCATTGATCTGCAAGCCTCCGCGTCGATTTCTGAAGCTTCAGCGCGGCCCTCTATTGAGGCTTCTACTCACGATTAAATATGTGCTGGTGCTGGGATAATGTCTTCTATTTTCTTCTTAAGGAGCCTTAACCTTAAGGACTTTCCTTTTAACGGATGAAACTGAAAGCTCTTCCCCGCGAGGGATTCCGCGGTGATAGGAGTTTCGACCTCGCCTACTGGTACGATCTTAATATCGCGCGGTTCCATATAGATTAAACCTAGTTCTTTTGTTTCGCCGAAAACGGATGCCACGAATGGGTGGTACTGAGAAAAATTGGGGTATACCCACCCATTATTTCGCACCGCTTCCACAAAAGCCAGCCACTGTTCGGTTGGTTGCTTTTGAGCGTAGATTACGTAAGGCCGAGTAATCACAGATTGCGTTAATATTTCATGAGCTAAGCCTATCTTTTCAGCGGCCTCAACGGTTACGTCGGCCGAGCGTGGAATCCGAGGATTTATGCCGAAATACTTAGATACATCGGCCGCCCAGCCCAGTAATTGAAACCATCTCCAAATCGGGCTCGCGCGTTCATCGGGGGACGAAAACTCAATGCGCGCGTCTAGCGCTGACTTGCCATCAATCTCCAGACGAAGCTTTACTGTTTTCTTGGCAAGAAGAGCTTTAGTGAAGTTGATAATACCATCAAACCATGGCGCATCGAGAATCGGAATATTTTCCCATGCTAACCCGTTTGCTGTGATTCGGATTCCACCGCCATCAAAACGTCCACCTTTCGACGCAAAGGTGTGCTCAAATGATAGAGGGCAATTGCCGGCCTCTGAAGTCACACATATCCCAAGGGGGCCGGCGGTTAAACCCGACGGCATAGACATGTTGAATCTCATGTCCGGGTAATCGCACGACAGCGTCACTAGACAGTTTCTTTTCTCGGCTACAGTAATAGCAAGAGAGGCAGTTTTTGATTCTGCACAGATCTCCTCAAATAGCGCAGATCCATGAGCGCTTACGCCAACGCCGGATATCGAAACTGACTTTCCGTATCCTAGGCCTTCCACGAATTTCTTGAGACCATTGCGATCCCCTTTCAATGTGAAGGAAATATCGGTTGGCTCTTTCGCTGAAATTGAAAAGACTCTACCCGAAGGCCCAACACTGGCTTGAACAGAAAACCGGGAGTCTAACGCGTTCAGTGGGGCAACGATGTGCGCTAATGCGGCTTCTGGTGTTCCAGGGCGCTTATCTCGCATTATACGCGTAGCGGCTCGAAAATCGGAGATAAACTTTGGAGTAACGCTTAAATCGTTTACTAGCGGCACAGGGACTGTCGCTCTACTATCATCTGCCTTATCTAAAACATCCGGATTTTCGTCCAGCCACCCTTGGGCAAACAAATAATAAGCTCGGCGATTCTCATTATCGACCAAGACAATGAAGACTGGCTGTTCTGCGTTTTTTGCGTAGTACCGCAGCGCCTTTACATCTAGTTGAACCTTGCCAAATCCGTTGCTTTTTTTGAGCACAACTTGCCCTTTCAACTGAATCAGCAAGAGTTCACCCGATGGCTCTCCTCGGTCTCTTAGCTCTGCGTAGTAGTCGCCAAAAAATTCCGGTTTGGCTTCCCGCAGTAGAAAGAAACCCATGAGTACCTCCCTGAGCACTGCTTGAGCCGCCTCATCGGAATCGAATTGCGGGGAAATCGTGGGGCGTGCCGCCATGTACTACATTTAAATTTACGTGATTTTGGAGCGCAAGCGCGGTAAATTGGACAGGCAGAAGGGGTCATGTTATGACTCGTGACTGATACAACGGCTGGCCGGCAGGACGCCGCGCTGTGCGCTCAAGCTTGACGCCACTCCGGTGGGTCGAAGACGAAGCCGTGGAAGAACGAGCGTTGGGCGGGGGTGAGCTGGCGGTTGTAGAAATCCTTGCTGTAGAGCCACTGGCCCATGGAGGCCAGCATCCAGGGGTGTTCGTAGGCGTAGTAGAGCATCTGGCGGCCGGGTTGGCCGGGGCTGTAGGGGGCGGCGGTGTGCCAGATCGCGTTGTGAAAGAGGATGCAGGTGCCGGCGGGGGCGCAGACTTGGTGGGCGCCGGGGAAGAAGTCGCGGCGGCGGCGGTTTTCGACGGTGGGCTCGGCGCGCACGGCGTGGCTGCCGGGGACGAGCGTGAGGTTGCCGCGGAAGGGCTGGGTCATGTCGGTGAGGTAGTAGCCGACTTTGAGCTGGAGGAGCGGGATCTGGGGCGAGAGGCCGCGGTAGCCGTTGTCGCTGCCGTCGATGTGCCAGCCGTCGCTGCGTTTCGCGAAGTCGGGGGCGTCCTCGACGATCGCGTCGGAGGCGCAGTAGTGGGGCTGCGGATTCAGGAAGGCGTGGACGTAGGGGAGCAGCGCGGGCCAGTCGAGGAGCTCGAGGAAGAGCGGGTCGTCGCCGAGGATATTGAGGATGCGGGTGCTCTTCGCGCCGTTGATGGCGGTGAGGTCGGCGGGCTCCATCGGGGGCCAGACGGTCTGGTGGCCGGGCGGCACGGTGGCGCGGCGGCGGGCGACGGTTTGGTCGAGCACGGCGAGCAGGCGCGCGACGTGGTCGGGCTTCAGGAAGTTTTCGAGGACGAGGTAGCCCTGCGTCTCAAAGAAAAAACGCTCCGCCGCAGTGGGCGCAGCCGGGGTCGGGGTGGTGGACATAGGGGAAAGACTAATTTTTCAAGCCGTGGAGATTTTTAACCACGGATGAACACAGATGAACACGGATAAGAAGCACGCAGATATCCGTGTTTATTCGTGTTCATCCGTGGTTAAAATTTGCCGTAAAGGGTGAAGGCGATTCAGCCCAGGGCTTGGGCGAGGTCGGCGATGAGGTCGTCGGGGTGTTCGAGGCCGACGGAGAAGCGCAGGAGGTTGTCGGGGGTGACGGAGTCGGGGCCCTCGACGGGCTTGCGGTGTTCGATGAGGCTCTCGACGCCGCCGAGGCTGGTGGCGCGGGTGATGAGTTTCATGCGGCCGGCGGCGGCCTGCGCGCCGGCGAAACCGCCGTGGACTTCGAAGGAAATCATCGCGCCGCCGCCGGTCATCTGGCGTTGGGAGACGGCGTGGCCCGGGTGCGTGGGCAGGCCGGGGTAGTACACGCGTGACACCTTGGGGTGGGCGGCGAGCCACGCGGCGAGGCGGGCGGCGGTGGCGGCCTGGGCGCGGACGCGGACGGGGAGGGTGGCGAGGCTGCGGAGGAGGAGCCAGCAGTCGAAGGGGGCGGGGACGGCGCCGCCGATGCGCTGCCACTCACGAATGTGTCCGATTGTGTCCGATGGTGCGTCGGCGGAAAAGACGAGGGCGCCGCCGAGGATGTCGCTGTGGCCGCCGAGGTATTTGGTGGTTGAATGCATCGCGATGTGCGCCCCGAGGGCGAGCGGCTGCATGAGGACGGGCGAGGCCCAGGTGTTGTCGGCGACGACGAGGGCGCCGGCGGCGCGGCCGAGGAGGGCGACGGCGGCGACGTCGGTGATCTTGAGGCGCGGGTTGGAGGGCGTCTCGAGCCAGACGAGCTGCGTGGGTTTTTGCAGGGCGGCGGTGACGGCGGCGAGGTCAGTGCAGTCGATGAACTCGGCGACGAGGCCCCAGCGCGCGAAGGTGGTTTTCACGAGGGCGCGCGTGCCGTGGTAAAGGTCGTCGGGGAAGATCGCGCGGGCGCCCGGCGCGAGGGACTGGAGGACGGCGGCGATGGCGGCCTGGCCGGAGGCAAAGGCGAGGGCCTCCGTGCCGTGTTCGAGCGCGGCGAGGGCCTGCTCGAGGGCGCGGCGGTTGGGGTTGTCGAGACGCGTGTAGTTGAAGCCGTGCGGGAGCGTGCCGTCGGCGGCGCGCTCGAAGGTGGTGCTCAGCGTGAGGTTGGGCGTGACGGCGCCCGTGGCGGGATCGATGCGGCGGCCGGCGTGGACGGCTTGGGTTTCGAGATGCATGTTAATTAGGAAGCGAAGGGGAGGCCCACGGAATACACGGAAGACACGGAAAATTCCGGAGGATGTGGTGGAGGAAAACTTACTTGCCGCCGTACCAGAAGCCGCGGCGCCAGTTGTGGCGGCGGAGTTTTTGGAGGAGCGCGGCGGAGAGCGGCGGGAGGTCGCTGACGGCGCAGTTGGCCTCGGCCTGGGCGACGTTGCGGATGCCGGGGATGACGGTCGAGACAGCGGGATGAGCGAGGACGAATTTCAGCGCGGCCTGCGCCATCGTGAGGTTCGTGCCGGCGAGGTCGGCGCGGATCTGCTCGGCGCGGGCGACGGTGCGGGCGAGGCGATCGCCTTCAAAGTAGCCGCGGCGAAAATCGTCGGGCGGGAACTTCGTGTCGGCGGTGAACTTGCCGGTGAGCGAGCCCTCGTCGAAGGCCACGCGCACGATGATGCCGACGCCGCACTCCTTGGCGACGTCGAGGAGCTCGGCGGCGGGCTCCTGCTCGAAGAGGTTGTAGATCACCTGCACGGCATCGACCCAGCCGCCGCGCATGAGGTCGATCACGCAGTTCTGGTCGTGCTCGGGGGTGGAGACGCCGATGAGGCCGAGCTTGCCCTCGCGCTGGAGGGCGCGGAGCACCTTGAAGGGCGTGGGGTTGCGGTTCCACGCACGCGTCCAGGTGTGGAGTTGGAGGAGGTCGAGGCGGTCGGTGCCGAGGTTGCGGAGGCGCTCCGCGACATTTTCGCGGAGGTAGGCCTCGGGGTAACGCTCGTCGGCGACGCAGTAGGGCGACGGCGGCCAGAGGCCGGCGGTCGGAGGCGTCTTGGTGGCGACGAAGATCTTTTCGGCGTGGCCCTTGGTGGCGCGCTCGCGGAGGACCTGGGCGATGAGGCGCTCGCTGCGGCCCTCGCCGTAGCCAGCGGCGGTGTCGATGAAGTTGCAGCCGAGGTCGAGGGCGCGGTGCAGGGCGGCGAGGGAATCGGTGTCAGCCTGCGCGCCCCACGCGCCGCCGATGGCCCAGGCGCCGAAACCGATCTCGGAGCAGTTAAAACCGTGGCGACCGAAGGAGCGGAGTTTCATCGGAGGGAGATTGAGCGGGTTGGGCGGCGGACACACGGAGAAAGGAAGCGGGGGAGTATTTTAATGACAGGACTGTGCATTAATGATGGATGGATCACCGGAGACCCGTAAGCTTGCCTCAGATTAAGTTGGAGAGTTCGCTCAAGGTCGTCCGCCAACGACCGGATCACCCGCGTGCCCCGACCCCCTTTTTGCCCATGAAGTCTTGGACCATCGCCCAGCGCCTCTACATCTTTTTCGGGATCGTCATCGTCGCCCTGGGCGCCGGTTTCTGGCTCTTCCTCCATTCCGACAACCTCGAGAGCGAGGCCGTGCAGCGGCGGGAGCAGATGGGCGATGCGACCGACCGCATCCGTTATGACATCCTCACGATGAGCGATGCCCTCCGTGGCCTGCTGATCGACCCGAAGAACCAGACCGAGCAGCAGCGCAAGAATGACGCGGACGACGATCTCGCCAAAACGATGGAAGAGGTGAAACAGACCCTGCAGGCCCGGCCGGAGCTGCTGCGCGCCATCGAGACCGTCGCGCAATACGACGAACAGAATCTCAACAAACGCGAAAACGAGCTCATGGCGCTGGTCGCGCGGGGCGACCCGGGGGCGCTCGCCTTCTATACGTCCACCTACCTGCCGGCCCGCAAGGAAATGGACAAGCTGGTGGGGCGTTTCCACACGCTCGGCGAAGCGGAGCTGACGACCCAGACCGAAGAGGCGCGGCGCGAGCGGCGCATGGCGCTGGGGTTCTTCGGGCTCATCTTCCTCGCGACCCTGATCGGGCTGTTTTATTTTGCGCGCTCGCTCAGCCGGCCCGTGGAGCAGCTTAATGCCGCGGTCACCATCCTGGCGGCGGGCGATCTCTCCGCGCCGCTGCCCGAGCGGGCCGACCACGACGAGATCGGGCAGCTCACGCGCTCCTTTGCGCGGCTGGTGGCGTCGCTCCGGTCGTTCAGCGAGGCGGCCAACCGCGTGGCGGCGGGCGACCTCACGGCGGAGTTCAAGCCGCAGTCGGAGCGCGACGTCATGGGCACGGCGCTGCAGGAGATGGGCCGCAAGCTCGCCGCGCTCGTCTCCGACGTGCAGCGCTCCAGCGTGACGGTCTCCTCGGCGATCACCGAGGTGGCGGCAACGGCCAAGCAGCAGCAGGCGACGGCCAACGAAGTGGCGGCGACGACGACCGAGATCGGCGCGACCTCGAAGGAAATCACCGCGACGTCGAAGGACCTCGCCAAGACCGTGCAGCACGTGAGCGAAAGCGCCCAGCAGGCGGCGGTGCTGGCCGACAACGGCCGCGAATCCATCGGCAAGATGGATGAGACGATGCGCCGGGTGAGCGATGCGGCGGGCGGGATCAACTCGCGCCTGACGGTGCTTAACGACAAGGCCGCCAACATCGGCCTCGTGGTGACGACGATCGCCAAGGTCGCCGACCAGACGAACCTGCTCTCGCTCAACGCCGCCATCGAGGCCGAGAAGGCCGGCGAGTACGGCCGGGGCTTTGCCGTGGTCGCCACGGAAATCCGCCGCCTAGCCGACCAGACGGCGACGGCGACCGTGGACATCGAGCAATTGGTGAAAGAGATCCAGTCGGCGGTGACCGCCGGCGTGATGGGCATGGACAAGTTTTCCGAGGAAGTGCGCCGCGGCGTGAGTGAAGTGGAAAAAGTCGCGGGCCAGCTCGCGCAGATCATCCAGAACGTACAGTCGATCACCCCGCGCATCAGCGCGGTGAGCGAGGGCATGCAGGCGCAGTCCACCGGCGCGGAGCAGATCAGCCAGGCGCTGGTGCAGCTCGGCGAGGCGGCGCGGCAGACCGCGGAGTCGCTCGTGCAAAGCAACGAGACGGTACATCGCCTCGACGAGACGGCGCGCGGGCTGCGCACCGGCATCGAGCGCTTCAAGCTCAAGAGCAACTGAGGCGCGCCAACGCGTCTCGTAGAATCCGTTTTTACTTACAACAGTCTGATCCCTGCCTCCCATGAAATCCCTGTCCATCCTGCAGCGGTTGTTCGTGTTCTTCGGCCTCATCATCGCCTCGCTGGCGGGCGGGTTTGCGCTCTTCATGCAGGCGGACGGCCTGGAGAGCCAGGCGACGGACCGCCGTGAGCAGCTCGTGGTGGCGGTGGCCCAGATCCGGGCCGACATCATCGGGATGAACGACGCCCGGCTCGGGCTCATCATCGCCCCGGCCAGCTCGGCCGCACGCGAGCGCCGCGCGGCGGCAAATCTCCACATCATGGGCACGATCGAGTCGATCAAGCCGCTGGTCGCGGGCCGGCCGGAGCTGCTGCAAGCCGCGGAGGCGATCGGGCAGTACGATACGGTCAAGCTCGGCCAGGTGGAGGAGCAGCTGCTCTCCCTGATGGGCAAGGATGATGCGGCGGCGGCGGCGTTTTACACGGCGACCTACCAGCCGGCGCGCGCCGAGGCGGATCGGCTGATGACGCGCTTCACCGAACTCACAAACAACGACGTGGCGTCCCAGCTCGCCGAGGCGCGGAGCGAGCGCACGCTGGCGCTGCGGATCTTCATCGGCATCTTTGTGCTGTCGCTCGTCGGGGCGTTTTTCTTCGCGCGTGCGCTCAGCCAGCCGCTGCAAAAACTTACGGCGGCGGTGGGCGTCTTCGCCTCGGGCGACCTCACGGCCAGCCTGCCGGAGGCCCGCGGAGGCGACGAGATCAGCCGGCTCACCAACTCGTTTTCCGAAATGGCGCGCAAGCTCGCGACGCTCGTGGCCGATGTGCAGCGCTCCAGCGTGATCGTCTCTTCGGCTATCACCGAGGTGGCGGCGACCGCGAAGCAGCAGCAGGCCACGGCCAACGAGGTGGCGGCGACGACGACGGAGATCAGCGCGACGTCGAAGGAGATTTCCGCGACCTCGAAGGACCTCGCGCAGACGGTGTCGCACGTCAGCGAGGGTGCGCAGCAGTCCGCCGTGCTGGCCGACAACGGCCGCGAATCCCTCGGCAAGATGGACGACACCATGCGCCGCGTGAGCGACGCGGCAGGCGGGATCAACTCGCGCCTGACGGTGCTTAACGACAAGGCCGCCAACATCGGCCTCGTGGTGACGACGATCGCGAAGGTCGCCGACCAGACCAACCTCCTTTCCCTCAATGCCGCCATCGAGGCCGAGAAGGCTGGCGAGTACGGCCGGGGCTTCGCGGTCGTGGCCACTGAAATCCGCCGCCTAGCTGACCAGACGGCGACGGCGACCGTGGACATCGAGCAATTGGTTAAGGAAATCCAGTCCGCGGTGACCGCCGGCGTGATGGGCATGGACAAGTTCTCCGAAGAGGTGCGCCGCGGTGTGACCGAGGTCGAGAAGGTCGCGGGCCAGCTGCAACAAATCATCCAGAACGTGCAGTCGATCACCCCGCGCATCGGCGCGGTGAGCGAGGGCATGCAGGCGCAGTCCACCGGCGCGGAGCAGATCAGCCAGGCGCTGACGCAGCTCGGCGAGGCGGCGCGGCAGACCGCGGAGTCGCTGGTGCAGAGCAACGAGACGGTGCACCGCCTCGATGAGGCCGCGCGCGGGCTTCGCGCCGGCATCGAACGTTTCAAAGTCAAAGGCAGCTGAGTCCCGGGTCGCGCCGCACTGATCATGCTTTTCATCCTGTTCCAACTCGGCTCCGACCGCTACGCCCTCCCGGCCCACGAGGTCGCGGAAGTGCTGCCGCTGGTGGCGGTGAAGGCGCTGCCGGGCGCGCCCGCGGGCGTGGCGGGATTGATCGACTACCGGGGCAAGGCGGTGCCGGCGATCGACCTGAGCGCGCTGGCGCTGGGCCGGCCGGCGGCGCGCCGGGTGAGCACGCGGGTGCTCATGGTGCGCTATGCACCGCCGCGCGGCCGCGAGCGGCTGCTGGCCGTGATCGCCGAGCGCGCGACCGAGACGATGGCGAAGGCGCCGGAGGATTTTAAGCCGACGGGGGTGACGAGCGACGCCACGCGCTACCTCGGCCCGGTGGCTTCCGATGCACGCGGCCTGATCCAGCGCGTGGAAGTCGCGGCGCTGCTGACCGATGCCCTGCGGGTGGCACTGTATCCGGAGGAGGCCGTCGCATGAGCACCGAGGCCGTCGAAAGCTGGCTGCAGGAGCACACGGGCCTCGAGGCGAACGCGCTCGGCACGGGCGTCGTCGCCCGCGCGGCGCAGGCGCGCATCGTCGCGACGGGCTGCGGCGGCCCGGATGATTACCTGCGGCTGCTGGCGGGTTCCGCGGAGGAGCGGCAGGCGCTGATCGACCGCGTCGTGGTGCCGGAGACCTGGTTTTTCCGCGACCGCCCGGCGCTCGACGCGCTGGCCCGGCACGCGGTGGAGACGTGGGGCCCGGCGCACCCGGGCGCGACGTTTCGCGTGCTCAGCCTGCCCTGTTCGACCGGGGAAGAGGCGTACTCGCTGGCCATGGCCTTCACGCTGGCGGGTTGGCCGCTGGAGAAACTGAGTATCGATGCAATGGATATAAGCCGCGACAACATCGGGCGCGCCGCAGCCGGGGTGTACGGGCGCAATTCGTTCCGCGGTGACGACCTCGCGTACCGCACGGCCTTCTTCGAGCCTGCGGGGACGGATGTCTGGAAAATTTCGGAGCGCATGCGCGCGCCGGTGAAGTTCGGGCAAGCCAACCTGCTCGCCGTGGATTTCGCCTTCGGCCGCGCGTCCTACGATGCGATCCTCTGCCGCAACCTGCTGATCTATTTCGACCGGCCCACGCAGGACCGCGCTATCCGCACGCTGCAGGGCCTGCTCGCGCCGGGCGGCTGGCTCGCGGTGGGCCCGGCGGAGCCGGTGCTGCTGTTCGAGCACGGCTTCGAGGCGGTGCGCGTGCCGGGAGCGTTCTTGCTCCAGCGCGCCGAGGCCAAGCCCGCTGTGCCGGAGCTGCCGAAACACAGCGCACCGATCTGGACTGCGCCGCGCGGGATCGCCCCGGTCAAACCGGCCCCGGCGGCGAAGCGTGTTCCGGTGGCGGTGGAGGCTCCGGTGGAGACCCGTGAGACCACGCTCGACGAGCTGCACCAACTGGCCGATACGGGCCGGTTGGCGGAGGCGGCGGCACGCGGCGAGGCCTTGCTGGCGAAGCGCGGCGCCTCGGCCGACCTGCTGTTTTTGCTCGCGGTTGTCTCGGAGGCGGCGGGGCAGGACGCGCGGGCGGAGGAGCTTTACCGCAAGACCCTTTACCTCGATCCGCGGCACAGCGATGCGCTCATGCATCTCGCGTTGCTGGCGGGAAAAAATGGCGACGAGCGCGGGGCGCGGGCCCTGCGGGAACGCGCGCAACGCGCCCTGGTTAAGGAGGTCCGGTGAGCACCGAGCCCGGCAACCATTGTTGGAAACGCATCGGCACGTGGGGCGACCGCTCGTGCCCCGAGCTGAAGACGCACATGCACTGCCGCAACTGCCCGGTGTACTCCGCCGGGGCGGTGCAGCTGCTCGACGCCGAGGTGCCCGAGAGCTACCTCGCGGAGCAGGCGCGACACTACGCGCAGGCGAAGACGGAGACGCGGCCGGGCGCGCGCTCGGCGGTGATTTTCCGGCTGGCCGACGAGTGGCTGGCCCTGCCGACGACGGTCTTCCGCGAAGTCGCGCCGCTGCGGAAGATCCATTCGCTCCCGCACCGGCGCGACCGCGTGGTCACGGGCGTGGCCAACGTCCGCGGCGAGCTGCTCGTCTGCGTCTCGCTCGCCGACGCGCTGGGCATCACGGGGGCCGGCGCGGGCGGGACGGCGGCGCGGCTCGCGGTGGTGAGTCGCGACGGGGACCGGTTTGTCTTTGTGGCCGACGAGATCGCGGAGCTGGCGCGCTACGACGACGCGGACCTCGGCCCAGTGCCGGCGACGTTGGCCCACGCGCAGGCCACCTACACGCGCGGCATGCTGGCGTGGCGCGATCGCACGGTCGGCGTGCTCGATGACCAGTTGCTCTTCTACACCCTCAACCGGAGCCTGACGTGAGCAACCCGCCCGATGATCTCTCGCTGATGCAGCTCTTCCGCCTCGAGGCGGAGGGGCAGCTGGCCGCGCTGACCGACGGCCTGCTCGCGCTCGAACAGGGCGACACCGGCAGCCTTGAGGCGATGATGCGTGCGGCGCATTCGCTCAAGGGCGCGGGCCGCATTGTGGGCCTCGAGGCGGCGGTGCAGGTGGCGCACGCGCTGGAGGACTATTTCGTGGCCGCGCAGCGCAACGAGATCCAGCTCAGCGCGGCGCACATCGACCTGCTGCTGCACGGCGTGGACATCCTCAACCGCATCGCCAAGACCTCCGATGCGGACCTGCCCGCGATGGAGGCGGAGAAGGCCATGGAAGCCGCGGCCTTCACCACCGCGCTCAAGCAGGCCGTTGCATCCAAGGGGGAGCCCGAGCTGCCGGCCGATCCTGTTCCCACTCCGGTCCCCGAGCCGGTCGCAGCGCCGGTTGCGATGGAGCCCGCGCCTACCGCCGAGCCCGCTCCGGCGCCGAAGACGCGCACGGAAATCCAGAAGGCGGACCGCGCCGAGGCGCGCGCGCTGCGTGTGACCGCGGAAAATCTCAACCGGCTGCTCGGCCTCGCCGGCGAGTCGCTCGTGGAATCGCGCTGGCTGCGACCCTTCGGGTCGTCGGTGACGCGGCTGAAGCGCCTGCACCACGATCTCTCCGTGTCGCTCGATCAGCTGCGCGAACGCGTGACGGCGGACGAGGGCGAGGAGCGGATCAAGGAATCGCTCGCGGCTGCGCAACGGCAGCTGGCGCAGTGCCAGGAATTCCTCGCGGGCCGTCTCGGCGAGCTCGACACCTACGACCGCCGCTCGACTAACCTCGCGCAACGGCTTTACGGCGAGGCGCTGGCGGTGCGCATGCGGCCTTTTGCGGACGGCGTCTCCGGCTTCCCCCGCATGGTGCGCGATGTGGCGCGGCAGCTCGGCAAGGAAGTCCGTTTGGAAATCCTCGGCGAGGACACGCAGGTGGACCGCGATGTCCTGGAAAAACTCGAGGCCCCGCTGGGGCACCTGTTGCGCAACGCGATCGACCACGGCATCGAGCCGACGGCGTCGCGCGTGATGGCGGGCAAGCCCCCGGCGGGTGTGATCACGCTCGAGGCGCGGCACCGCGCTGGCCTGCTGATCGTCACCGCCAGCGACGATGGCCGCGGCGCGGACATCGAGGCCATCCGCGCGGCCGTGGTGCGGAAGAAGCTCGTGAGCGAGGAGATGGCGCCGAAGCTGAGCGAGGCGGAGCTGCTGGAGTTCCTTTTCCTGCCGGGCTTCACGATGAAGGACACCGTGACGCAGATCTCCGGCCGCGGCGTGGGGCTCGACGTGGTGCAGAGCATGGTGAAGGCCGTGCGCGGCACGGTGCGCGTGAGCTCGGTGCCGGGGCAGGGGATGAAGTTCCAGCTCCAGCTGCCGCTCACGCTCTCGGTCGTGCGCGCGCTGCTCGTCGAGGTGGCGGGCGAGCCGTATGCGATCCCGCTGGGCTTCATCGCCCGGACGCTGCGCGTGCCGGAGGTGGAGATCGCCTCGACGGAAGGACGACAGCATTTCGGCTTCGACGGAAAACGCGTCGGCCTCGTGACGGCGCACCAGGTGCTCGGCCGCAACGGCGGGCCGAAGGGCGACACCCTCGCCGTCGTCGTGCTCGGCGAAGGCGAACACCGCTACGGCGTGTGCGTCGATGCGCTGCTCGGCGAACGAGAGCTCGTGGTGCAGCCGCTCGATCCGCGGCTGGGCAAGGTGAAGGACATCGCCGCCGGCGCGTTGATGGAGGACGGCTCGCCTGTGCTCATTATCGACGTGGAGGATCTCGTGCGCTCGGTGGAGAAGATCGCCGTGGCCGGTGCGCTCGGCGCCGTGAAGGCCGGCGCGGCGGCACAGGCCGGGAGCGCGCGGAAACGCGTGCTCGTCGTGGACGATTCGCTCACCGTGCGCGAGCTGGAGCGCAAGCTCCTCGAGGCGCGCGGCTACGCGGTCGAGATCGCGGTGGACGGCATGGACGGCTGGAACGCGGTGCGCACGGGCGCCTTCGCCCTCGTGATCAGCGACGTGGACATGCCGCGCCTCGACGGCATCGAGCTGGTGAAGCTCATGAAGCAGGACCCGAAGCTGCGGACCCTGCCGGTCATGATCGTTTCCTACAAGGACCGCGAGGAAGACCGCCGGCGCGGCCTCGACGCGGGCGCGGACTACTATCTTACGAAAGGCAGCTTCCACGACGAGACGATGCTCAACGCCGTGCGCGACCTCATCGGCGACGCACAGGAAGGCGGAGCATGAGGATCGCACTCGTCAACGACCTCGGGCTCGCGCTGGAAGCGCTCACGCGCGTGCTGGCGCGTGCGCCGCAGCATCAGCTGGCGTGGACGGCGCGCGACGGCGCGGAGGCCGTGCGGCGCTGCGCCGAGGACCGGCCCGACCTGATCCTGATGGACCTGATGATGCCGGTGATGGACGGCGTGGAGGCGACACGCCGGATCATGGCCGCGACCCCCTGCGCGATCCTCGTCGTGACGGCGTCCGTCGACGGGTCCACGAGCCGGGTGTTCGACGCGCTCGGGGCGGGCGCGCTGGATGCGGTGAACACGCCGGGCCCGACCGGGCAGGGGGCCGAGGCGCTGCTGACCAAGATCGAGATGCTGGGCCGGCTGATCCGCGTCGATCCCGTGAAGGATTCTAAGCCGCCGTTCACCGCGCGGCCGGCGGGCGGCGCACCGCGCCGGTGGCTGTTTGCCATCGGGGCCTCGGCCGGCGGACCGGCCGCGCTGGCCACGATGTTGAAAGGCTTCACGCCCGACCTCGCGGCGGCGATCGTGGTGGTGCAGCACCTCGACGAAAGCTTTGCGGCGGGCCTCGCCGAGTGGCTGGGCCAGCAGATCGCGCTGCCGGTGTGGCTGGCGAAGGACGGCGACGAGCTGACGCCGGGGACGGTGCTCCTGCCCGGCCGCGACGACCACCTCGTGCTCACGCCGAGAGGCACGCTCGCCTACCGCCGCGAGCCGGCGGACTACGTTTACCGTCCCTCGGTTGATGTCTTTTTCGAGAGTGTGGCGAACCACTGGACCGGCGCCGCGGCCGGCGTGATCCTCACGGGCATGGGCTCCGACGGAGCCAAGGGCCTGAAGAAGATGCGCGAGGCGCGCTTCACCACCATCGCGCAGGACCGCGCGACGTGCGCGGTCTATGGCATGCCCAAGGCCGCGGCCGAGCTCGGCGCGGCGGAGCGCGTGCTGCCGCTCGGACGCATCGCCCCGGCCCTGCAGCAATTGATTTCCCCCTGACGCCATGCAACCCTCCGTACCAGCCACTCCGGGCCTGATGGGCCGTTTGCCGCACATTCACTCCATGATGGTCCTGCTGGTGGACGACCAGGCGCTCGTCGCGGAGGCGGTACGGCGCAGCCTCGCCAACCTCGGCGACGTGGACTTCCACTACTGCCCGGATCCGAAGCAGGCCGTGGCGTTGGCTGCGCAGCTCAAGCCCACGGTGATCCTGCAGGATCTGATCATGCCGGGCGATGTGGACGGCCTCGACCTGCTGCGTCAGTACCGCGCCAACCCGGTGACGAAGAACACGCCGGTGATCGTGCTCTCCACCAAGGAGGAGGCGAAGGTGAAGGCGCAGGCCTTCGAGCTCGGCGCCAACGACTACCTCGTGAAGCTGCCCGATCGCGTCGAGCTGGTGGCGCGCATCCGCTTCCACTCGCAGTTCTACCTCAGCCAGATGCAGCGCGACGAGGCCTACCGCGCGCTGCGCGAGAGCCAGCAGCAGCTGGTGGACAGCAACACCGCGCTGATCTCGCTCAACCAGAAGCTCGAGGAGGCGACACGGGCGAAGTCGGAGTTCCTCGCCAACATGAGCCACGAGATCCGCACGCCGATGAACGGCGTGGTCGGCATGACGACGCTGCTGCTCGACACCGCGCTGACCAGCGAGCAGCGCGACTTCGTGGAGACGATCCGCGGCTCGGGGGAAAACCTCCTGATGATCATCAACGACATCCTCGACTTCTCCAAGATCGAGTCGGGGAAGATCGAGCTCGAGACGCACCCCTACGACCTGCGCCAGTGCGTGGACGAGGCGCTGGAGCTGCTTGCGCCGAAGGCTGCGGAGAAGGGGCTCGACCTCGTGTCGCTCGTCGATCCCGCGTGGCCCTCAATGGTGGTCGGCGACGTCACCCGCCTGCGGCAGGTGCTGGTCAACCTCATCGGCAACGCGGTGAAGTTCACCGCCAAGGGCGAGGTCGTGGTCTCGGTGCAGACATCGCCGGGCCGCAAGGAAGGCACGCTGGCGGTCCATTTCACGGTGGCGGACACGGGCATCGGCATCGCGCCGGAGAAACAGGGCCGGCTGTTCCAGTCGTTCAGCCAAGTGGACAGCTCGACCACGCGGCATTTCGGCGGCACGGGCCTCGGGCTTGCGATCAGCAAGTGGCTCGCGGAGCTGATGGGCGGTACGATCTGGGTGGAGAGCGAGGCCGGCCGCGGCTCGAAGTTCCACTTCACCATCACGGTGCGGACGACGGCACAGGAGGCCCCGGCGTGGCAGCAGCCCCCCGCGGTGCTCAGCGGCCGCTCGGTGCTGCTGATCGAGGACAACGCCGCGCAGCGCCAGGCGATCGCGCAGCTCGCGCGCCTCTGGAAGCTGCGGCTGACGGAGTGCGACACGCTCGCTGCCGCCGTGGCGAAACTGGACGATCCCGCCAACAACTACGACCTGATCCTCGCCGATGCGCCGCTCCTCGGCGCGGACCTCGCGCTGACCGCGACCCGCCTGCGCACTGCGGCCCGGGGCGCGGCGGTGGTGCTGCTCCTGCCGGCGCGGCTGCGGGCCGGCGAGGCCCTCATTGAGGGCGTGGCCGGCAGCCTCGTGCGGCCGCACCGCGCGACCGCGCTGCTCGACGTGCTGGTCCGCGCCCTGACTGGCGCGGTGGTGCAGGATCGGCGGGCGCCCTCCGCCTCGCCGTTTGAGATCAGCTTCGCCCAGCGCGTCCCGCTGCGTCTGCTGCTGGCCGACGACAACGCCGTCAACCAGAAGGTGGCGACGATGCTCCTCAAGCGGCTAGGCTACACCGTGGACACCGCGGGCAATGGCCTCGAGGTGCTGGCGGCGCTGGAGCGCAAGGTCTACGATCTCATCTTCCTCGACGTGCAGATGCCCGAGATGGACGGCTACGAGGCCGCGCGGAAAATCCGGGCGAAGTGGCCGGGCGACAGCCGCGAGCGCCCCTGCCTGATCGCGATGACCGGCAATGCCATGCAGGGCGACCGTGAGCGCTGCCTGGAAGCCGGAATGGACGACTACATTTCCAAGCCTGTGCGGATCGAGGAGCTGAAGGCCATGCTCGAGCGCTGGGGCCTGCAGCGTCCGTCGTCCCGTTGAGCCATGCCATCCGTTGACGGACTTCGCTCGCCCAACGACAAGACGGCGGGAGGCCTGCACCATCTCGGCCGCATGTTCGACAAGATCCGCCTTATGGCGGCGGGCCGGCTGCCGGAGGATTTCCACCGCAACTACGGCCTCTCGGTCGGGCTCGACGGGCAGCTCTGCGGCTTCCTGGGCGTGAAGTTCGAGGACGTGGAGGCGCGCGTGAAACTCGGCGGCACTGACGAGGAGCTGGCCGAGTGGGTGTTCGCGCACGGCCTGCGACCCAACCGCACGCAGGCTCTCGTGTGGAACGAATACGCGCGCAAGCTGGGCTGGAACGACCGTGTCTCGGCCTTTCTCCAAAAGCAGAAGGAGGCGGCCGGGATGATGGAGCACCCGGCGGCCACATCGTTTGAGCTGATCGACCTCAGCGAGGGCCGGTTGCCGCCGGTGCGGAGCTAGCCGCCGGGACGGAATCGGTTGGTAATTGTCCTGGAGCGGACTATACTGTGCTCAACCAAGGGCACCCCATGCCGGGATGCCTGTCCGTTACTCTCAACCCCGGAGGAAACGATGAACTCAATGACGTTTGTAACGACCGTCGTGGCGGCGGGAGCGCTGGGCCTCGTCGCGATGGAAATCGTGTTCTGGCTGATCGGCCGCCTCGGCTGGGCCAAGGCGGACATGATCCTCGCCCTCGGCAGCCTCATCACCAAGTCGCGCGAAAACGGCTTCCGCGTCGGCATGGTCATCCACGCCGCCTCGGCGGTGGTTTTCGCGCTGCTTTACACCCTGGGCCTGATGGCCATCGGCTACACGACGTTGCCCAACTCGCTCATGGTCGGGCTCGGCGTCGGCGTGTTGCACGGCCTGATCGTCAGCCTGATGTTGGTGTGGGTGATCGCCGGCCAGCACCCGCTGGAGGAATTCAAGGAAGCCGACCTCGCAATCGGGCTGAGCCACGTCGTGGCGCACGCGGCGTTCGGTGCGGTGGTCGGCCTGGTGGTTGGCGTCGTTGGAATATGATACGGTAAAATGCTCAGTCCCAGCGCAGCGCCGGGGCGCTGAAGCGCGTGCCGGCGGGGAAGCGCAGGCCGAACGGTTCGGCGAGGACGGCGAGCAGCTCGTCTGGCGTCGCGAGCAGGCATGGCTCGACGCGACCGTCGAGGTGGCGGGTGTTGAACTCGCGGTTAAGCAGCGTGTAGCGCACGCCGTCGCCGACGGCGGAGGCGATGACGTTTTGGGTGAACTTTGAGAGGGGGTGGGTGGAGGTCCACCAGTTGCCCACCTCGAAGTCGATGGCCGGCACGGGCTGCAGCGTGAATTCGTAGAGATCGGCCCAGTCGCCGGAGGAGAGGCGGGTTTGATGCATATACCGGCCGTCGCGCTGGAGGATGCGACGCGGCTCGTGGGTCGTGGGCTGGGGCGTCTCGAGCAAATCGAGCCGGAGCGGGGCGGTGAGCGAGGCGGAGCCGAAGCCGCCATCGAAAAGGTAGGGGTGCCCGGCGCACTCCACGCGGAGCATCATGTGGGTCTGCGCGGTGACGACCTCCGGCACTGCCTGCCAGCGCACGCGGGCGATCAGCGGGGTGACGGCGAAACCGAGGGCGCCGAGCACGTGCTGGAGGAGCAGGTTTTGCTCGAAGCAGTAGCCGCCGCGGCGGTCGTGCACGAGCTTGCGCTCGACGCTGGCGAGGTCGATGCGGATGCCGCGGCCGAGCGGGATGTCGAGATTTTCAAACGGAATCGCGAAGACGTGGTGGCGCTGGATGGCGCGCAGTGTTTCCATGGTGGCGGTGCGCGGGCCGGTGTAGCCGATGCGCGCGCAGTAGGCGTCGAGATTGGGAACGGTCATGAGGGTCAGGCGGGCCGTCCCGCGAGCCAGCCGTAGCCGGCGGCATAGATCACGCACTCGGCGACCAGCAGGCCATAGCCGAAACGGAGGAGCGGGGTCGAGAGGACGGGCCGCACGCCAAGCCACGGCAGTACGAACGCGCGGCCGCCCCAGAAGAGCGCGGTGACGCCGCAGACAGCACGGGCCAGTGGTGCACCGGCGACAAGGGTCGGAGCGAAGATGAGCGAGAGGAGCCCGAGCACCGCGATGGTGGCGCCAATGGAGATGTTTTGCGCGATCGCGAAACGCCGGTGGATCGGCGGGAGCGCGGCGAGGTTCCTTTCCCAGTCGGGTGGGATAGGGGTGAAGCACGCGAGTGTCAGCGTGACGAAGTGAAACGCCCCCGCCAGCCGCACCGCGAGAATCCAGAGGGAATCAGGCATGGCGGCGATTCGTAGGGAGCGCGGCGAACTGAAGCGAGGCGCTATTCGGCCGGCGAAGACAGCCTGGGCGATTCTTCCTTCAAGCCTGTACCGGCGGGCACCACGGGGGAGTGCCTTTACCGTGAAATCGCGCGGCGGACCGTCAGCGCGACTCGCTGATGTAGCTGTCGACGACCTGTTCGAGGACGGCGAGGGGCATGTTGCCGCTCTGGAGCACGACGTTGTGAAATTTCTTCAGGTCGAACTTGTCGCCGAGCGCGGCTTTGGCCTTGGCGCGGAGGGCGAGGATCTTGAGCTGGCCGACCTTGTACGAGCAGGCCTGGCCGGCGTAGGTGACGTAGCGGTCCACCTCCTGGCCGATGATGCCGTAGTCGATGGCCTGCTGGCGGGTCCAGTGCTTGGCGTGCAAGCCGGTGTCCACCACAAGGCGGCGGGCACGGAAGAGTTCGGCGTCCAACTGGCCGAGCTGGCCGACGACGTCGCCATCGTACCAATGGCACTCCGTGGCGAGCTGTTCGGCGTAGAGCGCCCAGCCCTCGGCATACGCAGAGCCGCCGCCGAAGATGCCGTCGCGCCGGTAACGCGGCAGGCTGGCGGTCTCGCGTTGCAGGGCGATCTGGAAGTGGTGGCCCGGGATGGCCTCATGGTACACGAGCGTGCGCATGGCCGCGATGTCGAAGGTGGGGCCCGGCAGCGGCGCCCAAAACACGCCGGGACGGGAGCCGTCCTTGGCCGGCCCGGTGTAGTGGGCGGCGGCGGTTTTTTCGGTGAATGGCGGCTCGCGTTTCACGATGCACGGGGCCTTGGGGCGGACGTCGAACACGCTCTCGGAGCGCTTGAGCGCGTCGGCGAGGATGTCGTCGAAACGCTTGAGCAAGGCGGCGCGGGGATCGGGCGAAGCGGGCGGCTGCAGGCTGAGCCCGAGCTGGAGCATGCGTTCCTTGATGGTGCCGTTGGCATAGCCGAGCTGCTTGAGCAGGCTGTCCATTTTGGCCTCGATGCGGGCGACCTCCTTGCGGCCGAGCGCGTGGATTTCGTCGGGCGTCAGGGTCGTCGTGGTATATTTGCGCAGGGCATACGCGTAGGCCTTGTCGCCACCCGGCAGGCGCCAGAGGCCGGCTTCGCTGGTGGTGTGGGGCAGCTGCTCCTGCAGGAGCGCCTGCGCGCGGCGGAAGGCGGGAATGATCTGGCTGGCGACGATCTGCTCGGCGGCGCCGACCAGCTTGGCGCGCTCCTCGGGAGTGACGTCCTTCAGCTTGGCGGCGCGTTCCTCGAGCGAGGCGACGAGGACGTTTTTCGCGGGCGCGTCACCGAGGAAAACGGCGAACTGCCCGAGCGAGGCCTTGGTGATGAAGTCGGGCATGAGGAAACCGCGGCTGGCGGCGTCCTTCGCCTGGGCGATGCCCTCGTCCATCTGCGCGGCGACGAGCCCGAGACGGGCGAGGTAATTCTCGATGTCGCGATGATTGCGGATGGGATGGGTCTGGCTGAGGAAATTGACGAGGGAGACGTGCAGACCGCCGAACTGGCCGAAGACAAAATTATAGTCGTTGTACGTCTCGGCGTCCGCGTTCAGCTGCAGCGACCACCCGATGATGCCGGCGGAGATGCGCTGCTCGGCGTCGAGCTTGGTGCGGTCGAATTTCGCGAGCTCCGCGAGGGCGGTCCGCGCCTTGGCGACGCGCTCGAGGCGGTAGGCCTTGGTGATGGGCGTGAGCTGGCGGTCGAGCGTGTCCTGCTCCGCGCCGGTGAAGTATTGCGTGACGGTGGCCCAGTTGGGATTGGCGCGCATGGTCTCGGCGGTGAGATCGTCGGCCCATTTGTCGAAGGCGGCATCGGTGGCGAACAACGGGGCCGCGGCGGCGGCCAGCAGGGCGAACAGGCGGAGGAGTTTCATGGGTGGGGTTAGCAGGAACCATGCAGGGGAATGCGCCGCGGGGCTAGCCGGGAAATGACCGCGGTGCGCAGGTCGAATTGCCGACGCAAAAAAAGGCCGCGGCGTGAGCCGCGGCCTTCTCAGTTCAGCGTTGTGGGGCTGTTTGTAGCTCAGGCCTTCTTTTCGTCGACCGGGATGCGCATGCCGTAGAAGCTGCGGTACACGAAGACCAGGCCGACGACGAAGATCGCGGCGCCGAGCGTGTGCTTCAGGCTGTCGGGCATTTTCACCGCGATTTCGACGGCGAGGAGGCCAAAGAGGGTGGTGAACTTGATCACGGGATTGAGCGAGACGGACGAGGTGTCCTTGAACGGGTCGCCCACGGTGTCGCCGACGACGGTGGCGGCGTGGAGCGGGGTGTTCTTCATCTTGAGCTCGACCTCGACGATCTTCTTGGCGTTGTCCCAGGCGCCGCCGGCGTTGGCCATGAAGATGGCTTGGAAGAGGCCGAAGAAGGCCATGCCGACGAGGTAGCCGATGAAAAAGAACGGGTCGAAGAACGCCAGTGCGAGGCTGAAGCAGAAGATGACGATGAAGATGTTGATCATGCCCTTCTGCGCGTACTGCGTGCAGATCTTCACGACTTCCTTGGAGGCCTCGGTGGCGGCGGTGGCGGCGTCGAGCTTCATGTTGTCCTTGATATAGACGACCGCGCGATACGCGCCGGTGACGACGGCCTGCGTGCTCGCGCCGGTGAACCAGTAGATCACCGCGCCGCCCATGAGGAGGCCCATGATGGCCTCGGGGTGGACGAGCGAGAGCTTTTCCACGGTGTCGGGGAAGAGCGATTTCAACATCATGATGATGCCGAAGACCATGGTGGTCGCGCCGACGACCGCCGTGCCGATGAGCACGGGCTTGGCCGTGGCCTTGAAGGTGTTACCGGCGCCGTCGCCCTTCTCGAGCTGGTGCTTGGCGCCTTCGAAGTCGGGCTTGAAGCCGAAGTCCTTTTCGATCTCAGCGCCGATGCCCTGCTTGCCCTCGATCTGGGAGAGCTCGTACACGGACTGGGCGTTGTCGGTGACGGGCCCGAAGGAGTCCACCGCAATGGTGACGGGGCCCATGCCGAGGAAGCCGAAGGCCACGAGGCCGAAGGCGAAGATCGGCGCGGCGAAGCGGAACTCGGCCGGCATCATCGCCTGCACCGCAGCGTGCCCGGAGAAATGATACGCACCGAACATTAGTGCGAGGATGCAGAGGCCGGTCCAGAAGGCGGAGAAGTTGCCCGCCACGAGACCGGAGAGGATGTTGAGCGAGGCGCCGCCCTGGCGGGAGGAAGTGACGACTTCCTTCACGTGGCGCGACTCGGTGCTGGTGAAGATCTTGGTGAACTCCGGGATCAGCGCGCCGGCGATGGTGCCGAGCGAGATGATGGTGGAGAGCACCCACCAGAGGTCGGGCTGGCCGGCGAGCGTGCCGAGGAGCAGGTAGCTCGCCGCGTAGGTGACGGCGATCGAGACGAACGAGGTGATCCAGACGAGATTGGTCAGCGGGTGCTCGAGGTTGAAATCCTTGGCGGATCCCCACACGGCCTTGGCGACGACGTCGTTGATCCAGTAGGAGACGAGCGAGGTCAGCACCATCAGGATGCGCATGGCGAAGAGCCAGACGATGAGGGTGGCGCAGAGGGCGGGGGAGGCCGCGAGCGCGAGGGCGAGGAAGGCGATGAGCGCGACGCCCGTGACGCCGTAGGTCTCGAAGCCGTCGGCGGTGGGCCCGACGGAGTCGCCGGCGTTGTCACCGGTGCAGTCGGCGATCACGCCGGGGTTGCGAGGATCGTCCTCGGGGAGGTTGAAGACGATCTTCATGAGGTCGGCGCCGATGTCGGCGATCTTGGTGAAGATGCCGCCGCAGATGCGGAGGGCAGAGGCGCCGAGCGACTCGCCGATGGCGAAGCCAATGAAGCAGGGACCGGCGAGATCCTTCGGCAGGAACGCCAAAATGCAGATCATGAAGAAGAGCTCGATGGCGACGAGCAGGAGGCCGACGCTCATGCCGGACTTGAGCGGGATGAGGAGCGTGGCGAGGGGGTTGCCCTTGAGGGCGGAGAAGGCAGCGCGGGAGTTGGCGACGGTGTTGATTCGGATGCCGAACCAGGCGACGCCGTAGCTGCCGAGGATACCGAGCACCGAGGCGAGGAGGATGACGACGACGTGGCCGGCGGAGTTATCCGAGAGGACGCCGAAGTAGTACGTCATGCAGATCGCGATCAGCACCCAGAGGATCGCGAGGAACTTGCCCTGCTGGAAGAGGTACGTCTTGCAGGTTTCCCAGATGATCTGGGAGACGTCGGCCATGGACTTGTGCACCTGCAGATTCTTGGTCTGCACATACTGCATCCACCCGTAGAACGTGGCGACGAGGCACACGACGAGGCCGATCATCAGGACGGCGTGGCCGGTGAGGGCGCCGTTGAAGAACGAGACCGACGAGAGGTCGGGGATGCGGATGTCGGATTCGCTGGCGCGAACAGCCGAAGGAAGGAAAGCAGCCAACGCAGTAGCGCCCAGCTGCCAGGGTTTACGGAGGATCATAGTGGGGTTTTCGGGGTGAACTGACCAACTTGACGTTTCGGTTGTGGCTGCCCGGGCAACCGCCCGCGAGCCAATTTTATGACAGAACAGCGCAGTAAAGCTCGGCTAATTTTCCGGAGCAGAACGCACACGCCTGCTGATGGGGTGGTCGGGGTGCAGGGGAAAATTCATTTTCGGGGCCAAGCGCGAGGTTGTATTTCCACAGTGGTCCGGCCCATCGTGGGGTTCCCCTTTGTTCCCAACCCCATCATGCATCACCTACGTTTCCGGCAGGTCCACCTCGATTTCCACACCAGCGGCCTGATCAAAGGCATCGGCGAGAAGTTCAACAAGCGCCAGTTCCAGGAGGCGCTGAAGATCGGCCACATCGACTCGATCACGATCTTTTCGAAGTGTCACCATGGATACAGCTACCATCCGACCAAGGTCGGGCAGATGCACCCGCACCTGAAGACCGACCTGCTGGCGCGCCAGATCGACGCCTGCCGCGAGATCGGCGTGCGCTGCCCCATCTACCTGAGCGCCGGCCTCGATGAGCTGGCGGCGTTTGCGAACCCCACCTGGGTTGTGAAGAAGAAGGACGGCGTCCTTTGGAAGCCCCTCGAGGTCGAGTGGTTTGTGCGCATGCTGCGCTTCAACTCCCCTTACCTCAACTATCTCTGTGAGCAGATCGAGGAGGTCTGCCAGCGCTGGCCGGACAACGACGGCATCTTCCTCGACATCATCGGCGTGCAGCGCGACTACAGCGACGATGCCCTCAAGGAGATGAAGCAGATGGGCTACAATCCCGAGGTGGACGCCGACGTGGCGAGCTACGGCGAGGACGTGCTCTACCGGTACTTCAAGGCCACCACGGCCGCCGCGCAGTCGGTGAAGAAGGACAACCCTGTCTTCCACAACTCCGGCCACATCTCCGTCGGTGCGCGCAAAGCCCTCGGCTACAACACGCACCTCGAGCTCGAGTCGCTGCCGACCGGCGGCTGGGGCTATGACCACTTCCCGCTCTCGGCGCGCTACGCGATCACGCAGAAGTGGGACTTCATGGGCATGACCGGCAAGTTCCACAACACGTGGGGCGAGTTCGGCGGCTTCAAGCGCCCGGCGGCGCTGCGCCACGAGTGCGGCGCGATGCTGGCCTACGGCGCGAAGTGCAGCGTGGGCGACCAGCTGCACCCCGACGGCGAGATGAACCTCGACACCTACCGCCTCATCGGTGCGGCCTACGAGGAGGTCGAGCGCAAGGAGCCGTGGTGCGACTACGTCACGCCCGTGGCCAAGATCGCGCTCGTGAGCTGCGAGCAGAACCAGCACCGCTGGCGCGGCGGCCACGCGCAGTCCGTCGTGGCGGACGAGGGTGTGGCCCGCATGCTCCTCGAGCTGCACCAGCCCTTCCTCATGCTCGACGAGCAGGCCGACTGGAAGGGCTTCGACCTCGTGGTGCTGCCCGACACCTACGTGATGACGCCCGCCAACCAGGCGAAGGCGAAAAAATTCCTCGCGGGCGGCGGCAAGATCATCGCCGCAGGCACCGCGCTGCTCGACGAGAAGAACGAAAAGTTCGCCATCGACCCCGGCGCCAAGCTTCTCGGCCGCTCCAAGAACGATCCCGACTACCTCGTGGCCACCGCGCTCACGCCGGAAGTCGCGGTGAAGAGCCCGATCGTGATCCTCGGCGGGGCGTTCGACGTGAAGCCTACGACCGCGAAGGTCCTGGCCGAGCGCCGCGCCTCATATTTCAACCGCACGTGGGAGCACTATTGCTCGCACCAGCATGCGCCGGATGCGCCGGGCAAGGTCCCGCCCGCCGCGTTGATCGGACGCGGCATCGCTTACTTCGCTCACAATATCTTCAGCGCCTACCGCACGTACGGCCAGCCGCTCTACCGCGATTTCTTCGAGGCGGCGCTGCGCCAGCTCCTCGGCGACAGCCTGCTAGTGGAGACCAACCTCCCGCGCAGCGGGCGCATCAACCTCATGGAGCAGCGCAAGGAGCACCGCTACGTGACGCACCTGACCTACGCGCCGACGAGCACGCGCGGTACCTTCGGCGGCAAGCCCGTCGAGCTGATCGAGGATCTCGTGCCGCTGCGCGACATCCATGTGAAGCTGCGCGTGCCGAAGAAGATCAAGTCCGCCCGCCTTGTGCCCGACGGCGGCGAACTCGCCTTCGCCCAGACCAAGGGCGCGGTGGAGTTCACCGTGCCGGAGTTCACCAGCCACCAGATGATCGAGCTGGGGTACTGAGGCCGCCTGCCGGAGAGGTTATCAGCTGCCGGACGCGCGGGCCTCGGCCCGCGTTTCCTGGCGGTCCACGACCGCCGTCGTGACCATGTCGGCGCCGACATTCGTCATGGTCCGTGCCATGTCGAGCAGGCGGTCCACGCCGAGCACGATGCCGATGCCCTCCGCGGGGATGTTGAAGGTCACCAGCAGCCCAGCGATGAGCGGGAGCGAGCCGCCGGGGATGCCGGCGACCGCCACTGCGCTGAAGACGGCAAGCACGAGCAGCGTCAGCTGCTGCACCAAGGTAAGATCGACGCCGAAAACCTGGGCCACGAAGAGCACGACGCAGCCCTCGTAAAGGGCGGTGCCGCTCATGTTCATCGTCGTGCCGAGGGGGAGCACGAAGCCGGAGACGCTGGGGCGCAGCTTCAGCGTGTCGCGCGCACAGTCGAGCGCGGCGGGGAGCGTGGCGTTGCTCGAGCTCGTTGAGAATGCGGTGACGAGCACGGCGCGGATGTCGCGGAAAAACTGCAGCGGCCGGCGGTCGGTCCAGCACTTCAGCCAGAGCGACATGGTGCCGAAGAGATGCAGCATCATCACGGCGATGCAGCCCAGCGCGAAGACGCCGAGCGCGATCAGGATGTCCACGCCGATCTTCACGATCACGCTGTAGATCATCGCGGGCACGGCGTAGGGGGCGAGGCGCAGCGCGAAGTGCACGATGCCCGTCATCAGCTCGCTGACGAGGTCGAGGAATTCCTGAAGCTTGCGGCGCTTCTCTTCCGCCAGCTGCGTGCCCACGGCGCCGACCAAAATGGCGAAGAGGATCAGCGGGAGCACGGCGCCGAGCACGGCGTCGCTGTGGCCGGCGACGGCGCCGAGGAGATTCTTCGGCATGAACATCTCGACGAACGTCATGGCGTTCACCGCCGGGGCGGCGGCGTGCGTGGCGATATGCTGCTGCGCGGCGCCGCCGTATTCGGCGAGCAAGCGGGCCTTGGCGGCGGGGTCGAGATGGTTGCCGGGCTGCAGCACGTTCATCATGACCAGCCCGAGGCCGACGCCGATGGCCATGTTGAGAAAGAACAGCGCAAAGGTGCGGCCGGCCAGCGGCCCGAGCCGGTCGAGGCGGCCGAGCTGCACGACGCCCGTGGCGAGCGAGGAGAACACGAGGGGGATGACCACGAAGAAAAGCATCCGCAGAAAGACCTGACCGAGGGGATCAAAGACCTGGGTGGAAACCTTCCGCATGAAGTCGAGGACGCCGGGGGCGACGCGTCCGACGGCGAGGGTCGCGAGGCCGGCGACCGTGCCGATGACGAGGCCGAGCAGGATGCGATTGGCGAGAGGGCGGTTGGTTGCGGCCATGGCGGCGGAGCGTGCTTCGCAGGACGCGGCTTGTCCAACGGGAAGTTCGCCGCACACTGCGGACATGCCGCCGTTTTCCGCCGTTCTTCTCGCCGCCGGGCGCTCGACGCGCATGGGCCGCGACAAGGCCCTGCTCGAAGCCGACGGCGCGCCGCTCTGGCGGCGCCAGCGCGATGTGCTCGCGCAGGCGGGTGCGGCGGAGATTTTTCTCTCGGTGCGGCTGGAGCAGGAGTGGGCGGAGCGGGCGGCCGGATTTGCAGGCCGGCTCTACGACGCGTTGGCTTTTGGCGGACCGATGGTCGGGATCACGGCGGCGCTGGAGCGCTCGGAGCATCCGCATGTCGCCGTGCTGGCGATTGACCTGCCGCGGCTGCCGGCGGCGTGGTTCGGCACCTTGCTGGCCGAGTGCACGCCGACGGCGGGTTGCGTGGGGCGGCGCGGGGAGTTTTTCGAACCTCTCGCGGCGGTCTATCCACGCGAGCTGAAGTGGCCGGCCTGGGAGGCGCTCGGGCGCGGGGAGTACGCCCTGCAACGGCTGCTCGCCCAGGCGGTGGCCGGGGGCCTGCTGCGCGTGCGCGAGATCAGCGAGGCCGAGGCGCCGTGGTTCGAGAATTGGAACACGCCGGAGCGAGGCTCAGGGTCGTTATAAGTGTGCCCTGATCATTCGCCGTACCTTTCGGCGCGTTCATTCATTCTTTCCCGCTTGCGGCGGTGAGACGGGTAGGCGAACGATGCCGACGAATTCTTCACTCCATGAGCAACCCCACCCTCGCCCAACAGCGTGCGTTTTTCGAAACCTTCGGTTTCATCAAGCTGCCCGGTCTCCTCAAGAACGAGATCGACACCATCATCGCCGAATTCGAGGCGGTGTTCCCGGACAAGGGGCTGAAGCACGATGGCAAGAAGCGCACGTCGGTCATCCCTTTCGTGGACCAGCGTCCGGTCCTCAGCGCGCTGCTCGACCATCCGGGCATCGTGGAGGCGGTGAGCAACCTCATCGGGCCTGACTTCAACTACGTCGGCAGCGATGGCAACTACTACACCGGCGACACCGGCTGGCACCGCGACAGCCTGTATCGCAACGGCCTGTACCTCAAGGTGGCCTTCTACCTCGATCCCGTGGGCAAGGACACGGGTTGCCTGCGGGTCATCCCGGGCTCGCACACCGATGAGGGCGTGAAGATCTGGCCGGGTGCGATGGTGCCGGATTCCCAGCACCTGTGGGGCCGGGCCGCGAGCGAAGTGCCGTATTACCCGCTGGAGAACACCCCGGGCGACGTGCTGATCTTCAACCACCGTGTGTTCCACGCCTCATCCGGCGGCAACCACCAGCGCCGCATGTTCACGATGAATCTCGGCCGCCGCGCGCAGGCGCCGGAGGAGATTGACGACCTCATCTCCTACGTCTCCTACCACATGCACGGCCACAAGGTGCCGTCGCCCTACGGCAAGGCCATGGTCGAGACCGCCTCGCCCGCGCGCCAGGTACACCTCACGCAGGTCCCCGAGTTCTGGGCCGCCGGCCTCGAGCACTACAAGCTCCGCACCAAGTAATCCGCGCCGCGGGGCCCGGTCGCCATGAAAGTCGCGCTCGCCTACGGCCAGGGCCACCTCGAGGTGGACTTCCCGGACCACGTGACCGTCGTGCAGCCGCGGCCCCAGCCCGGCCTGCCCGACGAGCGTGCGGCGCTGCTGGCGGCGCTTGATGCGCCGATCGGCTGCGAGCCGCTGCGCGACTGGCTGAAGCCGGGGTGCAAGGTCTGCATCATCTTCCCCGACATCACGCGGGCGATGCCCAACACCCGCGTGCTGCCCTGGCTGCTCGACTACCTGCACCGCCACGGCGTGCGCGACGAGCAGGTCGTGCTGCTCAACTCCACCGGTACCCACCGACCCAATACACCGGAGGAGCTCGACCGGATGCTGGGCAAGCCGATCACGGCGCGCTACCGCGTGGTGAACCACGAGTGCGAGGACTACGCCAACATGGTGCAGTTCGGCGTGACGAGTTCCGGCGCGCCGGCGTTGATCAACCGCCTCGCGGCCGAGGCCGACGTGCGCATCCTCACCGGTTTTATCGAGCCGCACTTCTTCGCCGGTTTCAGCGGCGGGCCGAAGGCGCTGATGCCGGGCGTCGCCGGCCTCAAGACCACGCTGAGCAATCACGGAGCGGCCAACATCGGCAGCCCGCGCGCGACCTTCGGCGTCAATGAGGGCAACCCGATCTGGGACGAGATGTTCGATATCGCGCAGCGCGTGGGCCGCAGCTTTCTGCTCAACGTCAGCCTCAACGAGGAGAAGCACATCACGGGCTGGTTCGCCGGGGACCTCGGCGCGGCACACCGTCGCGGTCGGGAGTTTGTGCGCGCTTCGGCGATGCAGCGCGTGGACGCGCCGTTCGACGTGATCGTGACGACCAACAGCGGCTACCCGCTCGACATGAATCTCTACCAAGGCGTGAAGGGCATGGCCGCCGCCGCGACGATCGCGAAGCCGGGCGCCACGATCATCCTCGCCGCCGAGTGCCGTGAGGGCCTGCCCGCCGGTAGCCCGAGCGACAAGCTGCTCCGCAGCGTGAAATCGCCTGCGGAGCTGCTCGCGCGCATCTGCTCGCCGGGTTTTGCCTGGCCGGAGCAGTGGCAGTCGCAGATCCAGACGCTCATCCAGACGCGGGCGCGGGTGCTGTTGCACAGCCTGATGCCCGACGACCTCGTGCGCGCCGCGCTGCTGGAGCCGTGTCATGATATCGGTGCGGAGGTGCGCGCGCAGATCGCGCGGATCGGCCCGGGGGCCCGGGTGGCCGTGTTGCCCTGGGGGCCGCTGACGATCCCGTACGTCGCGGCGTAACCGCGGATCGCTTTGATCATGGCTGCGACGCTCGACATCGAAAATCCGGTCGAGCTGCGCGAGTACCTGCATGGAGCAGGCCGCATCGGGCCCGACGAGGAGATCGAGTCGCGCGTGCTGCCGGGTGGCGTCTCGTGCAAGACCGTGCTCGTGCGGCGGCGCGACGGCACGGCGTGGGTGCTGAAGCAGGCCCTCGCGAAGCTGCGGGTGCGCGCCGACTGGTTCAGCGAGCCGGAGCGCATCCACCGCGAGGCGGCGGGCCTGCGCCGGCTGGCGGCGCTGGCCCCGGCGGGCGCGGTGGTTGACTTTGTCTTCGAGGACCACGCGGCGCATGTGCTCGCGATGGCGGCGGTGCCGGAGCCGCATGAAAACTGGAAGGCGATGCTGCTCGCGCGCGGTCCCGAGCACGACCATGCGGCGCAGTTCGGCCGGCTGCTCGGCTGGATCCACCGGCGGGCGGCGCAGCAGGCGGAGACGCTGCGCGCGGAGTTTGGCGACACGACGTTTTTCGACCAGTTGCGCCTCGACGCCTACTACCGGGCCGCGGCGGCGAACGTGCCGGCGGCCGCGGATTTTTACACACGGCTGATCGGAGAGACCCTGGCGAATCGCGTGACGCTGGTACACGGGGATTTCAGCCCGAAGAATGTATTGGTGCAGGGTGGGCGCCTCGTGTTGCTCGACCACGAGGTGATCCATTGGGGCGATCCTGCCTTTGATGTGGGATTTGGTTGCACCCATCTTGTGGCGAAGGCGCGGCACCGGCAGGCGCAGGGTGCAGGATTCGTGCAGGCGGCGCAGATTTTTTGGCAGACGTATGCGCAGGAGACGGCGGGGTTGTTTCCCGGGCTGGAGGCGCGGGCGGTGCGGCACACGCTCGGCTGCCTGCTGGCCCGGGCGGAAGGCCGGTCGCCGCTCGAATACCTGGCGCCGGCGGAGCGCGAAGCGTTGCGCATCGATGTGATGAAGCTGCTGCCCGTGGAAAGTTTGACCATGGCTGGGGTCGTATCCCAAATGAGCCGACCTTCCGCATGAGCTCTTATTCGATCGCCAAGCTCCACGCCCGGGAAATCCTCGACAGCCGCGGCCGTCCGACCGTGTGGGCGGAGTGCGTGCTGGCGGGCGGCTTCGTGGGCCGGGCTTCGGTGCCCTCGGGTGCCTCGACCGGCCGGGCTGAGGCCTGCGAGCTGCGCGACGGCGACCGCATGCGTTACCGTGGACTGGGTTGCCGCCGGGCGGTGGAAAATGTCCGGACCGAGATCCACCAGCGGGTGCGTGGGCGGGCCTTTGCATCGCAAGCGGAGTTTGACCGCGAGCTGATGCTGCTCGACGGCACGCCGAATTTCTCGCGCCTCGGGGCCAATGCGGTCCTCGCGGTGTCGCTGGCGTTTGCGCGCGCGGGCGCGGCGCTGCGGGGCGAGCCGTTGTACCGGCATTTCGCGGATATGGCCGGGCTGCCGCTGCGCACCTTGCCGCGCCTGACGGTTAATCTTTTCAGCGGTGGCAAGCACGCGGGTGGCCAAGCGCCGTTGCAGGATGTGCTGTTGGCGCCGGTGGCGGCCGGGACGATTGCCGACGGGCTGGCGGCGGTGTTCGCCGTCTACCAGGCCGCCGCGGAGCTCGTGGAGAAAAAATACGGCCAGCGCCTTCTGCGCGCCGACGAAGGGGGACTCGCGCCACTGTTTCCCGACGCGGAGTCGATGCTGGGCGACGCGATCGAAGCGATCCGCGCGGCGGGCTTTGCCCCGGGCCCGGAGATGGCGCTCGCGGTGGATGTGGCGTCGTCGCACTTTTTCCGCGACGGACGCTACCACCTCGGGCCCGAGAAGCTGGATTCCGCAGGCATGATCGACCGTCTCGCCGACTGGGCGGGCCGCTACCCGCTGGTGAGCATTGAGGACGGGCTGAGCGAGGACGACTGGGCCAACTGGCCGCTGCTGCGCTCGCGCCTCGCGGGCCGGACACTGACGCTGGGCGACGATTTTCTCTGCACGCAGCCTTTGCGCATCAAGCGAGCCGCCACCGCTCGCGCCGCGGATGCGTTGCTCCTCAAGGTCAACCAAGTCGGCACGCTCACAGGCGCGGCGCAGGCCATCTCGCTCGCCCGCTCGGCGGGTTGGAAGGTTACGATCAGCGCCCGCAGTGGCGAAACGGAAGACGACTGGCTGGCCGACCTCGCGGTGGGCTGGGGTGCCGATTTCATCAAGGTTGGCTCGATCACGCAGTCCGAGCGTCTGGCGAAGTACAACCGCCTGCTGGCGATCGAAGAGGAAACTAACTTACCTCTCATGAAGGGGTCAGGCCTCTAGTTATTGCATTTTCAATTAAATGCGGCGTTTCGGCGCAAAAATGCAATTTATAGAGGCCTGACCCCTTCACGCGTAGCGTTCTTCTTTCCACGGGTCGGCGGTATTTGAGTAGCCGCGGACTTCCCAGAAGCCGAGTTTGTCCTCGGCGAGGAAGGTGATGCCTTGGACGAACTTGGCGCCTTTCCAAGCGTAGAGCTTGGGGATAATCACGCGGGCCGGGCCGCCATGTTCGCGGCTCACGGGCTCACCGGCGAAGGAGGTTGCAATCAGGACATCATCGTCGAGGCAGGAGGCGAGCGGTACGTTGGTCGAGTAACCGTCGTAACTGGTGAAATAGACGTACTTCGCGGCGGGGTCCGGCTGGGCGAGCTCGTAGAGCGTGGTGAAGGCGACGCCCCGCCAGTGGCAGTCGTACTTGCTCCAGGTGGTCACGCAGTGAAAATCGCTCACGTCGTCCACCTGCGGCAGGGCGTTGAACTCGGCCCAGGAGAGCGTGGTGGGTTTCGCGACGAGGCCATTGAGCGTGAGCTGCCACTCGGCGTGCGCGATGGCGGGTTGCACACCCAGATCGAGGACGGGGAAACCATTTGTGAGTTTCTGGCCGGGCGGCAGGCGATCGGCCGACGCCACGGTGCGAGCGGTCACGCCACGGGCCTTTTGCTTTTCCGCCCACCGTTGCTTGGCCTCGATGTAGCGGTCCTTTGACATGTGCGGAAACTAACGCCGGTCCGGCCGGGCGCAAGCTGTGGAAAACAACGCGGGTGTAGCCAGCGCTCGACCTTTTTATTGCAGCGCCTGACGCACGGTCTCCCGGCGGCGGAAATAGTAGAGTCCCATCCCGCCTTGGTAGAACAGAGTCACCAAAGTGATGACGCGGTAGGTGATGCGGTAGGTGAGCTGCAGAAATGCATCCTCGCTCATGTTGGCCTGCGCGATGGTGGTGCGCATTTCGTCGGTGAGCGCCGTGCGCAGGAGGTGCAGGTCTTCGTGTTGGAGTTGCCAGAGGCAGAAAATGACCACCACGGTCATCAGGTAAAACTGGCTGGTGACGAGCCAAGACATGCCGCGCGCTTCCCCGGCACGGAGGAGGTCCACGCCGTGGAGTTCGATCGCGCCGGCGGCGGCGATGAGCAGGCCGACGATCACTCCGGTGACATCGCCCGCCGAGGCGGCCAGGAGCGCGAAGAAGCCGGGCAGCGCCAGTACGGTCAGGCCGTCGAAGCGCGCGAGTCGGACGACGCGGCGGAGCGTTTCTTCAGGCAAAAGTGGCGGTGCTTTCATCGTTGTAGGCTTCGCGGCGAAGCGAAGAATCCACGTTCGTTTCCCGTGTCCGCACCGTCAAACAACTCTTTTTCCTTCCGGCTCGAGTTTCCGCCTGAGCTGCCGATCAGCGCGCGCGCGGAGGAGATCACCGCGGCCATCGGGGCCAACCAAGTGGTGATCCTCGCCGGTGAAACGGGCTCGGGCAAGACCACGCAGATCCCCAAGATGTGTCTCGCGGCCGGCCGCGGTACGCAGGGGCGTATCGCCTGCACGCAGCCGCGCCGCGTGGCCGCGCTGTCGGTCTCGCGCCGCGTGGCGGAGGAGCTGGGGGTGGAGTGGGGCGGCATGGTGGGGGCGAAGATTCGGTTCAACGACCAGACGACCGCCCGCACGGTGGTGAAGTTCCTCACCGACGGCATGCTGCTCGCCGAGGTGCAGGGCGACCCGCTGCTGCGTGACTACGACACAATCATCATCGACGAGGCGCACGAGCGCTCGCTCAACATCGACTTCCTGCTCGGCCACCTGCGCACGCTGCGGCACAAGCGCCCGGAGTTGAAGATCGTCATCACCTCGGCGACGATCGACACGGCGATGTTCAGCGCGGCCTTTGACGATGCGCCGGTGATCAAGGTCGAGGGCCGCACGTTTCCCGTCGAGGTGATCTATTCGCCGCTCGATGCGATGGGCAGCGACTACGCAATTGACGACGAGAACGAGGAAAAGGATGATGCGTCGGCCGTGGCCTCGGCCAAGGCGGAGGCGCTGCACTACATCGATGGCGCGGCCGAGGCGGTGGAGCGCATCGTGCGCGAGAGCAATACCGGAGACATTCTGGTGTTTTTGCCGAGCGAGCGCGACATCCGCGAACTCGGCGACCTGCTCGACGGCCGGCGCATGCGCGACTGCGAACTCGTGCCGCTCTTCGGACGGCTCTCCAACGCCGAGCAGCAGCGTGTCTTCGCGCACACGCAGCGGCGGAAGATCGTGCTCGCGACGAACATCGCGGAAACGTCGCTCACGATCCCCGGCATCCGCTTCGTCGTGGACACCGGGCTGGCGCGGCTCAGCCGCTATTCGCCGCAGGCGCGCACGCGGCGCCTGCCGATCGAGCCCGTCTCGCAGTCGAGCGCCGACCAGCGCAAAGGCCGCAGCGGCCGCGTGGCCGACGGCGTGTGCATCCGGCTTTATTCGGAGAAGGACTATCTGGAGCGCCCGCGCTTCACGCAGCCGGAGATCCAGCGGGCCAATCTCGCGGACGTCATCCTGGGTCTGAAGGCCTTCGGTCTTGGCGACATCGAGCGGTTTCCCTTCATCAACATGCCGGCGGCAAAGTCGATTCGCGCCGGCTACGCGCTGCTGGAGGAGCTGGGTGCGCTCGACGAGGAAACAGCGGGCGATGCGGCGGCGGCGCTGAGCCGGCCGCTGACGGCGATCGGGCGCGAGCTGGCGCGCTTGCCGGTTGATCCCACGGTGGGGCGCATGATTTTGCAGGCGCGCACCGAGAAGGCGCTGCGCGAGGTGCTGGTGATCGCGGCGGGCCTCTCAATCCAGGACCCGCGCGAGCGGCCGATGGACAAGCAGCAGCAGGCCGACGCGGCGCACCGCCGCTTCGCGCATCCCGATTCGGATTTTCTCACGCTGCTCAACATCTGGGATTCATGGCACGACCAGCTGGAAAACCTCTCGCAGGCGAAGCTGCGCCGGTTTTGCCGCGACCATTTCCTCAGCTACACGCGCATGCGCGAGTGGCGCGACATCCATGCGCAGCTGACCGACGTGCTGCGCGAGCGGGAAGACTTTCGGATGACCTCGGCGTTTCACGGCATCAAGGAAGTCGATGAGACGACCGCGGTGTTTGGCACGCCGCCGTACGCGGCGATCCACCGGAGCATCTTGGCGGGCTTGCTCGGCAATATCGCGAAGCTCGACGAGGAGAACGGCGGCTACAAGGCGACGCAGGACCGGCGGGTGACGCTGTTTCCGGGGTCGGTGCTGGCGCGCAAGGAAGACCCGCGGAAAAACCCGCGCGGCGCGCAGGGACAGGCAGCCAACGAGAAGGCCAAGACGAAGACGCCGCGCTGGGTCATGGCGTCGGAGATCATGGAGACCTCACGGCTCTATGCGCGGACCTGCGCGCGACTCGACCCGCGCTGGGCGCTGGAGCTGGGTACGCACATCGTTCGCGTGAGCCACAGCGAACCGACGTGGGATGTGGAAAAAGGCCGCGTGATGGTGAAGCAGCGCACGCGCCTGCACGGCCTTGAACTGGAAAGCCGCGCGGTCAGCTACGGCGCGATCGACCCGGTGCGCGCGACGGAGATTTTCATCCGCGAGGGTTTGGTGAATGACACGATCACGTTCCCGCTGGATTTTCTCACGCACAACCGGGCGCTGCGGGAAAAGATCGAGGACCAGCTCAGCCGCGCGCGCGACAGCGGCTATCTGAATCTCGATGAGATCGCGTTCCGGTTTTACGCGGCGCGGCTGTTGCCGGAGGATGGGACAAAGGAAGGCTGGATGCCGGTGTCGGCGGTGGGCGAGCTGGTTGACCTCGTGCGCGAGCGACGCGGGGCGGAGCCGAAGTTTTTGATGATGGCAGCGGACGACCTGCGCGATCCGGCGACGCTGGCGCACGACCGCACGGCATTCCCCGAGGCGCTGCCGTTGGAAAATCGCGCGCTCCCGCTGGCCTATGCGTACCGGCCCGGTCAGGCCGACGACGGTGTGACGCTCGAGGTGGGCGTGCGCGAGGCCGAAGAACTCACGCCCGCCGCGCTCGACTGGGCGGTGCCTGGTCACCTCGAGCAAAAGGTGGAGCACTACCTGCGCGCGCTGCCGAAGGAACTGCGCCGGAGCTTCGTGCCGCTGGCCGAAACCGCCAAGAGCCTCGCGGTGCAGGTGGCAGCGCGCGACCGGCTGACGGATCGCCGCGAGACGCTCACGACGGCGCTGGCGGTACAGATCGCGGAGCGTTTCGGCGTGGCGGTCGACCCGGCCGTCTGGGCCGACAAGCCGCTGCCGGATCACCTGCGGGTGCGGGTTCGCGTGGTCGACGGCAAGGGCAAGGAGCTGGCGGCGAGCCGTGAACTCGCGGAGATCGATGCGGCGCTGCACGCGCAGAAACGCACGGCGAGCGCGAGTGTGGCACGGGCCGAGCCCGAGGCGTGGCGGCGCGCACGGGCGAAGTGGGAGACGCCGGCGCACACGACGTGGGCGTTTGGCGACCTGCCGGAGCGTGTACTCGTGACGGAGCAGGCGGGGGTGCCGGTGCACGCTTTCCCGGGGCTTGCGGCCGTACGCGATGGCGTGGCGATCAACTTGTTCAAGACGCCCGAGGAGGCCGGCGCGGCGACACAGCGCGGCGTGGCTGCGCTGCTGGAGCGTCAGCTGGGCCATGACCTCGGCTGGTTGGAGCGCGACCTGCGGGCGCTGCGCGAACTCGGCGCACTGACGGCGACACTCGCGCCGATGGATGAGCTGCAGGCGCAGGGTTTTGATGCCATCCGGCGCTGGGCCACGGGCCGCACAGTGGAGCCGCTGACGGCCGCGACTTTTTCCACGGTGCTTGACCGGGCGAAGGCCGACCTGCGCGGACTCGTGCCGCGGTTCTGCGACCTGCTGCGCGAAATTCTCACGCTGCGGCAGGCACTGCTCGTGCACCCAACGCCGCCGCCCGGGATGGACAAGGATCTCGCGGCGCTCATCCCGGCAGATTTTCTTGCGGTGACGCCGTATGCGCGACTCGCGCATTTTCCGCGCTATCTGAAGGCGATGAAACTGCGCGCCGACCGGTGGAAGCAAAACCCAGCGAAGGACGCGGAGCGCACGGCCCAACTCGCGCCTTATGTGACGGCCGCGGCGAAGGCGCGCACGCAGGAAGGTGGCGAGGCGGTGCGTTGGCTGGTAGAGGAGTTTCGCGTGAGCCTCTTTGCCCAGGAGCTGGGCACGGCCGAGCCGGTATCGGCGGTGAAGCTGGACCGCGCGCTCGCGGCGTTGCGCGGCGCGCCGGTGGCGAGCGTGGAACAGGTGGCGTCAGCAGCGCGCGCGATCGTGACGGCCCCGGTGGCGGCAAAGAAAACGACGCCGCTCAAGAACCTCGGGGCGTTGGACAAGCTGTTTCAGCGGTGAGCGGCTACTTCGCGCTCAATCGGCTTCCTCGATGGTGTCGGGGAGTTCGTTGACGTCGTCGGGAGAACGGGGGAAATGCTCGGCGAGCAGGGCGCCGGCGCGGTCGATGCCGTGGACGAGGCCAGCGGTGAAGTCGCCGCGCTTGAAGTGTTCCGTCATCGCGGCGGCGAGCTCGGCCCAGAAAGCGTCGCCACATTTCTCGTGGATCGCGGTGTCGCCGATCACGGCGAAGGTCCGCGAGCGCGGGGCGAGGAAGATGAGCACGCCGTTGCGCGCGGCGGTCTGGGTCATACCGAGGCGCTCGAAGTGCTGTTGCGCGGCGGCGACGGGATCGCCGGCCTTGCGGCGCGCGAGGAGCACGCGGATCTCGCCGGAGGTTTTGGCCTCGGCGGCGCCGATGGCGGCGACGACGCGGTCGTGATCGATGGAGGGCGTGGAGGAAAAGAAGCTCATGGCGTCACCATTTTCCTCCTGCACCGCCACCGCCAAAACTGCCGCCGCCACCGGAGAAGCCGCCGCCACTACCGCCGCCGCGCCAGCCACCGCCGGTGCTGATCCAAGGCGTGCTCAGGCCGCGGCGACTGTACACATTGTTGCGCCGGCCGCGGATGAGGGAAATCACGACCACGATGATGATGAAAACGATAATGAGGCCGGGCGACGATTGATTGCGGCCATGGCGACCGCCAACGGTCTGGCCGGTGCCTTGATACTCACCCTTGGTGGCGGCCATCATCGCATGGACGCCGGCCTGGAGGCCACCGGTGAAATCGCCCTGACGGAAACGCGGGGCGATCTCGTCCTCGACGATGCGCTTGCAGAGCGCATCGGGCAGCGCGCCCTCGAGGCCGTAGCCGACTTGGATGCGGATGTCGTGGCTCTCCTGGAAGAGGAACAGCACCGCGCCGTTTTTGCGGTCCTTCTGGCCGACGCCCCACTTTTGCGCGACGCGCACGGTGTAGTCCTCGACCGAGGAGTCGGACTGCATCTTCGGGTAGATTGCGACGACGATCTGGTTGGAGGTATCGCGCTCGAACTGAGTCAGCTCGGCGTCGAGCTGGCGGGCGGCGCCGGGTGAGACGATGCCCGCGTAATCGTTGAAGTAAGCGGCAGGGGCCGGAGGAATAACCTCAGCGCTGTGGCCGGCGGCGACGAAGCCGAGCCCGAGGAAGAGCAGCAAGAAGAGATGGACGAATTTTTTCACTGCTCTGAAGGGATGAAGAATTTTATACCCACGGAACACACGGAATACACGGAAGAGGAAACGGGTTTTGTTTCCGTGTATTCCGTGTGTTCCGTGGGCAGCAATCAGGATCAGGGCTTCGCGGTCGCGGGCTGGCCGAAGTCGAACTTCACCTCGGGCGGACGGTCCGCGCCGGCGGTGGCGGTGAAGTAGGGGCGCGGCGTGTGGCCGAACATCGAAGCAAAGAAGACCGCGGGGAAACGCTTCTGCGCGGTGTTGTAGGCCTGCACGGCCTCGTTGAAGCGGCCGCGCTCGACGGCGATGCGGTTCTCGGTGCCCTCGAGTTGGGCCTGGAGGTCGCGGAAATTGGCGGTGGCCTTCAGGTCGGGATAGCGCTCGGAAACCACGAGGAGGCGGGAGAGCGCGCTGCCGAGCTGTGCCTGGGATTTTTCAAACTGGGCGAAGGCCGCGGGATCGGTAGGCGCACCGGTGGCGGGGAGCTGGACCTTCCCGACGGAGGCGCGGGCGGCGACGACCTCGGCGAGGGTGGACTTCTCAAAGTTGGCGGCGCCGGAGACGGTGTTGACGAGGTTGGGGATCAGGTCCGCGCGGCGCTGATAGACATTCTACACCTGGGCCCACGCGGCGTCGGTGCCCTGCTGGAGGGCCACGAGGCGGTTAAAGATGCCGCTGATCCAGAGGCCGAGGACGACCGCTAGCAGCGCGAAGAAACCGACGACGATCAAAAGGATTTTGCCAATGCTCATGACCGAGAGGAAATCGCGGACCGGCCGGATTCGCAAGGGACAACGGGTTCGAAGGACGGACCAAAATTGTAATCGCGGGGCGGCCTTTGGGCTTGAGCCCTGAGTGGAAAGCGACACGATGCAGGGCACCCCCGCCGTGATTGTCACCGGCGTCTTGGAACCGCCGGCCGGATCACGGTTCAGTCAGTGAAACCGCGAACCCAGGAACCCCATGAACACGCCGATTTCCGCCCTCCTTGACCGCAAGGGTGCGGTCCTCCACACGGCCGCCCCAGCAGAGACCGTCGCCGCCGTCGTCGCCCGCATGAACCGCCACCATATCGGCTCCGTGCTGGTGCTGGACGGCGCGAAACTCACCGGGATTTTCACGGAGCGCGACGTGTTGCGGCGCGTTGTGGGCGCCGGGCTCGATCCCAATGGGACCGTGGTCGCGGACGTGATGACGCGCCAGGTGCTGACTGTGACGCCGGCGACCACGCTCGATCAGGCGGTGAAGATATTCACCGAAAAACGCTGTCGCCACCTGCCGGTCATCGAGTCGGGCGAGCTGCGCGGGTTGGTATCGATCGGTGACGTGACGCGCTGGCTGTCCGAAGCGCACCGCGTGGAAGCCGAGCAGTTGAAAAACTATATCGCGGGCGGCGTGCCGACGTGAGGTGGGGCCCACGGAGTACACGGAAGACACGGAAAAGGAGCTGCCGGACGCGTCGGGTTGACGGAGCGAAGGGAGTGCCCAAAGTTGATGGCACCATGAAGAAAATCTCCCTGCTCCTCCTGATCGGTGTTGCCGCGGTGCTGCCGGTGAGCGCCAAGATTGTCACGAAGTCCGTCGCGTATGAGCACGCGGGGACGAAGCTCACGGGCTTCCTTGCCTACGACGACGAGAAGGCGGCGGCGGGCAAGCTGCCCGGCGTGCTCGTGGTGCCGGAGTGGTGGGGCCTCTCGGATTTTGCGAAGGGCCGGGCCAAGGCGATCGCGAAGCTCGGCTATGTGGCGTTTGCCGCCGACATCTATGGCAACGGCGTGGTGACGACTGATGCGAAGGAGGCGGGCAAGCTCGCCGGCGCGTTCTATGGCAAGCCGCTGCTGGCCGAGCGCACGCGCGCGGGCCTCGATGAGCTCATGAAACAGGCGCAGGTCGATCCGGCCCGCGTGGCGGCGATCGGCTACTGCTTCGGCGGCGCGGCGGTGCAGGCGCTGGCCTTCAGCGGTGCGCCGGTGAAGGGCATCGTGAGTTTCCACGGCGGGTTTGTCGGCGTGCCGGCGGATGCGGCGACGAAGACGACGGCCAAGCTGCTAATCTGCCACGGCGCGATCGACCCGATGGCGACGGCGGAGGCGCGCGACACCTTCCTGCACGGGCTGGACGATGCGAAGCTCGACTACCAGTTCGTGAGCTACGCGGGCGCGGTGCACGCGTTTACCAATCCCGACGCGGACAAGCTGGCCCAGAGCAACGGTCTCAAAGGCATCGCCTACAACGCGGTCGCTGCGCGTCGCTCGTGGAACGAGATGAAGACCTTCCTCAAGGAAGTCTTCTACGTCGAAAAGGCCGACTAAGCACCGGGTGTGACCGTGAGACGGTAGCGGCCACCGAGGCGGCCGAGCCGCAGGCGGGCGCCGAAGACGGCGGAGAGATTCTTTGACGTCAGCACCTTTTCGCGCGGGCCGGCGGCGACTACCTCGCCGGCGCGGAGCATGAGCGTGTGCGTGAAAGCGGGCGTGATCTCCTCGACGTGGTGGGTCACGAGTACGAGGGCGGGCACGGGACCGCGGCGGCGCGCGAGTTTTTCCACGAAGCGTAGGAAGTTCTCGCGCGCGACGGGATCGAGGCCGGCGCAGGGCTCATCGAGGATGAGCAGGCGCGGCTTGGCCATGAGGGCGCGGGCGATGAGCACGCGCTGGCGCTCACCCTGCGAGAGATAGGACCACTCGCGGTGGGCGAGATGCGCGAGACCGACGAGGCGCAGGAGGCGCAGGCCCGCGGCGCGGTCGGCGCGGCTGACGCGGGACCACAGGTCGAGTTGCGCAAACTTGCCGCTGATCACCGTGTCGAGCGCGACCTCGGCCAGCGGGATCGAGGCGGTGAAGGCGCTGGTGACGACGCCGATCTTGAGCCGCAGCGCGCGCCAGTCGCTCGCGCCGTACTCCTGGCCGAGCAGGCTGAACTCGCCGGAAGTCGGTGAGAGGAAACCGGTCAGGGCCTTGAGCAAGGAGGTCTTGCCGGAGCCGTTGGCCCCGAGGATGACCCAGTGCTCGCCCGGCGCGATGCGCCAATCGACGCCGCGGAGGATGTGCGTGCGGCCGCGCTCGATGCGCAGGCCGGAGAGCTCGAGGATGGGTTTCATCGGAGGGTCAGTGTGCGGAGGCCGGGCGCGGGCGCGCAATGCCAAGTGCAGGCATGACGCGCTGTCATCGTGCAAAATCCCCGGCCTCCCCCGGCCGGACCGTGCGAAGTGCAAGAATCGCAGCCGGGGCGAAATGGCGCAGCGTTTTTTAAATAGTTAAACACCAGCATGCTAAATCAGGAAAGCGGCTCCGGGCACGGGTTGTGCAAAAAGGCACCCACCTCAACGCGAGGCCCAACCTCAACTAAACCCAAACAAAGGAGATCCTATGAAAACGAACCAGAAGAACCCCGCCCTGATTGCGCTCGTTTCCCTGCTCGCGCTCACCCCGTCCGCCACGCTCTTTGCGGCCGGAGCCGCGGCCACGGTCGGCTCGACCGTCAACACTGCGACCGGCGCGGTCAACGGCACCGTCCAAGGCGCCGTCGGCGCCGGCAGCACCACCACCAATCCTGCCTCGGCGATGGGCGCCTCGGCCTTCGGTTCGACCGGCGCCTCGGGCACCGGTGCGACCGTGGATGCCGCGGGCAATGTGATCCCCGGCGGGGCCAATGGCAGCGGCTCCGAATCCATGGGCATGCGCCGCGAGCGTCTCCAAGCGGAGGCCAATGGCTCGAACAGCGCCTCGGTCAACGCCAAGGGCGTCAATGCATCGGGCAGCAGCTCGGCCAGCGCCTCGTTTGACGCGACTCCTGCGGCCCGCTCGATCCGCACCGCGACCTTCGCGACGCGTGATCAGGCGGAGACCGACGTGAAGGAAAGCATGAGCCAGGGCCATCGCGCCATGGTTGAGGCCAAGGAGCGCGCCGAGCGCCTCGACGACAAGGCCCGCGCCGACTTCAAGGCGGCGGCGAAGGAGGTCACCGTGCGCGAGCGTCAGCTGAAGGCCAGCGCGAAGGCCGCCGGCAAGGCCACCGCGGAAAATTGGGAAGCCGCCCGCGCCCAGCTGGCCGCCGACCAGGACGCCTATGCGCAGGCCGTCGCCCGCGCGCAGGCCCAGTCAGCGCAGGCTTCGGTCAGCGGCGCAGTCGAAGGCGGCAAGCGCTGAGTGAGTCAGACCACCTGAACCTCGAAGTTCGGACAAACCCACCCCGCGTGCCAGACGGCCGCGGGGTGTTTGTTTTTGGGCATTGGCAAGGGCGCGGTGGTGGCGGAGGCTAGGGGCCGATGAGCACGCTGAAAGTTTACACGTACGCCAACTGCGATACCTGCCGCCGCGCCGTGAAATGGCTGCGCGCGGCCGGGCTGGCTTTCGAGGAGAAGCCGATCCGCGAGACGCCGCCGACGACCGCGGAGCTCAAGACGATGCTGGCCGCGCAGGACGGCGTGCTGCGGAAACTCTTCAACACCTCGGGCAAGGACTACCGCGACCAGCAGCTCGGCGAGAAGCTGCCGGGGCTGACCGAGGCGCAGGCCCTCACGCTGCTGGCCGGCAATGGGAATCTGGTGAAGCGCCCCTTTTTGCTCGGCTCGGGCGTCGGGCTCGTGGGCTTCGACGAAAAGGTCTGGGCGGCGGCGCTCAAGTAGGTCCCCCATGCCCGCCACCACCGCCCGCATCGAAGTTCGCCTGCGTGAGCTGGCGCAGCTTTTTAATTCGATGGACCCCTCGCCGTTCATCGACCGCGACCTCGATGCGAAGGCGGAGGAGTTCATCGTAAGCTGGGCGCGAGAGCACCCGACCGGGCATGAGTTTCAGCTCTCGATCCACCTCGCGACGGCGCCGGAGCCGGATCGGGCGGCGGGCGTCGAGGAGGCGGTGCGACACTACTTCAAGGCGCGGGCGGATATGAAGCGAAGCGAGTTTCGCCAGCTCATGCGGGTGGGGCGGCAGAGCCTGCTGGTCGGACTTTTGTTTTTGGCCGGCTGTCTCTTTCTCGCCGGGATGCTGGCGCCGAAGCTGGATTCGGCGACGGCGGCGGACATCGTGCGCGAAGGGCTGACCATTTTGGGCTGGGTGGCGATGTGGCGGCCGCTGCAGGTCTATCTTTACGACTGGTGGCCCCTGCAGGAGGAACAGCGGTTGTTCGCTCGCCTTGCGCGCCTACATGTGCGATTGATTGTGGCGAAATGAGTGCCAAGTCCTTGAATCCTTTGCAGAATACCGTCCGCTGGCTGGGCGCGCACACGCGGTTTCCCGCGAGCCGCCTCGAGCGCCACGCGGAGGCCTTGCTGTGCGTGTCGGCGCTGGCCGCCGCCGAGGAGGCGGAGGAGCAGCAGCGGTTTTTGATCAAATCCCGCGACCCGGCGCAGACCTCGGCGCTGAAGACGCACGCCCTGCTGCGTTCGCGCGTGCACTTCAAGTGCGACAACAGCGCGAAGGTGTAAGACTCTGCGGCGAGGATGCCGCAGCCACGTTTTTTGTAACTTTTGGATGGATGGGTGGGTATTGGAGGCAATCACCTCATGAAAACCCATCTCTTATTCGTTGCGGCCGGCTTGCTGGCCCTCGCCCCTATTGCCGCGCAGGCCAAGATTGAGCGCGTGGTCGAAAAGACCTTCACCGTCCAGCCGGGCGGGACCCTGACAGTCGAGACGCAGGGCGGCGATGTCCGCATCCTGACCTCGAAGGACTCGACCGTGAAGGTCACCGCCAAGGAGAAGATCAAGGCCGGCTCGGAGAGCGAGGCCGACGAGCTGTTGAAAAAGCTCACGCTCACGATGGAGCAGGTGCCGGAGGGCGTCTCGGCGCTGGCGAAGTACGAAAAGCCCGTGAGCGGCTGGCGCTTCGGTTCCTGGCCGCCGGTGCAGGTGGATTTCATCGTGACGGTGCCGGCGAACTACAACGTCTCGCTCAAGACGACGGGCGGCGACATCAAGGTCCCGGAACTCGGGGGCAAGGTGTACGCCCGGACCTCCGGCGGCGATGTGACGCTCGGCAAGATCGCCGGCGAGATCGACGCGGGCACCTCGGGCGGCGACGTGCGCCTGACCGAGGGCGGCGCGACGGTGCACCTCACCACGTCGGGCGGCGACATCCATGTGGACCGCGCCGTGGGTGCCACGGATTTGGATACGTCGGGCGGCGACATCGTCATCAAATCGGTGGAAAACACGCTCCACGCCTCGACCAGCGGCGGCAATGTGACGGCCGGGATCATCGGCGCGCTTAAGGGCGAGTGCCGGCTGAGCACGTCGGGCGGCCGGGTGCGCGTGACGGTGGACAACGGCACGGCCTTTGACCTCAACGCCTCGACCAGCGGCGGCGTAGTCGATGCGACCGGGCTGACGATCACGATTGAAAAAGGCCGGGTGAGCCGCAGCAAACTCGAGGGCAAGGTCAACGGCGGCGGCCCGCTGCTGAAGCTGCGCTCGAGCGGCGGAGACATCTCGGTGCAGACGCGCTGAGCGTGGGACGAACGAACATTGAACTTTGAAGGTTTGAAATAGTGGCTGCGGCGTCCCGCAGCAGGGATCGAAAACTCTGCGGCGAGGACGCCGCAGCCACTGGGGGGCGCTTTGCTATGACGCCTGTACGAAGGAGTGTCGGGATCGGCTTGGGGTAGCGCAGGCGTCCAGCCTGCAAAAGTAGTGGCAGGCGAGGACGCCTGCGCTACTTTGTCGGCATGGGCTTGATTGATACGCACACGCATCTCGAATCGTTTTCCCGCCAGGGTACGCTGGCGGGTGCGCTCACCCGGGCCAAGGAGGCCGGGGTGGAAGCGATGATCACGATTGGGACGTCGCCCGATGACTGGGCGCCCTATCGTGAGATCGCGGAGAAAAACCCGGGCTTCGTGCACTACACCGTCGGGCTGCATCCCTGTTCCGTGGAGGAGGATTGGGCGCAGGCGGTGGCGCATATTGAGGGATTTTGGACCAACGGCCCGAAGCCCGTGGCGCTCGGGGAGTGCGGGCTCGACCGGTTTCATTTGCCGAAGGACAACGCGGAGCAGGCGGCGCGGATCTTTGCGTGGCAGCGGGCGGCTTTTGAAGCGCAGCTCGCCATCGTGAAGCGGCTGGGGTGCCCGGTGGTGGTGCATTCGCGCGGGGCATTTCAGGAGTGCGTCGATATGATCGACGCGAGCGGCGTGGCCTGGGAGCGGGTGGTGTTTCACTGCTTCACGGAGAACGAGGCCGAGATGGCCGAGCTGACGCGGCGGGGCGGCTACGGTTCGTTCACCGGCATCATCACCTACAAGACCGCGGGCAATGTGCGCGCGGCGGCCAAGGCACAGGGCTTGGCGCGGCTGATGATCGAGACCGATGCACCCTACCTCACGCCGATGCCGCACCGCGGAAAGCCCAACGAGCCGGCATTTGTGCGGCATACGGCGGAGTTTGCCGCGAAGGAGGTCTTTGGCGTGAGCGCGGAGGAATTTGCGGCGGTGACCACGGCGAATGCGCGGCGGTTTTTCGGGATCTAAGAACCACGAAACACACGAACTACACGAAAACAGAAAAACCGGCCAAGAGGCCGGTTTCGTGTGTTTAGTGTATTTCGTGGTTATCTGACTCAGGCCTCGTCGAACTTGCGGGTGAAGAGCTGCTCGAGCTCGGTGAGCATCGAGGGGGCGTCTTCGCCGGTGACCAGGAACTTGACCTTCGAGCCCTTGCCGGCGGCCAGCATCATGAGGCCCATGATGCTCTTGCCGTTGACCTGCTCCTCGTCCTTTTCGACGAAGACCTCGGCTTTGAACTTGTTGGTGATGCGCACGATCATCGCCGCCGGACGCGCGTGGATGCCCATCTTGTTCTGCACCACCAGCTCTTTGACGAGTTGTTGGGCGGAGGGCGTGGCGTCACTTGGGTTCATTGGATGGCTTTAAAAAGGACCGGCGTAAATCCGGCATGCGGGCACGGCTTGCAACTTAAAAACCGAGCCTCATTATGCAAGTCGATGAGTACCACAGCTATCATCGTGCCATGTCGGCTTGAGTCTACCCGGTTCCCCCGCAAGCTTTTACATCAGATCAAGGGTCGGCCATTATTGTTGTGGGTGGCCGAGCGGATCGCCCGGGAAGCCCCGGAATTTCCGCTCTGGTTTGCCGTCGATCACCCGTTGCTAGGGGATTGCGTGACGCAGGCAGGGTTCAAGGCGATCCTGACCGACTCGGCCCACCAGAGCGGCACCGATCGCATCGCCGAGGCCAACCGCACGGTGAAGGCCACGCATGTCATTAATGTCCAGGCGGATGAGCCGTTGGTCACAAGCGGGCAGCTGCGGGCGTTGGCGGGGCTGCTGGCTGGCGGAGCGCCAATGGCCACGCTGGTGACGCCCTTCAAGCGGGCGGCCGATTTTGAGAACCCCAACCAAGTGAAGGTTGTGCTGCGGCGCGACGGGCGGGCGCTGTATTTTTCGCGTTCGCGGATGCCGTATCCCCGCGATCTCGGTGGGACGGTGAGCGACGCCTGGGTCCAGGCCAACCCCTGCTACAAGCACCTCGGGCTCTACGCCTACCAGGCGGACCTGTTGCAGAATTTCGCCAAGCTGCCGCCGGGGCGCTACGAAGTGGTGGAAAAACTGGAGCAGCTCCGCGTGCTCGAAAACGGCTACGACATCGCTTGCGCCGTCACGGAAGACCCGACCATCGGTGTGGATACGCCGGAGGATGCGGTGAAGTTTGAGCAGTGGTTGGGCGGAGCGTGAAGTAAGGAGCTGTGGGTCGGGCTTTACGCCCCATATCCGATTCCCCGCAGTCGGGCGTAAAGTCCGACCCACACTTGATCCATTTCGATCCCTCGATCACAGCGACCAGCGCGTGACGGAGGTGATCCACATCACTTCGCAGCTGTGGCCGCCGGTGTCGGTACGGCTGAGCGAGGAGGTCCAGTGATAGCCGTCGGGCTTGGTGATGGAGACGAGGTAGCCCTCGAGTTTCACGAGTTCGTGGCGACGCACGGCGAGCAGCGTGTCGCGCACGGTGTCGTCGGCGGGGAGGCAGTGGGTGTTGGCGGAATGGGAACTCATCTCCGCAGGATCGAGCGGCGGCCCGTCGCCGGACCAGCGGAACTCGTACCAGCGGGCCGACTGGCTGATGGAGAGCTCGTTGAGGACCGAGGCGATCGACATCGGGCCCCAGCCGAGGGCGAGATCGACGGGCGCGAGCGGGGCCGCGTCGTCGTAGCGGTAGCGCTCGCGCCCGAGCACGACGGCCGTGATCGAGTAACGGGCGAGCGGCGTGATCGTGTAGCCGTCATGCGGGAAAGGCTTGGGCAGGGCAGCGTCGGTCTGCACCGGCTCGGCGGGCGCCGGGATGCCGCGCCATTTGGCCGCGGGCTCATGCAGCCACAGCCACGCAGCAATCGCGAGGAGGGCGAGCACGGCGGCGATTTTCACGCGGCGCATGGGCGGAAAACAGCGCGCGGGCGGACGTGCGGCTCAGCGGTCGGGCTGAAGAAAACCGCCGATCACGGGCAGGGGCCGGCCGCGGCCTTGGGCGGCGTTGACGATCCCGAGGATGGCGAGCACGAGTAGGCCGAGGTCGAGCAGCCACTCCAAGCCGCTGAGGTTGTAGGGGAGCAGGCGGACGATCACCCCGACGACGAGTGTGGCGAGAAACAGTGTGAGGCCCTGGTAGGCGTGGAAGCGCGCGAACTTCGAGTCCTTGGCGGCGAGCAGTGGGATGAGAAACAAAATCCAGAGATAGGAGATGACGGCGAAGGCCTTGTTCTTCTCCACGTCGGCGCTGTCGAAGACGACTTCAGGGGTGTTGCTCATGGTGCGGCTGAGTCTGGCCGCGAGCGGAAAATTGCCGAGAGAAAAGCAGGTGCCGAGAAAGCTCAAACCACGGATGGACACGAATGCACACGGATAGACCAAGGCATAACAGGTATTTATCCGTGTGCATTCGTGTCCATCCGTGGTTAAAAGAGTCCACGGCGCGCACTCGAGGGCCGCGCGTGATTTGCAATCCAGTCCGCGAAGGGCTCAGATCTTCCCGGCCTTGCGGGCTTCGATCATGCGGTAGAAGTCCGTGAAGAGCGGGTCGGCGTCGTTGGGGCCGGGGGCGGCCTCGGGGTGGTACTGCACGCTGAAGATCGGGAGCGTCTTGTGGCGCAGGCCCTCGACGGTCTGGTCGTTGAGGTTGATCTCGGTGACCATGGCGCCGGTCTTCTCAAGGGACTTCGGGTCGGTCGCGAAACCGTGGTTCTGCGCCGTGATCGAGACCTTGCCGGTCTCGAGGTTTTTCACGGGCTGGTTGCCGCCGCGGTGGCCGAACTTGAGCTTGAAGGTCGTGCCGCCGAGCGCGTGCGTGAGCATCTGGTGGCCGAGGCAGATGCCGAAGATCGGGAAGTCCGGGATCAGGCCCGTGACGGTCTTATGGATGTAGGGCAGGGCGGCCGGGTCGCCGGGGCCGTTGGAGAGGAAGACGCCGTCGGGTTTGTGCTCGCGGATCTGCTCGTGGGTCGCGGTGGCGGGGAAGACCTGCACCTCGAAGCCGTGGCGAACGAGCTTGCGGAAGATGGTGTGCTTGGCGCCGTAGTCGAAGGCGGCGATGCGGAACTTCTTCGCGGGCACGCCGGGGGCGTTCATCGTGGTGCCGACGGGGAAGTACGCGGGGTTGTGGTTCTCGGGGGCATCGCCGCGCCAGAGGTAGGGCTCGCGGCAGGTGACGTCCTTCACGTAGTCGCTGCCGGCCATGTCGCGCCAGCCGCGCGCGCGGGCGATTGCCTCGTCGTCGCTGATCGGAAGGGTGCTGAGGCAGGACTTCATCGCGCCATCCACCCGGAGCTTTTTCGTGAGCGCGCGGGTGTCGATTTCGCTCAGGCCGGGGATGCCGTGCTTGCGCAGGTAATCGGGGAGGGAGATGCGGCTGCGCCAGTTGGAGACGATGGGGGAGACCTCGCGGACGACGAAGCCGGCGCACTTCGGGCCGGAGGATTCCTCGTCCTCGGGCGAGAGGCCGTAGTTGCCGATCTGCACGGCGGTCATCGTGACGATCTGGCCGAAGTACGAGGGATCGGTGAGGATCTCCTGGTAGCCGGTCATGGAGGTGTTGAACACGCACTCGCCGGCGATGGTGGCATCGGCGCCAAAGGCGAGGCCGCGAAACACACTGCCGTCTTCGAGGGCGAGAACTCCGGGTTTGGACGTGGACATTAAAGTCTGACGAAAAAGGCTCCGGGGACCTCTGCCAAGGGGAATCCCATGGCTGACGATTTTTTGCCCCGGCAGGGCTCCCTTATCTGTGGCTTAAAAGGCCGCAGCCGGGGCGCGGCCTGATGTAAATCATGGCAGATTACCCCATTAGGTAATCTTGCGCGGCAGTTTGACAGGGCCCGGGGGTGTTAATACCCCTTGTAGCTCTCAAATGTCCTACACCGAAGATCGCAGCAGGTGGTTCGAGGGTCAGGGGCTCTGGCAGCAGACCCCGGCCTCCGATTGGAACGATTGGACCTGGCAGCTCAAGAACCGCCTCACGTCCATCGAGCACCTCGAGAAGTACATGACCCTGACCGCCGAGGAGCGGGCGGGCGTCCTGTTCGCCGGCCACAAGCTCGCGATGGCGATCACCCCGTACTTTTTCAACCTCATCGACCGCAACGACCCCAACTGCCCGATCCGCAAGCAGCTGATCCCGCGGTCCGGTGAGATGGTGATCAGCGCGGAGGAGCAGCTCGACTCGCTCGGCGAGGACGAGCACTCGCCGGTGCCGGGCCTCGTGCACCGCTACCCGGACCGGGTGCTGTTCCTCGTCACGGACCGCTGCGCGGCCTACTGCCGCTACTGCACCCGCAGCCGCCTCGTCTCCAACGCGCAGGACTACAATTTCCATCCCGAGTACGAGCAGGCCCTGCGCTACATCGAGGCCCACCCCGAGGTACGCGATGTGCTGCTCTCCGGCGGCGATCCCCTGCTGCTCTCCGACAAGAAGCTGGAGCACCTGCTCTCGCGCCTGCGGGCGATCCCGCATGTGGAGTTTATCCGCATCGGCTCGCGCATCCCGGTGTTTCTGCCCCAGCGCATCACGCCGGAGCTCTGCGAGATCTTCAAGAAGTACGGGCCGATCTGGATGAGCATCCACGTCAACCACCCGAAGGAGGCCACCGCCGAGCTCAAGGCCGCGTGCGAGCGCCTCTCCTTCGCCGGCGTGCCGCTCGGCAACCAGAGCGTGCTCCTCAAGGGCGTGAACGACGACGCCGAGGTGATGAAGGCGCTGATCCACCGCCTGCTCCGCATGCGCGTGCGCCCCTACTACCTCTACCAGATGGACCTCATCACCGGCGGCAGCCACTTCAAGGTGGATGTGCGCAAGGGCATCGAGATCATCCGCGCCCTCCGCGGCCACACCACCGGGTATGCGATCCCGCAATACGTGATCGACGCCCCCGGCGGCGGCGGCAAGGTGCCGATCAACCCCGACTACGTGGAAAAGATCACCGACGACGAGGTGGTCTTCCGCAATTACGAGGGAAAGACCTTCCACTACCCGCTCAAGAGCACCCCCGTCGTCTCGCCGGCCAACCCGGTCGAGAACGTGGTGATCGAGTGAGCGGCTAAATCATGGATAAAGTCGGACAAACCCGGATGCCGGCCGGGTTTGCCCTGAAGTATCCTTAATTGAAATACGTTTTACCTCAGCGCGAACTCCGCGCTGACGGTGACGATGATGGTCTTCTCGAGCGCGGTGGTGTCGTTGTTGCCCTCCCAGCTCGTGGCGGTGGAGTAGCGCGGGTTGATCTGCACGACGCCCATGCGGGCCGAGCGGAGGTTGCTGACCTCGCGGGCGCCCTGCCGCGCGATCTGCTCGGCGCGGGTGCGGGCGTCCTTCGTGGCCTCGGCCATCATCTCGACCTTGGCCTGGCCGGCCTGCGTGTAGAGAAATTGGATGCCGTCCGACACCATTGCCACGCCTTGCTCGAGGAGGTCGGTGCAATCGCGGCTCAGGCGGGGCGCGGACTCGACGTCGGTCGAGCGGACCTCGACGGCCTGCGTGAGCTGGTAGCCGACGCGCTTTGCGACGGTCTCGCCGCTCTCGTCGTCACGTACGCGCTGGGTGACCTCGCGGATCTGCACGGGGAGGAGGGCATAGTCCTTCACCCCCTTGGCGCGGAGGAAGGCCTCGGTCTTGGCGAGGTCGGCCTTGAGCTGGGCGTTGGCGTCGAGCAGCGACTCGGCCTCGACGGAGAAATGGCCCTGCCAGATCGCGAGATCGGAGCGGATATGCTTCTGGGCGGAGCCGGTGACGTCGATGATCTGGGACTCCTTGAGGTGGGTCCAGGTACGGGCGAGCACGAGGGAGGCGAAGGCGAGCCCGGCGGCCAGAAACAGGCCGGCGAGCAAGCCGAAGAGGTGGGGGCGGGAGGAGGTGGTTTCCATGGAGAAAATTGCAAAAAAGGGCATCGGACCGTTGCGTGGGCGTGTCGATGGGAAGTCATTCACAATTTTCTAATTAAACATAAGCAACGAGTTATGATATATCTTGGGCGGCCCCTGATTTTTCCCGCGGTTTTGAACGTTTTGCAGGTGGGCGCGTCTTTCCCTATGTAGTCAGCACTGTTCGCAAGAGCAGTGATTTGTTTGTAGTTCTTACGGTTTGCTTGGTGTTAGGTCACACGGGCCGCCTCCTTACGGAGGCGGCCTTTGTGTTTTCAGAGGGGCAAAACCGGGCCCGAAAACTATTTTCAAAATACTTTCGGAAAGACTGAACGTTTCCTCCCCGGCGGCGTCTTTCCCCATGTAGTTTAGGTTAGGTTTGTAGTTTCCTTTCTAGTTTTCCCAAAAAGTTTGCTTGGTGTTAGGTCATGACAGCCGTCCCTTCGGGGGCGGCTGTTGTGCTTTGGGGCCCCGGGCATGACAAAACTTTGGCTTGCGCTGCGAGGCCGGCGGCGTTTTGTCCGCAACAGCCTGTAGGGGTGTCCTCCGCGGAGGGCTGAGATTGTGGTGCGACCGGCCACTCGACCCTCGAACCTGAAACGGATCATGCCGACGAAGGAAACAGCAGGCGCCGCGTGAAGCGCCATCGGGGTGCTGCGGCGCCCACTTTTTTCGGACGTCCGTTTCGGGTGGGTCAAATCCACCATGACGAAACTCCGAATCCTCCTCCTCGCCGCCGCGACGCTCGCCGCGCTGCCGCTCGCCCGCACGCAGACCGTGCCCGCCGACCCCGCCACCGCGCCGGTGAAGCTCGAGCCGCTCACCGTGACGGCCGATCTCTGGGCCTCGCCGCTCGAGCGCATCCCGGCGAGCGTGAGCGTGTACGACAGCGCCGCCCTCCAGGCGGGCAACGTCCGCCACTTCGGCGACCTCGTCGACAGCATCCCCAATCTCACGTGGAGCGGCGGCACCTCGCGCCCGCGCTATTTCCAGATCCGCGGCATCGGCGAAAACTCGCAGTTTGAAGGCGAGACGCCCGACGCCACGGTGCGTTTCCTGGTCGACGACCTTGATTTCACCGGCCTCGGCACGATCGCCGGCACCTTCGACACGCGCCAGGTGGAGGTGCTGCGTGGCCCGCAGGCCGGCGCCTTCGGCGCCAATGCCGCGGGAGGCGTCGTGCGTCTCGTGACCAACGAGCCCACGCCCTACTGGACCGGCCAGATCGAGGGCACCGCCGGCGGTGACGACCTGCGCGAAGGCGGCTTCGCCGTCGGCGGTCCGCTCACCACCGGTCGCCCCGATGCGCTCATGGGCCGCCTCTCGATCTACCAGAGCGACAGCGACGGCTACCGCCGCAACGTCACGCTCAACAAGGACACCAACGCCCGCGATGAATTCACCGCGCGCCTCCGCCTCACCGCCAATCCCTCGCCGCTCTGGCGCTGGGACACCTCGCTGCTCTACGCCGATTTCGACAACGGCTACGACGAGTTCGCCCTCGATAACAACGGCCGCCTGACCTACAGCAACCAGCCCGGCAAGGACAGCCAGCGCTCCACGGCCGGGAGCCTGCGCGGCACCTTCACCGGCATCGACGGCGTGCGCTTCACCACCGTCACCAGCGCGAGCAAGTCCAAGTCCGAGTACAGCTACGACGACGACTGGACCGCCTCCTCCTACGAGGGCTTCTACGACCTGCATCGCGACCGCACCGTATTCAACCAAGAGTTACGCATCGACTCCGCGCTTGATCGCGACGCGCTGGGCTGGATCGACCGCTGGACGCTCGGCGCCTACTACAGCGACACGCGGGAGAAGGGTAATTTCACCGACTCCTATCCGTGGGAGATCAACGGCATGACCACCCGCTACGCCGCCGAAAACAGCGCCCTCTTCGGCCAGATCGCGCACGACTTCACGCCCGCCACGCGTCTCACCCTCGGCCTGCGCGGCGAGCACGTCAGCCTCGACGGCCGCGGCACCAAGACCCACTACGACACCGCGCTCGCGGCCTACGACGTCCCGGCGGTGACCTTCCGCCCGGCCTTCTCGGACACGATGTGGGGCGGCAAGATCACGCTCGAACACGACCTCACGGCCAACGAGATCGGCTTCATCTCCCTGACGCGCGGCTACAAGGCCGGTGGCGTCAACATCGACGCGCGCATCAACCCGCCCGCCGACCCGCTCACCTACGGCACCGAGACGCTGTGGAACTACGAGGCCGGCCTGCGCGGCAACTGGCTCGATCACCGCCTCACGGGCGAGTTCACGCTCTTCTACCTGGAGCGCCGCGATACGCAGGTGCGCGATTCTGCGGGGTACGGCGGCACCTACCGCTTCTTCACCGCCAACGCCCAGGGCGCCCACGTCTCCGGCCTCGAGGCCTCCGCGGCCTACGCGCTCACGCCCGACTGGTCGCTCCACGCCACGCTCGCGCAGATGGATTCGGAGCTCAACGCCTTCACGCTCACGAATGGCTTCGCCGGCGGCGGTCGCAGCCTGGCCAATACTCCGCACTACGGCTACACCCTCGGCACGCGTTATGGCGCCGCCACCGGCATCCGCGCGAGCGCCGAGCTCGTGGCTCGCGCCGAGCAGTACGACTCCAACACGGAGAACGAGCCGCGCCGCGCCTTCCACGTCGTTAACGCCAGCCTCGGCTACGCGTGGCAGCGCTGGACGCTCACCGTGTGGGCGCACAACCTCCTCAACGAAAACTACCAGAAGCGCGTCTATTTCTTCGGCAACGAGGACCCGAACTACGTCGAGACCCGCTACGAGGACCGCGCCGACCCGCGCCAGGTGGGCGTGACGGCGGCCTACCGGTTCTAAGCGGATCCCATGGGTAGGAGCGTGCTTGCACGCGATGTTCGATATCGCTGCGCCCCAAGGAGGGCGATGACCGCTCATCGCGTGCAAGCACGCTCCTACCTCAAGCACTCCACCGATTCGCGCCCATTCGCGTGATTCGCGGGCTCACTTCCGCATGAGCACGACCGGCAGCCGCTCACCGTTGGTGAGCGCGATGTCGCGGCGCGCCGTCACGGTGTAACCACACGCCGCGTACAATGGCTCGCCGGCCAGGGTGGCGACGATCTCGATCGTGCCATACCCCGCGGCTCGCGCCGCTTCCTCGGAGAGCCGGACGATCTCCCGGCCGATGCCGCGGCGGGTGAAATCGGGATGCACGAAAAACGCACGGATGATCGCCGGCTCCGTCCGCGGATCGCGCCGCGTGTCGTCGGCTGGCTTCCCGTGGTCGCCGCCATAGGCGGTTTTCCGAAAACTCCAGCCGCCGCAGCCGGCGATCTTATCGCCCGCCACCGCGACGAAGTACGTGCCATCGCGGATGAGCTGCGAGTCGCAGCCAAACACCGGCCCGATGGCCCCGTCGAGCTGCGCCGGCGTGTAGTGTCCGCTCTGTAGCACCCGCGCCGAGAGCGGGATCAGCGCCTCGAGCGCCGGGATGTCGGCGGGCCCGGCGAGGCGGTAAGTGAGGGGGATGAGGGTCGCAGGCATGGATTTACACCAAGATCGCAAAGGCAGCGAAGGGCCGATCCGTCGCGGCGTAAAGCCGCTCCTACAGCAAATCGGACCTCAGCGATCTTTGCGGCCTTGGTGTAAAAATCCCCGATCCCGCTCCGGCTTGCGCGGGGGCGGCGGGGGCGTTTGACTGCGGAGACCGATGATCGGACTCCACGAAGGCCAGGGCGCCAAGGCGAAGAAGAAGCAGGCGGAGCGCGCCTTCACGCTGTTGCTCACCGTGACGGGGACCGAGCCGCGCGTGTGGCGGCGGATCGTCGTCCGCGAGTCGATGTGGTTGTCGCGGCTGCACGATACGATCCAGGTGGCGTTCGACTGGTTCGACTACCAGACGCACGCGTTCAGCCTCGATGACCTGCGCTTTGGCAATCCGGTGAAGCGCGACGACCTCACGATCGAAGACGACCGGGATGTGACGCTGGCCGACCTCGATCTCGAGCACCGGGGGCGTTTCGTCTATGCCTACGATTTTGGCGAAGGCTGGTCGGTGGAGATCAAGGTCGAGAAAACCGGCGCCGTGACCAAGGGCGCCGTCTATCCGGCGTGTCTCGCCGGCGAGCGCGCGGGACCACCGGAGGATTGCGGCGGACTGGAGGCGTTTCACGACATGCTGGCCTGCATCAAGGAGCCGCAGACCGAGCTCGGCCGCGAGTGGCTGGAGTGGCTCGGGCCAGACTATCAGGCCGAGGTCTGCGACGTGAAAAAGCTCAATGCCGCCTTCAAGAAATTGATGAAGTAGAAGCAGTTAGAGTACGGCGCGGGCTGAGGCTGCAGCCAATAGCCTATTTGGGCCGGTATTTGGACCATTTTATCGGTAAGTCATTGTAAATTAATGACCTGAAAACACGGATGGCACTCTGTTTGACGTGAGGGGTCGGAAAGGTAGGTTAGCTACGTTCTTTAACAGGTATCTGGTCAGCCGGGAGGCGTTGCGGCTCGTCTGCGAAGCCTCCATCTGACCATGAATAAAAAGACTAGGACTAAACAGCTCCACGTCGTAAATCCGGGGATCCTCTCAGGAGTGACCTTTGTCGCTTGGTATGAAGTCGATGACTGCAACCAGCCGACGGATGACTTTCTCTTCGATGATGACACCCAGGACGAGCAACTGGAGTCCACCAACAAGACTGACTGGAAACAGACGGTCGCCACCCCTTTTCAGAAGGGCTGGGATCGCTTGATCCGTCAGCTTCCGTGGCGCAAGGCTGCCTGAGCCGAGCCGCGGGTTATAACCAGAAAAAAACACCCGGGCGGGGATGCAAATCCCCGTCCGGGTTTATTTTTGCCCGGAAGGGACGATTTTCGGAATTTTCGCCACAGATTACACGGATGGGCACAGATACCGATCCACCGATCCTTATCTGTGGTATCTGTGTAATCTGTGGCGAAAAAATCCGTGGTCAGTGCGACTCGGTGAAGCTCGTGATGGAGTGCCACTCGAGCATTTCCTGGCGGAGGGCGGACTCGGTCTTGAGCACGACGCGCTCGAGGCTGTTCCACGTCTGGCAGAAGGCGACGCGCTTGCGGCTGTCCTCCAGCATCAGCTGCATCTCGCGGTAGCGGGCTACGCGGCGCTGGAGGTCGTTGATCGAGATCAGAGAGATGAACGAGGCGGCGACGACGGGCAGCGAGATCGGCAGGAAATAAAACACGGTCTGCGTGACGGCCTCCGGCACCTCGATGTGTCCGGTGTGGCAGAGCGCATAGGCGAGGGTGCAGCCGAGCGCGAGGATCGTGGCTACCCAGAAGCCGAGCTTCAGCCGGCCGAAGAGCGGGAGGGCGCGCTGCTCCTGGCGGCGGTAGTAGGTGAGCTGGTCGTCGATGCGTTTTTCGAGGTACACGCGCTTGAACTCTTCCAGGCCCACGGGCTGCGCGGAGGTGGAGCGGCTGTGCAGGATGTGCAGGGCGCGCGTGAGGCCGCGCAGGTGAGGTGCGGCAGATTGAGGTCGTCGAAGAGCGGCGTGGCCCTGGGGAGGCCCCACGTGGCGAGGGCGGAGCGGCAAAACTCCGCGGCGAGGCGGCAGTGCACCCAGTTGTGCATCGAGTGCTGGTGGCGGTGCAGCAGCACGGCCACGCCGAGCGCACCGGCGAGGCAGCTCAGTTTGAGCCAGGGGAAGATGGCGTCGTGCAGGCCGAAGGCGAGCGCGGCGGCGGCGATAAGCGTAGCCGCCACATGCAGTGCCACGGTGCCGACGATGAGCCGGCGGAAGTACGGAGCGCCCCGACTGGCGGCGTGGTCGCACTTCTGCTGGAAGGCGAAGATATACGCGGGCGCGTTGAAGGGATTTTCGCCCCAGCCGCCGGTGGCCGGGGGCAGGCGGTTGAGGTTGGCGAGGCTCTGGTCGTCGCGCTTGAGGTGGTCGAAGTTCTCCCGGCGTACGGCGAGCGTGGCGGCGTCGATCACGATGACGGGTTTGCCGAGGGACTGGGCGTAGGCGACGATGTCGGCGGTGCCGCCCTTGCCGCGCGCGGGCTGGCCGTCCCAGACCGCGAGGAGGACATCGGCGCCGTTGACGGTCTCCATGCCGCAGTCGAGGTAGGCGTCCTCGCGCGAGCCGTTTTCGGTGATCACGCGCGTGTGTTCGGCCTGCGCGAGGAGGGTCTCGACCTCAGACCACTCGGCTGCGGAGAAATCCCGCGCGAAGTCCGCCTTGGGCAGCGGGAGGATCGCGTGCCACGAGAGGCCGAGGCCCCGGGCCTGCGTGACGAACAGCTGGTCGCTGCCGGCGGCGACGGACGAGAGGGCGACCCATTCGCCGGCGGTCTCCTGGCGCAGGGCGGCAAGCTCGGCGGCGATCACGGCCGCGACGCCGGCGGCGTTGGCCAGCGTGCGGTGCCCGGAGAAGCCCACGACGTGGAAGAGGGGCAGCTGGCTGGCGTTGGGAGCGGTGGTGGACATGCGCCGGTGCGAGGCAGCTACGGGTGGCACCGGCCGTTTGGACTGGCAAGGCCGAAGCATCCGCGCGATGCTCAGAACGTTCCATGCCCGACTCATCCTCCGCCAAGGCCGTTTTTCTCAGCTACACCCGCGAAGATGCCGAGGCCGCGCGCCGCCTGGCCGACGCCCTGCGGGCTTTCGGGGTCGAGGTGTGGTTCGATCAGAACGAGCTGCGCGGAGGCGATGCGTGGGACGCAAAGATCCGCGAGCAGATCCGCACCTGCGCGCGGTTTGTGCCGATCATCTCCGCCGCCACCCAGGCGCGCGCCGAGGGATATTTTCGCCGTGAATGGAAGCTGGCCGCTGACCGCACGCATGACATGGCCACCGGCGTGCCATTCATTCTCCCCGTCATCATCGACGACACGAAGGAAGGCGAAGCGGCGATCCCCGACGAATTCCGCCGCGTCCAGGTGACCCGGCTGCCGCAGGGCGTGCCGACCACGCAGTTCATCGACCTCGTTAAGCGCACCCTGGCGCCGGCCCACCGCTCGGCTTCCGGCGCGAAGATTGCGGAGCACGACAGCGGACCCGAGCTGAAACGCCAGGCGCGGTGGCGCTGGATCAAGCTCGGCGCGGCGGTTGCCGTCGTTTTGCTGGCGGCGGGCGCCTGGTATTTCAAGTCGCGCCCTGCTGCCGCCACCACCCCGGTGGTAGTGCTGATGGACTCGACCTACGCGGACCGCGTGTACGATCCGGTCACGCTGAAGAGCGGCGGTTCGAACGCCGACGACATCACCGACCTGCTGCACGACCTCCCGGTGGCGCTGGTGAAGGAGGCGACCAGTTCCGTGTGGCGGCGCGAGTCGGAGGTCATCAAGGAGCAGCCGGCGCTGATCATCATCCACCGCTCGGCTTTCTACACGTTCCCCGAGAACCGGGCTGACGAGCTGTATCCGCTGGCGGATAACAAACTGGCGGCGTTTATGGGCTATGTGGCGGCGCAGAGCCCGCGGACGCGATTCATCGTCTATTCGCGGCACTCGTGGGAGGTTGATGCCCAGGCGGCGAAGTGGCGCAACGACGTCGTCAGCCGTTTTCCGCAGCTCGCGGGCAAGATCGAGACCTGGCGCGTGCCGCTGGACCGCCCGACCTTCCGCAATCCGCTCACCGCACTCGAGCTGCGCAAGACCGTCGAGCAGACGCTCGGCCTGCAGGCGAAGCTGACCGCGCCCTGAAGGGTGGGAGTAGCGCCGGCATCCCGCCGGCGGTGGAAAGAGGGCCGGCAAGATGCCGGCGCTACGGGGTTGCGGCGCGTGCGGGAGGCGTTTTCCCTTTCACGCATGAGACACCTGTTGCTGGGGCTGGGCCTGCTGATGGCGGTGGTGGCGAAGCTGACGGCGGAGCCGCTGGCTTTCACGCTGGAGTTCGCTGACGGGAAGACGGTGGCCTCGGCCGACCTGAAGAAGATCTCGGGCGAGAGCCTGCGCGAGCGGTTCGTCTCGCCGGACGGCACCTTTGCCGCGACGCGCCGCTGGATCATGGCCCCGGGCTCCACCTACGCGCGGACCATAGTAACCGTATCCAATACTGGCGACACCGAGCTGCTGCTGCGGCGGATCGTGCTCTTTGACGAGGATGCGGCGACCCTGCACGGCGGCACGGCGCAGGTGGTGGGCGAGTTCAGCGGCTCGCCGGTGGTGACGGACCGGGCGTTCTTCGGCGTCGAGCATCCGCTGGCGGAAAACTCCGTGGCGGGCGGACGCGTGCGCTGCGCGCTGCCGGTCATGCAGCCGCTGCGGCCGGGTGAGACGACGGGCGCGTCGTTTGTCACGGGCGTGTACCGCGCGGGGCAGCTGCGCCGGCAGTTCCAGTCGTACCTTGAGCGCGAGCGGGCGCGGCCCTACGGGCCGTTTTTGCACCACAACACCTGGTACAGCCTGGGGTACTTCACGCGGTTTTCCGAAAAGGACGAACTCGCGCTGATCAAAAAGATCGACCGCGAACTCGTCACGAAGCGCGGCGTGCATGTGGACGGCTTCGTGCTCGACGACGGCTGGGACGATCCGGCGTCGCTCTGGCGGTTCAACGCCGGCTGGCCCAACGGACTGAAAGGCATGGGCCTCGCGGTGCTGAAAATCAACGCAGTGCCGGGCCTGTGGCTCTCGCCGTGGGGTGGCTACGGCGCGCCGAAGCAGGCCCGGCTCGCGGCGGCGGCCACGGAGGGCTACGAGGTGCGCGACGGGAGTTTTTCGCTCGCGGGGACGCACTACTACGAACGCTTCAGCCAGCTGTGCATGGATGCCGTGCGCGACGACGGCGTGGCATTCTTCAAGTTCGACGGCATCGGCTCGGCCGAGGCCACGGGCAAGATCGACCCGGCGGCGGGCCGCGACTTCAACGCCATGCTGCGCCTGATCCGCGACCTGCGCGCGGTGCGGCCCGAGCTGTACGTGAGCCAAACGACAGGCACGTGGGCCTCGCCGTGGTGGCTGTTTCACGTGGACAACATCTGGCGCGACGGCGAGGACCACGATTTCGCGGGCAAGGGCACGCCGCGCCAGCAGTGGATCACCTACCGCGACCGCGAGACGTACCGCAACGTCGTGCAGCGTGGTCCGCTCTTCCCGCTCAACTCGGTGATGCTCCACGGCATCATCTACGCGAAGAAGGCGAAGCAGCTCGACCGCGACCCGGGCAAGGATTTCACGAGCGAGGTGCGCTCGTTCTTCGGCACGGGCACGCAGCTGCAGGAGCTGTACCTTTCGCCCGAACTGCTCTCCAAGAAAAACTGGGACGACCTCGCCGTGGCGGCAAAGTGGGCGCGCGACAATGCCGCCACGCTGCGCGACGTGCACTGGATCGGCGGCGATCCGGGCAAGCTGGAGGTGTACGGCTGGGCCGCGTGGTCACGCGAGAAAGGCATCGTGACGCTGCGCAACCCGTCGGACCAGCCGGCGGAGTACGCCTTCGAGGCGGGCGCGGTGTTTGAGCTGCCGCCCGAGGCGGCGACCGCGTTCCGCGTGTCGAGCCCGTACCCGGATTCGCCTGCGCCCTTCAAGCGGATCGAGGCCGGGCACACGATCAAGATCCCGCTCAAGCCGTTTGAGGTGCGGGTGTTCGAGTGCGTGCCGTGAGAGTAGCGCCGGCATCTTGCCGGCAGTCATATCGGATGGCCGGCAGGATGCCGGCGCTACTTCAATAAAAAGCCCGTCACCGGGATGGGTGACGGGCTGAAGGAAAACAGCGCAGCCGAATCAGTTCTTCGCGGGCGCGGCGGCCGGCGTGGCGCCGGGGATCGTGCCGGCCTTGATGATGAACATCGTCTCGGGCTTCACGTACTTCTTGATCGCGCCGTTGACCTCGGGGGTCGTGAGCGCGGCGATCCTCTTCGGATATTCGTCGAGCCAGGTGACATCGAGACCGCGGTTGACGGCCGCGAGCAGCGCACTCGCCATGCCGTCGGTTGTCGCGAGGCTGACCTTGAAGGAGCCTATCAGGTCGCCCTTACGCTTCTCCAGCTCGGCGTCGGTCACGCCCTGGGTGTGCCAGAGGTCGAGCTGGCGCTTGGCGGAGGCGATGCCCTTGTCGAGGAGCGCGGGGGCAAAGGTGGCGCCGATGCGCCAGTCGCCGTCGCTGAAAGCGTCGTTGTTCATGCGGGAGGAGATGCCGTAGGTGAGGCCCTCCTTGTCGCGGACGTTGGCCATGAGGCGGCCGGTGAAGCCGCTGCCGAGGATGGCCGTGCCGGTCCTCAGCGCCAGATAGTCGGGGTCGCTGTAGCGGAGGCCGCTCGACTGGCCGATGATGACGGAGACGCTCGTCTTGTCGGCCATGAAGACATCCTGGTTTCTCGCGGCGTCAGTCGCGGTGGCCTTGGCGGGATGGATCGTGTCGCTGCCGCCGGTCCAGCCGGCGAAGGATTTGCCGAGCTCGGCCTGGAGCTGGGGCACATCGAGGTCGCCGACGGCGACGAGCGTGAAGTGCGCGGGGCCGTAGTACTTCGCATGAAACGCCTTGGCGTCCTCGAGCTTGGCATTCTCGGCGGCGGCGAGCAGTTCCTCGGGCGCGGGCTGGCGGTTGGGGTGGCCGATGGGATAGACGGCGCGGGTGAACTGGTCGCCGGCGCGGAAGTCGGTGCTCTCCAGCTGGCGCTGGAGGCCGCCGATGAACTGCTGCTTCACCTTGGCGAACTCCTCCGCGGAGAAGGCCGGCGAGCGCAGCTGCTCGGCGATGAGGCCGACGACGAGGGGCACGTCCTGCTTCAGGCACTTGGCATCGATGACGACCGTCTGCGTATCGACGCTGAAGCTGATGGTGGCGCCGACCCGCTCGAGCTTCTCGGCGATGGCGAACTTGTCCTCGGTGGTGGTGCCCTGGTCGAGCATCATGCCGACGAGGGTGGGGATGGCGACGTTGCCATCGCCGGCCATGGCGTCGCCCGCGGGGAGCGAGCCGTGGAAGGTGACGACGTCCTTCACGCCGGTGGGATAGGCGATGAGGTCGATGCCCGCGATCTTCGCGCGCTGGACCTTGGCGGCGATCTGCGCGTGGAGGGTGGAGGCGAGGCCCAGCAGGCAGAGGGCCGGGAAGAGGAGGCGGAAAAAGGATTTCATGGGAATGAAAAAAGCGGGGGATTATTTCTTGGCGGCGGGCTGGGCGGCGTGTTTCGGCGCGCCGGGGACGAGCGGGATGAACCAGCCGGTGGTGCTGTGATCGACGTCAAAGTACTCGTTGGCCACGCGCTTCACATCGGCGGCGGTGACCTTGCGGGTCGCCTCGTCGAGCGTGTAGAAGGTGGTCCAGTCGCCGGCGGCGATGTTTTCGTTGAGGTTGCCCGCGATGGCGAAGGAGCCGTCGCGCTGGAAGGCGGAGTTGGCGAGGTACTTCGCGACGGCGGCCTGCACCTCGGCGTCGGTGACGCCGTCCTGCTTCACCTTCTCGATCTCCTCGAAGATGATCTTCTCGACCTGCTCGTGCGTCGCGCCTGGGGCGAGCGGGGCGAAGAGGAAGTGCAGCGAGGGATCGTGGTTGAAGAAGGCGACGTTCTGCACGCCGGTGGAGAGGTTCTTGTCGGTGAGGGCGTGGTAGAGGCGGCTGTTTTTGCCGTCGGCGAGGATGGCGCTGAGGATGTTGATGGCGGCGAAGTCGGGGTGCGTGCCGGCGGGGATCTTGTGGGCGACGGCGACGACGCCGAGCTGGCCGGCGCGTTTGACGACGATGTGGCGGGGGCCGGTCTGCTCGGGCTCGGTGGTGTAGAGCTGCGGGATGGGCTTGGGCGAGCGGGGATAGACGCCGTAGTACTTCTTCACGAGGCCGAGGGCCTTGGCGGTGTCGAAGTCGCCGATGATCGAGACGGTGGCGTTGTTGGGCCAGTAGAAGGTGTCGTAGAACTCGCGGAGCTTCTCGATCGGCACATTCTCGATGTCGCTGCGCCAGCCGATGGTGTCGTGGTGGTACGGATGCGCGGTGTAGGCGGAGTGGAAGATCTCCTTGATGAGCGCCTGGAAGGGGGAGTTCTCGCCGCGCTCGAACTCGTTGCGCACGACGGTCATCTCGGGCTTGCGGTCGCTGTCGTGCAGCCAGAGGTTGCGCATGCGGTCGGCCTCGATGGCCATGTAGCCCTCGAGGTGCTCGCTGCCGATGTTGGCGTAGTAATTGGTGCGGTCGAGCCAGGTGGTGGCGTTGTAGTTGCCGCCGATGCCCTCGAGGAACTGTTTCACCGAGTTGCCCTTCTTGTCGTTGAAGGCGTCGGAGCCCTTGAACATGAGATGCTCAAGAAGGTGGGTGGAGCCGGTGGTGCCGGTGACCTCGTTGCGCGAGCCGACGCGGTACGTGACCATGAAGGTCAGCGTGGGGCTCGAGTGGTCGGGCATCACGAGGACGGTGAGGCCGTTGGAATCGAGGGTATATTCGGAGATGTCGCCGACGGTCTTGACGAAGGAATAGCCCTCGACCTTGACGGGATCGGCGGCGTGGAGCGCGGCCGTGAAGCTGACGGCGGCGATGAGCGAACTGAACAGGGTTTTGAGTAATTTCATGCGGGTGTGAACTTGGGGTGAATGTGGCGCAAACCTGCGGCGGGGCCAAGCCGTTAGCGACGAAACGTGGCAGCACAGGGCGGCCGGTCGCTAGGCGGGATAAGCGGTCCACTCACAGACGCTCGCGGTGCGACGAAATCACCACGAAGGCATCGGGGCCTTCAGGCCGTCCTTGATCCAGAGGAACTGGCCGGTGGTGGCGTCGTGGGCGGGCGCGAGCATCTCGAGGACGAGGTCGGCGGTCTTCTCCGGCGGATCGCCGCCGCTGAGCTCGACCTTCTCGACCCACTTCAACATGCCGCGGCCTGCACCGGTGCGCGAGGAGGCGTCGGCCTTGATCGCATCAAACATCTCGGTCTGCACCTCGCCGGGATGGAGGACATTGGCCGTGACGCCGGTGCCCGCGAGCTCCTGCGCGAGCTGGCGGGTGAAGTGATTGAGCGCGACCTTGCTGAGCTGATACGCAGAGGAGACGTTGTACACCGGCGACAGCGCGGCGGCGGAGCTGACGTTGAAAATGCGGCCCCAGCCCTGCGCGACCATGTCCGCCATGAACGCGCGGCACACGAGGTACGGGCCGAAGGTGTTGATGCGCACCGTCTCCAGCCACGACTCCGGCGAGGAATCAGCGATGGTGAGGCACTCGCCAAAAAGCCCGGCGCCGTTGAAAAGAATCTGCGGCGCCCCGAAATGGGCGCCGACGGCAGCGCGGAGCGCATCGACCGCAGCGGGGTCAGAGACATCGCAGGGAAACGCCGCGGCCTGTCCGCTGACGGCGGTGATCGCAGCGGCGACCTCGTCGAGCCGGTCCTTGCGCCGGCCGACGAGGGCGACCCGGATCCCCTGGCTGGCAAGGGCCCGCGCGACGACCGTGCCAACGCCACTGCCTGCGCCAGTGACGACAGCGGTGAGGGGCTGGAGATGAGCGGGACCGGACGGGGTGGGGCGCGACATGTGTCAAGTGGGGTGAGGAAGGGTGAACAAGGTTTTGCGCGAGGGGCAAGGATCGGAGGCTACCCGCGAATCACGCGAATGCGCGCGAATGCAAGGCCTCTCGTATTATCGGCGGGAGCAGAAGGGGTCAGGCCTCTATTTATTGCATTTTTAATTGAGGCCGAGCTGCCGTCCTGTCGCACAAAAATGCAATAAATAGAGGCCTGACCCCTTCAATTCAGCGCCGCTCCGTCGAGGCGGCCAGTTTTTCGCGGAGGTGCGTCGTGCGCTGCTTGGCTTCGCTGTTGCGGACGGCCATGGCGTAGGCGGCGGGCTCGCCGACGATGAAGACTTTTTTGCGGCCGCGCGTGATCGCCGTGTAGAGCAGGTTGCGCTGGAGCATCATGAAGTGCGCTTTCAGCAGCGGGACGACGACCACGGGGTATTCACTGCCCTGCGACTTGTGGATGCTGCAGCAGTACGCGAGCGCGAGGTCGTTGAAGTCGGCGCGGTCGAAGGTGTGCTTCGCGCCGTCGAACTCGGCCTCCAGCGTGCCAGCGACGCCGTCGGTCGAGCGCACGACGCCGATGTCGCCGTTGAAGAGGTTTTTGTCGTAGTTGTTGCGGAGCTGGATGACCTTGTCACCCGGGCGAAATTCGATCGCGCCCAGGCGGATGCCGCGGGCGTGGGGGTTGAGCGAGGCCTGGAGCTGGGCGTTGAGGTTGGCCACGCCGGCCACGCCCTTGTGCATCGGGGCTAGCACCTGCACGTCGGCGATGGGGTGGGGCCACTTGAGCTTTTGCGGGACGAACTCGGTGATGAGCTGGATCGTCTTGCGCACACAGTCCTCGGCGTCGTTGGCGACGATGAAGGTGAGGTCGGCCCACGGCTGGGCCTGCATGACCTCGGGGACGGCGGGCGGGAGCGAGGCGTCGCCGTCGTTGATCGCGTGCGCGGTCGTGACGATGCCGCTCTGGTCCTTCTGGCGGTAGATCACCGTGAGGCGCGTGACCGGGTAAGGTTGAGTGTTGAGAGCTGAGAGTTGAGAGCTGGAGAAAGCGATGAGGTCCTTGAGGACGTTGCCCGCGCCGACGCTGGGGAGCTGGTCGGTGTCGCCGACGAGGAGGACGTGTGCGCGCGAGGGGACGGCTTGCAACAACGCGGAGGCGAGGCGGGCATCGAGCATCGAGGCCTCGTCCACGATGAGAAAATCCGTGGCAAGCGGCGCGTTCTCGTTGGCGGTGAAGCCGCCGTTGGCCGCGTCGTACTTGAGCAGGCGGTGGATCGTGGAGGCAAAGCCGCCGGTGGTCTCGGCGAGGCGCTGTGCGGCGCGGCCGGTCGGCGCGGCGAGGTGCACGCGGACCTGCTTGGCCTTCAGGATATCGACGAGGGCGCGGAGGATCGTGGTCTTACCGGTGCCGGGGCCGCCGGTGAGGACGGAAACTTTTTGGGTGAGGGCGCTTTTAACCGCGACGCGCTGGAGTTCGGCGAAGGGGAAGCCGGCTTTTTTCTCCGCCCACTCGACGGCGGCGTCGGCCTTGATCGGCGGCAGGCCGCTGGCCACGCGCGTGAGGCGGGCGATGACGTCGGCGATCTTGCGCTCGGCGCGGTCGTTGTGCGGGAGCTGCAGGAGGGCGCTGCCGGGCAGGGGATTGGCCACGCCGGCGGGCAGGTGGCGGATGAGGGCCTTGGATTCGACGAGGGCGTCGATGCGGGCCGCGGCGAACTTCGAGTCGGTCTCGAGCTGGGTCGAGGTGAGGTCGATCAGGTCGGCCTCGCGCCACGCCGTGTGGCCTTCCTCCTGCAGCGTCTCGAGGACGAAGACGATGCCGGCGTCGAGGCGCGGCGGGGCGTCGTTGGCGAAGCCGAGGTTGATGGCGATGCGGTCGGCGGTCTTGAAGCCGATGCCATCAATCTCGCGGGCGACGCGGTACGGCTCGTTTTGGAGAATGGTCTTCGCCTCGGCGCCGAAGTGTTTCACGAGCTTCACGCACTGGCTGGGCGTGACCCCGTAGGTTTGCAGGAAAATGTAGAGCTCGCGCTCGGTGCGCTTCTCGTCCCATGCCTGCTTGATGGCGGTGGCGCGTTTTTTGCCGATGCCCTCGACATCGCGGAGCTTGCCGGATTCCTCGCTCAGGACCCGGAAGGTATCGGTGCCGAAGGCATCGACGATCTTGTTGGCGTACACCTTGCCGATGCCGGGGACGAGGCCGCTGCCTAAGTATTTTCGGATTCCATACACGCTGGCGGGCAGCTCGCTCTTGAAGCTGGCGATCTTGAACTGCGCGCCATGCTGGGCGTGGCGCGTCCACTCGCCGGAGAGATGGAGGGTCTCGCCGCACTCCACGCCGGGGAGCGGCCCGACGATGGTGACGGGCTCGGGCTTGGTGCCGCGCGGATCATCGCGACCCGGGTCGGGCCGGAACTCGGCGATGGTGTAGTGGTTCTCCTCGTTGAGAAAGATGATGCGCTCAAGCACCCCGGTGAGGGCAGCGGGCGGTGTACTGGACGGAGGAGGCGGCACGGATGGCGCACGATGAGCGCGGTCCGGAAAAAAGCGAAGCCGAAGCGCACGGGGCGGATGGCTGGCTATTTCGCAGAGACGTGATCGCAGGCATAGTCTGCGCACGTGATCTTTAGGTCATCACCGCTCTGCATGCAGATTAGGATAAGGTATCCCGCGGGGAGAGGTGTAATTTTCAAGGAATTCACCGAAACACTCGGCCCCCAAGGGAATAGTCTCGGGCAGACAAAATCGGTCACGACGGATGCTTTCAGGGCCATCTCTGTCGAAGGTGTGCTGCACAAGTTAAAGCCGAGGATGAGGGTGCCCTCTTTCCAATCGAAGTGAAAACCCAGCAAAGTGGCGTCATGAAAGTCTGGAACAGTTTGGCGCATGGCGTGGCTGTCGGTGCTTAGCTAGATGCTATGTTGAGCTGGCGCTTGATGAAGGCCAAGCCGGCGCGGACGAAGGCGTCGCCGTCGGGGCAGACGTCCTGGTACATGCCGCGACGCCAGCCGAAATCGCCGGTGGTGGGGCCGGTGTTATAGCCCTCCAGGCCGATGTAGGCGCAGGGCGTTTCCTTGAGCGCGGTGAAAAGTTGCGGCCAAGGTACGAGGCCACCGCCGGGGACGCCGCGGTCGTTTTCGCAGGCGTGCAGGCCCCAGAGCCGGTTGCCGGCTTGGCGCACGGCGGCAGCGTAATCGCGCACCTCGGTGACGAGGTGATAGGTGTCGAGGAGGATCCGGACGTTGGCGGGCGCACCGGCGAGTTCGATCAGGTGGAGAGCCTGCTGCGGGGTGTTGACGACGTGGGAGCGGAAACGGCTCATGGGCTCGAGCACGAGCGGGATACCGGCGGCGCGCGCGTGCTCGGCGAGGAGGTGCAGGCCCTCGGCGGTGCGGGGCAGCTCGTCGTCGGGCGGTCGGCGGCGCAGGGATTTGCCGGGGCGGCCGTAGAGCGCGCCGGCGTAGGCGAGGCCGCCGAGTTCGCCGGTGAGGTTGATCATGCCTTTGTGAAATTCGAGGGCGGCGCGGCGGTTGGTCGGATCGTCGTCGGAGAGGTCGGCGCCCGCGGGCCACTCGCCGCCGGGGCTGACGAGGAGGCTGAGACCGGCGGCCTCGGCGGCGCGGCGCGTGAGCGCGGGCGTGAACGGGACGTCGAGGCCGACGGAGAGCTCGAGGGTGTCGAGACCGAGGCCGCGGGCGCGCGGGATGAGGCCGAGCTCGGCGTCGGACCATTTTTCGATCCAGAGGTAGATGTGGGCGCCGAATTTCATCTGAATGACGAATGCCTAATGTCTAATGACTAATGACGGAAGACGATAGGATGGGGATGTGCGTCCATTCCACATGCATTCGCGGTTTACTTCTTCGTAAGGCGAAGGAGGTCGGCGTGGAGCTGGGTGAGCTCGGGCATGGGGGCGCCGGCGGCGAGGGCCTGGCGAAGCGGGGCGCCCCAGATGGCGTCCACCTCGACTTCGCGGCCGGCGAGCCAGTCGATGAGGCTGGAGGGTTGGTAGGCGCCGATCTTCGCGGTGGTGTGGAACTGGCGGTCGGCCCAGTCGGCGGGGAGCGCGAAACCGAGCTTGGGCGCGGCGGCGAGCAGTTCGTCCATCAGGCGGCGGGCACGGGCGGCGAGGGCGGGATCGGCGAGGATGCGGTCGGTCGTGACACCGCCACCGGCGATGGCGAGCCCGTTGAAGGGGATATTCCAGACGAGCTTGCCCCAGCGCGCCTCGGTGAAGCGGTCGGTGAGGCGGGGTTTCAGCTGGGCGCGCGTGAAAAGTTCGGCGAAGGCGCGGAGGCGGTCGGAGACGGGGCGCTGCCACTCGCCGAGGACGGTGGAGTTGAAGGCGGTGCAGGCGATGTCGCCGGGCGCGAGGCGATTGATGCAGACGAAGCAGAGGCCGCCGATGACGCGCTCCGCGCCAAAGCGGGCGGCGAGGTCCTCGTGCGGACCGATGCCGTTTTGCAGGGTGAGGATCGCGGTGTCGCGGTGCAGGAGCGGCGGGAGCAGCGCAGCGATGGCGGGGCCGGCAGTGGCTTTTAAGGCGACGAGGACGAGGTCGCAGGGGCCGATCTCCTCCGGCGAGGCGTGCGCGTGGAGCTCGGCAGGGGCGAGAGTGAAAGCCGTGTCGGGCGCGGTGATTTTCAAGCCATGCGCGCGCACGGCGGCGAGATCGCTGCGCAGGAGAAAATGCACCTCCGCGCCCGCCTGGGCGAGACGGGCACCGTAGTAACAGCCGACGGCACCGGCGCCGACGATGGCGATACGGGGAGGCATGGGCGGGTTAGAGGGATAGAGCAAACGATTGACTCACTGGTAGTTAAAGGTGATGGTCAGCTCCTGCTCATCGCCGAGCGTAGCGCGCATGTCGGCGGGCCATTTCCCATAGGGGCCGCCGGCCGTGATGGCCGTAACGCAGGCTTCCTCGCCTCGTTTACCGGCATTGCCGTCAACCTTTTTGATCCGACGGATTTCTCCGGAAGAATCCATGATGAAAGTGATAATAGCGCGCTTCCCCGCGCCGGGATAGATCCTGCTTTTCAGTTCATTTTCCCAGCGGGCCTGAATTTTTTCGTACATGGCATTCAGATAGGCTTTAGATGCCTCTGTCATTTCGGCATCGGCATTTATCGCCGGTCGGATTGGCGGAGAGGGCGAAGATTTGTGGGCGGGACTGCCGCATCCGGCCAAGAACAGCGAGCAGACGAGCGTGAAACCGAGAGAAATGAAATAGGAGAGCTTCAACGGCGGATAGGGTGGCTCATTGGTAGGTGAAATTGATGGCCAGCACCTGTTCTTCGCCGAGGATGGTGCGCATTTCCTGGGACCACTTGGGGAAGGGCGCGCTCTCGGTGATGGCGGCGACGCAGGCCTCCTGCTCCTTCTTGCCGGCGGTGCCCTCGACGCGGACGATGCGGGTGATCTGGCCGGAGGAGGACAGGGCAAAGGCGACAGTCAGTTTTTTGTCGGACGCGGGGATGGCGTTTTCCTTCAGCGCGGTCTGCCAGCGCGCGTGGATCTTGTGAAAGACGTACCAGAGATAAGCCTGGTACGCGGCAAACTGGGGGCTGGCGGCAGGGGTTTTCGGGGTGAGCGGCTTGGCCGGGGCGTTGGCGGTGGTGCAACCGCTGAACGAGCAGGCCAAGGCAAGGATGAGGCTGGCGAGCGCGGTGCGGGCGAGGGGGCGGAGGGGCACGGAGACATGGAGGAGGGGGAGCCGGAGCGAGGCAAAGTCTTTTCGGCGGGAAAGGTCGCGGGGAGATCGACGCGGCGGGCGTGAGGAATAAGGTGAAGGCATGATGCGTTTTATTCGCGGGTGGATGCTGCTGGGATTTGTGGCGGTCGCGGCCCTCGGGGCGCGGGCGGCGGTGACCCTTGAGACCGGGGAAATCGCGGGCGCGAAGTTTACGATCGCGCGGCCGGAGCACTGGAATGGATACGTACTGCTCCTCGCGCACGGGCTGCGCGACGAAGACCGGCCGCTGCTGGCGGACCTTTATCCGGAGCACGCGGCGTACAAGGCGATGCTGGCCGAGGGTTGGATCGTGGCCAAGACCAGCTACCGGCGCAATGGTATCATCGTGGCGGATGCGATCACGGACCTCGATGCGCTGCGCGACTACCTGGAGAAAAAGGACGGTGCGCCGAAGCGGGTGATTTTGGAGGGCGAATCGATGGGCGGCTTGATCGTGACGCTGCTGGCGGAGCGCGAGCCCGAGCATTACGCAGGCGCTGTCGCGATCGGGGCAGCGCTGCGCATCCCGGAGAAGGGCGTGGTCGTGCCGGTGGCGGGCCAGCCGAAGGTGCCGCTGATTTTTTTAACGAATGAGAGCGAGCTCGACGGGCCGGCGGCCTACGTGAAGGCCGCGACCAAGGGCGGGGAAGTGGCGCCGGTGCTGTTTCGGGTGGCGCGGACCGGGCACGTGAATGTGAATCAGGCGGAGCGACTGGTGGCGCTGCGGGCGCTGAACGCGTGGCTCGATCACGGACGGGCGAGTCTGCCGGCACCGGCGAAGGGGTCGGCGTGGTTTGACGCGACCGTGGTGCCGGGGCCGCAGCTCTCGCAGGTGGCGTTGCAGCATGACCTCAAGGGATTCGCGACGAGAGTCACGGACGTTTCACAGGCCTACGGCAACGTGGCGATCAACGCGCAGCCGGGAGATTTTGCGGCGGCGGGGATTGCGCCGGGCACATGGTTCGAGCTGCGGACGGAGCGCGGGAGTTTCCGCGTGTTTTACGGGAAGGATTTCTCGAGCGTGAAGAAGGGCGAGTGGGTAGTCTTCGGCAACGCGGACGGCTTTTTCTGGCTCGCGCGCAACTACGGTGACGCCGGCGCGACAGCGGGACTGAAAACCGGCGATACCGTGGTGATGCGGCAGGAACGAGAATAAGGGGTCAGGCCTCTATAAATTGCATTTTAGGGTCGATCTGACGCTTCTAGTCGGCAAATCCTTCAAAAATGCAATTTATAGAGGCCTGACCCCTTTTGTGCGCATCGGGCGAGCGAGATTTTGTCCGATAGTGTGCGATTAGCCCCGTACAAAGGGATGACCTCACCGACCAACAAAAAAGCCCGCTGAGTAGGACTCAGCGGGCGGAAGCTTTTGAACTGAACCGCGCTTAGCGGAGGAAGGCTTCGTGGAGGCCACCGTCCACGGTCACGATCTGGCCGGTCGTTTTGCTGAGGCGCTGGCTCACGAGGAGGAAGTACGCTTCGGCTTGGTCGGCGGGGGTGATCGGGGCCTTCGTGAGGGTGCGGTCGGCGTAGAACTGCGCCAGCTTCTTCACGAGGGACTCGGTGGCTTCGTCGTCCGTGTACGGGATGTTGTACTTGGCGAGGGAGCCGATCACGCGGTCGCGGGGGAACATCGCGGAGCCCTGCACCACGGTCGCGGGGGCGACGCCGTTGACGCGCACGAGGGGCGAGAGCTCGATGGCGAGTTCTCGCACGAGGTGGTTGGCGGCGGCCTTCGAGGTGTCGTAGGCGAGCGAGCCCTTCTTCGCGACGGCGGCGTTGGCCGAGGTCGTGAGGACGAGCTGGCCTTTGAGGCCCTGCTCTTTCCAGGTCTTGTACGCCTCGTCGCCGACGATGTAGCTGCCGGTGACGTTGACGTTGAAGGTGAAGAACCACTTGTCGTCGGGGATGTGGCCGGTGGTGTCGCTGGGCCAGAAGACGCCGGCGGTGACGATGATCGAGTCGAAGCCGCCGTAGGCGAGCGCGACCTGGTCGAGCATCGCGCGGACGCTGGCGCGGTCGGTGATGTTGGCGGCGAGGCCGAGGGCGGGGCCGCAGCCGGAGAGACCGGTACCCGCGACGCCGATACCCTGGCCGAGCTTCGCGATGATCTCCTGCGCGGTGGCGTCGGCGCTCTCGACCTTCATGTCGACGCACACGATATGGGCGCCTTCCTTGGAGATGCGGTGCGCGGTCTCCTTGCCGATGCCGGAGCCGGCGCCGATCACGATGATGACCTGGCGGGCGAGTTCCTTCTCGGCGGGCATGCGCTTGAGCTTGGCCTCCTCGAGGAGCCAGTACTCGATGTCGAAGGCTTCCTGCTGCGGGAGGGCGATGTACTTGTCGATCGCCTCGGCGCCGCGCATGACCTCAACCGCGCAGTTGTAGAACTCGGCGGTGACGCGGCTCTCGGACTTGTCCTTGCCCCAGGCGATCATGCCGAGGCCGGGGATGAGGACGACGGTCGGGTTGGCATCGCGCTGGGCGGGCGAGTTGGCGTGTTTGCACTTCGCGTAGTAGGCGGCGTAGTCCTTGCGGTAAGCCTCGAGGCCGGCCGCGAGCTTCTTCTTGAGCGCGGCGACGTCCTCGGACTGGGGATTCCAGTCGACGTAGAGAGGCTTGATCTTGGTGCGGAGGAAGTGATCGGGGCAGCTCGTGCCGAGCTCGGCGAGGCGGGCGGCGTCCTTCGAGTTGACGAAGCGGAGGATCTTCTCGTCGTCCTGCACGGTGCCGATGAAGCGCTTCTGCTGGGACACCTGGCCGCGGAGCCAGGGGAGGATGGCGGCGAAGGTCTCGTTGCGCTTCTCCTGGGCGAGGGTCTGGTACTTGGCGCCGCCAAAGGCCGCGGCGTCGCCGCCCTTGGCCTGGTACTTGGCCTCGATGTAGGCGGCGGCCTTCTCGATGCAGTCGAGGGTGTAGGTGTAGCAGGCTTTCTCGTTGTTGTCCCACGAGATGAAGCCGTGCTGGCCCATCATGATGGACTTCACCTTCGGGTTTTTCTTCACGATGTCCTGCATCGCGAGGCCGAGCTCGAAGCCGGGGCGCATCCACTTCACGTAGGCCATCTCGCCGCCGAAGATCTCCTGGGTGAGCTTCTCGCAGTTGGCGGAGGCCGCGATCGAGATGATCGCGTTGGGGTGCATGTGGTCCACGAACTTCGCCGGGATGAAGCTGTGCAGCGGCGTGTCGATCGAGGAGGCGCGGGGGTTGAGGTTGAAGGTGGCGTGGCTGGCCATGCCGACCATCTCGTCCTCCGCGGCGGACTTCAGGCCCTTGTCGGCGCGGCCGAGGTAGAGGGCCTGCATGCCGATGAGCTTGTCCTGGTAGAGGGAGGAGAAATTCTCGCGCGTGCTGGTGCGAAGGTCGCCGCCGGAGCCCTTGACCCAGAGGACCTCGACGGGCTGGCTGGTGAGCGGGTCCTTCTCGGTGAGCTTGGACGACGTGTTGCCGCCGCCGGTGTTGGTGATGCGCTGGTCGCTGCCGAGGAGATTGGAGCGATAGACGAGGCGGCCGACCGGATCGAGCGAGGCGGCTTTGGCGTCGTCCCAGAGGTAGTTAACGAATTTGTAGGAGGGCATGTGGAGAGGAGGAGTTGAGAGTTGAGGGATGAGAGTTGAGAGGGAGAGGGACGCGGGTGCCGGATGGGTTTAGCGCAGGCCGAGCATTTTTTCGCGGTAGTGTTCGTCGGGGCGGCCGGCGATGCGGGCGACGGAGGCGGGGGTCATGAAACGTGGCGTGCCGAGGGCGGAGGCGCCAGTGAAAATCTCCGCGGCCTTCACCGCCATGAGCGAAGCGGCGAGGACGGCCTCGGGTGTGCCGCCTAGGGCGATCAGACCGTGATTTTCGAGGAGGATGACGCGCGGCGGACGGGACAGGCGCTTGACGTAGGCGGTGACGGCGCGGCGGATGGCCTGCGCGAGCTTGAGGCCGGGGTCGACGTAAGGCACGAGCACGAACTCGGCACCGCAGCACACGATCTCATCGGGGCAGAGCCGGCGCGTGGCGTAGGTGCGCGCGAACTTGGTGCAGAGAATCTTGTTCACTTCGATGGGGTGCGTGTGACCCACGAAGTTCACGCCGGGCAGCGTGAGGAGCCACGCGTGAAACATCGCTTCGACGGAGGGCTTCTTGGAAGCGGAGTCGGTGCGCGAGGCGAGGAGAGCCTCATCGACGGCGCTGTCGGCGATGGACTTGGCGTCGAGCAGCTTCAGTAGGGGAGCGAAATGGCACTCGGTGACGCCGGCGGGGGCGAGCGTGCGGAGGTTGGAGCCGCTGGCCTTTACGATGAACGTGTCGGGGGAGGTGCGGGCGGAGGTATTGCCTTCGCCGAGGATGGCGAGGCGGCGCTCCTCGCGGCCCAACTCGTGGGAGAGGTTGAGGAGGCGGCTCAGGGTGTCGGGCGGCGTGGGAGTGGTTTCGGGCATGGGGAAGGAATAGGGATAGAGAGGGAGGTGGTGGAATTCCACCAAAATCTACCAGAATCTATCAGACAGCGGATGCGGCTAAGAGCCGGTAGCCGCGCTAAAAATGCAATTTATAGAGGCCTGACCCCTTACAGCACGACGTTGTCGATCAGGCGGACTTCGTCGACCCAGGCGGCGATGGCGAGCATGGAGCGGCCGGGGACGATGTCGCGCATCGGCTCCATCGTCGTGCTGTCCACGATGGAGACGTAGATTATGCGGACGCGGCGGTGCTGGCTCATGATGTGCGTGGCCTCGGCGATCAGGCGGTCGGGGCTTTTCACGCCGCTGTCCGACATCTCCTTGGCGCGCTTCAGGGCCTTGTGCAGGGCGAGGGCCTCGTTGCGCTGACTGGCGGTGAAATCCCGGTTGCGCACACCGGCGGCGAGGCCGTCGGGTTCGCGCACGGTGGGAACGACCACGATATCGACGCCGAAGTGAAGGTCGGCGGTCATCTTGCGGACGACGGCGGCGCGCTGCGCGGATTTCTGGCCGAAGTAGGTGCAGTCGGGGCGGATGAGATTGAAGAGGTTCGCCATCAGCGTGGTCACGCCGCGGAAATGCGTCGGGCGCGACAAGCCGTCGAGCGGCTTGGCCATGGCTTCCTCGATCACATAGGTCGAGTAGCCGCGGGGATACATCTCCTCGACACTGGGGGCGAAGACCGCGTGCGCGCCGCAGGTTTCGCAGAGCGCGAGGTCGGCGTCGAAGCTGCGCGGGTAGTTGGCGATGACCTCGTTGGGGCCGAACTGGAGAGGGTTGACGAAGATGGAGACGATCACGGCGTGGCCGGCATCGGCGGCGGCGCGGATCAGGGCCTCCTGTCCGGCGTGCAGGGCGCCCTGCGTGGCGACGAGGGCGATGGTCCGGCCGAAGGCTTTAAGTTCCGCGGCGTGCGACCGCATTTCCTGCACCGTGGTGAATTTTTGCATGAGGGGGCTGACGGGGTTTCGGCAACGTCGGGCTTGAACTAACCCGCCGCGATGGGTTTGTTCAAGTTTTTGCCCGGCCTGCCGGGCGATTTTTCATCAGCACGCACCCCGTCTCACCATGATCCGCATCAACGAAAATTACACGAAGCTCAAGGCCTCGTCCCTCTTCAGCGACATCGCCAAGCGCGTGAGCGCCTACGTCGCCGCCAATCCGTCGAAGCCGGTCATCCGCCTCGGCATCGGCGACGTCACCGAGCCGCTCCCGCCGGTCTGCATCGAGGCGATGCACGCCGCGACCGACGAGATGGCGAACCGCGCGACGTTCAAGGGCTACGGCCCCGAGCAGGGCTACGCCTTCCTCCGCGAGGCCGTGCAGCAGCACGACTACGCGGCGCGCGGCTGCAAGATCGACGCCGACGAGATATTCATCTCCGACGGCTCGAAGTGCGACTGCGGCAACATCCAGGAAATCTTCGCGCAGGACGTGCGCCTCGCGATCCCTGATCCCGTTTATCCGGTGTACGTCGACACGAACGTCATGGCAGGCCGCACCGGCCTGAACATCGACGGCCGTTACGCGGGCGTGACCTATCTCGATAGCACGCCGGCCAACGGCTACGTGCCCGCGATCCCCTCGGTCGCGACCGACCTGATCTACCTCTGCTTCCCCAACAACCCGACCGGCGCCGTCGCCACGCGCGCGCAGCTCACCGCGTGGGTCGCCTACGCGAAGGCCAACAAGGCCGTGATCCTCTTCGACTCCGCGTACGAGGCCTATATCCGCGACCCGCAGATCCCGCACAGCATTTACGAGATCGAGGGTGCGCGCGAAGTCGCGATCGAGTTCCGCAGCTTCTCCAAGACCGCGGGCTTCACCGGCACGCGCTGCGCGTACACCGTGGTGCCGAAGTCGCTCATGGCCTACGACGCCGCGGGCAATCAGCACTCGCTGCACGCCCTCTGGAACCGCCGCCACACGACGAAGTTCAACGGCGTGGCCTACCCGATCCAGAAGGCCGCGGCCGCGATCTTCACCGAGGCCGGTAAGAAGCAGACCACGGATCTGATCAACTTCTACCTCGGCAACGCGAAGCTCATCCGCGAGGCCGTGAAGAGTTGGGGCTTCAGCTGCATCGGCGGCGACAACGCCCCGTATCTCTGGATCAACACCGGCCGCGACTCCTGGGAGTTCTTCGACCTGCTGCTCAACAACGCGCAGGTCGTCTGCACGCCGGGCGCGGGCTTTGGCAAGTGCGGCGAAGGCCACGTGCGCATCAGCGCCTTCAACTCGCGCGCCAACGTCGAGCAGGCGCTCGAGCGGATCGGCAAGGCGCTGAAGGGCTAAGCGCCGCTACGAATAAAATCCGAAAGCAAAAACGGCCGGGCGACATGCCCGGCCGTTTTTTTGTTTTATGGGGTGTCCGGCAGGGCGGCGACGGTCTCGGCGCTGAGGGCAGCGATGGCGGCGCTGAGGGATTCGGCGAGGGCGCTGTAGTTGTGGCCGTCCCACGCGGCGTCGGGGGCGTTGAAGATGCGGCGGGCGACGACGAGGCCGGGATTTTTAACGCTCGTGATCTCGATCTGCGCGGAGAATTTCGCGGTGCTGTGGCCCGCATTGTCGGTCGCGCCTTCGCAACGGAGGATGGTCACCGCGATGTCGTAGTCGCGGTCCTGGTCGATGGGGTAGGGCGGCGTGTACACGCGCGCGACGGCGGGCTGGGTGAGGAGCTGCGCGCGGAGGGTGCGGCTGATGCCGGCCTCGAGCGGCTCGCCCCAGCGGGCCTCGTCCTTGTAGAGGAGTTCGTTGCTGCCAAGGCGCACGACGATGGCGCCCTTGCGGAGGTAGGGCGCGAGTTCGAGCGGGCGGAGGCCGAGACGGAGCTTGCCGCCGGGCGAGCCGGCTTCGGTGAGCGAGGGGCCGTTGAGCACGTAGTAGTGCGTGGGGTCGGCCTGCGGGGGCGGGATGAGGTTGCAGCCGGCGACCCAGGCAAGGAGGCCGGCGGCGAGGAAGGCGGAGAGGAGGCGGCGCGGGGAGCGGGCGGGGGAGTTCATCGTCATTGCGGGCGTTTCTTGCCGGTGAGCAGGGCCTGCGGGTTGCGCTCGAGGAAGTCGGCGAGGCGCTGCACGGCGCCGGCGGCTTCGCTGAGCTGGGTGAGGGTGCGGTTGAGGTCGTCGCCGACGGTGCCCTGCGCGGCGATGAAGCGGCGCGCGGCCTCGGACGTGGTGTTGAAGGACTCGAGCGTCTTGCGCGCCTGCGCGAGCGTGGCGGTGAGCTCGGTGCCGGCGGGGCCGACCTGCTGGTCCACGTGCGCGAGGGTGGTGCGGAGGTCGACGATCGCGGCGTTGAAGTTGGTCATCGTCTGCTTGATCTCGGGCGAGGCGGCGAGCGCCTCGACCTGCGCGCCGGTCTTGGTCCACTGGGTGATGAGGGGCTTGAGATCGAGGCTGTTGAGCTGCCTCCGGGTGTCGACGAGCAGGCCTTTCAGCTCATTGGAGAGACCCTCGAAGTCGATCTTGTTGATCTTGGCCATCAGGTCGGTGGCGCGGGCCTGGAACTCCGCCAGCGACGACGAGACGGAGGGCACGACGAGGTAGCGCGGGTCGCTCAGGTGCGGGTTGGGGTTTTCCTGCGGACTGAGGAAGTCGAGCTCGACGAAGAGCAGGCCGGTGGCGAGGCCGAGCACGCCGAGCTGCGCGCGGAGGCCGTGGTCGACGAGCTTCTGGAGCTCGTCGCGGCTGTCGACGTTGATGATCGCACCCTTCGGGTCGGTGAGCTTGTTCTTGCTCAGCTCGCAGACGACGGCGACGACGGAGGCGTTTTTCTTTTCGTCGTAGGTGATGGTGAGATCGACGACACGGCCGACGCGCACGCCGCGGAGCTTGACCGGGGAGCCGAGGTCGAGTCCGTGGATGGACTCATCAAAGTAAACGACGAAGCGCTGGGGCTTGGAGAAGAAGCTGATGCCGCCGAAGGCCAGCAGCGCGATGATGCCGAGGCCGAAGGCTCCGAGCACAAACGCGCCGACGATGGCGGGACTGACCTTGGTTTTCACGGTGGGAGGGATTTAGGAGGGATGGAGAAAAATGGACAGGCTTAATCGCGGGCGGGGCTTACTTGGGCGGAGGCGGGAGGTCGCCGCGATGGAGAAACTCGGTGACACGCGGATCGCGGCTGGACTGGGCGAGCTCGCGGGGCTTCCCCTCGGCGATGATGCCCTTCTCGGCGCGGTCGAGCATGATGAGGCGGTCGGCGATGCCGAAGATCGAGGCGAGTTCGTGCGAGACGACGACAATGGTAGTGCCGAACATGTCGCGGATCTGGAGCACGAGGTCGTCGAGTCGGCGCGACGTGATGGGATCGAGGCCGGCCGAGGGCTCGTCGAGGAAGACGATGGCGGGGTCGAGCGCAAGAGCGCGGGCGAGGCCGGCGCGCTTCTTCATGCCGCCGCTGATCTCGGAGGGATAGTAGTCCTCGAAGCCCGTGAGGCCGACCTGCGCGAGCTTGAGCGTGGCGATTTCCTCGATCTCGCGGCGGCTGAGCGGCGTGTATTCCTCGAGGGGCAGGGAGACATTCTGACGCAGCGTAAGCGAACTCCAGAGAGCGCCGCCCTGGTACAGGACGCCGAAGGTCTTGAGCAGCTCGCGCCGCGCCGCGGGATCGCGGTCGGTGAAGGGTTGGCCGAAGAACTCCACCGTGCCGGCCATGGGCGTCTGGATGCCGATGAGGTTGCGCAGGAGGGTGCTCTTGCCGCAGCCCGAGCCGCCGATGATGAAGAACACCTCGCCGCGTCCGACGGAGAAGGTGAGGTTCTTCAGCACGACCTTGTTCTCGTAGCCGCACTCGAGTCCGGTGGCTTGGATGGCGAAGGTGGAATCGGAGACAGGCATGCGTCAGATCCCCAGGATATTGAAGGCCACCGCGAAGATCGCGTCGGCGATGATGATGAGCAAAATCGCCGTGACGACCGCCGAGGTGGCCGCCTGGCCGACGCCCGATGCGCTCCGCTCGGCCTGGAGGCCGCGCAGGCAGCCGGCGAGGCCGACGAGGAGGCCGAACATCACGGCCTTGATCACACCGGCGAGGACGTCGGTGAGGGTGATGGCCGAGATCGTCTCGACCCAGTAAGCCGGCGGCGAGATGGAGAGGATGCCGTACGACACGGCCATGCCGCCGAGGATGCCGAGGGCGTTGGAGTAGAGGGCGAGGAGGGGCAGCATCACGCCGAGGGCGAGCAGCCGCGGCAGCACGAGGAAGCTCACGGGCGAGATGCCGAGGGTCTCGAGGGCGTCGATCTCCTCGTTGGCCTTCATGTTGCCGAGGGTCGCGGCAAACGCCGCGCCGGTGCGGCCGGCGAGGACGACGCCGGTCATCACTGCGCCCATCTCGCGCACCATGGCGAGGCCGATCAAATCGGCCACATAGATGTCGCCGCCGTATTGGCGCAGCACGAGGGCGCCGGTGTAGGCGAGGGTGACGCCGACGAGGAAGCTGACGAGGCTCACGATCGGCAGGGCCATCGCGCCGCACTGCTGCATTTCCTGCAGGCAGTCGGTCCAGCGGAATTTCTTCGGCTTCTTCACCAGCCGCCACGCGCCGATCACGCAGTCGCCCACAAACTGGAACATCACGCGGATCTTTTCCAAGGCGTCCTGGGTCGCCATGCCGACGGCGATGAAGAAGTTTTCCGAGCGGTCGAAAGGCACGCTCGTCTCGTGCGAGGTGGCGATCTGCGCCAGCAGCGTACGGAGCTTCTCGGGCAGCGCATCCGTGTCGCAATACGCGCCGGTGACGCGGCACCACTGCTGGGCGTCGAAGAGGAAGAGGAGAAGCGAGCTGTCCCACTGGCCGACATCATCCACGCTAAGGCGGATGCGCTCGGGATTGCGGGAGCCCAGGACCGTCTGCCACGCAGGGCGGGGCCGGGTCATCTTCCAGTCGCCGCTGAGCGCCACGTTGAGCAAGTCGCCCTCAGGCTGCGCGTCGGCGCGGGCGGCGTTGAACTCGGGACGGGCGGGCATGGAGTCCACTCCACCCGCGATGAGCCCCGCCGCCAAACCAAATTTCCGCCGGAAAGACGGCGCCGGCAGGGAACTGCTGGGCGGACAAAAGGTCGCGTGCGTAGGAATGCGTAGGTGAGGACAGAATGACAGAATGCTGAAAATGCAGACCGGGTAATAGTCCGGCGTTGAAGTCCGGGGGCCGGACTGGCTGGTTTTAACCCTGCGTGTCCGCCAAAGGCGCGCGGACCGATGACCCGATTTTCCACCTACCTCTTCGACCTCGACGGCACGCTGATCGACCACTTTGCGGCGATCCGCCGCGCGCACACCTATACGCTCGGCAAACTAGGCCTGCCGGCGCCGACGGCGGAAGAGGTGCGCAACGCCGTGGGCGGCGGCCTCGAGCGCGCCATCGGGATGCTCGCGGGCCCGGAGCGCGTGGCCGAGGCGCTGGAGATCTACTGGCCCTACTGGCACGCGACGATGCTCGACGACGTGGTGCTCCTGCCCGGCGTGCGCGAGCTGCTCACCCGCCTCCGCGCCGAGGGCGCGAAACTCGCCGTCCTCACCAACAAGCACGGCCCCTCCTCGCGCCGCATCTGCGACCACCTCGGCCTGACCCCGCTGCTCGACGGCAACTTCGGCGCCACCGATACGCCGTGGCTGAAGCCCAATATCGAATTCACGAATTACGCGCTGACGAAACTCGGAGTGACCGCCACCGGCACCGTGCTGGTCGGTGACTCGCCCTTCGACGTGGAGACAGCGAAACGCGCCGGCTTTCCCGGCTGGTGCGTGACGACCGGCACCCACAACGCCGCCGAGCTGACCGCGGCGAAGGCGGACCGGGTGTTTAAGGATTTTATCGAACTCGGCGCGGCGCTCGATTGAGGAGCGTGGCCGGCCGACGCCCGGATTGATGGAACGTAGCGCAGGCGTCCCGCCTGCAAGGATGCGATGGCAGGCGAGGACGCCTGCGCTACTCGAGGGACGCCGTCGAGCGGCGTCCGGCTATTTACGCCGCGGGGACCAGAACCTTGCGGGCGGGGAAATCGAGGTCGAAGGGCTCGTCGGCCGCCGGGGCCTGGTAGGTGCCGATGATCGCGTAGCGGTCCTGGCCGGCGGTGTTGGGCGTCGAGCCGTGGACGAGGCGGTCGGAGAAAAAGATGCCGGTGCCGCGCTTGATCGCGCAGGTCACGATGTCGCCCTCGCGCCAGTCGGCGTTGCCGACCTCGTCGTGGAATTCGCCGTTCGCGAGGCCCTTCTTCACCATCTTCCAGTCCTTCTTGTGGCTGCCGGGGATGACGGTGAGCGTGCCGTTGGCCGCAGTGGCGTCGTCGAGCGGGAGCCAGACGGAGAGCTTCGGGCGCGTGTTACGCCAGTAGAAACAGTCGATGTGCCACGGCGTGGGGAAGGTCTTGTCGGCGGACTTGTAGACGAGCTTGTCGTTGAGGAACTGCACGCCGTGCGGCATGAGCTTTGTGAGCGGGCCGACCACGCGCGGGTCTTCGGAGAGGGCGCGGAAGTAGGGGTTTTCCAGGGCGACGAAGAGGTGCACGGAGGCGCCGGGACGGCCCTTGTTGGAGAGGACATTGCGCGCCTCCGACTTCAGCTTGTCGCATTCCTCGGCGGTGATGAGGTCGGGGATGATAACGAAACCATCGCGTTCGTAGCGGGCGGCGAGATCGGCGGGGACGGAGTTTTTCATGGGTAACGTGGCGACAGGTTAGCATAAACCGGCGGTTTGGTCTTTAGCTACGGCCAAGGATTCTTTAGCAATTTTCGCCATGCCCAGTCCTGTCGCCGTCGGTCCCTCGCCCGTGGAAAGCATCCGGCTCGTGGAGCGCTACACGCGGGCGAAAGATAACTTCAAGTTCACCGCCACGTCTCTGCCCGGGCATCTGATCCATCTCGTCGTGGCGGGAGAGGTCGACCAGACCTGCAACGGCCGCCGACAGCGGCTCAGCCCCGGCTGCGTGGTGTGGTACCACGAGGACGAATGGGTTGAGGGGTGCGTGCTGCAGGCGCCTTGGATCTATTACTCGGTAAATTTTTCCGCGCCGGGGCTCGCGCCGCCGGATTTCGAGCACCGGCTGCGGCCAGGCGCGCCGGGCCTGCAGGAGCGCTTCGCCGCGCTGCACGCGGCGTGGCGCGAAGCGGAGTCGGGCGAACGCGCGTGGCGCTGCCAGTCGCACCTACTCGGGCTGTTGGCGGAGATCGGCGCGCACCCCGGCGGCCCGGCGGGTTCGCCGGCAGGGAAGCTCTGGTGGGAGATCGAGGCGTGGGCCCGGCAGCACATCGACCGGGCGGTGACGCTGGGTGAACTTTGCGCGGAGTTTGGCCGCAGTGCCAACACCGTGGCGCGCGCGTGCGTGGAGACCGTGGGTCAGCCGCCGATGAAGCGGCTGAAACAAATCCGCCTGAGCCTTGCGCGCGGCCTCGTGCTCCACTCCGACCTCAACATGACCGAGATCGCCCTGCGCGTGGGCTACGCGCGCGTGCATGAGTTCTCCCGCGACTACCGCAAGGCCTACGGCGTGCCGCCGACCACCGAGCGGAAGTAGTAGCGCAGGCGTCCCGCCTGCAACATGCGATGGCAGGCGGGACTCCTGCGCTAATCCAAGCCGGGTGTCGTCCTCCACTTTGCGCTTTCGTTTCCGGGAGGTGGCGGGCAGGTTGGCAGGGCGGCTGCTTCCCGCTTACCCCCAATGACGCTTACCCTGCTCGACTGGATTATTATCGCGGTCTATGTCTTCGCCTGCATGGCCGCCGGCCTCTGGATGCGGCGCTACCTGCGCGACGTCGAGGACTTCACCATCGCCGGCCGCGAGGTGCACACCAACCTCGCCATCGCCTCCCTCGCCGCGACGGAGTTCGGCCTCGTGACCGTCATGTACACCGCGCAACTCGGCTACGAAAAGGGCTTCGCGGGCGCGACCATCGGCGTGATCATGGCCGCGGCATTTCTCCTCGTCGGCTACACGGGCTTCGTCATCCAGCCGCTGCGCAATGCGGGCGTGCTCACGATCCCGGAGCTGTTTGAAAAACGTTTCAGCAAGCGCGTGCGCTGGCTCGCCGGCGTATTCGTGGCGCTCGGCGGTCTGCTTAACATGGGTATCTTCCTGCGGCTCGGCGGCGACTTCTTCGTGTACGCGACGGGCATGCCGCCGAGCTGGCTCGAGCCGGTGATGACGATTTTACTCGGGCTGCTCGTGCTCTACACGGTCTTTGGCGGCATGCTGTCGGTGCTGGTGACCGATTACCTGCAGTTTATCGTGATGGGCCTCGGCATCGTGGTGACGTCGGTCCTCGTGATTTGGAAAACCGGCTGGGGCGACATCATCGGCACGCTGCAGGCCGCCTGGGCCGGCACGGGCCCGACGAAGCTCGCGGCGGACCCCTTCAACCCCTTTCACCCGTCGAGCTTCGGCTGGGGCTACATCGTGTGGCAGGTGATCTTCCAGATCGCGGTCGTGACGACGTGGCAGACCACGATCACGCGCGTGCTCGCGACCAAGGACTCGGCCACGGCCAAGCGCATGTACCGGCGCACCTCGTTTTACTTTGTCGGGCGGTTCCTTCTGCCGGGCCTCTGGGGCGTGGCGGCGTTTGTGTGGTTCTCGCAGCACGGCGGCCTGCCGGCGGACCTCAACTCCTCGACGGCGATGCCGCACTTCCTCGGCCGGCTGCTGCCGGTGGGTCTGCTCGGGCTCGTGGTGGCGGCGATGATCGCGGCCGAGATGACGACGATCAGCGGCTACATGCTCACGTGGGCGACCGTGATCTACAACGACATCATCATGCCCTGCCTGAAGAAGCCGCTCTCGAAAAAAGGCCAGCTCCTGCTGACGCGCGTAATTCTCTTCGGCATCGCGATCTTCCTGCTCTTCTACGGCCTGTGGTACAAGATGCCGGGCAACGCCTGGGACTACCTCGCGGTGACGGGCAACATCTACCTCGCGAGCGTCTTCACCCTGCTCGTGGCGGGTCTCTACTGGCCGCGCGCCAACTGCTACGGCGCTTACGCCGCGCTCATCCTCGGCGCGGTCGGCCCGCTGACCTTCCTCGTGGTCAACGCCTGCGTGACGAAGGAGCAGCAGATCGCGCCCGAGATCGCCGGCGCCGCCTCCTTCGGCCTCGCCTTCCTCGGCATGATCCTCGGCTCGCTGCTCACGACCGCGCCTGCCAAAACCGCCGCGCCCGCGGCCAACCCCGCCTAACCCTAACCCTCCGACCATGAAAGACCCGTTCATTATCTTCTGGGCCGTGATGCTCTTCGCCTCGATCGTCTGGTACGCCTTCCTCGTGGTCTACATCGGCATCAAAGCCGGCCGCGAACTGCGCACCCTGATCCGCGACCTCTCCGCGCAGGTGAAAGCCGCGGACGCGGCGCGGAAGTAGGCTCGCAGTGGGGAACGCGATCATGAATAGGTCGGCGCGATATTATACTCCTCGGCAGGTCTCGCTTGCTTGCTTTCTCGGTGCGCCGCTCGCGGGATGTTGGTTGATGTCGCGCACTTATTGCGCAGCTGAGGAACGGGGGAAGGCACGGGCCAGTCTCATCTGGGGTATCGTGAGCACAGGAGCGCTGATCGCACTTTCATTCGTACTTCCGGATCGGACGCCACGTATTATTTTGCCACTCGGCATCGCGCTCGGCTTGGAGCAGATCGCGAAATATCTGCAGACGCCGGCAATTGCGCGATGTGAGGCGGGTGGAATGGCCAAGGGCTCCTGGTGGATGGTGGTTGGCGTGGGACTGCTGAGTTTCCTCGTTATTTTCAGCATTCTTTGCGGGGTCGTTTATCTCTTTTCGCTGGAATAGAGAAAAACTGAACCTTGCGCGTGATTCAGGCCTGCCTGTGAAAAGGCTAGCGTATTTCAGGAGTAATTCGCCAGCCACACGAGGACGAGGGCGATGGCGCCGGGGAGGGCTTGGACGAGGAGGATTTTGCGCTTGGCAGTGAGGCCGCCGAAGATGCCGGCGACGATCACGCAGCCGAGGAAGAAGGTCGTGATGTCCGCGCCGTATTCGTCGTCGATTGAGAGGCTCCAGAGGAGGCCGGCGGCGAGAAAGCCGTTGTAGAGGCCTTGGTTCGCCGCGAGCGAGCGCGAGCTCTTGGCGAACTCTTCGGTCAGGCCGAAGACGCGCCGGCCGTAGGGCTTGGCCCACAGAAACATCTCCAGCACGAGGAACCAGAGGTGCAGCAGGGCGACGAGGAAGGTGGCGATGACGGCGGCGGTATCCATGGAGGGAGTTTAGGCGGAACTGAGCGGCTCGTCGCGGGCTAAACCCGCTCCTGCGGTAAACCAACGGGCGCGCTCAGATGCGCGGGGTGTAGGTCTTTTGGTCGAGGTCGGCGCTGAGGTGGCGGCGGAAGGTGGCGAGGTCCTTCACCGCGCGGAGCGCGATGAGCTGGCGGGCCATGTTGCCGACCGCGGTGCCTTCGAGGCTGAACGAGATGACCGGGATCTTCGCGGCGTCGGCGGTAGCCTGGCAGAGCAGACGGTTCTTGGAGCCGCCGCCGACCATGAGGACGCGCTTGAACTTTTTGCCGGTCATCCGCTCGAAGACGGCGGCGGCGTTGGCGTGGCCCTGGCCGAGCGAGGCGCAGATGAGGCGCATGTAGCCGGCGAGATTCTTCGGGGCGGCGGCGCCCTTGCGCTTCAGGTGGGCGTCGATCGCGGCCTTCATCGACTTGGGCGCGGTGAAGGCGGGGTCGGCGGGATCGAGCAGTGCGGCGGGCGCGGGGAGTTTTTCGGCGGCGGCGATCAGGGCGTCCCAGTCGCGCGGGGTCTTGGGGCGCTCCTTGAAGTCGTTCATCGTCTGCTCGAGGAGGAAGAGGCCGACGACGTTGGTGAGCGGGCGGTAGCGGCCGTTGCCGGTGCGCTCGTTGGCGACGCGGGCGGCGAGGGCCTCGGCGCTGAGGAGCGGCGCGTCGTTTTCAAAGCCGACCAGCGACCAGGTGCCGGAGCTGAGGAAGAGGTCGCCGCCCTCGGGCGCGGCGGGCATGGCGTCGTAGGCCGAAGCAGTGTCGTGGCTCGGCACGACGATGACCTGCGCGCCGGCGAGCTCGGGGAGACTCGTGACCTTGCCCAGCTTGGTGCCGGGGAGGACGGGCTTGGAAAACCACTGCGCCGGGATGCGGAAGTGCTTGAGGGCAGCGGCCGACCAGTCGGTCGAGTGTACGTCGAGGAGCTGCGAGGTGCTCGCGACGGTGAGCTCGTTTTCCATCCGGCCGCAGAGCAGGTAATTGATGTAGTCGGGGAGGAAGAGGCAGCGCGTGGCGAGGTCGGTGACGGCGGGGCAGCTGGCGACCGTCTCCTCGAGCTGGAGGGAGGAGTTGTAGAAGGCGTTGGGGATGCCGGTGGCGGCGTACACGCGCTCGAGCGCGGCGCGGGTATTGCCCAGGCGCTTCAGGCCCGCCTGCGTGCGGTTGTCGCGGTAGGCGTGCGCGGGGAAGACGAGGCGGCCCGCGTCGTTGAGGAGGACGTGATCGCAGCCCCAGGTATCGACGCCGACAGCGGCGAGCTTGGCGCCGCGGGGGAGGGCTGCGGCGGCGGCGCGGAGGCCTGTCTGCACCTCGTGCCAGAGTGTACCCACTTCCCAATACGTGTTGGCGCCCAGCTCGCGGTACTGGTTGGGAAAGCGGTGGACTTCCTTCAGACGGAGCTTGTTTTTCGACCAAGTGCCGAGGATGACGCGGCCGCTGGTGGCGCCGAGATCGACGGCGGCGAGATGGATCGCTTTGGGGGAGGGCATGGGAAGTTTAGAAGAGGGTGGGGCCCACGGAACACACGAAAGACACGGAATTCGGAGGGGGCGTTTTCCGTGTCTTCCGTGTGTTCCGTGGGCAAAAAATCAGCTGAGCTGGAGCAGAGTGGAGGCGCGGGCGGCCTGGGTGCGGTAGAAGGCGGCGTTTTCGGGCTTCTTGATGTCCACGTCGTAGGTGGGGATCATCGCCTTCATACGGGCTTTGCCCTCCGGGGTGGAGAGCAGCTGCGGGAAACATTTTTGGATCACCTCGAGTACGATGTGCACGGAGACCGAGGCGCCGGGCGACGCGCCGAGGAGGGCGGAGATGGTGCGCTCGTCGTTGGTGATGACCTCGGTGCCGTAGTGGACGATGCCTGCCTGGCCGTCGGTCTTCTTGATCGCCTGCACCCGGATGCCGGCGTCGATGAGCTTCCAGTCGGACTGCTGCGCGGAGGGATAGAAGATGCGGAGCACCTCCATGCGGGTGGCCATGCTCTGCGTGCCCTGCTGCACGAGGTAGCGCACGAGCGGGAGGTTGCTCGCGCCGATCTTCAGGAGCGTGACGAGGTTGTGCGGCTTGATGGAGCCGGGGAGGTCGAGGACGCTGCCCTTCTTGTGGAGGAACTTCGTGGTCCACGCGGCGAAGGGGCCGAAGAGGAGCGTCTTCTTGCCGTCGAGGATGCGCGTGTCGAGGTGCGGCACGGCCATGGTCGGCGCGGCGTCGAGGGGCTGGCCGTACACCTTGGCCTGGTGCTGCGCGACGATGGCGGGATTGTCGCAGACGAGCCACTGGCCGCCGATGGGGAAGCCGCCGAGGCCCTTGCTGGCGGGGATGCCGGACTTCTGGAGGAGCTTGAGGCTGCCGCCGCCCGCGCCGACGAAGACAAACTTGGCGCTCGTGCGGTGAAGGTTGCCCGTGGCGAGCTCGCGCACGGAGACGTCCCAGCCGGTGGCGGTCTGATCAAGGTCGACGACGCGGTGGCCGGTGGCGATGCCGCAGCCGGGTTGCGCGCCGAGCCAGCGGAGGAGCTTGCGGGAGATCTCGCCGAAATTCACATCGGTGCCGGTATCCATCTTGGTCGCGGCGATCGGTACTTCCTCGCGGCCGGCGGTGAGCAGCGGGGCCCACGCGCCGATCTTCGCGCGGTCGGTGGAGAACTCCATGTCGGCGAAGAAGTGGTGCGCGGCCATGCCCTGGTGGCGGGCGCGGAGGTAGTCCACCCACTTGGCGCCGTGCACGAAGCTCAGGTGCTGCACGGGGTTGATGAACTCCTTGGGTTTTTCGACCATGCCCTCGGCGACGGCGTAGGCCCAGAACTGCCGGGAGCGTTCGAACTGCTCGAAGATCTTGATGGCGTTGGACACGTCGACGGTGCCATCGGCGGCCTGCGTGGGCGTGTAGCTGAGCTCGCAGATGCCGGCGTGGCCGGTGCCGGCGTTGTTCCAGCCGTGCGAGGCCTCCTGGGCGAGCTCGTCGGTGACCTCATAAACCTGGATGCGCAGGCTGGGGTCGAGGCGCTTGAGGAGGGCGCCAAGGTTGGCGGACATGACGCCGCTGCCAACGAGGATGATGTCGGGGTTCTCTACGCGCACGGAGGACTGCATGAGGGGGAGCATTTGGCCAAGGCCTGCGCGGCGGGTCAAGCAAGCGGCGGGCACATTCCCGGTTGTGCCGCAGGGGGAATGTCATAAATACTCGCCGCACGCATGGCCTCCCCGTCTTCGCCCAAGTTCGAGCCGTTCATCCCCGCGTCCACCAAGCTGACTGAGTTTACCCTCCGGGCCGTGCTCACCGGCGCTGTGCTCGGCATGGTGTTTGGCGCTTCCTCGCTCTATCTTGTACTCAAGGTCGGCCTGACCGTGAGCGCGTCGATCCCCGTCGCGGTGATCTCGCTCGCGCTGTTCCGCGCGTGGTCGAAGGCCGGTGGGCGCGACGCCAGCATCCTCGAGCACAACATCACGCAGACGGCGGGCTCGGCCGGCGAGTCGATCGCGTTTGGCGTGGGCATCACGATGCCCGCGATCTTGATCCTCGGCTTCGATCTCGAGCTGACGCGCGTGCTGCTCGTGGCGGTGCTGGGCGGACTCCTGGGCATCCTGATGATGGTGCCGCTGCGGCGGACGCATATCGTCGAGGATCACGGTATTTTAAAATTCCCCGAGGGCACGGCGTGCGCGGCGGTGTTGAAGGCCGGCGCCAGCGCTGATGATCGCGCGGCGGCTTCGCCCTCGGCCAAGGCCGAGATGGCGGCGGCGGAGGCGGCGGGGCTCGGCAAGTCGCCGGGCGCGAAACAGATTTTCACCGGCTTCGGCATCGGCCTGCTCTATAAGACCATCAACGTGGCTTTCAAGGGCTGGAAGGACGTGCCCGAGCGCGTGTTTGGCGCGCCGTTCAAGGGCGGCTCGGTCAGCGGGGAGATCTCGCCTGAGCTGCTGGGCGTTGGCTACATCATCGGCCCCTACATCGCGGGCATCATGTGCGCGGGTGGCGCGCTGTCGTACTGGCTGCTCATTCCGCTGATCAAATATTTCGGCGACGGCCTGCCGACGCCGCTGGCTCCGAGCCATATGTTGATTGCAGACATGGCGCCGGATGATGTGCGTCGGGATTACATTCTTTATATCGGTGCGGGCGCGGTGGCGGCGGGCGGTCTCATCAGTCTGGCTGAGGCGATGCCGGCGATCTGGCGCAGTCTGAAGGCGAGTTTCCAAGATGTGAAAGGTGGCGGCAAAACCACCGCGGCGGATGGTGCAGATGGCGCGGTGCCGCGCACGGATCGCGATCTTTCGATGAAATTCGTGGCCATCGGCGTGATCGTGCTGCTCGCGGCCATCATGCTCGCGCAGCAGGCGCTGCACATGAACTTCCTGGGCGCGCTGCTGATCTTGGTCTTTGGGTTTATCTTTGTGGCGGTGTCGTCACGGCTCACCGGCGAAATCGGCTCCACCTCCAACCCGACCTCGGGCATGACGGTGGCGACGCTGTTGTTCACGTGCCTCATCTTCCTCGTGGTCGGCTGGGTGGGCAGCGCCTACTATGTGACGGCGCTTTCGGTCGGCGCGATCGTCTGCATCGCGGCGGCCAACGGCGGCACGACGTCGCAGGACCTCAAGACCGGCTTCCTCCTGGGTGCGACGCCCAAGCTCCAGCAATGGTCGATCCTCGCGGGCGCGCTGTGCTCGGCGGTGATCCTCGGGCCGATCCTCCTCGTGCTCAACAACGGCGGCACCGTATACGTGCCCATCAAGGAGATCGCCCCTGCCGGCCTGCATGTGGACGCCGGGCAGTTGTCCAAACAGGAAAAACTCCAGGGCCCGCAGGCGAAGGACGACGGCGCCACCTACTATTCCTGGTACAAGACCGACGATGTGGGCACGCCCCAGGGCAAGTACCTTGTCAACGCCCAGGGCGACGCCGTGTGGTTCGCCGACCCGGGTATCAACGGCACACATACAAAGCGCCCCGACGGCACAAGCGTGCAGAAATTCTCGGCGCCCAAGGCCGTGCTCGTCTCCTATATCATCGAGGGCATCCTCAACCACAAGCTGCCCTGGGCCCTCGTCATCCTCGGTGTGATGATCACGGTGACGCTCCAGATGTCTTTCGTGCCCGCGCTCGCCTTCGCGGTGGGCGTGTATCTGCCGCTCTCCTCGACGACGCCCATCTTGGTCGGCGGCGTCATCCGCTGGCTGGTGGACCGCAAGCTCCGGCAAAAGCCCGAGTACGCGGCGCTCAACAAGCAGGAGTTCGAGGCTGAGAGCGATAAGAGCCCCGGCGTGCTCCTCGCCTCCGGCTACATCGCGGGCGGCGCCATCGCCGGCATCGTCATCGCGATCGTGCAGGGCCTGACGGTGGACTTCAACGAGGCGGTGGAAACCTGGTCCGGCGCGCACAATCCCTTCTTCGGCGGGGCCAACGCCGACCTGCTCTCACTCGTGCCCTTCGGCGCGCTCTGCGGCTTCCTGTACTTCGTCGCGCGCGAGAAACTGCTGGCCCCGCGGCGGCGGTAAAATAGCGCGAACGTGGATCGAGGGTAGGGACGGCTCTCCGAGCCGTCCGTATCGCGCCTTCCGCGGACAGAGCCGGCGGACGCCTCGGAGAGGCGTCCCTACCTTTTCGGTCTGCGCCCGGTTCTCCTCCCGGCTTGAAGCGCGCGGCCGGAGCCGGCAGCCTGCGCCATGCAAAATTCCCCCGGCTCGCTGCGCGAGCTCACGGTTCGCAGCGTCATCCTCGGCGGCGTCATCACGCTGCTGTTCACCGCGGCCAATGTTTACCTCGGCCTCAAGGTCGGCCTGACCTTCGCCACCTCGATCCCGGCGGCCGTCATATCGATGGCGCTGCTGAAGCTCCTCGGCGGCTCCAACATCCTCGAGAATAACATCGTCCAGACCATCGCCTCCGCGGCGGGCACCCTGGCGGCGATCATCTTCGTGCTGCCGGGCCTCATCATGGTCGGCTGGTGGCAGGGCTTTCCGTATTGGACGACGGTGGCGGTGTGCGCCATCGGCGGCATCCTTGGCGTGATGTTCTCCGTGCCCCTGCGGCGCGCGCTCGTGACGGGCTCCGACCTGCCGTACCCCGAGGGCGTGGCGGCGGCCGAGGTGCTGAAGGTCGGCTCCGCGTCGGCCGATGGCGGCGCGGAAAATGCGAAGGGCCTGCGCATGATCATCGTCGGCTCGCTGGCCTCGGCGGGCTACGCGCTGCTCGCGGCCATGCGGCTCGCGGCCGGCGAGGTCGCGCATGCCTTCCGGATCGGCTCGGGCGCCACGGCGGTTTCCACCAGTCTCTCGCTCGCGCTGATCGGCGTCGGCCATCTCGTCGGTCTCTCGGTCGGCATCGCGATGCTGGTCGGCATGTTCATCGCGTGGGCCGGACTCGTGCCGTGGCTGACGCACCTGCACGGGGTCGGCGACAATGTCGCCGCCGTGGTCAACACCGCCTTCCGCTCCGAGGTGCGCTTCATCGGCGCGGGCACGATCGGTGTGGCGGCGCTGTGGAGCCTGCTGCGCATCATCGGGCCGATTGCCAAGGGCATCCGCTCCTCGATGGCGGCCTCCAAGGCCCGCGCCGCCGGCACCGAGCTGCCGCTGACGGAGCGCGACCTGCCGATCAGCGTCGTGGCGGGCACCACCGCGGCGCTGCTCCTGCCCATCGCGGGGCTGCTCTGGTATTTCAGCTCGGGCACGGCCATCGCGAGCGGCATCGGGCCGGTGATCTTCGGCTCGCTGATCTACGTGGTTGTGGTCGGCCTGATCATCGCCTCGGTGTGCGGCTACATGGCGGGCCTGATCGGCGCATCCAACAGCCCGGTCTCGGGTGTGGGCATCCTCGCGGTGCTCGGCGCCTCGCTGCTGCTCGTGCTGGCCTACGGCCACGGCGGCGACCCGGCGCAGACGAAGGCCCTCGTCGCCTACGCGCTCTTCACGACGGCCATCGTGTTTTCCATCGCGACGATTTCCAACGACAACCTCCAGGACCTGAAGACCGGCCAGCTCGTCGGCGCCACGCCGTGGCGCCAGCAGCTCGCGCTGGTATTCGGCGTGATCTTCGGCTCGCTGGTGATCCCCCCGGTGCTCGATCTGCTCAACAAGGCCTTTGGCTTCGTCGGCACGCCGGGAGCGGGGGCGCATGCGCTCGCGGCGCCGCAGGCCGCGCTGATTTCCTCGCTCGCCAAGGGCGTGCTCGGCGGCGACATCGCGTGGAACCTGATCGGCTGGGGCGCGTTGCTCGGCGTCGGCACGATCATCCTCGACGAGGTCCTGCGTGCGACAGGCAAGATGCGTCTGCCGCCCCTCTGCGTGGGCATGGGCATCTACCTGCCGATGGCGCTCACGCTGCTCATTCCGGTCGGCGCCGTGCTCGGCCACTACTACGAAAAATGGGCCGACCGCCAGGCCAGCCCCGAGTTTGCCAAGCGCATGGGCGTGCTGGCCGCGACGGGCCTGATCGTGGGCGAGAGCCTCTTCGGCGTGGCGTTCGCCGGCGTTGTCGCTGTCGCAGGCACCGACAGTCCGCTCGCGGTGGTCGGCGATAAATTTGAAACGCCCGGTATCGTGATCGGCTTCGTGCTGTTCGCCGGGATCGTGGCGTGGCTGTATCGCTCGGCCAAGGGCACCAGCAAGACGGCGTGAGCCGTGGCTCGAAGTAGGGCGGGTCTTTGACCCGCCCTACTTGCTTACCCGCTCATTTTCCTTCGGGCGGCGGCATCTCGCCGGGGCCCTCGCCGGGTTTGCCGCCGGCGGGCGGATGCGCGGGACGCAGCTCGTCCTGCGTGAGCTGGCCGTCGTGGTTCTTGTCGAGGGTGAGCAGCGCTTGCGGGGCGTTGGCGATTTCCGCGGCGGAGAGGATGCCGTCGTGATTCGTGTCGAGCGCGAGCATGAGCGGCGAGGGCGGCGGACGGTGGCCGCGCTGGCCATTGCCGGGCTGGCCGCCGGCGGGCGGGCCGTCGCGGTCGGCGGGCTGGGCGAGGAGCGCCGCGGCGGTGAGCGGCAGCGCGCAGAGGAGGAGTTTCAGTGTTTTCATGTTTTGTGAGGTTACGCCGGACATGAAACCACGCGGCTGTTAAGCGCGTGTGTGCGATCCGCGCGAAATTGTTAAGGGCGTGAAAAGCTCAGGCCGCCGGCGCGCGCTTCAGGTGGATCTCGGCGAGGAAGCCGTGGGGCGCGCGATTGCGCAGCACGAGGAAGCCCTGGCAGGCCTCGACGGCGCTGCGCACGATGGCGCGGCCGAGGCCCGCGCCGCCGCCTTCGCGCGTGCGCGCGGCCTCGGGCCGGTAGAAGGGCTCGCCGAGCCGCGCAAGCGACTCGGGCGGCACCCCCGGACCCTCGTCGAAGACGGACAGCACCGCCATGCCGCCCTCGGTGTGCGCGGCGAGGTGGATCGGGCCGTCGCCGCCGTAGCGGAGGGCGTTGCGCAGGAGGTTGCCGAGGGCGCGCTCGAGCAGCGCGGGCTCGGCGAGCACGACGAGGCCGGTCATGAGGTTGAGGCCCACGCGGCCGGCGTTCTCGCGCTCGATCACCCGGGCGATGAGCGGGGCGAGTTCGACCGGGACCAGCTCGACCTCGCGGGGGCGGAGCCCGGCCTTGGAGAAGGCGAGCAGCTCGTTCACCAGCGCGGACATCTGCTGCACCTCCTCGCGCACGTCGGCCACGGCCTCGCGCAGCGCGGGGTCGTCGCGCTCGGCCAGGATGCCGACCGCCACCTGCAGGCGGGCCAGCGGCGAGCAGAGCTCGTGCGCGGCGTCGCCGAGAAAGCGTTTCTGGCCCGAGACCAGCGTGTCGAGCCGCGCGGCCATGCGGTTGATGGCCTGGCCGAGGTGGCCGAGCTCGTCCTGGCGCGTGTCGGCCACGCGCGTGTCGAAGCGGCCTTCCGCGATCCGCTCGGTGGCGGCGGTGAGCTGGCCGAGCGCGCGGGTGATGCTGCGCACCAGCGGCAGCCAGAAAAGTATAGATAAAATGATTACGGCAGCGCCGGCGAGGAGCCACGGCTGCCAGTCGAGGAAGCGGATGATCGCGCCGAGGCTCGGGGCCACGATGACGAGGGTGACGGGCCCCGGGCGCGACTCCAGCCGTTGC
>JAFEGO010000018.1 GCA_018239845.1 Verrucomicrobiota bacterium
AAGACCACGACTTACTACACGGAGCTGAAGTACAAGTTCACCCCGCAGTTCTCCGGCGCGGTGCGCTGGAACCAGCAGTTTCACTCCACGGTGACGGACCCGGTGGCGGGCCCCATGCGCTGGGGGCGGGACCTCTGGCGGATTGATTTCGCCCCCGGCTACCGCTTCACCGCGCACGTGCAGTTAAAACTTCAATACAGCCTCCAGCACGAGGACCGGGCGGCGGCGAAGTACGAGCACATCGGCGCGGCGCAGCTCACGCTGCGGTTCTGAGCGGGCGGGGCAGGTAACGGACCTGTTACCATCACCCGCTTTCCCCGCGGGGGCGGGAGGGGCTACTGGAGAAGGTGCGGCGCCGCGGATCTCCGCGGCCGCATCCACTCTCATGAAATTCCCCTCCTTCCTCCAACGCCGGCTGCACTGGATCAACCTGCCCACGCTCACGCTGCTCACCCTCCTGCAGCGCAGCCCGGTCGTCCGCGTGATCGTGGACGCCGGGGAGTTCGTGTTCTCCTCGCCACTCGGCAACGTCCTCAAGTCCACCCTCGCCACCGCCGTCACCCTCGGCGCGCTGAACTCCCGCGCCGGCGCCACGGAGGTCACCTCGAGCCCCAGCTCCCCGGTCAGTGCGACCGTCGGCACGCCGCTCACCGTCGCCTTTGGCACGCTGGGCACCCAGAGCCCGCCGGATTCGTGGTCCACCGGCGGTAATGTCCCCCCGGGGCTCAGTTTTTCCGGCCAGAGCGGGCAAAACCTCCTCCTCTCCGGCACACCCACCACGCCGGGCACCTTCACCATGCAGATCACGGGCGACACGGTGTCGTATGGCAGCACGCCCACGCTGTCCTTCGTCGTGAACGTCGCCGCCTCGGGAGCCACGGCGCCCGCGATCACCACGCAGCCGCAGTCACAGAGCGTGGCCACCGGGGCCAACGTCACCTTCACGGCCGCGGCCTCCGGCTCGCCGGCGCCGACCTATCAGTGGAAAAAAGACGGGACCAATGTCAGCGGCGCGACCAGCGCGACGCTCACCCTGAACAATGTCCAGACTGGCGACGCGGGCAGCTACACGGTGGTGGCGACGAACTCCGCCGGCAGCGCAACCAGCAGTGCCGCCATGCTCACTGTTTCCGCCACCCCGGCCGCGCCCGCGATCACCACGCAGCCGCAGAGCCAGACCGTGGTCGCCGGGGTCAATGTCACGCTGACGGCCGCGGCCAGCGGTGTGCCGGCGCCGACGCTCCAGTGGCAGAAGGGCGGTGTGAACATCAGCGGCGCAACCGGCGCCACGCTCACCTTGAACAACGTGGTGGCCGGCGATTCCGGAAGCTACACCCTCGTCGCCACCAACACCTCCGGCACCGCCACCAGCACCGCCGCGGTGCTCACGGTCAACGCCGTCCCGCCCACGATCTCGGCGCAGCCCGCGGGCCACACCATGGCCGTCGGGGCGACCGCGGTGCTCGAGGTGCAGGCCACGGGCAACAGTTTGACGTATCAGTGGAAAAAGGACGGCACGGGCCTCATCGGCGCGACCTCCGCCCGCCTGGTCATTGCCAACGCCCAGGCCGGCGACGCCGGCAGCTACACTGTGACGGTCAGCGGCTCCGGTGGCGGCACCGTCACCAGCAGCGCGGCCGTGCTCAGCGTGATCACGCCGACCAATCCCGGCCGCCTGATCAACCTTTCCGTGCGCGGATTTGTCGGCACCGGCAACCAGGTTCTCATCATGGGCTTCGTCACCGGTGGCGGCGGCACCTCCGGCACCACCTCTCTCCTCGCCCGCGCGGGTGGGCCCTCCATTGTCCAATACGGCGTCACCGACGCCATCGCCGATCCGACGCTGGGCCTGGTGCTCCAGAGCACGGGTGCCTCCGTTGCCAGCAACGACAACTGGGGCGGCACCACCGCGCTCAAGAACGCCTTCGCCGCCACCGGAGCATCCCCTTTCATCAGTGACACCAGCAAGGACTCCGCCCTCCTCGGCGACTTCCCCGGCAACGTTTACTCCGTCGTGGTCAGCAACACCACCGGCGCCACCGGCTCCGTTGTCGCCGAACTCTACGACGTCGGCGCATCGTCGCCCTACAACGCCGCCACACCGCGCCTCGTCAACCTGTCCTCCCGCGGCTACATCGGCGCCAATGGCAGCCTGATCCCCGGCTTCGTCATCCAAGGCCAGACCGCCAAGACCGTCCTCATCCGCGCCATCGGGCCCAACCCCAGCTTCGCCGCTGCCCTCGGCTCGGGCAACCTCAGCGACCCGATCCTCTACCTCTACCACGCCCATGACGGCGTGACCGACACTATCTACGTCAACGACAACTGGGGCGGGGACGCCCAGATCACGGCCATCGGCAACCAGGTCGGTGCCTCCGCGCTCACCAGCTCCACGAGCAAGGACGCCGCAATCCTGATCACCCTCGACCCCGGCATCTACTCCGCCGGCGACTTCGGGGTCGGCGGGTCCACCGGCATCACCCTCGTCGAGGTGTACGACGTCCCGTAACCGCAGTCATTACCCCGGGCGACCGGCCAGCGCAAAACCGGTACAACCGGTGTGAACGGTCGGGCTAATCGCCGCCAGGACAGGGCGAATTGTCCGATTGTGTTCGATTGTGTTCGATTCGCGGTCGCGGACGCCCCGAATCCGGGGGCAGGCGCTCAGCCCATCTTGAAGCTGGCGCTGACCTTGAAGACGGCGCTCACGATCGCGAAGGCGATAAAGGCCACGAGCACGAAGACGACCATCAGCACGGCGCTCGCGAGGACCTTGGTGAAGATGTTGAGCTGGTTGGACACCTGCTTCTGGTAGTTCTTCGCGATGTCGCGGAGGCTGGGGACGATGTTGCCGGTGTTCTCGCCGACCGCGAGGCGGTCGAGCACGAGGTCGGGGAAGCAGCCCGTGCGCGTGAGCGCGGAGGAGAGCACCTCGCCCTCGAGCACGCGGGCGGTGGCGGCCTTGAACGCGGTACGGTGGACGAGGTTGCCGATCTGGCGCTCGGTCATCCGCAGCGCTTCGGCCGCGGTGATGCCGTTGGCCAGCAGCACGGAGAGCGTCTGGCTGAACTGCAGCACTGTCTGCGATACGACGAAGGGGCCGACGAGCGGCAGGCGCAGCAGCCAGGCGTCGGTGGCCATCTGGCCGGCCTCGGTCTTGCGCCAGCGCCAGAAGGAGATGCCGCCGACCACGGCCGCCACGGCGATGAAGATGCCGTAGTGCAGCACGAAGTCGGCGAAGCCCACGAGCATCCGCGTGGAGAGCGGCAGCTGGCCGCCGAGCGATTGGAGCAGGGTTTGCAGGCGCGGCAGCAGGAAGAAGAGGAAGAACAGGATGACGCCGCTCGCGACGAACATCATGAAAACCGGATACGCGAGCGCCATCACCAGCTCGCGGCGCAGCTCGCGCTGGTCGATGAGGTGCTGGATGAGGCGGGCAAGGGTGTCGTTGAGCGAACCCGTGGCCTCGCCGGCCTGGATGAGGTTGACGGTGGCCTGGTCGAAGACCGCGGGGAAATCCGCCATCGCGCGGGAGAGCGGCGCGCCCTCGCTGAGGCGCTCCCAGAGGCCGCCACTGATGACGCGCAGGCCCGGCTCTTTGATACGGAGCGAGAGCAGGCGCACGGCCTCGCCGGCGGAAAGACCGCTGGAGGTGAGGTCGTATAGCGCCTCGATGAAAGGCAGGCGCTGCTTGCGGCTGAGGGTGATGTCGCCCTTCGCGGCGCGCTCGGCCTTGGCTTCGGCGCCCTTTTTCTTTTTCGCGGGTTTGCCCGGGGCGGCGACGGCCTCGGTGACAGACGAGACCTGGAGGCCGCGCGAGCTGAGGATGCGCAGGGCATCCTTGCGGCTGGGGGCCTCGAGCTCGGCGTTGACGGCCGAGCCGGAGCGGTCGCGCGCGGTGTAGGAGAAACGGGGCATGGCGCGCGGCGGATCAGCCTTCGGCCGTGACGGTCACGACGCGCAGGACCTCGTCGAAGGTGGTGTAGCCGGCCTTCACCTTTTCCCAGCCGCTCTGACCGAGGGTGCGCATGCCGTGTTTGCGCGCGCAGTCCGTGAGGGTGCGGGTGCTCTCGCGCTTGAGGATGAGCTCGTGCATCTCCTCGTTGAGGCGGAAGATCTCGAAGATGCCGATGCGGCCGCGGTAACCGGTGCCGCGGCAGCGGTCGCAGCCGACGGGGGCCTTGAGCGCGTCAACCAGCTCGGCTTCCTCGGGAGTGACGCCGAGGATCGCGAGGTTCTCGAGAAGCTTCACGCGGGAGATGGGCGCGGGGCGGGCGCACTCGCCGCAGAGGCGTCGCACGAGGCGCTGCGCGATCACGAGCTCGATGGCCGAGGCCACGAGGAAGGGCTCGATGCCCATGTCCACGAGACGGGTGATGGCGCCGGGCGCATCGTTGGTGTGCAGGGTGGAGAACACCAAGTGACCGGTGAGCGAGGCGCGGATGGCGATCTCGGCTGTATCCTTGTCGCGGATTTCGCCGACCATGATCACGTCGGGGTCCTGACGGAGGACGTGGCGCAGGGCGTCGGCGAAGGTGAGGCCGATCTCTGGGCGGACCTGCATCTGGTTCACGCCGGGGACCTCGTACTCGATCGGATCCTCGATCGTGATGATGCGGAGGTCGGTGGAGTTGATCTTGCGGAGGAAGGCGTTGAGCGAGGTGCTCTTGCCGGAGCCGGTCGGGCCGGTGACGAGGATGATGCCGTGCGGGTAGTCGAGGATGCTGACGATCTGCCGCTGCTCCTCGGCGCTCATGCCGAGGCGGTCCATCGTGTAGGCCTCCTTCTTCTGATTGAGAAGACGCAGGGAAATGGACTCGGCGTAGATCGTCGGGATCGTTGAAACGCGGATGTCGAGGACGGTGTTGTCGGCGCGGAAGTTGATGCGGCCGTCCTGCGGGAGGCGGCGCTCGGAGATGTTGAGGCGCGCCATGATCTTGAGGCGCGAGATAATGGCGTCCTGGAAGCGCAGGAGGTTCTCCGGCACGGGCACGGGCACTAGCAGACCGTCCACGCGGTAGCGGATCCGCAGCTGGCCTTCCTGCGGTTCGAAATGAATGTCCGTCGCCTGGTCCTCGACGGCCTGCGAGATGACGTCGGTGACGAAGCGCACGACGGCGGCATCCTCATCGACGACCTCCTCGGCCTGCTGCTGGGCCTCGGGGGCCATGTAGGAATCGTCGCCATCCTCGAGCGAACCGGAGCCGACGCCGTAGTTCTCAATGATGAGCTGGTGCACGCGCTCAGCGACGGCGAGGCGCCACACGGGCGGGCGCGGCGTGAAGGTGCGGAGCCAGTCGTTCATCACTTCGTCAGGCAGCCATGCGGTGGCGAGGTAGAGCGGGGTGGCGTCGGTGACCTCGGCCTCGCCCTCGGCAGAAGCTTCCGGGCCGGCGACCTTGATTGGCACGATCTGATAATCGTGGACGAGGCGGGCGGGCAGGAGGCCGCGGGCGGCGGGATCGGTCTCGAGGTTGGCGGCGATACCGAGACCGGCGGCCTCGGCTAGCTGGGTGAGCATGTCGGCCTCGCTCAGCTGCAGCGCGGCGGCGAGAACGGAGAGGCGCTTTTCGCGCATGGTTTCGGCGACAGCCTGGAGCTGTTCGTCGGTCAGCCGCGCGCGGATGGCGGCGGGCAGGAGATCCGGAGTGAGCGCGGACATGGGAGGTGAGCGCGCTTACTTGTAGTATTTGTCGAGGAGCTTCTGGTCGGGCATCTTGCCCGGGTCCTTGAGGAAGAGCTCCACGTCCTTGCGGCTCTTGAGGGCCTCGATGCTCTTCTGGGTGTCCCGGCTGCCCTCGAGGGGCGGGATCACGTGGGGCCGCACGAAGAGGAGCAGCTCGGTGCGGGTGACCTTGTTGGTGCGGCTGCCGAGGAGGTTGCTGAGGACGGGGATCTCGTAGAAGAAGCCGAGCTTGGTGCGGCTGTTCTCGGTCTTGGTCTGCTGGAGGCCGCCGAGCACGACCATGTTGCCGTCGCTCACGTTGATGAAGGTGGTCGCCTGGCGGTGGCCGATGATGGGCTGGTCGTTGTTGTCCACCGTGACGTTGCCGACGACGTCGTCCACCTTCTGGTCGATCTTGAGCTGGATGCTGCCGTCGTCGCCGATCAGGGGCGTCACCTTCACGTCGATACCGATGTCCTTGTAGGTGACCTGGGAATTGGTGGAGAAGCCGGAGGTGGCGCCGGTGGTGACGCCGACGGGCGTGGACTGCGAGCCGGTGATGATGGGCTGCTGCTGGCTGACCACGAACTCGGCCTCCTTGTTGTGGGTGGTGACAATGGTGTTGGCCGAGAGCACCTTCACGTTGTTCTTCGAGCCGACATTGGTCATGGCGGCGTTGAAGGAGAGGGGATTCACGACGCCGCTGGTGATGCCCCAGCCGGCGACGCCGTAGCTGCCGGTGTCGCCGCTGCCGACGGTGTTGAAATTCGTGACATGCGTGCCGCGGGCGGCGTCGGTGGCGATGGTGAGGTTGAGGGCGTTGATGCCGCTGGTGTCGCTGTCGCCAAGCGTGACCTCGGCGATGACGACCTGGATGCTCACTTGGGCGAGGAGGACGTCGATCTTCTCGACGAGCTCGCGGAGGAGGCGGATGTCATCGACCGTGCCGGAGACGACGATGGAGTTGCTGCGCTCGTCGGGGAGGATGGTGAGGAAGGTGCTGAACTCGTTGGTCGCCTCGCCGGCGGCATTGGCGGAGACGGTGGCGCCCGCGGCGGGTGCGGCATTGGGCGCCGCAGTGGGGCCGTTGACGGGCTGGACGACCATGCCCGGGCGGGGGCCGCTGCCGCCGCTGCTGTTCTTCTGCTGCGCGCTGTTTTGGCCGGAGACGAGCTGGCTCAGCAGGGGGGCGACGTCCTTGGCGGAGGCATGGCGGAGGAAGATGACCTCGTTGCGGGTGTTGGGGTCGGCCTTCACGTCGAGCTTGCCGATGAGCTCGTCAAAGAGCGGCACCTGCATGGGGTCGGCGAGGAGGATGACCTGGTTGGAGCGGTCGTCGGCGCTGTAGGAGGTGGCGGCGCCGAGCTGGGCCTGCAGCGGGCCCTGGAACATGGAGCGGAGCTTGTTGACGATGTCGCTGGCCTTGGCGCCGTTGCGCAGCGGGTAGAATTTCGGCGTAAGGCCGACCATCGAGGGGCGGTCGAGCTGCTGGAGCAGCGTCTCCACGCGCTGGAGGTTGCTCACGGTGTCGGTGATGAGGGCGGCGTTGGCCTTGTCGAGGGCGACGATGCCGTTGGCGATGCCGGGCGTCATGAGCGGGCTGATCTGGGGCACGAACTCGTTGACGCGGAGGAATTCGAACTGGAAGAGCTTCGTGGCGACGCGGCCGCTGGGGGGCAGGCTGAGCGTGGAGCCCATGATCATCTCGGGGGCCTCGTTCTTGGTCTGGGCGAGGGCGACGACCTTCAGGAACTTGTCGCCGAGGGAGGCCACGCCGACCTGATTGAGAGAGAGGACGGTCTCAAGCGCGAGGATGGCCTCGGACTTCGGGATCTTCTTGTCGATGACGAGGTGGTAGGTCGCGGTCGGGAGCTGCTGCGGGCGCAGGATACTGCGGCCCGTGTAGATCTCGAGCAGGCCGAGGACGGTGTCGATGTCGGCATCGGGGAGCTTGATCGGCCCGACCAGCTCCTCGGCGGGAGCGGCGGGAGGCGGAGGAGTCTGGGCCGGCAGGGCCGCGGCGGTCAGGCAAAGGGCGAGAAAAAGGCGGAAGAGGCGCAGGCTCATGCAAAAGGTGGGCGGTGGAAAGTTTTGGGCGAAAGTGACCGGGCTGGACAGCAGAGGCGAAAGCCCCCGGCTTGTAAACGGTCTTGTGCTATGACGGACGACCCCGGGGAAAGTTGCTGTCGGGGCCGGATTTGCCGCTTGCGGGGCCTCCGACCCCCGCCAACGCTCCACCCCCGCGATGCCGAACAGCTTTGGTAAAAACTTCACGATCACCACTTGGGGCGAGAGCCATGGGCCCGCCGTGGGCGTCGTCGTGGACGGCTGCCCGCCCAATCTCCCGCTGACCGCGGAGGAGATCCAGGTCGAGCTCGACCGCCGCCGCCCGGGCCAGAGCGACATCGTGACCCCCCGCAAGGAGGAGGACCGCGTGGAAATCCTCTCCGGCATCTTCGAAGGCCGCACCACCGGCACCTCCATCTCCATGCTCGTGCGCAACGCCGACCAGCGGCCCGGTGCCTACGACGAGATGAAGGAGAAATTCCGCCCTTCGCACGCGGATTACACCTATCAGACGAAGTTCGGCCTGCGCGACCACCGCGGCGGTGGCCGCAGCTCGGCGCGCGAAACCATCGGTCGCGTGGCGGCGGGAGCGATCGCCCGCAAGATCCTCGCGCAGGCCGGCGTGGAGTTCCGGGCCTTCGTCACACAAATCCACGACATCACAGTACCGGCGGGAGCGTTGGATAACTTTCCTGCGCTCGCCGAGATAGAAGCCAATGCCGTGCGCTGTCCGCACCCGGCGACCGCCGCGGCGATGATCGAGCGCATCAAGGCCGTGCGCAGCGTGGGCGACTCCGTCGGCGGCGTGATCGAGTGCCGCGTGCGCGGCGTACCCGCCGGGCTCGGCGAGCCGGTGTTCGACCGCCTCGAAGCCGACCTTGGCAAGGCGATGCTCTCGCTCCCGGCGACGAAAGGTTTTGAGATCGGCAGCGGCTTTGCCGGCACGCGCCTCAAGGGCTCCGAGCACAATGACGCCTTCATCTCGCGCGACGGCGCGGTGCACACCGCGACCAACCGCTCCGGCGGCGTGCAGGGCGGCATCAGCAACGGCGAGGAACTGGTCTTCCGCGTGGCCTTCAAGCCCACCGCGACGATTCTCCAGCCGCAGCGCACCGTCGATGTCTACGGCGCGGAGACCGAACTCGCGGCCCGCGGCCGGCACGACCCGTGCGTGCTGCCCCGCGCGGTGCCGATTGTCGAGGCGATGGCCGCGCTCGTGATCATCGACCACTGGATGCGCCAGCACGCGCAGTGCGGCGTTTTCAAATTTTAAGCACGGCGCAAAACCCGCATCCGGGTTGCGTCCGGCGGTGATTTGCGGTGATGTTACGTGACCATGGCAGATTCTGAAAAACCTCTCGTCTATTTGATCCTCGGCGCCGCCGGCTCCGGTCGGCGCGAAGTGCTGGTCGATTTGACCGAAAGCCTCGCCGACGAGGGCGGCGGCGTGGCGGTGCTGCTTTCCGATGCCGAGACCGCGAGCGAGGCCGACGCGAAACTCCCCGGCCTCACGCACTGGAATTGGAGCGACGGCATGGTCGTCGCCCAGTGGCCCGCCGGCGCGACGCAGGTGTTTTTTGTGACCGACGGCCGGTCGAGCCCGGTGGACCAGCTCGAGGCGCTCAAGCCGTGGATCGAGGCGCAGGGCGCCGAGATCGCGCGCGTGCTCTGCGTGGTGAACTGCCAGCTCGCCGAGCAAAACCCCGGCCTGCGCGCGTGGTACGATGCGTGCGTGCACTTCTCCGACGTCGTGCTGCTCAACCGCCGCGAAGGCGTGGCCAACAAGTGGCTCAGCGATTTCCAGGCCCACTACAAGGCGCAGTTCCTCCCGTGCCTTTTCGAGTTCGTGAAGGAGGGCCGCGTGAAGAATCCGCAGCTCGTGCTCGTGCCCGAGGCGCGGCGGATGTCGCACTGGTTCGACGAGGAGCAGGATTGGGTCTTCACCGACGCCGAGGGCGACGAGATTGAGGAAGACGAGGAGAGCGACAGTGACGAGGAAGTCACCGTGACCGCCGAAGTGGATCCGTATTTTGAGCGGCACGTCAGCGGACGGCGGGTGACCGAAGTGCCGGACATCCGGAAATTTCTCCCGGCGTAACGCCGGCCCCATCCTCCCATGCTCGCTGGAAAATCCGCCCTCGTCACCGGTTCGACCAGCGGCATCGGCCTCGGCTTGGCGCGGGCCCTCGCACGCGCCGGCGCCAACGTGATGCTCAACGGCTTTGGCGACGCCGCGGCGATCGAGGCGCTGCGCCGCGACCTCGCCGCCGAGACGGGCGTGCGCGTGGCGTATCACGCCGCGGATGTGAGCCGGCCCGAGGCAGTCGCCGCGCTCGTGGAGGCGGCGGAGGCGGCTTTCGGCGCCGTGGATATTTTGGTCAACAACGCCGGCCTGCAGCACGTCGCCCCCGTGGATGAGTTTCCCGAGGAGAAATGGACGCTGATCCAGGACGTGGTGCTCAACTCGGCGTTTCACGCGACGAAGGCCGCGCTGCCGGGCATGAAGCGCCGCAACTGGGGGCGTATTCTGAATCTCGTGTCGGTGCACGGGCTCATCGCCTCGCCCTACAAGAGCGCCTACACCGCGGCTAAGCACGGCCTGGTCGGCCTCACGAAAACCGTCGCGTTGGAAGTCGCGGAGACGGGCATCACCTGCAACGCGATCTGTCCGGGCTACGTGCGCACGCCACTGGTCGAGGGCCAGATCGCGAGCCAGGCGCAGGTGCACAAGCTGCCGCCGGATCGGGTGATCCGCGAAGTGATTTTGGCGGCGCAGCCGAGCAAGCGCTTCGTCGAGATCGAGGAAGTGGCGGCGCTGGCGGTTTTCCTCTGCGGCGAAAACGCGCGGTCGATCACCGGCTCATCCATCCCCATCGACGGCGGATGGACGGCGCGGTGAGGCATACTTCGGCGCACAGGGTGGGGACATGAAAAAGCCCCGCGCTTTTTGAAGCGAGGGGCTTTGCGAGCTAGAGAGATCAGAGCGCTCAGGCCTTGGCGGCGGCGACGGCCTTCACGAAGGCCTGGGCCTTGGCGGTGATGGCGGCCCAGTTCTTTTCCTTGAGGGACTTGGCATCGACGAGGGAGCTGCCCGCGGCGGTCGCCATGGCGCCGGCCTTGAGGAACTCGCCGACATTCTCGGCGTTCACGCCGCCGGTCGGCAAGAGCTCGATCTGCGGGAGCGGGGCCTTGATGGACTTGATGTAGGCCGGGCCGAAGAATTCGGCTGGGAACACCTTGGCGGCATCGGCACCGGCTTCCCAAGCGTTGACGATCTCGGTCGGGGTGAAGGCGCCGCTGAAAACGGGAATGCTGTAGCGGCGGCAGAGGGTGATGACGTCGGGCCGCAGGGCGGGCGTGACGATGAAGCGCGCGCCGGCGAGGATGCCGAGGCGGGCGGTCTCGGCGTCGAGCACGGTGCCGAGGCCGAAAATGAAGTCGGGCAGCTCGGCGGTGGCCTTCTCCAGCATCTTGATGGCGCCGGGGGTGGTCATCGTGAGCTCGATGCTGGTGAGGCCGCCGGCGGCGAGGGCCTTGGCGCAGTCGAGGAGACCGTCGGGATTGTCGGCGCGGATGAGGGCGACGACTTTCTCGGATTTGATTTTGTTGAGCACGGCGTCTTTTTTCATGACGCCAAGACTGTTGGAGGAAGGGGCGGGGGAGGGAAATCAATTTTCTTGCACCGGGCGGCGGGGCGGTGTCTTTTGACCGCTCGTTTGTTGCCCGAGTGGTGGAATTGGTAGACACGCAGGTCTCAGAAGCCTGTGCCTAACAGCATCGCGGTTCGAGTCCGCGCTCGGGCACCATCTTTCAAATCGGCCGGTGAAAAGGCCGCGGGGCGGCCTCCCGGAGACCGGACTGCGGCGGAAATGAAATTTCCTGGGCACGGCCGGAGGGCTTTTAAGGTGGTGAATCAGCCACGTATGTGCAGGCTGGCCTGACTGGCGGCTCGAATCGCGCCCTATGAAGCGACCAAGGCCAAAAACACCCCCTCCGTCCGAACGCGAGGCCCGTCGCCTCGCCGCGTTGCACAGTACCGGGCTGCTCGATACGCCGCCGGAGCGCGAGTTTGACGATATCGCCGCCCTAGCCGCGGAGATCTGCGGCGCGCCGATCGCGCTCGTCTCGCTGGTGGATGAGAAGCGCCAATGGTTTAAAGCCCGGGTGGGGTACGAGGCGCAGGAGACGCCGCGGGACGTATCCTTTTGCGCGCACGCGCTGGAGCTGGACGACCTGCTCATCGTGCCCGATGCGACGACGGACCCGCGCTTCGCGGACAATCCGCTCGTACGCGGCGAGCCCGGCATCCGCTTTTATGCCGGTGCGCCGCTGAAAACTGAGGCGGGCGATACGCTGGGCACACTGTGCGTGATCGACCGGCGCGCGCGGCAGCTCTCGGAGCGGGAGCGCCGCGCCCTGCGCGTGCTGGCCGACAATGTCATACATCTGATCCGACTGCGGCGCAGCGAGGCGGCGCAGCGTGCGCTCGCCGGCGCGCTCGCCGAGGAAAAGCAGCGCCTGACGGATGCGCAGGCGGTCGCCAAGATCGGCAGCTGGGAGACCGACCTCGCCGACCTCGGCGTGCGCTGGTCGGACGAGACGCACCATATCTTCGAGACGGACCCCCGGACTTTTTTCCCCACGCACGCGGCGTTCCTGGCGATCGTGCACCCGGAGGACCGGGCCGCGGTGGACGAGGCGTTCAAACAGTCGGCCGACCAGCGCGCGGCGCAGAGCATCGAGCACCGGATCGTACTGCCCGACGGACGGGTTAAAATCGTCGAGGAGCGCTGGCAGGTCTTCCCCGCCGAGGACGGGCGCCCGCTCCGGGCCGTGGGCACGTGCCAGGATGTCACCGAGCTGCGGCGGGCGAAGGCCGAGCGGGACCGGCACTTCGAGCTTTCGCTCGACCTGCTGTGCGTGGCCGGGTTTGACGGGCGTTTTCAGCAAGTGAGCCCGGCCTGGACCCGTGTGCTGGGCTGGTCGGAGGAGGAGCTGACCTCGCGGCCGATGTTGGAGTTCATCCACCCCGATGATCATGCGAGCACCCAGCGGGTGCGCGAAGCGATCCGGAGCGGGCAGCCGGCGCACGGTTTCGAAAACCGCTACCGGACCAAGGACGGCACCTACCGCTGGTTGTCCTGGAACGTGCAACCCTATCCCGCCTCGCGGCAGGTCTTTGCCGTGGCCCGCGATGTGACGGCCCAGAAGCAGGCCGCCGAGCAGATGCGGCTGCTCGATGTCTGCGTCTCGCATCTCAACGACATCGTCGTGATCACCGAGGCCTCGCCGATCGACGAGCCGGGCCCCAGCATCATCTACGTCAACGACGCCTTCGAGCGGGTCACGGGCTACACCCGGGACGAAGCCATCGGACGCAGCCCGCGGTTTCTCCAGGGGCCGCGCACGCAGCGGCCGGAGCTTGATGCCATCCGGCTCGCGCTCAAGGAGCGGCGCTCCTTGCGCACCGAGCTGGTCAATTACACCAAGTCCGGCCGCGCCTACTGGGTCGAGGTGGAGATCGTCCCCGTGCTCGATGCCAACGGGGGGCCGACCCATGCCATCGCCATCCAGCGCGACATCACCGAGCGCAAGGCCGCCGAGGAAAAGCTGCAGGAAAGCGACGCCCTGCTGCGGGCGGCCGCACGGATCGGCCGCATGGGCGCATGGCGGGTCGATCTGCCCGGCATGCAGCTGATCTGGTCGGAGATGGTGGGTTCGATCCACGAGACGCCGCCCGGCTTCACGCCCGGGATCGAGGGCGGGATCGGTTTTTATGCACCCGAGTACCGGGAGCGCATCAGCCAGCTCTTTATCGCCTGCGTGGAGGCGGGCCGGCCGTTCGACGAGGAGCTGGAAATCATCACGGCCCGCGGCCGCCGCCGGTGGGTGCGGGTGCTGGGCGAGGCCGTGCTCGATGCCGCGGGCGCGATCATCCGCGTGCAGGGCGCGATCGAGGATATCGCGGAGCGCAAGGCCCAGGAGCAGGAGATGCGCCGCAAGGAGGCGCTGCAACGGATCGGCGGCAAGATCGCGCGGGTCGGTGGCTGGGCGCTCAACCTGGAAAAAAACGAGGTGTTCTGGTCGGACGAGGTCTGTGAGCTGCTGGACTATCCCCGCGGGGTCGTGCCGCCGCTGGACGAGGCGCTCGCGCTTTATCCGCCGGCCTCCCTCGGGCAGATCAAGGCGGCGCTGGGGGCCTGCGCGCAGTCCGGCACGCCGTTTGACCTGGAGCTGGAGATCGACACGGCCACGCGTCGCCGGCTCTGGATCCGTGTGCGCGGGGAGGCGGAGCTCGCGCCCGACGGCCGCGTCAGCCGGGTGATCGGCGCGATCCAGGACATCACCGAGCGGCGGAGCGCCCAGCAGGCCACCCTGCGGCTGGCCGAGCGGCTCGCGCAGACCCTCGAGAGCATCACCGATGCGTTTCTCACCGTGGATGCGGCGTGGTGTTTCAGCTTCCTGAATTCCGAGGCCGAGCGTCTCCTGCGCCGGTCGCGCGCGCAACTGCTTGGCCGCAATATCTGGGCGGAGTTTCCCGACGCCGTCGGCTCCATTTTCCAAAAGGAATACGAGCGGGCGATGGCGGAGCAGGTGACGGTGGGATTCGAGGCTTTTTTCCCGCCGCTCGAGACTTGGTTCTACGTGCGGGCATATCCGTCGGAGCAGGGTCTGGCGGTTTACTTCCGCGACATCACCGCCGAGCGGCGGACCGCGGAGGAGATCCAGCGCTCCAGCGAGAGCCTGATCGGCATCGTCGATGCGCTCCAGGAGATCGGCATGAACGACGCGCCGGCGGAAGAGGTGATGAGCCTGATTGCGCGGCACGCGCAGACGCTCACCCGCGCCACCGGCGCCGCGGTGGAAATCCAGCGGGGCGAGGTTATGGAATACCGGGCCGCCAGCGGCGCGCTCGCGGACAAGCTCGGCCTGGCCGTGCCGGTGCGGGGCAGTCTCAGCGGTCTGGCGCTGCAAACCGGCGAAGCCCTGCTTTGCGACGACGTTGAAAGCGATTCCCGCGTGGACCGGGTGGCGTACCAGGCGACCGGCATCCGCTCCATGATCGTCGCGCCCCTGCGCAACAACGGTCAGACTGTCGGTGTGCTCATGGTCATGGCGGGTGTGCCGGGGGCCTTCGCGCAGCGCGACATCCGGAATCTGCAGATCCTGACCGAGTCCCTCGGCGCGGCGATCCAGCGGCGCGAGGCGGCGGAGCGCCTGCGGGCCTCGGAGGTGCAATACCGCATGCTCTTCGCGGACAATCCGCATCCAATGATCACGGCGGATGAGGAAACGGGACGCATTTTGGTAGCCAACGGCGCCGCTCAGCGACGCTACGGCTACAGCGAGGCCGAGTTCCGGGCGCTCGCGCTGGCGGACTTGGGAGAGCCCGGCGATTCCCCGGCCCTGCGTCAGCTGCAGGCGCTGCCCCCCGGCCCGCACTCCGCCGGACGGGTGCGGCATCGCACCAAGCAAGGCGAGTGGTTTGAGGCGGAGATCGTGCTGGACGATGTGCTGTTTGAGCACCGCCGCGCCCGGCTGCTGCTGATCCACGACGTCACCGAGCGGGTCCAGGCCGAGCGGGCGGCGGCGCGCGCGAACCGTGCGCTGCACATGCATTCCCGCTGCATCGAGACGCTGATCCGCACCAACGACGAGGAGGAGCTGCTGAAAGGTGTCTGCTCCATCGCCGTCGAAGCCGGCGGATTTGCGATGGCCTGGGTCGGCTATGCCCTCGACGACGAGGCCCGGACGATCGCCCCGCAGGCCTTTGCCGGGGCGGAGAGCGGCTACCTTTCCCAGATCAAGCTCAGTTGGTCGGCTGACAATCCGACCGGGCACGGCCCCGCCGGTCTCGCGGTGCGGACGGGCAAGGTGGCCATCGCGGTCGATGTCGCCGAGACCCCGGGTTTTACCTACCGGGCGGAAGCGCTCAGCCATGGTTTCCGGGGTGTGGTCTGCCTCCCGCTGCGGGATGACGAGCGGGTCTTCGGTGTGCTCGCGCTGTACCTGACCGAGCGGGCCACCCTGCCGGAGGAAGAGTTGCGGGTGTTGCAGGACCTGGCGGACGACTTGGCCTACGGCCTGCGCAGCCTGCAGGTGCGGGCGGAGCGGCGGCGGACCTACGATGCGGTGCTGGCCATGGCCCGCGGCACCTCGTCGGCCGTCGGCGCGGAATTTTTCGAACAACTCACCGAGAGCATGACCGAGGCGCTGGGCGCGACGGCCGGCTTTGTCGCCCGGATCGATCCGGAGCAGCCCGCTGTCCTGAACACCCTCTGCGTGATTGAAGATGGAAAAGTCGCACCCAATTTCACCTGCGCGCTCGCCGAGCTACCCAGCGACCCGACCGAGCAGAGCGGCATCTGGATGGTCGCGCGGGATGCGAGCCGGCGGTTCCCCGGGTGGCCGCCGCTGCGGGACGGTCAGATCCAGTCGCTGGTCGGCAAACGGCTCGCGGATGCGGACGGCCGGGTGGTCGGCCTGATGTTCGTGCTGTTCAGCACGCCGCTGGCCCGGCCGGAATTCGTGCTCTCGATCCTGCGGGTCTTTGCCGCGCGCGCCGCCTCGGAGATCGAGCGCCAGGCCGCCGACGCCAAGACCCGCGAGCAGGCCGCCCTGCTAGACAAGGCGCGCGACGCGATCATCCTGCGGGACCTTTCGCATCGGATCACCTACTGGAACAAGGGCGCGGAGCATCTCTACGGCTGGACCGCCGACGAGGCTGTCGGCCGCTCGGTCGTGGATCTCCTCTACACCGATCCGGCGCAATTCCACCAGGCCGAGGACCAGGCCCGCCGCGACAGCGAGTGGATCGGCGAGCTGACGCACCGGACCAAGGACGGCCGGCTGCTCGCAATCCAGGGCCGTTGGACGCTGGTGCGGGATGACAACGGCAAGCCCCGCTCCGTGCTGGCGATCAACACCGACATCTCGGAGCGCAAGGCGATGGAGCAGCAGCTCCTGCGCTCGCAGCGCATGGAGAGCATCGGCACCCTGGCCGGCGGCATCGCCCACGACCTCAACAATCTGCTCGCGCCCATCACCATGGGCGTGGATCTGCTGAGCCGGGACCAGGCCATCCAGCGGGACTACGGCGTGATCATCGACAACATGAAGCGCAGCTCGGACCGCGGCGCCAACCTCGTGGGCCAGGTGCTCTCCTTTGCGCGCGGCGCCCAGAGCGACAAGCTCGCCCTGAACATCCGGCCGATCATCCGCGAGGTGGAGTCCATGATCGCCAACTCCTTCCCGAAGAACATCGCGATCGACGCCCTGGTGCCGAACGACCTGCCGCCCATCGTCGCGGATCCCACGCAGATCAACCAGGTGCTACTCAACCTGTGTGTCAACGCCCGCGACGCGATGCCCGGCGGCGGCCGCCTGGCGCTGACCGCCAGCGTGGCTGAGGTGGACGCGCAGTATGCCGCCACCAACCACACCGCGAAACCGGGCCGCTACCTGCTCATCACCGTGGCGGACACTGGCTCGGGCATGTCGCGCGAGGTCATGACCCGCATCTTCGAGCCGTTCTACACGACCAAGGAGTTTGGCAAGGGCACGGGCCTCGGCCTCGCCACCGTGCTGAGCATCGTGCGCAGCCACGGCGGCTTCATCAATGTTTATAGCGAAATCGGGCACGGCAGCACCTTCAAGGTTTACCTGCCGTTGCAGGAGGGCGTGGCGGCGGCGGAGCCTGCCGCGAAGGAGCAGTCCGCCCCGCCCGGACGCGACGAACTCATCCTCGTGGTGGACGACGAGGCCGCCATCCGGGAGGTCACCCGCAAGACGCTGGAGGTCTCGGGCTACCGCGTGCTCACCGCCGAGGACGGGGCGCAGGCGATCAGCATCTATGCTGAGCATCGCGGCCAGGTGGCCGTAGTGCTCACTGATCTGATGATGCCGGTGATGGACGGCGCCGCCCTCACCCGCGCGCTGCGGCGCCTCGACCCGTCCGTCCGGATCATCGCCGCGAGCGGATTTGACGGCGGTGGCCGGGCCGCCGCGGCCGGTCAGCTCGGGGTGCGGCACTTTATCACCAAGCCGTACTCGGCCGGGTCCTTGCTAACCACGCTGCGGGCTGTCATCGATGGGACTGACGGCGGCGGTCCGGACCGCCCGGCCTGATTCCCTCTCCATGCCCGCACCCCAGGCAAATTCCCCCACCGACCCCGGCGCGATGGCCGCGCGCCTGGCTGCCATTGTCGAGTCTTCCTCCGATGCCATCATCAGCAAGGATCTCAACGGCATCATCCTCAGTTGGAATCGCGGGGCCGAGGCGATCTTTGGCTACACTGCGGCCGAGATGCTCGGGCAATCCATCCGCCGCCTCATCCCCGCCGAGCGCCAGTCCGAGGAAGACGATATCCTGGGCCGCGTGCGGCGGGGGGAGCCGGTGCCGCCCTTCGACACCGAGCGCCTGGTCAAGACGGGCCGCCGGCTCGAAGTCTCCGTCACGGTTTCGCCCATCTGCGACGCCCGGGGGGCGGTGATCGGCGCCTCGAAGATCGCGCGCGATATCTCGGCGGCGAAACGGCGCGAACGCGAGGTCGCGCGCCTGTCGCGGCTCTACGCCGGGCTCAGCCAGGTCAACCAGTCGATCGTGCTGTCGCCGACCCGCGAGGAGCTGCTCGCGAAAATCTGCCGTGTGCTCGTTGATTTCAGCGGTTTCAAGCTGGTCTCGATCGCACGGCACGACGCTGCGGCGCGGCAGCTCGTGCCGGTCGCGGTCCACGGCGAGCAGGGCGACTACCTGCGCGACATCACGATCCGCACCGACGACCAGCCTGAGGGCCACGGGCCCACCGGCACGGCCTTTCGCGAGAACCGGCCGTTCATCAGCAACGACCTGCTGAATGACTCCGCCGCGCTCCCCTGGCTCGAGCAGATGCGGGCGCGCAACCTCCGGGCCTCCGCCGCCTTCCCGGTCCACTGCGAAGGCGCGCCCTGGGGCACGCTCACGGTCTATGCCGACGAGCTGTTTTTCTTCCGCGAGCGTGAGATCGACCTGCTGAGGGAGGCCGCCGGCGACCTCTCGTTTGCGCTCAGTAACTTTG
>JAFEGO010000019.1 GCA_018239845.1 Verrucomicrobiota bacterium
GATGGCGCGCGAGGGCTGGCTCAAGCCCAAGGCCACGCTCGTCGGCGCGTGATTTCCGGACCCAACCGGTGCGGCGGCCGGCGTTTTCGGACGCCGGCACCGCCGCGTCATACCTGAATAATTCCTTGTCATAGCCCGCTGCCGGAGGTTTTGATGAACCCTCGGCACGGACGCCTAGCTCAGTTGGTTAGAGCACCTCGTTTACACCGAGGGGGTCGGGGGTTCGAGCCCCTCGGCGTCCACCATCACATTTTAACTTTCCATGCGACACACGATCTCCGTCCTCGTTGAGAATAAGTTCGGCGTTTTGGCGCGCGTGGCCGGGATGTTTTCCGGCCGCGGCTTCAACATCGACTCCCTCAACGTCGCCCCGACCCACGATCCGGCGGTCTCGCGCATCACGGCCGTCCTCAAGGGCGACGACGCTGCGCTCGATCTCTGCACGAAACAGCTGCGAAAGCTGATCAATGTCATCGAGGTCACCGACTTTAGCGACGGTCAGGCCGTCGCCCGCGAACTCGTGCTGGTGAAGGTCAAGGCCGACGCCAAGACCCGTCCCGAGCTGCTCCAGATCAAGGACATCTTCCGCGCCAAGATCGTCAACCTCGCCTCCGACTCCATCATCATGGAGGCCACCGGCGACGACGAGAAGATGACCGCGCTCCTCGGCCTGCTCGAGCCCTTCGGCATCATCGAGCTCGCCCGCACCGGCCGCCTCGCGCTGAAGCGCTAATTTCCGCAACCAACCCTAACCCCGAAGCTTTTTATCCAACATGCCCGCTAAAGTCTACACCGACAAAGACGCCGATCTCGGCGTGTTCAAAAACAAAACGCTCGCCATCCTCGGCTACGGTTCGCAGGGCCACGCCCACGCGCTGAACCTCAAGGATAGCGGCTGCAAGGTCATCATCGGCCTCTACAAGGGCTCGAAGTCCGCCCAAGTCGCCGTCCAGCACGGCTTCGAGGTGTTCGACACCGCCGAGGCGGTCCGTCGCGCCGACGTCATCATGGTCGGCCTCCCCGACATGAAGCAGGCTGACGTTTACGAGAACGACATCCTCCCGAACCTCAAGAAGGGCAAGACCCTCGTCTTCTCGCACGGCCTCGCCGTCCACTTCGGCCTCATCAAGCTCCACAAGGACATCGACTGCATCATGGTCGCCCCGAAGGGCCCGGGCCACATGGTCCGCCGCCTCTACGCCGAGGGCAAGGGCATGCCGGCGCTCATCGCCGTCGCGCAGGACAAGTCCAAGACCGCCAAGAAGCAGGCCCTCGCCTGGGCCAAGGGCATCGGCTCGACCCGCGCCGGCGTCCTCCAGACCACCTTCAAGGAAGAGACCGAGACCGACCTCTTCGGCGAGCAGGCCGTCCTCTGCGGTGGCGCCAGCGCCCTCGTGCAGGCCGGTTTCGAGACCCTTGTTGAGGCCGGTTACCAGCCCGAGATGGCCTACTTCGAGTGCCTCCACGAGCTGAAGCTCATCTGCGACCTCATGTATGAGAGCGGCATCGCCGGCATGCGTTTCTCGATCTCCGAGACCGCCAAGTACGGCGACATCACCCGCGGCCCCCGCGTCGTGAACAAGGCCACCAAGGCCGAGATGAAGAAGATCCTCAAGGAGGTCCAGAACGGCACCTTCACCAAGCAGTGGGTCAACGAGTACAAGGGCGGCCTGAAGAACTACAACAAGCTCCTCGCCGCGGGCGAAAAGCACCAGATCGAGAAGACCGGTGCCTACCTCCGCAGCATGATGCCCTGGATGACGAAGAAGAACCTGAAGGGTGTTCAGGCTTCGTACTCCTAAGTCCGCGCATTGCTAAATTCCCGGGGCGCAGACATGGTTCTGCGCCCCTTTTTATTCTCCAGTGAAACCGATCATCCTCGCCACCCGCAAAAGCCCGCTCGCCCTCGCGCAGACCGAGATGGTCGCCGCGCACCTGCGCTCGGCCCTCAATGCGCCGACCGATTTGTTGAAGCTCGTGACTACGGGCGACAAGCAGGCCGAGTGGTCGCTTGAGCAGAAGGGCGGCAAGGGTCTTTTCACGAGCGAACTGGAGGGTGCGCTCCTGCGCGGCGAGGCCGATGTCGCCGTGCACAGCACCAAGGACCTGCCGGGCGACATGCCCGCGGGCCTCGCCATCGCCGGCTATCTGCCGCGCGCCGATGCGCGCGATGTGCTCGTTCTCCGCGCCGGCGTCGCGAAACCGCAGACCATCGCGACCGGCAGCCCGCGGCGCCGCATGCAAGTGAAGCTGCTTCATCCCGAGGCGCAGTTCACCGAGATCCGCGGCAACGTCGATACGCGCCTCCGCAAGATCGGCGAGCAGCACCTCGCCGACGGCACCGTGCTGGCCGCCGCCGGCCTCAACCGTCTCGGCATCGGCAACTGGCCCGGCGTGGAGTTTCACGCGCTTAGCTTTAACGACATGGTGCCCGCGGTCGGGCAGGGGGCTATTGCGATCCAGTGCCGCGCGGCCGATGTCACTCGCTTCGCGGGTGTCTTCGACGCGGCCACGGCGCGTTCGGTCAACGTCGAACGGGCCTTCCAGCGGGCGCTGGGCGGCGGTTGCCACACGGCCTTTGCGGCGCATGCCACGGCGACGACCCTCTATCTCTTTCACGAAAACACCGGGCGCATCAGCCAGCCGCTGACGGACGCGGATTTCGCCGCGCCGGATGCCTTGGCCGCCCGCGTGCTGAAACAACTGGGATTACTGTCATGAGTACCACTCCTCTTTCCGGCCGCCGCATCGCGGTCACGCGCACGCGCGAGCAAGCCTCCGAGCTGGCCGCCAAGCTCACCGGCCTCGGCGCCGAGGTGATCGAGCTGCCGCTCATCCGCGTCTCCAAGGCGATCGACAAGGATTCGCTCCACGACGTGCTCTCCGAACTCGGCTCCTACGACTGGATCGCATTCACGAGCGTCAACGGCGTGAAGTACTTCTTTGAGGAATTCACACGCATCTACGACGATATCCGCGCGCTCGGCGGGCTGCGCATCGCCTGCGTGGGGACGGCCACGGCCGAGGCTGTCCGCGTTTACCATCTGAAGGTCGAGTGCATGCCGGAGATCGCCACCGCCGAAGCGCTGGCTGATGCGCTCATCGCCACCGGCAGCCTCGACAGCGCCAAGATCGTCCTGATCACCGGCAATCTGAACCGCGATGTGCTGGTCACAAAACTCGAGGAGGCTCGCGCCATCGTCGATACGCTGCAGGTTTATCAGACCGAGAAGACCGACCTCGCCAACGATGCGGCTGCGGCGGATTTCCGCGCCAAGGGCGCCGATGCGATCCTCTTCGCGAGTTCCTCGGCCGCGCAGTCGTTCGTCGATCAGGCCGCAGCGCTCAAGCTGGGCAAGAATGCCACGCGTCCGCTCGCCGGCAGCATCGGACCCCAGACGAGCGCGACAATGAAGGCCGTGGGCATCCCTGTCGATTTCACCGCCAAGACCC
>JAFEGO010000001.1 GCA_018239845.1 Verrucomicrobiota bacterium
GCCGATTTCGGCGCGCCTTTTTTATTGGCTGAATTTCAGCCTGCTTTTGATGTCCACTTGCGGCGCTTCAGCCGGCCTCAGTTGCCGTCGAGAAACGAGGCTTGCTTGGGGGTGCGGGTCGCGCGCTGGGCGGCCTCTTCCTCGGGCGTCGGGTTGAGGTGACGCGGCGGCCTGGCGGCCTTGAGCTGCACGGCCGCCTCGCGGTCGGCCACGATGCGGTCGCAGATCTGGTGGATGTGGAGGCGCAGCCACTGGGCGGTGCTGCTGCCGGGAGTGTAGTCGGCCGGGCCGTAGTGATCGATGCGGCCGGTGCTGCGGAGCCGGTCGTTTTGCGCGAATTCCTCGGGCTTGGCGGGATTGTACACCGCGTAGGCCTTGCCGCCATTGCCCTTCACCACGGAGAAGCTGGGCACATCGCTCGGGCCGTCGGCGATGTAGATCATGTTCTGGAAGGGAATGCGGCGGTCTTCCGCGGCCATCTTGGAGTTCACATCGATGGCGGGATTCTTGTTCGTGCCCTTGTTGATTTCGAAGAGCGCGCGGGTCTTGGTCGTGTTGTCGATGACCATGCCGATCTGCGCGATCTGGGCCGTGGCCTCGATGGGCAGCTCGTTCTGCCGGAGGAAGCCAGGCTGCACGGGATTCTCGATAAACTCGCAGGCCCAGACACCGTCCAGCTCAGGCGCGATGGCGCTGCCGCGAACCATGGGGGCGATGCCGGTGCTGACCACGTAGTGCTCGAGCGAAATCTCGTGCTTCTGGTATTCGGGGCGGTCCTGCACGCTCTGCTTCAGCAGGCGGAAGAATTCGGGCAGGCCTTGGTAAAACTTAATGTCGGCCCCGCACTCGCGGAGGATCTGGTTGTTGAGGCCCTTGAGCGGACCGCTGAGGACGTAGGTCAGCAGGTGATTGAGGTAGGCGATCTCGGGGGAGAGGTGGTAGCCGCGCTTGCGGTAGTGCTCGGTGAGCTTGTTGGTCTCCGCCCAAAACGTAGCCTCATCCACGCCGTAGCGGCGGAAGAGCGGCGACTGCATGTACTCCGGGATTAAGGTCTTGTCGAAATCCCAGATGCACGCGATGGTGTTTTGAGTGAAAAGAGTCGTGGCCATATCGGATCATCATCGCTAGGCGGATCTGCCTCGCGCATGGTAGGACCCGAGCCAAGCCGCTCCCGGCGGCCCGCGCAATGGGTAAAATCACGCCGCGCCCTCACTGACCATGGACGAATTGCCGGACATTGCTCCCTTCCAGCGCCGCCTCGACGAGCTCGATGCGCAGATGGCGGAGCCTGCCTTTTACAACAACCCGCGCCGGGCTGCGGAGGTCTCGCGCGAGCAGCAGAAACTCCAGCAGCTCGTGGCCGACCATGCCGCGTACCAGCGGCTCTCCCGCGAAGTGGAGGAGGCGGTGGCGCTGGGCAAGGATGTGGCGGCGGACGCCGACCTGCGCGAGCTGGCCGCGGCCGAGCTGCCCGAACTCACTGTGCGCGTCGCCGCCATGAAGACCGCCGTGCTGCGTGCGATGATCCCGCCCGATCCCACGGACTCGCGCAACACCGTCATGGAAATCCGCGCCGGTACCGGCGGCGACGAGGCGAGCTTGTTCGCGGCGGAGTTGTTCCGGCTTTATTCGCGCTACGCGGCGGACCGCGGCTGGTCGGTGCAGCCGATGAGCAGCAGCGTGTCGGAGCGCGGCGGGTACAAGGAGGTCATCTTCCTCATCACGGGCGCCGAGGTGTACAAGCAGCTCAAGTTCGAGAGCGGAGTGCACCGCGTGCAGCGTGTGCCGGTGACGGAGGCCAACGGACGCATCCATACGTCCACCGTAACCGTGGCCGTGCTACCCGAGGCGGAGGAGGTCGACGTGCAGATCGATCCGCAGGATTTGGAAATCACGGTGACGCGGGCGAGCGGCCCGGGCGGGCAGGGCGTCAATACCACCGACTCGGCGGTGCAGATCATGCACAAGCCCACCGGCCTCATCGTGACCTGCGCCGACGAGCGCTCGCAGATCAAGAACAAGGCCCGGGCCATGACCGTGCTGCGCTCCCGTTTGCTCCAGCGGCGCGAGGAAGAGGAGCGCGCGAAATACGCCGCGCACCGCAAGAGCCAGATCGGCTCGGGCGACCGCAGCGAGCGCATCCGCACCTATAACTTCCCGCAGAACCGTCTCACCGACCACCGCATCGGCCTCACGCTCTACAACCTCCCGCAGGTGATGGAGGGCCGGATCGGCGACATCATCGAGGCGTTGCAGAAGGCCGACTATGAGGAGAAGCTCAGCGCTCTGACCGGCGTGAGCTATGCGCCCGTGCGCGCCGCGGCGGGCCACGACGACTGAGATGCAGACCGTCCTCGAGATCATCAAGAAGACCACGGACTTCTTCGCGGCGAAGCAGGTGGAGAGCCCGCGCCTCAACGCCGAGCTGCTCATCGGCCACGCGCTTGGCCTGAAGCGCATGCAACTTTACCTGCAGTTCGAGCGCCCGCTCAACGACGCCGAGTTGGATAAGATCCGGCCGCTCGTGCGGCGCCGCGGCCAGCGCGAGCCCCTGCAATACATCCTCGGCGAGACGGATTTCCTCGGCCTCAGGCTCAAGGTGGACCGGCGCGCGCTGATTCCACGGCCCGAGACGGAGCTGCTGGTCGAGCGGATCCGCGAGCGCCTGACCGCGCCGCCGGCGCGCATTTTGGATTTGGGTACAGGCACGGGCGCGATCGCGTTGGTGCTGGCGCAGAGCTATCCCGATGCGCAGGCCACGGGTGTCGATCTCAGTACCGAGGCGCTGGCGCTGGCGGCGGAAAACGCGCAGCTCTGCGCACTGGCCGACCGCGTCACATGGCGCGAAGGTTCGTGGTTTGCGGCGATTGGCGCCGACGAAACCTTTGATCTTATCGTCTCGAATCCGCCTTATCTCTCGCCCGATGAGACCGCAGCGGCCGAACCCGAGGTCCGCGCCTATGAGCCGGTGACGGCCCTGACGGGGGCCGGCGCCGATGGGCGGGGGGACTTAAGCGCAATCATCGCGGACGCGCGGGCGCATCTGAATACGGGCGGCCTGCTGGCGCTAGAGACCGGCATCGCGCAGCATGCGGCCCTGATGCAGGAGGCGCAGGCGGCTGGCTACACGCAGATCGAATCCGCCCAGGATCTCACCGGGCGGGATCGGTTTATTTTCGCGCGGCGGTAGGGCAGTGGCTGCGGCGTCCCCGCCGCAGGATCGTGAGGATCGGCGGCGAGGACGCCGCAGCCACTACTTTTCACCCCTTGCGCTCGGCGTAGCCGGTGAGCGGCGCGTGGTCGCTCACCCAGTACTGGCGGTTTTTGCCCTGCTCGACGGCGTCGTTCACGACACGCAGGCTTTCGCGGAGCGGGACGTCCACTTTGGCGTAGCTCTCGTCGTCGGTGCTGAGCTCCGCGTCGTCGTCCGCATCGGGATCGGTGGCGTCGAGCTTGTCGGCCTTCTTCGGGGCCTTCTGCTTGGGCGGAGGCGGCGGCCCGAGGCGGTAGTCCTTGTAGACAAAGTCGCTCTTTGCGAGCTGCTCCTTCTCGGCCTTCATCTGCTTGCGGAAGGCATCGTCGGCCTCCTTCTGCTTGCGGCGCTCCTCCAGGTTGAGGGCGACGAGCTTCTGGTTCTGGCGCTGCTTGAACCAGTCCACGTTCTTGCGGAGGTAAATGAATTCCTCGAGCTTGCCCTGGCGCGCGACGCTGGCGTCGCGGAGGGATTTGAGGGTCTGCGCGGGCAGGGGACCGCCCTCGAACGTGCTGGAGGGAATCTCATCCCACACGAGGGCATGGGGCAGGTCGGATTCGCCGATGGGGAGGTAGTCGTCGATGGAGGGTAGCACGATGTCGGGCACGACGCCCTTGAGCTGCGTGGAGGAGCCGTTGGGCAGGTAATACTTCTGCACGGTGAACTTGGTGGCGCCGGTCTTCTCTGGCGAGCGGGCGAAGACGGGGGCGAGGTTCTTCATCTCGGCGATGGTCTGCACCGTGCCCTTGCCGTGGGTGGAGCTGTCGCCGATGACGATGGCACGGCCGTAGTTTTGGAGCGCGCCGGTGACGATCTCCGAGGCGGAGGCACTGAAGCGGTCCACGAGCACGGCGAGCGGGCCGTCGTAGGTCACGCCGTCGGCGGATTCGGTGCCCTTGGTGCCGGCCGCAGCCTTGATGCTGTTGACGAACTGGCTCATCGCCCCGCCCGCGGGCGGCTGCGGATAGCTGTCCACCTGGATCTCGCCGGCGTAGTTTTTCACCTGGACGACCGGGCCGCGCTTGATGAAGAGACCGGCGAGATCGACGGCCTCCGAGAGGTAGCCGCCGCCGTTGTGCCGCAGGTCGAGCACGAGGCCCTTGATGCCGGCGGCCTGAAGCTGTCCGATGAGTCGGGCGACATCCTTGGAGGCGCTGGTCTTTTCCGCGGACGTATCGTCGCTGTCGGCCGGACCGTAGAAGGCCGGTAGGGTGATCACGCCGAGCGGGACGCTGACGCCGTCGGCGCCGGGGACCTGAAACACGGCGGCGTGCGCGCGCTGGGCGTTCAATTTCACGACATCGCGGACGATGGTCACGGTCTTGCGCGTGGAAGGATCGGTGGCGTCGGCGGGCTGGATGACCAGCTGGACCTTCGTGCCCTTCTGGCCGCGGATCATCTCAACGATCTTGCGGAGCTTCATGCCGACGACCTCGACGGGCTCCTTGCCCTCCTGGGCGACGGAGATGATCTTGTCGCCGGGACGAACCTGCTTGCCGAGGTCCACGGGACCGCCGGGGACGATTTCCTTCACGAAGCAGTTGTCATCCTCGAGACCGAGCAGGGCGC
>JAFEGO010000020.1 GCA_018239845.1 Verrucomicrobiota bacterium
ATAAAATAATTACTAAATCGACCGGGCGGCACGGTCGCTTTGAACGTGAAGGGCTTCGGCATGCCGAAGCCCTTTTTTGCGCAGCTGCTGCCCGCTCAGGCCAGACGAAGGAACGCGATTCCGCATCCGGCGTTAGCGCTGACCACCGGGAGACGTTGCGGCCGTGAAGTCCGTCCGCTCCAGGAGGACGTTGACGATGTGTTGTAGGCCGGCGGCGTCGGTTTCGTCGAAGGTCGCGAGGTGCGGACTGTCGAGGTCTAGGACGCCAAGGAGTTGCCCCTCTTTCACGAGGGGGAGCACGATCTCGGAGCGTGAGGCGTGATCGCAGGCGATGTGACCGGGAAATTTTTCCACGTCAGGCACGAGCACGGTTTCGCGGCGCTGGGCCGCGGTGCCGCAGACACCGCGGCCGACGGCGATGCGCACGCAGGCGACCTTGCCTTGGAAGGGCCCGAGGACGAGCTCGCCGCCGCGCAGGAAGTAGAAGCCCGCCCAGTTGAGGCCGGGGAGGCCCTGGTTGATCAGGGCGGCGACGTTGGCGGTGTTGGCCAGCCAGTCACGCTCGTCGGCGAGGAGGCCGGTGACCTGCGCGAGCAGTTCGTCGTAGAGCACGGATTTCGGCGCGCCGGCGGTGGTTTTGACCTGGAACATGGAGGTGACTGAAACGGGATCGGCGCGGACGGCAAGCGCGGGCGGATTATGGAGTTGAGGAGTAGGCTGAATGGAAGGATGAAGCCGATGCGACCATTATGAGAAAGCTGCTCCTACTCGCACTGGGCCTGATGCTGTTTTCGGGCTGCGCCAGTTACGTCGAGATGACGCCACAGCAGTTGGGAGTTTTGGCGAATGGCCCCGACGGAGCGTCAGCATCGGCGTGGCAGGGTATCTTCTACTGCGGGAGTGACGGAAAATATGACTACTTCCTCAATCGACTCCCACTCTCGTCCACCCCGGTAAAAGTAAAAACTGGCGAAGTACATCTGCCCAAACACCTACCTTTTCCTGCGAAGAGGTCGGACTGGATCGATGTATCGCAGCTTTTGACGACCAGATCGTAGCCTTCGGTTGACTCGGCGCGGGCTTGTCAGCGGACGTCGTGCGCGTTCACTGAGGCGATGCCTGACTTTCGCGCCCATTGCTCGCCGGCGACCACGGAGCCGGTCGATATCACCCTCTCGTCCGATGAGTCGCACCATCTCGTGGCGGTCAACCGTGCGCGGGTCGGCGACACCGTCGTCGCCTTCGACGGGCGCGGCTCGGAGTGGATTTGCGAGCTCACGTCAGACAAGAAAAACGCCGCCGTCCTCAAGGTGCGTTTCCGCCAGAAGGCCAAGCCGCTCCCCTACTCCATCACGCTCGGACAGGCGCTGCCGAAGGGGCCGTCGATGGATGCGATCGTGCGCAAGGCCACCGAGATCGGCGTCGCGCGCATCGTCCCGCTGGAGAGCGAGCGCACCCAGGTCCACCTCGACGGCGACCGCTCTGACAAGAAAATCGACAAGTGGCAGACCGCCGCGCTCGAGGCCGCCAAGCAGTGTGGCAATCCCTTCCTCCCCGAGATCACGCCCGTGCAGAAGGCGGCCGCGTTCATGGAGTCCGCGCGCGACTACGACCTGAAGCTCATCGCCAGCCTGCAGCCCGGCGCGGTGTCGCTGAAGGGCGTGCTCGCGGCGTTCCAGGCCGCGCAGAAGCGCGCACCCAAGAAAGTGCTGTGGCTGATCGGGCCCGAGGGCGATTTCACGCCGGCGGAGATGAGCCTGTCGCGCAGCGCCGGCTTCGAGCCGATCACGCTCGGTCCGCTCGTTTTGCGCTGCGAGACCGCGGCGACGTACGCGCTCAGCGTGCTGAGCTACGAGCTGCAGAACGCTTGAGGATTACCGAACTTCGAACGCTGAACTTCGAAGTCGGCGGCTCAAACCCGGAACGCGGAACTCCGAACCCGGAACTCGCCTTTACCAGACGAGCAGCCCGCCGGCGAAGGTGAGACCCGCGCCGACGCTGCAGAAGATGATCTTGTCGCCTTCGACGAAGATGCCTTCCTCCGAGGCCCAGCCGAGCGCCATCGAGACGCTCGCGGCGCTCGTGTTGCCGTACTTGCCGATCGTCACGACAAACTTGTCGAAGGGGATGCCCACACGGCGGCTGACGGCCTTGAGGATGCGTTCGTTGGCCTGGTGAGGCACGATCCACGCGATGTCCTCGGGCTTCAGGTTCTCGCGCTTGAGCGTCTGCTCGATCTGCTCGGCGAAGCCCGTGACCGCGCTGCGGAAGACCGCCGTGCCGTCCATCTGGAGGTAAAATTTGTGCAGGTCGTGCCCCGCGGGATCAGGGATCGGGCTGATCGCGCCGCCGCCGGGGCGCTGGATCGCCTCGAAGTGCGTGGCATCGCCGGAGAGGCCCATGTGGTGCAGGCGGTGCCCGCCCTCCCCGGCCGTGAGGATCGCTGCGCCGGCACCGTCGCCGAAGAGGAAGGCCGTGCTGTGGTCCTCGGGATTGGTGATGCGGGAAAGGAGCTCGGCGGTGACGACGATCAGGTTTTTCGCCGTGCCGCTGCAGATGAAGGCACGGCCGACTTCCAGCGCGTAGAGCCAGCCGGAGCAGGCGGCGTTGAGGTCGAAGGCCAGCGCGCGCGGCACGCCGAGCTGGCGCGCGAGGGCGCTCGCCATCGAGGGCACAGGCTGGTCGGGGATCAGCGTGGCCATGATGATGCCGTCGATCTGCTCGGCCTTCATGCCCGCCTGGTTGAGCGCATGCTGCACGGCGATGACGGCGAGGCCGGTGGCCGTCTCGTCCTCGCTGGCGTAGCGACGCTCCTTGATGCCGGTGAGGTGGATCATCTCCTCCTCGGTGCGGTCGGGGAAGGCCTTCAGGATCTCGCTGTTGGCGCGGATCTTGGCGGGCACGGCGTAACCCACGCCGGCGATGCAAACGGTATCAACGATCATGCTCAATGGACTGGGAGGAAAAGCCGCCGGGAGGGCGGCGTCCACTCAAGATTTCCGGGCCGCAATGTACGCGGCGACGTCGTCACCCGACACGCGCCCGCCGGGACCGGTGGCCGTGATGTCGGTGAGCTGGGCCGGATCGAGGCCGGCCTCCTGGGCAAGCTTGGTGGCGCGGGGTGTCCAGACGAGGGCGGCGGCGGGTTTGGCTGCGGCGGCCGAAGCGGCGGCGGCAGGCGCGGCGCCCGTGCGGATGAGGTGTTTTTGGGACTCGTCGGTCGTCTCGATGGAGCAAAACACGCGGCCCGAGACGAGCGTCTCGCCGGCCTTGGCGCCGATGAACTTGATCACGCCATCGCAGGGGCACTCGTACTCGAAGGTCGATTTGTCGCTCTCGAGATCGGCGATTCGCTGGCCCTTCGTCACGTGGTCGCCTACCTTGACGCGGAGGAGGATGACGTTGAGTTCGCTGACCGTCGCGCCCATCGAGGGCACCGGCACGTCGATGATGAAGGGTTCCATATAGCGGTTGAAGAGTCCGAAGTCTGCTCGGATACGAGCGTTGGTCAATGACCTGATTATATTTACAGGAGGAAACGGAGGGAACGAAGAGAAACCAAAACCTCCTCCGTTCCCTCCGTTTTCTCCTGTGAAATTTACCGTTTCCCGCCGCCGACTGCGCGCCACACGGCGATGCAATCCGCGATGAGCGCGGGCAATTCCGCGAGTGGGATCATGTTGGGGCCGTCGCTGATCGCGTTGGCCGGGTCGGGGTGCGTCTCGATGAAGAGGCCCTCGGCACCGGCGGCGAGCGCGGCCTTGGCGAGGGGCGGGACGAACTCGCGCTGGCCGCTGCTCTTGCCGCCGCCCGCGCCGGGCAGCTGCACGGCGTGCGTGGCGTCGAAGACGGTCGGATACCCGTTCTGCTTCATGATCGGGAACGAGCGCATGTCCACGACGAGGTTTTGATAACCGAAGCTCGCGCCGCGTTCGGTCTGCCAGATCTCAACGGCCTTGCCCTCGCGGAGCTTGCCCGTGACGAATACCATCTCCTGCGGCGAGAGGAACTGGCCCTTCTTCACGTTGACGATGCGTCCCGAGGCCGCGGCGGCCAGCAGGAGGTCCGTCTGGCGCGAGAGGAAGGCGGGGATCTGGAGGACGTCGCACACGGCGGCGACCGGCTTCACCTGCTCGCGCTCGTGGATGTCGGTCAGCACGGGAAACTTGTACTCGCGTTTGATCAGGGCGAGGAGCGCGAGACCTTCCTCGAGGCCGGTGCCGCGGGCGTTGCCGGCGGAGGTGCGGTTGGCTTTGTCGAAGGAGCCCTTGAAGACGATGTTCAGCTCCGGCCGTGTGCGGCGCAGTTCGGCGAGCGTCTCGGCCACGGCGCGGCAGACGCGTTCGTTTTCGAGGGAGCACGGCCCGGCGATGAGGAGGAGCTTGGTCGGATCGAAGAGCATGCCGGTAGTAAAAAGACCCAAGGACCAATGTCCAATGCCCAATCGCAGTGGCTGCGGCGTCCCC
>JAFEGO010000021.1 GCA_018239845.1 Verrucomicrobiota bacterium
CCGAGCAAGGTATCGCGCACCGAGGTCTTTGCGTCGAGCCGGCTACCCAGCAACACCCAGCCGCCGAGACAAAACGCCGCGGCGGAGAGCTTGGGCCAGACATAGATGGAGTTGATGAAGATGAGCCCGTGCAAGGCGGCCAGGAACACCAGCAACAGGGCGTCGCGCAACCCGAGGCCCAGCCGGCGGAAAAACGCGGCGAGCGCGGGGACCCAGAGCAGTTGAAACCAGAATCCCATGGCTTGGCTGATGGCATCGGCCGGGCCGCCTCCGGGATGGAGCCAGGGGCCGAGGAGCATGATCCAGGCGGATTGCATGGGCGGGCGGTCGCTGCTCAGCCAGTCCGTGTCGAGGATGCGTGAATCCAGGCCTTGCAGCAGGCGCTCGGCATAAATCCAAGGCAGCATGTGGTCCGCCGTCGAACCGTTGGTGTAACGCGTGCCGACGAGTCCGGACCAGGGCGCGTCGCAATTCCAAAAATGGAGCAGGGAAAAATAGAGGAGCCCCACCGCGAGCAGGGCGAGCCAGGTCCGCGTCCAGGCTGCATCCCGCCAAAGCGAGTCGATCCGTCGGTCGCAGGCCCAGCGGCCGAGGGCGGCGAGGCCGAGGGCAACGGCGGCGATATCGCCCAGCCGCGGATGGATGAAATAGCACCCAAAGAGCCCGTAGCCGCACAGGGCCACGGTGGCTGCACCCAAAATGGGCAGCAGGTAAACCGGCAGGTCGGACCAGGTACGCTGCAACAGCGCGGCAGCGGCGGTGACGAGCAGCGTGATCCAGAGAAAAGTCAGGCCGAGCGTGCAGGCGCGGCCGAACAGCCGCGCGGTGGAGCCGTGGAGGAAGTCGGTGTAATACGGGCGGGCGACGGAGACAAATTCCCCGGGGCCGGCGACGGTGGCCACGATGTGCAGGGGGCCGCAGTTTTTGCCCGACGATGAGGCGAGGGGGATTTCCTGCCAGCCGCTGTGGCGCAGGAGGATCTCCTGGCTGCCCCCGGTCCAGGTCAGCCGCACGGGGCTCTTGACGTGGCCGGAGAGGGCGATCGCCAGGGAGCGGCTGCGCGGCAACGGGTCGATGGTTGCGGAAGCGGTGGCCGGCGTGTCGGAGCGCAGGCTCCATACCTCGGTGAAGAGAGCCCTGTCCGACACGATGGCCTGCGCGGCGGTGAGGCCGAAGAGGGGATCGTGCGACAGCACGTCACCCGGCACGGTGGCCGGACGGTCGAGCCAGCGGCTGAGGCCGCCCAGGCATAGAAGTGTGGCCAGCAGGACCAGGGTGCGACGGAGGGATGGATTCACCGGGAAGGACGGGTCAGGCGGCAGCCACGCTCCGACGGATGACACGGAAGGTGAAGAGTAATATAATAGCGGATACGAAAAGCCAGAGGATATCGCTGCCCGCCCAAGCGGCGCTCCAAGGCCGGGACGCGGGGACGAAGGCCGGCGCGTACATCACGAGCCAGAGCTCCAGGGCGCGCAACGCGAGGAACCACCCGGAGAAAATCCACGCCGGCAGCGCGTCCCCGGCGGACCAAGCGAGGAAAATCCAGCCGGCAAGAAAGATCACGTGGCCGCACTCGCGCATGATGCCCGTACTCGCGGCGCCCCAGTAGATGAGCGTGAGCAGCAGCGGTCCCAGCACATAGAGGCTCGCGGCGCCGGGCCGCCGGCCGACCCCGCGCAGGAAGGCGGGCAGCAAGGCGAGCCAGGTGAGCAGGCCGATGGCAAAGGGCAGGCTCGTCCAAGCCTGGAAAAAATACTGGCTGACCGGGCTGGCCTGCAGGCCGATGGGATTGAAGGAAAAATTGTCGCCGCGGGTGAACATCACGGCGAACGGCACGAGCGTATTGATGGTGCTGGTCCACCGGCTGATCCACCACGCATGCCACGTCGCGGGCCCGCCCTCCGCCGAGGTCAGGTACTGCATGAAGCCTTGTTGGGAGTAATGCTCGCGGTTCAGGCCAAACCACAGGATCGCGACCAGGGCTATGGGGAGGGTGAAGGCGGTGGCGCGCAGGATGCGGCGCGGCCAGGGTGACGCGTGCTGGCACAAGGCCCCCAGGCCGACAAACGGCAAGCTGAGCAGGGCCATCGGATGGAGGAGGTAGGCGCCCGAGAAGGCCAAGCCGGCGCGGGTCGGTCGCTCTTGCAACAGAAGGGTCAGCGCGCCGACGAGCCACGCGGCGGTGGCCAGTTTGGGCCAGGTAAAAAAGGTTTCGTGCCAGTAGAAAGGTGCGAGCGCGAGCAGACCCACGCCAATCAGGGCCGTGCGGTCGTCGCGCAGCTGGCGGAGCAGGGCCGCCGCCGCGATGAGGGCGGTGGCCCCGAACGTCGCCAGCAGGATCCGGTAGGCGGCGAACCCGGTGCGGTCGAACGGCACCCAGGGCTGGTCGGGCATTTCAACCGGTGGGCGCAGGCCGGCGGCAAGCACCACCGGTGCGGCCATGAGGCCGGGCAGGGGCCCGCGATGCGAATAATTGAAAGGCGCCAGATAGCCGGCTCCGATGTCGCCGTAAGGGCTGAGATGGTGGGCGATCATCTGGACGTTGTGGAATACGATGCGGCTGTCGGGCCGGTCGCCGTACTCCAGGGTGCGCGAGATGCTGCCGGCATAGAGTTCGCCCACGGGACCGCGGGAGAAGGCAGCCTTGGCTGCCACGCCGAGCACGACCAAGGCGACGAGGGCCAGCGTGGTGCGCTCCAGTTTATCCCAATGCAGCCACGGCCGGAGTTTCCAGCCCGCCACGCCCAGCGCGATCAGCAGGCCGCTGATCCAGACCTCGGCGAGACTGGCGGGACGGACGACGCCTCCGCCGATCCAGCAGACGAGACCGCCGAGCGCGAGGACGAGCGGCCCGGGCCAGAGCACGCTGACAAAATGGGATCGCCGCCAAGCCTGCCAGATCAGGCCGGGTCCGAGCACGAGCACCAGCGACAGCGCGACGGTGGTGAAGGTGCGCGCGATCATCATCCCGCCCGACATGGCTTCACGGCCATGCGGCAGCCAGCCAAGCAATAGCCCGAGCACGCCCAGCGCAAAGACCGCCGGTACGCCCCGGCGGGTCCAGCCAGTGCAGCCCGATGGATGGGCGGCGGGTATTTGTCCCCGGGCGATCAGGCCGGCGGGGCGGTCAAACCACTGCAGCCACGCAGTGAACAGAAAAATGAAATAAAGTGGATAACACGCGGTCAGCGCGCCGGGGTTGACGGAAGGAAACGAGGTGCAGTCGATGATCGCATTCATCAGCAGCACCGCCGAGACCGCCGCAAGCAAACCGGCGTTGAAGGCCAGCCAGAAGGAAAAATGGCGCCGGCCGAGGTCGCGGACGGTGGCCGCCAGCCAGACGACAAGGGCGAGGGCGAAGGCAGGCAGGGCGAGCACGCGGTAGAGCTGGCCGCTTGCGACCAAAAGCGGGAGGCGGACCCGGTCGAGCCAGCGCTGCTGTCCCGGCAGGTGGGGTTCTCCTGCCATCGGCTCGAGGCGTCCGCGCGTGAGATCGGTGAAAATCTGCAGGTTCTCCACCGGGCCCTCGCTCGGCCGCGCTTGGAACGTGACTTGGTCGAGGGTCAGCAGGAGGTAGGCGAGGCGCGCCGTGCTGTCGTAGAGCGGACCGTTGTAAGCGCGGTTCCAAACCGGAAAAAAGCCCGAACGGCGCGGGCCGGCTGCCAGCCGGCCGCTGTCGCAGGCGGCATTCACCTCATCGGCGAGACGCTGGTAAAAAGCCATCGCCTCGGCTCCGCTGTGGGCGTGGCCGGCCGCGGCCACGGCGTCGCGCAGGGCCCACATGAACCAGCCGCCGACGATCTCATGCTCGGCGCGCGGGATGCCGCGGAAGGTCTCGCCGGGCAGGTACCAGCCCTCGCTCGCCGGACCATCGAGATAGGGGCGCAGCTCGGCAAACGCGGGGCTCACGGCATAGATGCGCTCCCGGGTTTCCCGGGTCACGGGGACGTAGGGCCGCCATGGCTGCGGCTGGACGCGGGCGAGCGCGCCATAGGCGTCCATGAAAGGGCGGGCCTTGAACTCGACCGTAGCGAAGACCCCGTAATAGTATTGGTTGAGACTGCAGATGATCAGCAGCGCGGCAGCCCACAAGGCCAGGGGTGAGAGCATGAGCGCGGCACGGCGGCGAAAATCCGGCGCGCGTTCCCGCCAAATCCGGCACAGCATCCAGCCCCACAGCAAGGCAAGCAAAGGTACCAGCCAGACGCCCTCCTCGCGGGTCAGCCAGAACGCCGCCAAGCTACTCCCGGCAAGGACGGCCCACGGGATGAGTTCGCGCAGCGGCCGGGTGCGGCGCAGCGCCAGTGCGGCCAGGCCGCCGACCGTGCCCAGCATGAGGGAATGGTAGATATTCTGGCGAAGGATGCGGCCGTGGACGAAAGCCTCGCAGGTCAGCGGGTTGAAGAGCAGGACCGCAAAGAGGAGGAAGGCGAGCCAAGGGCGGGGCAACAAGGGCCGCAGGCCGAGGACGAACACCGCGCAGGCGGCCGCGTAGAGCAGGTGTTGGGCGGGGATCAGCGGGATGCCCGTGAGGAAGACACCGGCGATCCAAAGCGGATACATCGGTCCCTTGATCAGGGTGAAGTGATTGTAAGGGCCGAGCCATTCTCCGCGCAGCAGGGACTTGGCGAGGAGGAGAAAAAGCCGGTCGTCATGGCCGGCGCTCCCGACGGCATACACCGTCTGCGAGGCGGCCAGCCAGAGCTTGCAGGCGACGAGGGCGAGCCCGACGAGCAGCCACCAGCGGGAGTTGTCGGGGCGGGAGGTCATTTTTTAAGCGGCACACCGAGGATGCTCAGGAAAAAACTCACGAGCAGAGTCTGGCACCCGAGCGTCAGCAGCGTGCCGCCGGGGACGACCCAGCGCAGCAGCTCGCCGGGATGGAGGTCGCCGAAGCGCTGGCGGCCCCAGGCGTTGACGGCGCAGAGCGACAGGGCCAGCCCGGCGGCGATGAGCACGCCGCCGGCGACGAGGCCTTTCTCAAGGTTCACGCGTTGCATCCAGCGGTTGAAGCCCGCGTCGGGTGGGAGCACGCCGGACTGGATGGCAAAGACCTTGGTGAGCACGGCGAAAGCGACGGATTGGAAACCGATCAGGACCGCCATCGCCGCGAAGAGCAGCGTGTGCACATCGAAAGTCACGGCACCGAGATGGACCGGGCCGCGAAGCAGCAGGCCGCCGGCGACGAGGCCGAGCGTCATGAGCGCAAGACCGGGCTGGAGAAACAGCCAGCGCGGGCTGAAGAGCAGCATGAAGCGCAGGTGCCGCCAGCCATCGCGCCACGGGCGGAGGTGGGGCGGGCGGCTGCGGCCGTCGGGGCGAAGCGTCGTCGGGATCTCGGTGACGCGGAAGTGGAAGAGCGTGGCCTTGATGACCATCTCCGAGGCAAACTCCATGCCGCCGGTGCGGAGGCCGAGGCGTTCGTAGGCGGCCTTGGTGAAGGCGCGCAGCCCGCAGTGGAAATCGCGAGCCGGGCAGCGGAACAGGAGCCGGCCGATGCCGGAGAGGATCGGGTTGCCGATATGGCGGTTTTTCCACGGCATCGCGCCGGGCCGGATGCCGCCGAGGAAACGGTTGCCCATGACAAGGTCCCAGCCCTCGTCGAGCTTGGCGACGAAGCGGCCCGCGTGGGTGAAGTCGTAGCTGCCGTCCGAGTCGCCCATCAGGATGTAGCGGCCGCGCGCGGCCGCGATGCCGCCTTGGAGGGCATGGCCGTAGCCTTTGGCGGCGACGGGCACGACGCGGGCGCCGAGGCGCGTGGCGATGGCCTGCGAGCCATCCGTGCTGCCGTTGTCAGCGACGACCACTTCGCCGCGGATATTCTGATCGCGCAAGGCACGCAGGGCCTCCTCGACGCAGGCGCCAAGGGTCTCCGCCTCGTTGAGGCACGGCATCACGATGGTGAGGTCGAGAGATTCGGCGGGTGCGGGCGTCGCGGACATGCGCGGGAAAGGTGGCCGGATTGGCCTGCCTCACGCAATGTTTTCGTCGGGAGCGAGGCGCCGGAGGGCCGCGGCGGCGGCGAGCAGGGTCAGACCGGTGAGGAGAAAGACGCCGTGGAGTTTGAGGAGTTGTTGGGCAAGCCAGCTCAGGCGGCCCAGCTCGACCGGCGCGGTGAAGGCGAACCAGCCGGCGGGATCATCATCCCCGGCCTCGATCCACCAAGGCCCGGCGGGACGGAAGATGGTGACGATCTTCCAGTGTTCGCCCGGGGCGAAATCGGGGCTGACCTCGACGGTGCCGGCGGCGCTTTTCACGACGAGATGCAGGGGATGGCCGCGGGCCCCTAGGTCGCCGGCGACGCGGAAGCGAAGCACCGGCAAGGTGGAGGTCGGCTGGACGGCGCTCCGCCAGCTGTACCTCCCGCCGGGCGCGCGCCAGGTGCTGAGCACGAGCGGGTTGACGGGCGGCGACAGGCCGGCGGGTACCTCGGTCGGCAGGGTGGAGTCCGGAGCAGCGACCGCGACGGGCCGGCGCACCACGGCGGGCATGGCCGCTTGGATGGCTGGCGAGGCCAGGCGATCCAGGAGAACATGTTCATCCGGATACGGGATATCATCCCAGGGCTGGTTCAACACGGTGGCTGGATTATGCGTCAGCAGATAGGCCCGGATGTTGGCCTCCTGATGCCATTGGCGGGGAATGTTGGGCGCGACAAAGTCATTCCATTGCTTATGGCTCTCCATGAGGAGCCCTGCAGTCATGGCGACCAGCCACGCGGCACCGAGCAGCCGGCGCTGCCGGCCGGCGCAGGCGCGAGCGAGGAAGACAAATCCCAGGGCGACGTTGACCGACAGCAGGTCGAAGTAGCGTGGGGTAAGGACGGTGCCACCGCCGCGGGAGTAGGCCATCGCGCCGAATTGGAGGAGCACCCAGACGAGCAGACCGAGCAGAATGGCCTCGTCCGGGGTAGTCGTCCTACGGCGCAGGCGTTCGAACCCAAACAGCAGCGCAGGCACGCAGAGCACGAGGGCCCACGGCAGGACCTCTGTCGGCCAGGTCAGGACTTCGGCTAACTTGACGAGGAACTGGCCGACGCCCCCCGCCTTAAGGGTTGCATGGCCGGGGACCTCAGCCTTCAGCAGCCAGCCGGCGACACAAGAGGCGAGGGCCACCGCAGCGGTGACGGCCTGCTGGGCGGTCAGGCGGCGTTCGCGTACCGCGCGGTGGCCCAGCACGGCGAGGACGGCGAGTGAGGCGAGAAAGCCCGAGGCCATCGTGATGACGGCGAGCAGGCCGCAGAGCAGGCCGCCGGCCCAGCCCCAGCCAAAGCGGTCGGAGCGCAGCGTGAGCGCGATCTGGCCGAGGGAAAACAGCAGCAGCAGATAGAACTGCACCTGAAAGCCGTAGAGTGTGTTTTCCCACGAAAAGGGCAGCGTGAAGAGCAGCACCAACAGCCCGCCGAAGGTCACGAGCCAGCCGCCGCGGAGCCAGCGGCGGGCGAGCAGGAGCAGCGACAGCGCGCAGAGCGTGTGGATCAGGGCGTTGGCCGTGGTCTCGACGAAGACGCTCCACTGACTGTTGTTGGCGGCAAAGAGGCCGAGCGCGTAGAGCTTGGTCGTGACGATGCGGTGCTCATTGTGCGGATGGAAGACGTCCTCCGCGGTGAGCCGGCCCTCCAGCCACGGCTGGAGCAACCGCAGGCTCTCGCCGTCCCACTGGTCGTTGAAGGGGAGGTCGCTGCCGGCGCCGCCGATGAACCAGAGTTTGCTGCCGACGATCAGCAGCACGAAGCCGGCGAGGGCGAGCCACCGGGCATAATGCGGTGACGGCTTAAAGGTCACAGATCGCGAAGAGATGGTAGTGCAGCGGCAGCCCCTCGGGGGTCCGCAGGGGCGGAACGCCGTAGGTCAGGACCTCCACCCGGCCGAAATGCGCCGCGAGCAGGTGCCGCAGGCTGGCCCGCGTGAAGAAATTCTTGTGGTCGCCCTCGAGCAGATGCCACGGCACGGCGAGGTGGCGGCTGAAGTAGGGGATGGTCTCGAGGTTGGGCACGGAGATCAGCATCCGGCGGCGGATGACGCGCCGGACCTCGGCCAGAAACGCGTGGGGATCAGGGATGTGTTCCAGTACCTCGACGCAGATGGCGGCGTCGAACTGCCCGTCGGCGAAGGGCAGGGTGCGGCCATCGACGAGGCGGTGGGGCAGGCCGAGGCGCGCGAGCTCGGCGCAGTCGGACTCCTTGACCTCGACGCCGAGCCAGTCGTAGCCCTCGGCGAGGAGCACGCGCCCGTAGCTGCCGAAGCCGCAGCCGACATCAAGCAGCGGCCCGGCGGGCGGGCCGAGGTAGCGGCGGAGGAGGGCGAGGCATTCGGGGCTGGTGGCGGATACGGAGGGCCCGGTGCAGTAAATATCAGAGCGGTGAAACAGCCGCGTCTCGGCCGGGTCGGCGAGGATGCCGTAGTCGTTCTTCCGGTGGTCGTGGGCGATGAGGCGGATCTCGTGAAAGGCGCCGCGCTCGCGCGAGCCGTCCTGGAATCGCGCGTGGCATTCGAGCTGGACGGCACCCTGCCCGAACAGGGCGGGGGCGCTGATGTGCATGGCGTAGCCGAGCGGTGCATCCGGCGGCAGGCCGAGGGCCCGGGCCGCCTCGGGCTGGGGGAAACGCAGGGCGGTCTCGCCGATGATCCGGCCGGCGGCGGAGAGTTCGATGGCGGCGAGCTGGCCGTCGCGCGGACCCGCGTGGAGCCAGCCCTCGACGCGGAGCGCGAGGGGATCGTTGAGCGAACCCCGGGCAGGGGAGTCGATGGCGGCGATCGTATCCATGGGACGGACTCAGGACACGCGGGGCGGGAAGGCGAGGGAGAAATCCTCCAGCTCGCCCGTGAGGTTGGGGTTGTAGGCGGGGTCGCGGTCGAGCAGCGGGCCCCACCGGCGGCGCATGTAGGCGACCTCGCGGTGGAAGCGCGCGGCCTTCTCCGGCGTATCCTCGGCGCCGCGGCTGGCGGATTCGTGGTGGTAGAGCTCGGCGAAGGGCGTCCAGAGGTTGCGGTAGCCGGCGGCGCGGACGCGGAGGCAGAAGTCGATGTCGTTGAAGGCGACGGCGAGGTCGGGCTCGTTGAAGCCGCCCACGGCGTGGAATATTTCGCGGCGGATGACGAGGCAGGCGGCGGTGACGGCGGAGTAGTCCTGCACGAGGCGCAGGCGGTTGCGCTGGCCCTCCGCGCCGCGCGGGGCGCACTTGAAGGCGTGGCCGGCCACGCCGTCGCGCTTCGCGGGGCCGGTCAGGCCGAGGATGACGCCCGCGTGCTGCACCGTATCATTGGGATAATACAGCATGGCGCCGACGGCCCCGATTTCGGGCCGCACGGCCTGGGAGACCATCTCGGTGAGCCAGCCGGGGGAGATCACCTCGAGGTCGTTGTTGAGGAAGGCGAGGAGGGCGCCGCGGGCCTCGCGCGCGGCGAAGTTGTTGAGCGCGGAGAAGTTGAATGGCTCGTTGTAGTCGAGCACCCGGACGCCTGTGGCGCGGAGCTCGGTGAAGTACGAGCCGATGGACGGGTCGTCGGAGCGGTTGTTGACGACGACGATCTCGTAGTTGGGATAATCGGTCTTCGCGATGATGGAGCCGAGGCAGACGCGCAGCAGCTTCTCGGCATTGTACGTGGGGATGATGATGGAGACCATCGGCGCGGGCGCGGGCAGGGCGCGCTGCACGCGCCAGTGCTGGCCGGGGACGGCGACGAGGCTGGCGGCGATCCCGCGGCGGGCGAGATGATCGGCGAGGGCCTTCTCGGCGGCGATGAACGGATAGTTGCTCTTGGCGTCGAGGCTGAGCGCGGTGGAGCCGGCGATGGCGCGCCAGTGGTAGAGGACGCGCGGAATGTGGCGGATCAGCGCGGGATCGAGGTCCTCGGTGGCGCGCAGGGTGAGGTCCCAGTCCTGGCTGCCCTCATAGCCGAGGCGGAAGCCGCCGACCGCGCGCAGGCGCGCGGTGCGGAAGACGGAAAGGTGGCAGGTGTAGTTCTGCCCGAGGAGGAGGTCGGGATTCCAATCAGGCTTGAAGTAGGGATCGAAGCGGCGGCCCTGCTCGTCGATCTTGTCCTCGTCGGTGTAAATGAACTCGAGCCGGGGCTCGGCGGCGAGGGCGAGCACAACCTCGGCGAGGGCGTGGGGCGCAAGCTCGTCGTCGTGGTCGAGCAGCGCGGTGAATTCACCGGTGGCCAGCCCGAGGGCGGTGTTGGAGGCGGCCGAGATGTGGCCGTTTTCGGGGCGGAAGGTGAGCTTGATCCGCGGGTCGCGCTGCGCGAAGCCCTCGAGGAGGCGGCGGACGTGGGGCGCGGTCGATGCATCGTCGGCGATGCAGAGCTCCCAGTGTGCATAGAGCTGCGCGCGCACGGACTCGACCATCTTCACCAGCCACGGCTCGGGCGTATTGTAAGTCGGGACGAGAAGGGAGATGAGCGGGCGTTGCGCAGGCGTGAGGCCTTCCAGGCGCGCGCGATAGGTCACCGTCCGGTTGAGGTCGGGCGTGTCGAAGCGGCGGACCCACGTGGCGTAGTCCCGCAGCGCCGCCTCGGCCTCGGCGGAGATGATGCGGGCATCGACGGCGAGGAAGCCCCGCCAGCGGCCGTCCTCGGTCAGGGCTTCGAGCACGACGGCCTGCGTGGTGTCGGGTGGAAATTTATATTCGATGACGAAGCCACTGTGCGCGGTGCCGGGTTGGCCGGTGGCGACATCGGGGCGGGGGAGCAGGTAGGTGCCGGGCAGGACGGTGCCGGCTACGCAGGCGCGGACGCCGACGATCTTCGCCCCGTCACGCGAGGCGACCCAGCCGCGCCAGGTGCCCGCGGCCGGGGTGGCCGACCAGTCCGCCGGCTCGTCAATGGCGCTGAGCAGGCCGGCGTCGAGCGGTTGGGGCGGGCGGGGGCCCCGGGGTTTTTTCGCCGGTTTCGGGTCGAAGAAGCGGCGGCGCAGCGTGCGCAGCGGGGAGGTGACCTGCCACGAGAAAGAGGCGGTCATGCGGTTGACCTTGTCGGCCTGCCGGAGCGCGGTGGCGAGCTCGTGGGCGAGGGTGGCCGTGGCCTGGTTGGCCTGCGCGAGCTGCAGGCGGAGGGCCTCGACCTTGTCGCGCTCGGCCTGGAGTTCGGCGCGGTCGTAGCTCAGCCGGGTGGCGGCGGCGAGGCGCGCGGCGGTGTGGGCGATGCTCTGCTCCTTGGCCCGCATGCGCAGCGCGGTGTCGCCGGTGGCGAGCAGCACATCCTCGGAGGCGAAGGCTTCCGGGTCCACGGGTACGGGCGCGGCGGCGGCCTTCACCCGTTCGTAAAAAGCGACCAGGGCGGCGGTGTTGCCGGCCAGGTCGAAATGGGCGCGGGCAAATTCGAGGGCACCGGCGGCGAGGCGCGCGGCGAGGTCGGGATCGGCGAAGACGCGCAGACACTGGTCCGCGATCTCCTGCGGGGTGCCGGTCTCGAGGAGCAGGGCGTGGCGGCCGTGCTCCATGGTGCGGGCGAGATTGGCGCGGGGGGTGATGACGGGCCGGCCCACGCTGAGGAACTCCGGGACCTTGGAGGGCAGGCGGTAGTCGTTGAAATCGTCGGGCGCACCGGGCTGGACGAGCACATCGGCGAGGGCGAGGAGGGAGGAGAGCTGGCCTTTTTCGACGAAGCCGAGCTCCAGGACGTGGTCGCCGCCGATCGCGGTCAGTTCGCGGGCAAGGGAGGGTGGGTTGATGCCGGTGCGGATGAGCCGGCAAGGGGTGCCGCGCTCGTTGATGAGGCGGACGGCGAGCAGCAGCGTACGGATGTCGGCCAGTGTGGCGAAGGTGGTGCTCCCCGTGTACACGAGGACCTTTTCCTCCGGCTTCAGGCCGAGCGAGGTGCGCAGCGCGGGATCGGCGATGGCGGGCTGGTACAGCGCCCCATCGATGCCGGGCAGGAGGCGGTGGGTGGGTTTGCCGATCGGGACGAGCTCGACCAGCCGGTCGGTGATGACGGTGGCGGCATGGGCGAGCCGGAGGAAATTGGTGAAACGGACCGGATGGCTGAGCCGCGGGGTGAGCCGCGCGAGGATCTCCTCGTCGGACAGCCGGCGGAGCTCGGCAATCGGGGCGCGGGCGTAGCTCTCCATGAGGAAGATCTCGTTGTCCTCAAGGTGGATGATGACCGTGGCGGCCGGGTGCCGGTGCAGGTAGGCGAGGGTGAACTCCCGCACGATCTCGCGCGGAGTCCAGACGTGCAGGATGTCGGCCGGGCGGCGGTCGGGGAAAATGGGCTCGGACTCCAGCGTGCGGGCGAACAGCACCGGGGTGAACAGCGCACCGGGAAACACCGCCTGCGTCTCGAGCCTCTCCGGGACGGCGACGACGCACGCATGGCCCAGCAGGGTCAGGCGGTTAGCGAAGACGCCGATGTGGTTCAGGCTGTTGGAGGTAAAGTCTCCGTAGTTGGCGAAGAGGATATTCACGCAGGGACTACAATTAAGCTAAAGACGCTCGACGAATTCGAGGACGGATTTGGCGGTGGCGGCCCAGGAAAAGTCCGCGCTGCGGGCCAGGCTCTCGGCCGCGAGGCGTGCGTGGCTCGCCGGCTCGGCTTCCAGTGTGAGCATGAGGCGGGCGAGCAACTCGGGCTGGTCGGGAGGGAAGTAACGGCCGGCGCTCCCGCCGACCTCGGGGAGGCTTGTGCGGTCGGCGGCCAGCACGGGCAGGCCGAAGCCCATCGCCTCGACGACCGGCAGGCCGAAGCCCTCGTGCCAGCTCGGGGCCAGGAGGGCAAAGGCCCCGGCGTAGAGCGCGGCCAGCTCCCGCTCAGGCACGTAGCCGAGATAGCGCACGGGCACGCCGCGGCCGGCCAGGGCGGCGATGCGCCCGTGCAGGGCATCGGACTTCCAGCCGTGGCCGCCGGCGATCACGAGCGGCCGGCGGAGGGCGGATTGCGCGAGGTAGGCCTCGTAGGCATCGAGGGCGGCGGCGTGGTTCTTGCGCGGCTCGACCGAGCCGACAATCAGCCACGGTGCGGAGTCGCTCCACGCCCGGGGGGCGGTGGCGCGGGGGAAACGGCTGGCCCCGGGCGAAAGGGCGTGGGGCCGCTGGGTAGACTCCAGCCAGTTGGGGAGCAGCTGGCCGAATTCCCGGCGCGTGGCCTCGCTCACAAAGAGAAACCCGGTGGCCCGCGCGGTGGCCTGCAGCAGCTCCCGCTGGCAAAGCAGGCGGGTCGCGTCGTCGCTGAAATCCGGGTGGGACCAGAAGGCCAGGTCGTGGACCGTGTAAACGAGCTTGGTGTGGGGGAGCCGGGGGGCGTGGTAGCTGAAGGAGATCACGGCATCCGGCTTGCCGGGCAGGGGCTCGCCGGACTCGATGCCGGCCCAGAAGGCCCGCGCGGCCGGCGGCGCCATGCCCTGCAGCGGGCGCGTGACCCGGGAATCCTCCACAACCGTGCCGCCGCGGGGGTCGTGGTTGATCCAGTCACCGAAATGATGATACAGTTCGAAGGTGTGCCCGCGGGGCAGGCCCTCGGCAATGAGGGCGCGCGAGAGCGCATCGGCATGCCAGGCGCAGCCGGCCCGCTCCACGCAGGTCTGGGCGACATCGAGACCGATCTTCATGGGCTCTGCCTCCGGGCGGCGGCTTCCAGGAAATGCGCGAGCCGTCCGGCCTCCAGGCTCAGGGAAAACGCGGCCAGGCGCGCGCGGCCGCGCGCAGCCAGGTCGGCGCGCAGGTTTTCGCGGATCGCGAGGCGGCGCATGGCCTCGGCCAGAGCCTGTGGGTTGCGCGTATCGACGGGCAGGAAGGCTTCGCCGGCCACCTCGCGGATCACGGGGAGATCGCCGGCGATGATGGGGACGCCAAAGCTCATGGCCTCGAGCAGCGGGATGCCGAAACCCTCGTGCAGGGAGGCGAACACGAGCGCCCCGGCCTGCGACCAAAGGGCGGCAAAAGCGGCATCGTCCAGATGGCCCGGAAAAATCACGCGGTCGCCCAGTCCGAGGCCCAGGGTCATCTCGCGGATGAGTTCCATCCGGCGGTCCGGCGCACCGGTGCACACGAGCGGCCACGCCCGCGAACCCGCCGCAGTCGCATAGATGCGATAGGCGGCAAGCAGCGCCTCGTGGTTTTTATGGGGCCAGAAATTGGCCGGATAAAAGAAGAAAGGCCCGGCGGGAATCGGGGCGGGTGGCACCGAGGGGGCGGCCGAGGGCAGACGGCTTTGCGCGGGGATGTAGGTATGGAAGCAGCGCGCGGGGTGCACGCCGTAGTGATGGGACAGCCGCTCGATGCCATGCCGGGTCAGGCACTGGATGTAGCTGGCGCCAGCCGCCATCCGGCTGAAACAGTCGTGGCGAAAATTGACCTCCTCAACCGGCAAGGCCGACGGCAGGTCGCGATGGAGGAGATCGACGGCGAGGCTGACCCACGGGAGGCCAGGCTGGTGAAAGCGCGAGACGGTGAAGGGCGTGTAGAGCACATCCAAGCCGGCCTGCGCCGCGACATTGGCATCGCTGTTCATCGTGCCATCCGGCCGCCAAGCTGCCGTCGTGCGGCGGGAGACACCGAGCGCCGTATCGGATGGCACGAGAAGGTAATCCCCCGGACGCAGGACCGGCGCGAGCTCCGAGCGCAGGCTCTCCGGAGCGAAGACGGCGAAGTTGAACGCGGCTCCGCGTTGCCGGCCCATCTCGGCGAGAAAGGCGAAGAGCAGGGGCTTGATGCCGCCGTTGGCCCCGCCCGGTGCCATGCGCAGCAAATCGACGCCGATGCGGATGGGACGGGTCTGGTTGAACCGGGCCCGTTGTACGGCGGCGAGGGCGGCACGGTGCTGGCGGCGAAGCGCACGGGAACCCAGTCCGAGGCGGCGGTGCAGGGGGGCAAGGTAGCGCCGGGCCAAGGTGGCGGCCTGGGCCCGCGCCTCAGCGAACGTCCGCTCCTGCTCAAGTGCGAGTGTGCGCGGCTGCCAGCGGTCGAGGAAACGCCGGGCATCGCGGTATTCATGGCTTTCGCGATGTCCGGGCAGGGCCGAGCCATGGCGCACCACGCTCGCGGTCGCGAGCAGGTTGACCAAGCCATCCTCCCGCGCCCGCAGGCAAAGATCGAAGGCGGCGAAGCCGTGGCGGTAGCCCTCGTCAAAACCGCCGGAGCGGACAAACCAATCGCGGCTGACGAGGCAACAGGTCGTGGCGACGGCCGGTACGGTGAGCCAGGCGCCGGACGCCTGCATCGTCTGGATGCTTTCTCGCCGAGGGACGGGATAGCCGCCTTGCTGGAACTCGATGCCCGCATGCTCGACCTGCAACGTGTCGGCGTGGACCTGGATGTTGCCGACGACGCCAGCGCGAGGTTCGCGGGCAAACGCGGCGAGCAGAGGCTCGAGCCAGCCGGGCTGGAGCACAACGCTGTCATCGAGCAGCGCGAGATACTGTCCTCGGGCAATCCGGGCGGCTCGATTGACGGAGGCGGTATAACCTAGGGGCCGATCCTGGCGCAGGACCACATAGGGGAGGGCCAAGCCTTGGAGGAATTCCCGGGTGCCATCGGTGGAGCCATCGTCAACCAAGATGATCTCGTGGGCGAGACCGGAGGGCAGGGTGGAGGCCAGGGACTTGAGACACGTTTGGAGGCAAGCCAAGCCATTGCAAAGGGAGATGATGATCGAGACTTGCACTCGTCGCACTGTGGGCCGGGGGCCGTGCGATGTCTAATTCGGAATGAAGCGCTAAACCGGATGGCGGGTATTTCTGTTTGCGCCGGATGCCGGTGCAGTGCACGAAAACCGGATGAACGCCCGTATTGTGCGATGAGACGAATCGTCGAGCCCTTCCTGCTCCTGTTTCGCGACTGGAATCTGACGCGCGAGCTTTTCCGCCGCACGCTGGTGCAGCGTTTTGCCGCCACGCGGCTGGGTTGGTGGTGGATGATCATGAATCCGCTGCTGTTGATTGGCGTCTATCTTTTCATGTTTGCGGTGATTTTCCCTTCCCGCCGGGAGGGAGAGACCGCGGTGCAGCACGCCCTTTCGATTTCACAGTGCCTGATGGTGTTTTACATCTTCAGCGACTCGACTGGCGCCGCCTGTTCGGCGCTTGTACGGCAGCCGGGGTTGGTCAAGCGCCAGAGCATCCCGCTGGCGCTGTTGCCGGTGCTGGAACTCTATCCGTCGCTGGTACAGTTTGCGCTCTGCACGGCGTTGATCCTCGGCGTGGGACTGCTGGCCGGGGCCGCGGTGCCGCTATCGTACCTCGCCCTGCCCGTGCTGATCGTGCCGATGATACTGATGTCGGCGGGCATCTCATGGATACTCGCGGCAGGCACGGTCTATTTCCGCGACCTCGAGGCGTTCTATGGGCATTTTTCGCGCATATCGCTGTACACGAGCGGTGTTTTCTGGGGCCTGGCCCAGGCGCCGACAGCGCTGCAACCGTACTTTGCGACCCTGCCGCTCATGCAGATATCCGAGCTGACCCGCGGCTTTGCCTTTGGCGGCAAATGGCACTGGGGCCAGCTGGGCTACACCTACGCCGTGGGACTTGTTGTATTTTATATCGGATACTATACCTTTGAGCGGCTGAAGCGAGGGTTTGCCGACCACCTTTAGACGGAAGTGATGTCCGGGAATGAAGCGCAGACGAGCCCCGAATAAATAAGGGCCGGACTTCAAAGGCGGTTTATTTCCGTAATAGAGATACGAGATCGGGGTGGTTTTTGGTCAAAATGCCGCTGGAGTGCTATTTGTCCGTATTTAACATCAGATCGATCAGGCCGAAGTGAAGATCGCGATTCTCGTTGGGCAAAGTGGCGGCTTTCGCATCAGTGGAGAAATGCACTTCGATTTTTTCGAGTCCGTCGAGATGCAGAGGCAGCGAGACATACGCGGAAGCCGAGGAAAAGGCATAGTGGTGAGACTGGCCTCGCAGCGATACCGTCATATTGCTGCTCTCCGACCAGAACGACTGAAGCAAAAAGCTCAAGTTCAAGTCCAGCGAGGTCTTTGACGTGTTCTGAAAAACGACAACAGCGTCCGAACGAGCCCAATGATAGGGCTGGCCAGATGCAGTCGTCTCCCTCGGATAAAATCCGCTGACAAAATCGACGGTGACCGCCTCCAGCAGGGCAGGATTGCGGGTGGTGGAAATACGCGGGACAAGCTCGTAAATGGCATAGCGGTCGGGCAGATCCGTCTGCAACGGCTTTGCCCCAGCTGACTGCAATGCCGCGGCGACGGCAGCGTCTTGCCCCTGCATGCCGAAATGATCAATCCAGACGTGAGTGAAACCGGATTGGCGCAGGCGCTCGTAAAAAAGCTTGTTAGACGGAGAGCCCAGCAAGTTCAGCCAAGATTCATGTTTCAAGCTGAACTGCGGCCAGCTCCATCGCAGCGAATGGCTGAAGAGCGTGGGTTTGGCATGATCATACGACTCCATCGGGCCGTGGTCCCAGTCGGGCGGAAAGCCAGTCAAAGGCAGCATGAAGATCATGGAGTCCTTGGGCAGTGCGGTTTCGAGATGCTTTATCGAATGCCGGAGACGATCAGCCGCAGCGGCATTGCCGCCCAGCATGTTCCGCCATCGTGCCGAAACGTCTTGGTCGAAATAACCGAATACGACGAAGACAACGGCGACCAGGATCGCAATGCCTGCCTTGAAACCGGTTCTTGGCAGGATCGAATCCATCCACGACCCGAGCATGAACAGTGAAACAAAGCCGACCAAAGGGGCGACGCGATTGTAGGCCCGGATGTCCGCACTGACGAAAAGATTGAAAATGGAGCCGAAAGCACCAGGCACACTCAAAAGCAGTAGAAGGAGAAGGGCAACGGCAGCCGCATTACGACGCATCCCATCACCTTCGCTTGCGCGGGGTTGCGCGCCGAAGAGCACAAACAGAGCCAGCACAAATCCTATTGCACCAATGGTGCCGATCTTAGCCGACGTATTCTCATTGGAGATGGGCCACGGAACTTCGGCTGACTTTTTCCCTGCGGCAGCCAGAGGGGGAATGGGAGAAAATTGGTCAGGCAATACCAAGTCACGGATCCGCAGGGCATAAAGCTCGGATTCGGCCGGATTCTTGTAATCCATGTTGGGTGCTTTTCCGTGGCTGGACCAATGCACCAAGGTGGGGGCCAAGTTGGCCAAGGTGACGCATAGCAGCAGGGCGAGACAGAGCAAAGTACGCAGGATAGAGCGCCGGCCGTGTCCGCGTAGCGCTGCGATCACGATAGCTGCAGCGAGGAGGAAGCAGATAAAAAAGGTATAATAAATATAACCTAGGCCTAGTAAGGCCGTGGCGAAGGCCAAACAGGCAAAGCGTTGGCGCGACAACGCCCCCGTCTCATTGGACAGCGTCAGAATAACAAGGGCGCACGGCAAAGAAATCAGTGAAAATTCCAGCGAGAAATGAGCTACGTTGCGGTAAAAGGCGTAGGGGATAATGGCGAACAGCGTTCCCAGCGCGAAGGAGAGCGCGCGCCGAACGCCCAGCATGCGAAAGGAGGCATACGCAAAAAATCCGGCGAGGCAAAGACAGACGGCCCAAGTGCGGTTTAGCAGAGTGACGGGATCATGGGTCGTAAACCGCAGGACCGACATAATGATGGTCTCATAGGTCAGGGTGGAGGGGAAGGCGATCAGGGGAAATCCGAAAGGCGCGCCCAAATAGGGCGTAAACCAGTTCCATCCACTTTGCAGAACGGCTTTGGCGTAGGTATAAGAATAGGACGCATCTCCGGTGAATTGTACGGGCACGCCGTTGAGCCAGCCTAGTCCACCAAGGTAACGACAGCTGATGATGAAAACGAGGACGATGCACGCGACTGATGTGGCGATGTCCTTATAAAGGGGTGTCCATTTTTTCATACGAGGCGTAGGCGTACAGTCGGCGTGGCCGGCTGGGTTAGCGGCGGATCGAGCGGGAAAATGCCCACAGCTCCTTCAGCACGGCGAAAGCCGTGGTGAGTTTCACGGTGGAGGTACCCTGCTGGCGGTCGGTGAGCTCGACCGGTATCTCGGCGTATCGGATTTTCTTCCGGGTGATCCAATACACGATCTCCCCATCAATGAACCACCCGTTCGAAACGAGTTTGAGCGGCTGGATGACGGAGCGCTTGTAGAGCTTGAAGGCGGAGTTGACGTGACGGACCTTCAGGCCGAGCAGCAGGCGGGCGAGCAGGTTATAGACGGCTGACTGCACCTTGCGAAAGGAGCTCTTGCGGGGATCAACCGAACGGTAGCTCAGCACGCAATCGCAGTTTGAGAGATAGGGCAGGGCGGCATCGATCGATTCGAGGGGAAACGGCTGGTCGGCCGTGGTCATCAGCACGAGATCCTTGGTGGCCTGCTGGAAGCCGAGCTTGAGGGCTGAGCCAAAGCCATTGCGCTGGGCCTCATGGACGGCGCGTACCCGCGAATCGGCGGCGGCCAGCGCCTGGCAGGTCGCGCGCGAGCCATCGCGGCTGCCGCTCTCCACCAAGATGACTTCCCAGTCGTGAAAACGAGAGTCGAGGAACGGGCGCAGCACCGCCATCATGGGCGGGAGCAACTGGGCCTCATTGTAGACCGGCACGATGACCGACAGACTGTAGGACGATGGCGTCACTTGCGGGTGGCCTGTCTTTTATGGATGTATGCCTTCAGCTCCTCCAAGCTAGGGAACTGCCGGAGTACGCGAGCGGGATTGCCCGCGACGATGGAGAAAGGCGGTACATCCTTGGTAACCACGGCACCCGCGCCAACGACAGCGTGCTGGCCGATGGTGATGCCCGCGACGATCGTGGCATTGGACCCGAGGCTGGCACCATAGCCGACTTTGGTGGGCAGGTAGACGACCTGCCGGTCGGTCCGGGGATACAGATCGTTGGTGAACGTGGTGCCGTGGCCGATAAAGACTTCATCCTCCACCTCCACGGAGTCGCACAAAAAGGAATGACTCTCGACCTTGCAGTTCCGACCGATGCGCGTGCCCCGCGTGATCTCGACGAAGGGGCCGATGAAGGTGTTGTCGCCGATTTCGCAGCCGAAGATATTGACGAGCTTGTCGTCGAAAATCCGCACGTTGCGACCGAGTTTTACATCTGCGTCGATCATGGTCAGCGGTGGAAGAAGGCGTTCACCGTCGCGGCGACATGGCGCAGGGTCTCCTGCGGCAGTTCGGGATAGAAGGGCAGCGCGATGATATCGCGGCATACCGTCTCGGTGACGGGGAGATCGAATTGGCGGGTGAAGGCCGCCTGGTAGCCCGCCTGGCGGGTGGTGGGCTTGGGGTAATAGACATTGGCCTGGATGCCGGCGCGCTCGAGGTGGGCAAGCAACTCATCGCGCTGCGATTTACAACGCGCAGCATAGACGTGAAACACGGGTTCCACCGAAGGGCGGATGGCTTGCGGAGTGATGAACTGCGGATCGAGCAACTGGCCGTAGAGCCCGGCCAGCTCCCGGCGGCGGGCATTCATGGCGTCGAGATGGCGGAGTTTCACCCGCAGGATGGCCGCTTGGATCTCGTCGAGCCGGGTGTTGATGCCGTCCATCACAAACTCATCCTTGTTGATCATGCCATACATGCGCTTCTTGCGCATGACTTGATCCCACTCGGCGCGATTGGTGGTGACGAGGCCGCCATCACCGTAACCGCCGAGATTCTTCGTCGGGTAAAAACTGAAGGCGCCGGCATCGCCGATCGAACCGGTCATGCGACCGTTTACCTTGGCCCCGTGGGATTGAGCACAGTCCTCGAGGATATAGATGTCGGGTCCGACGATTTCGCGCAGTCGCACGATGTCCACGGCGTTGCCGAAGAGATGTACGGGTACGATGGCCTTGGTGCGGGGGGTGAGAGCGGCTTTGACCTTCGTGAGGTCGAGCAGGAAGGTGTCGGGCTCGATGTCCACAAACACCGGCGTGGCGCCCACATGGCGGATCGCGGAATAGGTGGGGATTGCGGTGAAGGGCGTGGTGATCACCTCGTCGCCCGGCTGGAGCTGCATCATCCAAAGGGGCATGAGCAGGGCGTCGGTGCCGCTGTTGATGCCCAGCCCGTGGGGTGAGCCGACATAGGCTTTGAACTCGCGTTCGAAAGCCTCGACCTCCTGGGCCAGGATGTAGCGGCCCGAATTGAGAACGCGCTCGATCGCGGGCATCAGCTCTTGCTGATAGGCGAGGAATTGCGGCACCAGGTCACAGCGCCAGACGTTGGGAGTGTTCATGAGGAGTGTTGGCGGACCCAGCTGATCGTGCGTTCCAGCGTGGTTTCCAAGGGAGCATAGGATACAGTTCCGAGGAACTGCTCAAGTTTGGTCGGATCCATCCGCGCACTGCCGGCATCGATGGATTTGATCTCCGCCGGCATCTCCTTGGTCACAGCCTGGCCGCGACCGGCCAGGCGGACGATGATCCGGGCCAGATCGGCGATGGTGACGTAGTGCCCGGGGACATTCAGAGGAGTGAAGCCTTTCCATGAGTCGAGACGGGCGGCGCGGAGCACAATGTCCGTGAGATCGCCGGCGTATAGTACGGACCGGCCGCGGCTGTTGCCGAAAACCTCGATGGTTTTGCCCTGCAGGGCATCGTGGATGAAGCTGCCAATCAAGCCCAGGTCGGAACCTTTCGTGGGCTGGCGTTCACCGAAGCAATTGGGGATGCGCAGGCTCAGCACATCGAGCTTGGCGCGGCCGGCCATCACGCGAAAATACGATTCGGCGGCGAGCTTGTGGATGCCTTGGATATCGTTCGGCTCCATCGGGCTGTCCTCCCGCAGGGGATCGATGGCGGTGCTGCCGTACTGGCCGCGCGAGGCGAGGTAGATCACCCGGCGCAGGGAACTGGCGCGCAGGGCCTGCAGCAGCACGAGATGGGAGTCCGCATTGAGTTGCAGGTCGTAGCGCGGATTTTCCAGTGCCAGCAGATGGGCGGTCCACGCCATGGCGTCGATAACCAGCTGCGCCTGATCCAGCCGGGAGGACAGGTCGGCGACTTCTGCGATCGGGCGGTCGATCAGCTCGACGCCGGCCAGGCCGGCAACGTGGCCGGCCTGGCCGCCGGTGTTGGGCAGCAGGCCGTCGATCACCGTCACGCGCCAGCCCTGTTGTGCGAAGCCCTGGGCGAGATGCGAGCCTAGGAATCCGGCTCCGCCGAGAATTAAGACGTGGGGGGGCACTATTTCTTGAGTTCGGCGAAATGCTGCTTGTAGGCGTTTTGGGCCGTCTCGTAATCGTTGATACGACCGATATCGAGCCAGTACTCCTTGATGAGGTGTTTGCCGACCTTCAGGTGCTTCGCCAGCATCGTCTTGATGAGGGAATCGATACCGAAATACTCGTTGTCCGGGATAAACTCCAGGGCGGCCGGCTTGAGCATGTAGATGCCGGCGAGGATCTCCAGCTTGAGGTCGGGTTTCTCTTCCACGCCGGTGATATAGCCGTTTTCGGATAGGATTTTGCCGAACTGAAAGGGCGTGATCAATTCCTTGGTCGCGACGATGAGGTTGGCATCGGTTTTCATCCCGGCCTCGTGAAAGGCGGCGAAGTCCAGCGTCGTCAGGATATCGCCGTTGAGCATAAAGAAGGGTTCGGTCAGGAGCGAGCGGACCAAAGACAGCGGGCCGCAGGTGCCAAGGGGCTTTTCCTCCTGGCTAAAGGTGATCTTCACCTGATAGCGCGAACCATCGCCGAGAAAGGCCTTCACATAATCGGACATGTGATTGGTGGCGATGATGATGTCGGTCACGCCGAAGCGCTTGAGGCTCAGGATTTGCAATTCCAGTACCGAGCTTTCGCCGATAGGCAGCAGCGGCTTGGGAATGACTTGGGTAAAGGGATGCAGGCGGGTGCCCAAGCCTCCGGCGAGGATGACTGCTTTGCAGGATTTTAGCATGATAAGAAGGGAATGATGGATACTGCGGAACCGGCGGCGAGGACAATCAGAGATTGTAGAGACCGGTCTTGTACCGGGCGAGATTTTGGGGCGAGGAAAACCAGGCGATGGTCTTTTCCAACCCGCGCTGCAGGCCGTCCAAGCCGCCGAAGGCGGGTGTCCAGTCGAGCAGGCGGGCCGCTTTTTCATTGGAGGCAAGCAGGCGCTCAACCTCGCTTTTTTCAGGGCGCAGGCGTTGGTTGTCGGTTTTGATTTCGAACGATTTGTTCATCAGGCGGCCAATGATCAGGGCCAGGTCGCCCACGCTGATTTCATAGCCGCTGCCCAGATTGACCACCTCGCCCTCGATCCCATCGGCCAAGGCCATGCGGTGAAAGCCGCGGACCGTGTCGTCCACATAGTTGAGATCTCGGGTCGGAGTGATGGAGCCCAGCTTGATCTCACGCTGGCCGGCCGCGAGTTGAGTGATAATGGTGGGGATCACCGCCCGTGCCGATTGACGGGGGCCGTAGGTGTTGAAGGGGCGCGCGATGGTGACAGGCAGTGAAAACGAACGCTGAAAGGACAGGGCGAGCTGATCGGCGCCGATCTTGGTCGCTGAGTAGGGGGACTGGCCTTGGAGGGGATGCTCCTCGGTGATGGGGACGGTCAGCGCCGTGCCGTAGACTTCACTGGTGGAGGTGTGGACCACGCGGCGGACAGAGAGATCGCGCGCAGCTTGGAGGATGTTGAGCGTGCCGCGGATATTGGTGTCAACGTACGCGTCCGGCGAGTGGTAGGAAAAGGGGATGGCGATCAGGGCGGCGAGATGTAGCACGGTATCGCAGCCTTCCATGGCTTTCCTGACCCCGTGGGGATCGCGAATGTCGCCCGGAAAGACATCGAGGTTGGCCAGGATATCCTTCGGCGCGGTATCAAGCCAGCCCCACGAGTTGAAGGAGTTATAATAGACGAAGGCGCGGACATCGTAGCCTTGGGCGACGAGGTATTCCGTTAGGTGCGAACCAATGAAACCGTCGGCTCCGGTTACTAGAATCTTCTTCATAATGAGGCTTTGGTGGATAATGGGCAGAAGGCGGAGCCGACGTGGCTCTTGGCCAATAGCATTACAATCAAGAAATTGGCAGTGAACGAGGAGAATGGAATGCAACCGGGAAATGGCGGCATAGAGGAGACGGATTCGGGGTGTGCTCCGTGGGCGGTGCGATGTAACACGGGTGGATAAAGCGACGCGATGGCTGGTTGCACGGATTTAGCGAAGCAACGAAATGGCCTCGGAAAAAACATGCTCCACGGTGAGCTTTTGGATACAGAGACAGACTGCAGCGGCTCGCGACCGCGTGGGGTCAAAACCTTCACAGGGAGTGGCGCAGTCCTGCGCACAACAAATGCGATGCTTTTCACCAACGGGGCAGAATTCCTCGCGCACAGGCGGTCGCATCAGGCAAACGACCGGTGTGTGCATCGCTGCAGCGAGATGCACGGGGGCGCTGTCGTTGCTTACCAGCAGGGCGCAGCGGGCGAGGGCGGCGGCGGTCTGGAGCAGGGTGAAGCGCTCGCAGAGGTTGACCGCCCCGGTCTGAGCCGAGATTTCGCCGGCCAGGCCGGCTTCGGCGCTGGCGCCGATGATCACGACGGGGATGCCACGGGCCCGCAGGTGGCGACTGAGCTCGATGAATTTAATGGCAGGCCATTTTTTCAACGGGATGCCGGCGCCGGTGAAGATCGCCACCGTGCCGGGCTTGAATTCGTGAATAGCCGCAACCGCGGCCACATCCTCTGTGCTGGGATGGAGTTCCAAGGGGCCCCAGTGGTGCGCGCCGATGGTGGCGAGTAGCTCACGGTGCTGCTCGGTAATGTGCATCGCCCGGGTCCGCAGCAGCGGGTGCGTGATCAGTGCGGCATAATCCGTGTGATTTGTGTAGGAGAGCAGCCAGCGGTGAGGGAGCGAGGCGGCGAAGAGCACGTTGACGTGATCCGAGCGCAGGTTGACGACGAGATCGAAAAACTGGGCGGAGAGATGGCGGATGACTTCGTTGTTGGCCGCGAGTTTCGTGGCGAGTCGTTTACCCGCGGGCGGCTCGCGCCAGAACCAAGGCGCGTCGAAGAGGGTGACTTCCTGCACATGCGGATTGCCTTGGAGAATCGGGGCGGCGGAGGGTGCGACGACGGCGGTGATTTTGGCCTTGGGGAAACGTTTCCTCAGGGAGACAAAGACCGGGGTGGATAGGACGAGGTCGCCGATATGGTCGAGTTTCACGACGGCGATGGAGTGCACCAGGGCCGGATCGATGGCTTCGGGCCCTGCCACGGAAGCCGCACTGGCGGGCTCAAGTTTGGCGAGCAGTCCGGTGAGGATCGGTGCGACCCCCGCCGGGGTGTAGGCCGTACGCTGGAGGCGCTGGGCTTCAATTACTTCCTCGCGCAGTTTTACATCATGGACGAGCTGGCGGGCCATTTCGGCCACGGCGGTGAGATCAGTCTTGTCCCTGAAGAGCCGTCCCGCGCCATTCATCGTCTCCGGCACGGCGCTGGAGGCGAAAGCCAGCACGGGAATATCGAACCACATGGCCTCGATGAGGGGCACGCCGAAGCCTTCGTGCTCGCTCATGCTCCAGAACAAATGAGCTTGCCGATAACAGGCGAGCAACTGCGCGTCGGTGACATGGCCGGTGATGATGACATGGTCGGCGAGCCCGAGATGCTCCACGAGCCGGTTCAGTGCACGGAAATAGAGGTCATTGCGCAGGACCGGGCCGCCGACGAGCACCAGCCGGGAAGCGGAGTCTAGCTCACGGTATTTGGCGAAGGCGTAGATCAAGTCCTCCTGCTTCTTGTTGGGACACAGGCGGCCGACAAAGATGAGGTTCTTGCGTCCATCGGCCAGCCTTTCGGTCAGGCCCGTATCCGGCGCGAACTGCCATTTGGCTGGATCGATACAAATGGGCAGAACGCCTGGTTCGTGAAATCCGACATCCGCCAGCTCAAGCGCATTGTAGGTTGAGTCGCCCACCGAAACCGGAAACCGGTCCGCCAATTGGGCCAGCTGTTCACGGCCTTGGCGGGCGAGACGCGCGTGGATAGGGAGATAGGGGATGAAAAAGTCGCTGGGTGTGATATTGTGATAAATCAGGCAGCGGGGGCCTTCATGCTCGGAGGCCAGCGTGGTGACAGGGGACCCGATCGAGTGGTGGTAAAGCAGAGTGCATCCGGCCGGTGGAGGCTGGGCGCTGGCCCGAATTGTATCATGCGCGACTTCGGGGGCCGCATCCCATGAATAAATGTCGGATGTGTGGCCCAATGCACGCAGCATGTCGCGCAGGAACCGGGCTTGATTGGAGATGGCATCCCCGGGGTTGAAATTAGGCAGGATCTGGTGGATCGCCCGGGCTTGCACTATGGCCAGGGGCAGGGGCTGCGCGGGCCAGAGCGCCGCTTCGCAGCGGTCGATCACCGCATCCCAATCGGAGTAATGCGCGGCATAGCTTGTCCCAGCTGCCCCGAGAGTGGCCAAGTCCGCGCCGCCACCCGCCACCTTGGCGAAAAGCGCCGCCCACTCGTCTTCCGTGCGGGCGAGCCAGCCGCCGCCGGCCTGGGTGACTGCGATGGCCGTGGCCAGGCAATCGGTGTGCGCAGCGGCGGGCCGGCCGGCCCGCCATGCCTCCATGAGCACGCGTGAATAGCTCTCATTTGCGCTGGGATGAAAGAGGGCGCGGCAGTGGGTGAGCAGCGAGTTTTTCTGCGCTTCGCTGACCAGGCCGAGATTGAACAGGCCGGGGCAGTTTTCCGGCAACGCCACCTGGCCGGGACCGGCGAGGACGAGGCTGAGGTCGGCCTTGGGGTGTTGGGCGCGGAACCGAGCGTAGGCCCGCGCCAGCATGTCCGTGTTCTTGCCTGTATCCTGCCTCCCGAGACACAGCACAAAGGGTGCGCCGTGCAAGGGTTGCAGCACCGCGTCGTCGCAGGCTGTGCTGATGACGTCCACCCCGGCGCCCGTCACAACTGATTTGGGCAGGATGCCAGGGCCGTAGATTTTGGCGGCTAGGGCGGCTTCGCCATCGCTCAGATAAAGCAGCCCGCGGGCGGCGAAAAAGGCGTCGAAGGTGAGGGTGAGATAAGCGTAGGCCTCGTCGTGCAGGCAGGGTTGCAGGTAGGCCTTGGCCGCGACACGAGGCAGGCCACGCAAGGTGGTGCCGTAGAGGTAGGGCAGGAAAATGAAGGCATGATACTCCTCCGCATGAGCTTCCAAGTAATCGAGCAGCGCGGGGGTTTTGATCAATTCATCGGCGAATACCGCCTCTTCCGCGGGAGTCAGAGGACTGATGCCCGGCCGCAGGTAGGTGCGGGGGGTGGCGAGCAATTTGCCGTTGATTCGGTCGAAGGCAGGGCGGTCGCGCGGCGCCACGGGGAAACGGCGGACCTGGAAACCTTCCGGTTCGGTGGTGACGCCGGATTCGAGATGATTGACCGCCCAGTCGTCCTGATACGAGCGGCAGCATGTCGTGATGACTTCGATCACGTGGCCGCGGCGGGCCATCCGCTCGGCGAGCTGCCAGGCGTGCATTTCCGCGCCGCCATTGTGGCCCCGGCCAAACCAAGGGATGACAATTGCGACGGGGAGGGATGGCTTCTTCTCAGGCGGACGGGCGTCGGGCGATGAGGGCGTAGTCTTGGGCGCCATAGAAATATTCGTTGAAGCGCTTGTTCTCCTCGCTGGTTTCAGCGAGCTTCATGTCTTCAGGGTACGGGTGGAGGAAGCGCAGCTCGATGGCGGCAAAACCAGTGTGCTCCAGGGCAAAGCTCATCAAGGTCGCCGGAAGCGGATGATTGTGCGTCGGGTCGGAGTGAAAGGTGGTGGCCGCGACGAGGAGGTTGTGGCAGGAAGGCGTTTCCAGGATGAGCGCGCCGCCCGGGACAAGCACGCGTCGTGCCTCCTGCAGCAACTCGAGGAGCTTCGGGAAAGGCAGATGTTCGATGAGGTGAAACGCGGTGATGGCCCTGCACGAGCCATCCGGCAGTTTGGCGAGGTAGGCGATGGCATCGGCCGAGACGACTTCGTGGCCGGCGGAGCGGCAGCGTTTCAGCATCTCCTCATTTGTATCCACCCCCCTTGCCTTGAGGCCGGCATCTCGAAGGAGCTGCAGCATTTCGCCGCGCCCGCAGCCGAGATCAAGGACGGGCAGCTCGGGCGGTGCGGCGATCTCAGTCAGTACGGGCAGGTAGATGGCAAGGCGCTGGCTGATTTCAGCTTCGCTGCCGCGGTAGCGATTTTCAAAGGCCAGATAAAAGCGGGCGAAACGCTCGTCATAGAAAGGCTGGTCGTTGAGCTGGCCCAGCAGCTCGGCGAATTGGAGCGAGGCGCGGCCGAGCTGATTCAGTTTTCGGGAGTGGGCCAGTTCGACCGAGCGCAGCGCCTCGATGGAGGCGGTCAAATCGCGCGTCAGCGTCGCCAAGGCGGCGGGCAGGGGAGTGAGCGGCTGCAGGGCGCCTTGGACTTGCTCCAAGGTATGCAACGCGGTCGTGAGCCGCTGGCGTTCCGCGATCAGCTGGCCGGGCAGGGGCTGTAAGGTGACCAGCAGATCGGCAGCCTGCTGGTGCGATTGGGCCAGTTCCGCAAGTGCGGCTTGGGAGGCGAATTCGTGCTTGGCGGCGTGCTCCAGCTGGGCGGTCCGGGACTCGCTGGCCTGTAACCGGGCAACCAAACCCTGCAACATGGCCGTCTGAGTCTGCGCCAGGCGGGTGGATTCACGGTGGAACGCCTCGGCCTGCTGATGCTGGTGGGCGAGGGTGGCGGAGAACTGCTGGATGAGCAGTTCCAACACGTGAAACTGCTGTTCGATCCGACGGGTGCGTTTTGGGAAAAGCGCGGCCCACCAGCGGTCGAGAAAATTACGGGGCTGGGCGGCGTAGCGCGCCGAACCGAGTGCGCGGGAGGCGGCATCTAGCAATGCCATGGGCGGCAATTCACTCATGAGGTGGAGGACGGGAGCGGATGCAGAGACAGCCGGTTGAGGGCGATGCCCAGTTTGCGCGGATCGGCGCTGAGTCCTGCATCGAGCGGGGAGTGCGCGTTGCGAAACTGGAATTCCATTGTTATCGTCTCTGTGCCGACGGGAAGGGAGAGGAGGGCATGGTAGTCGCCCGGTTGGGTGATCATCCACTCACCTTGGATCTGGCCGCCCGCGGCGAGGCGGACTACCTGAGTCGGCGTTTTGTCACTGGTGAATGGCTCGCAGCGAAATGAGAGGATCACGAGGCCGTGCACGGGCGAGACCTGGAGCGCAAGACCAGCCGAAGCCTCTTCTGACCAAGTGCGGGTTTCCTCGGGATAGCTCCAGCCGCGGCCCAGGCAGGGAAGTCCGTTACCGGCGGCGCCAAAGGTGAGCACCTGTCCCCAGTCATAAGCGGGCGCGACCCCGGATCGTGCAGGCTGCCGCGCCGTCAGCGTGTCCTGTTCCGGCGGTCCGAGTTCCGTACGGATTTGCTGCATGATCAGGGCCAGAGATTCCATGTCGTTTGCCATGTCGATGGTCAGAGAGTGAGGAGCACAAAGGAGCCGGGGCACTCGGAGTGCAAGTTTACGTCGTTATGGTCAGGCGGTGGAATTTCACCGCGATCACGCGCTCATCGGCACTGCCCTGCAGGCTGGCCGGACTGCAGGCGTCGGGCAGCAACCAGGTGAGCTGCAGCTCACGCGCAGGATCGATGCCGGCGGCTGGCAGCTGGGCCCGGATGACTTGCGGCTGGCGCAGCTGCCATTCGGCTAATTTGCGGTCGCCGACCCAGAGTTCGAGCCGTTGTTGTAACAGGTCGCCATGCGTGAAGGGGGTGACGTGCGCCTCCAGGCTGGCAGAGCGGGCTTCCGGCAATTGCAGGCCGAGGCGGGCTTTTGTGCCGCTGGTCCAGCAGCCGTCGGCCTCCGGGGACTGCCAGCCGGCGATCTGGTACCGCTGGGCCTGGCCTTCCGAGGTGAAGGAGATGGCGTCGCCCCACCCGTACCGGCTGTGCAGATGCAACAGGTTTTGGGATACGCCGGCCGTGGCTTCCAGCGCGGCCACACCACCGAAGACAAATGGCCAGTTGGGGACGACCACAAAGGCGAGCAGGTTGTCGCGCCAGTCGAAATTGGAGGCGAGGTGGTCCGCTCCCGTATGCACGGCGAGCGTGATCGAGTAGTGGCCGGGGCCGAGATTGAGGCGGACGTTGAAACTGGTCTCGAAGGTATGGCCGGCGGTGTAGTGACCGACTGAGGTCCGCAGGTTGAAGGTGTTGGTGCCGAAAACATCATTGCCCAGCCGGTCGCGGATCAGAAACCCCACGGTGGGCTCCTCGACCTCGGCGATGCATTCGACCACGCAGCAAATTTTGACCTGTGAACCGCAGAGGACGGCGCGAACGGGTTTATCGTTGGCATCCAGCAGGTCGAAGCGGGTAATCTGAGCCTGGCCGTTGCCTGAGCGGGTCAGGGTGCGGCCGGATGAACTCGTGGATTGCTGGATGTCGAAACGGCTTTCTTGGGCGGCGATCAGCGCGTTGTAATAGTCGAGCACCTGCTCGGGCGGTCCGTCCTGCAGCATGACACCCTTATCCAGCAGGATGGCTCGGTCGCAGAAGGTTTTGATTGCGGATGGATCGTGGGAGACGAACAGCAGGCTGCGGCCTTGTTCGCGGAAGCGCCGGATCATGCGCATGCACTTGTGGGCAAAGTAAGCGTCACCGACGGCCAGTGCTTCGTCGATGATCATGATGTCCGGTTCGACCTGGGTCAGCAGGGAGAAGGCGAGCCGCATGACCATGCCGCTCGAATATGTGCGCACGGGCTTGTCCATGAACGGCCCGATTTCCGCAAACGCCTCGATCTCGTTCATCTGCTGATCCAAGGTGGTCCGCGTCACGCCCATCAGGGCTGCTGCGAGGTAAAGGTTTTCGCGGCCGGACAGATCGCCATTCAGGCTTGAGCCCAGCTCCAGCAAAGGAACGACTCGCCCGTGGGTCCGCGCGACCCCCTCGGTCGGAGTCAATGAGCCGGCGATAATTTGGAGCAGGGTGGATTTGCCGGCGCCATTGAAACCTACGATGCCTACGCACTCGCCTTTGCGTACGGAAAAGGTGACGTGTCTCAGTGCCCAGAAGTTTTGGTAAGACTTGCCGAGGTCGGCAATCTCGACGGCGAGCCCGGGATGTGGCTCCCCCGCCGCCGACTTGGGGCCGGCCGAAGGTGTCGGGGGGGCTGCCTCGGAGGCCGCCGGTTTAAGAATTTTATCCCAGAGGCGCATGGATGACCTGCGGGAATTACCGGCCCAGTGCCGCCAAATCCTCGTCAACCATCAGCTCAGCCAGAGCTTTCATGCGGGTTTGCGGTTCCCACCCGAGGTGTTTTTTGGCCTTGGCGTAGTCGCCGATGAGCAGGTCCACCTCCGCGGGCCGGAGATACCGTTCATCGAATTTCACATAGTCCTTCCAATCGAGATTGAGCCGGCCAAAGGTGGCGTCGAGGAAAGCGCGGATCGTGTGCGTCTCATTGGTGGCGAGGACGTAGTCGTCGGGTTTGTCCTGCTGCAGCATGAGCCACATGCCCTCGACATACTCTTTCGCGTAACCCCAGTCGCGCTTCGAATCGAGATTGCCGAGGACGAGTTCCTTTTGCAGGCCGCGTTTGATGCGGGCGGCGGCGAGGGTGATCTTGCGCGTGACGAACGACTCGCCGCGACGGGGCGACTCGTGGTTGAAGAGGATGCCGCTGCAGGCAAAAAGATTGTATGACTCGCGGTAGTTGACCGTGAGCCAGTGCGCCATGAGCTTGGCACAGGCGTAGGGCGAGCGGGGGTAGAACGGCGTGGTCTCGGTCTGGGGCACAGCCTGCACCTTGCCGAACATCTCCGAGGAGGAGGCTTGGTAAAAGCGCACTTTCTTGCCGATGCCCGACTCGATGATGGCCTCGAGGATGCGGGCGGCACCGACACCGGTGATGTCGCTGGTGTACTCCGGGATATCGAAGCTCACGCGCACATGGCTCTGGGCGGCGAGATTGTAGATCTCGTCGGGCTGGAGATGGTAGAGCAGCTTCACCAGCGAGACGCTGTCGGCGAGATCACCGTAGTGCAGGAACAGGCGCTGGTCGGGGCCATGTTCAAAGGACTGCAGGTGGTCGATGCGGCCGCGGTTCATGGTGCTGGCACGGCGGACCAGGCCATGTACTTCGTAGTTCTTGGACAGCAGCAGCTCGGCCAGATAGGAGCCATCCTGGCCGGTGATGCCGGTAATAAACGCTTTTTTCCTCATGAGAGTTTTTTTAATTCGGCGGCGACGATCCGCGCGATCATTTCGTCGAAGGAGACGGTGTTTTTCCAGCCCAGCGTGCGACGGGCCTTGGCGGCGTTGCCGCAGGGGGCCACGGGCTCGACGGTTGTGACCAGGGCGGCGTCGTGGCGCACGTAATCGCGCCAGTTCAGGCCGGCGCAGCGGAAGGCGGCGTCAACCAGATCCTGCACGCTGTGCAACTGGCCGGTCGCCAGCACAAAGTCGTCCACGGTCTGCTGTTGGAGCATCAGCCACATCCCCTGCACGTAATCGGGTGCCCAGCCCCAGTCGCGTCGACCGTCGAGGCTGCCGAGCACGAGTTCCTTTTGGCGGCCATGTTTGATCCGCGCGACGGCACGGGCGACCTTCATGGAGACGAAGTTGGTGCTGCGGCGGGGCGATTCGTGATTGTAGAGAATGACGGCGCAGGTGGGCAGGCCGTAGGCGATGCGGTAGATCCGGGCCATCTGCTGGGAGAAGGCCTTGGCCGCGCCGTAGGGAGTGGTGGGGTTGATCGGGGTGAGTTCGTCTTGCGGCGAGTGGGAAGGGGAGCCGAAGACTTCGCTGCTGGAGGCGTAAAGAAATTTGGGCGGATTGGGCAGGTCGCGTAGGATTTCCAGCAGACGGAGCGTAGCCATGCCGATGCTGTCCACCGTACTCTCGGGCAACTCCAAACTCAGGCGGGGACTCGACTGGCCGGCGAGGTGGTAAAATTCATCCGGCTTGGCGCGGCTGATGACGCGCCGCAAATGGGTAGCATCCTCGAAGGCTCCCGTATGCAGAAAGAGTCTGCGTCCCATGATCTCGGAATTGCCGACCAAATGGCCGATGTTGCTGGCAGGCAACGTATCTGGGCGATGCACCAAACCGTGGACCTCGTACCCCTTATCCAATAGCAATTCACATAGGTAGGAGCCGTCCTGGCCGGTGATACCTGTTATGAAAGCGCGTTTGGTCATGGCTTATGGTTGATGAGTACGAAAATAAAAGGGCCGTCCAGACCGCAGAAAGTGACAACTTTCGCGACAGAATGTGGTGCTAGGCAAGCGAAACCTCACGCTTCGCCAAGAGGAATGAGCTGTAAGGTATAAGAACTACAGGCGCGGTTTTATTGTTTGGTGGGGGCGGACTTTCGGCTTGCCTTGACCCGGCTTGGCGATGCCGTCTGCGCATTTATACGGAAAACAGTTGGAACTCGGCCGGACTTCCGTGTCATCTCCTTTCCTTGTCTTCCATCTTGGTAGTCTGCTACTGCCCGGCCTTCTGTCATCTTCAATGTACCGACTCTTTCATCTTGTCCTTACTGCCGCCATTTTCATGGGTTTGCCGGATGGTGTACGGGCGCAGGCTTCAGCGGAGCGTGGCACAGGCTTGCCCTTGCCTGAGAAGTACTTCCCGGTTCTTGCTCAGTTGATCGATACCGCCGGCAAGCAGTCATCCCGGATGATTGCCCGCAACGCCGAGGATGCAATCGCCGAGGCTGGCCGCATGTTGGCCCGCTCGGGGCAGCTGCCCAGCATTGGCGGCAGCGCCCAATACAATCCTTACCAGCTCGATATCCGCGGCGATGTACCTGATCCGGTGGTTTCTCAGCGCCTGACTTATGGAGTCTCTTTGACCCAGCCGATATTTCACTGGGGTGCCTTGCGTAACAATACGCGCATCGGCGAGTTACAGCTCAAGATTACCCAAGGTCAGACGGCCGAGGTTTACCGTCTGCTTGAACAGGAAATCCGCGGCCAGTTTCTTCAGCTCATCATCCGCAAGACCGCGCTCGCTCGCGCCCGGCTCAGTCGTGACCTGGCGGATGCTCAGGTTAAGTTCGCTGAAGAACGGCTGGCTGCCCACTCGATTGCTCAAGGCGACCTGTTTGGCATCCGCATGAACCAGACGCAGCTCGTCCTGAATCTGGACCGGGCTCAAGAGGACTATGATGCCGCCAAGCGTTTGCTCGCCAAGCTTACCGGGACTTCGCCGCTCACCGATAACCAGATCCCTGATGCCGTCCCGGTCGTCGCTCCGGACATTCCAGTGCTGGAGGCGCTCCTGAGCAACTACGCCGGCGCTCGCTTGGAAACTTCCAACAACCTCAAGGTGATTGGCGACCAGATTCGCATCGAGGAACTCACTTATAAGAACGCCTCCACGCGTTTGCGTCCCAAGTTCAATTTTCTCACCGGCCTCTCGCAGGACCTTCAGAGTTACACCACGAACATCGGTCAGAAATACAGTGTGCGCTCCTACTACGTCGGCGCGCAGGTCAGCTGGTCGCTTTTCGACGGCCATGCCACCCGGGCGCTGAAGATCAGCTCGCTTGCCCGTCGGCGGCAGTTGGAACAGAGCTACAAGACCATGACTGACGATCTCGTCGATCAGGCCCGCAGCCAGCTCAAGCAGATGACTTTTTCCGCCCGCAGCATGGCGATCAGCGACCAATATTTGGCCATGGGTGAAGACAACGTGAAAGGGCAGCAAGTGGAGATGGCGCGTGGCGCGGCCTCGCAGGCCGACGTAAACAGCGCCGAACTTAACCTGTTCGATCTCCGGCTCAACGCCTACGGCGCCCGCATCGATTACCTCATGCGCTCGGCCGAATATCTCTCCCTCGTCGGCGACACCGAGCCCGCCGCCACCTTTTCCACGCCCCACCGTTCATGAAAAAAATCCTCTTCGCCCTCGCGTTGCTGATCGCGGCCGCCGTGGCGACCAGCCTTCTGCTCCGTCCCGTCGCCAAGGTCGTCGCGGCCGCCCCCGGCCTCGCCATCAAGGCCGTGCCCGGCAGCGTCACCGTGCGTGCCGAGTTTGAGATGGAGCTCAAGAGCGAGCAGTCCGGCCGCGTGGTCGAGAGCACCCTCGACCAGGGCGCGCACGTAAAGCAGGGCGACGTGCTCATCCAGATCGACCCGGGTGACCTGAAGCTCGACATCGAGCACATCGAGAGCGACTACGAGGCGGCCAAGGCGCGCATCGCCGTCGGCTCCGCCGTCAAACTCGAACTTCTGACCGCCCAGGATAATTTCAAGAACTACGAGCGCCTGGCCAAGGGCGGCTCCTATGCTCTGGCCGATTTGGAAAAGCAGCGCCGTGCGGTCGAGGCGATCCAGCAGCGCGTCGCCTTGGAGGAGGTGAACAACAAGTCGCTTCTGGAAGGTTACGAAAACACCCTGAAGGTCCGCCGCCGCGCCCTCGATAAAATGACCATCCGCGCGCCTTTCGACGGTATTGTCTCTGTGGTCTATGCCCGCCCCGGCGCGCTGATCTCCGGCGGAGCGCCCATTGCCCTGCTTATCTCGACCAGCCGCACCGTCGAGGTGCGCATCAGCGAGGAGTATTTTTCCGGCATCAAGCTCGGTCAGAAGGCCTCCGTGCGTTTCCTCGGCTACGGCGACCAGCTGTATCCGGCCACGGTGGAAAAACTCCTTCCGACCGCCGATCCCGACACGCAGCGCTACATCGCGCACCTCAAGGTCGACATCCCGGTCGAAAAACTTACGCCCGGTCTCACCGGCGAGGCCACCATCGTGGTCGATGAGCGTCAGGCCCAGACCATCATCCCCCGCCGCGCCCTGCAGGGCCGCACCGTCCTCGTCGTCGAGGATGGGCGCGTCCGCCAGCGCGAGGTCGAGGTCGGCTTCGTCAGCCTCACCGCCGTGGAAGTGCTCAAGGGCCTCAAGTCCGGCGACCTTGTGATCGTGGAGGACCTCGATCTCTACCGGGACGGCCAGCGCGTGAAGACCGTCACTGTGTCGGCTGATTAAGCCGCCGCTCCGTCCTACCCATGTCGCCCAATCTCCGCATTGCGTTCCGCTTCCTCACGGCGAAGAAGCGCGCCATGCTGATGAGCCTCTCCTGCATCGTGCTCGGTGTCGGCCTGTTCGTCATCACCCAGGCGACCACGAGCGGCTTCGAGAAGTTCTTCATCAAGACCATCCTCGGCACCAACGGCGCGATGCGCGTGCAGGACAAGATCCAGGACACCATGCGCAGCATGGCTGCCGGCGGCGAAAACTCGAAGTTCCGCATCTCCAGTCGCGAGGGCCGCAAGTACATCGAGGGCATCGAGGAGCCGCAGCTCGTGGTCAACGCCCTGATGAAATTCGCCAACGTCTCCGGCGCCTCCATCGTGCTCAACTCGCCTGCCATCCTGCGCAACGACAGCAAGACCGACTCGATCAAGATCTTCGGCATCAACCTCGACGACCACCTGCGCGTCTCCGACCTCGCGAGCCAGATCGTGGACGGCAAGCTCGAAGACTTTCGCAACAGTCCCTCGGGCATCCTCATCGGTCGCGAGCTGTGCAACCGCCAGGGCCTCGCGATCGGCGACTCCATCATCATCGACGCCCGCGGCCAGCAGCGCCGCTACCGCATCAGCGCGATCTACGAGACGGGTGTGAGCGACATCGACCGCGCCTACGTCTATCTCAACATGGGCGAGGCGCGCTCCCTTTTGAAAAAGCCCACCGGCGCGACCTACATCCAGGTCAACCTCATCGACAAGGACCGCGCTCCGGAGGATGCCGTGCATATCGAAGAGGTCCTGCAGCACCAGGCGCGCAGCTGGCAGTGGCGCGAGAAACCCTGGCTCTCGGCCTTCAAGGCGCTGAGCATTTCCTCCGCCATCACCACCTCCGTCTTCACGCTGATCGCCGGTCTCGCGATGTTGAATACGCTCGCGATGATCGTCATCGAGAAGACCAAGGACATCGCGATCCTGCGCTCGATGGGTTATGAGCGGAAGGATATCACGCAGATATTCCTCTGGCAGGCGCTGATCGTGCTGGCCATCGGCACGTCGGTGGGCGCGGCGCTGGGCTACGCTGGCACCTACGCCGTCTCGCGGATTCCGATGCCGGTCACCGGTATCTTCAGGACGGAGACCTTCCAAGTGTACATCTCGCCCTGGCACTACGTGGCCGCCGTCCTCATGGCCGCGGTCATGGTCATGGGCGCCAGCATCATCCCCGCCCGCCGTGCGGCGCGCATGGAGCCCGGCGACATTGTGCGCGGCACCTCAACGTAATCTTTTCCCATGGCCGAAGCCTCCAACGCCGTCCTCCGCTGCACCAACCTGCACCGTCACCTCGGTCAGGGGGAGGGGCGCGTGCACGTGCTGCGTGGCGTGTCCTTTGAGGCGGAGCGCGGCCAGGTCTGCGCCATTGTCGGCCCGTCGGGCTGTGGCAAGAGCACGTTGCTCTACCTGCTCGGCCTGCTCGACAAGCCCGGCGAGGGGCAGATCACGATCAACGGCCAGCTGATGTCCAACCACGACGACGCGGCCCGCACCGCGGCCCGCTGCGCGCACATCGGCTTCGTCTTCCAGTTTCACTTCCTGATGCTGGAGTTTACCGCGCTGGACAACGTGATGATGCCCATGCGCAAGCTCGGCCGTCTCACCCCCGAGGAGATGATGGCTCGCGCCCACGCCTTGCTCACGAGCGTCGGTCTGGGCGAAAAGACCCACCGCCTCGGCACGCAGCTCTCCGGCGGCGAGCAGCAGCGCGTGGCCGTCGCCCGCGCCCTGGCCAACCAGCCCGCGATCATCCTCGCCGACGAGCCCACCGGCAACCTGGACGTGAAGAACTCCGCCGTGATCTTCGACCTGCTCACCAGTCTGGCCAAGGAAAACGGCCAGGCCGTCGTCCTCGTCACGCACAATCCCGATATCGCCAATCGCTGCGACAGCGTGCGGCCGATGCGCGATGGGCTCTTCGTCTGACAAGGCGGTCTCGGCTCCGGGCGGGAAACTACTGCGGGGGTGGATCGTCGGGTGCGCCGTGGCGGCCTGCCTGCTGGTGACGACCCAGTTGCTCGAGATGCCGTGGCGCAGCGCGCTCCGCGGCTACGACAACACCTTCAACTACCTCTGGCTCCGCTCCGCCATGGTCGATGGCGACTGGGATTTTCGCAACGACCTCGCGGCCTGCAACACACTCGAGCCCGAGTTTCGCGCCTCGGCGCTCGCGCTTGCGCCGACGCCCGCCGGGCGCATCCCCAACAAGTACGGCACCGGCTGGGCCGTGCTCACGCTGCCGTTTTACCTCGTGGCCGACGGGATCACGGCGGCGGGCCGCGCGCTTGGGTGGTGGACCTGGCCGCGCGACGGGTTCAACCCCGTGTACCAGACGTGTATCCAAATCGGCCATGTCGCGCTCGCGCTGCTCGCCCTCTGGCTCGCGGCGAAGGCGATTGCCGCGTGGCTGGGCGACCGCACCTGGGTACCGCTGGCGGTGCTGGCGGTGTGGGCCGCGAGCCCGTTGCTCTATTACCAGACGGCCAACATCGGCATGGCCCATGGCGCGGCGTTTTTCGCCGTCGCCCTCTGCGCCTATGCACTCGTGCGCGCCCGGGACGGAGCTCGATGGTGGTGGTTGCTGGCCGGGGCAGGGTGGGGGCTGGCGGTGACGACGCGATTTCAACTCGGCGTCTTCGGTCTCCTCGCCGCGTGGTACTGGTGGGATCAGCTGCGCCAAGGCGGACGTATTGCCGGGCCGGTCGGTTGGTTTGCCGCCGGGGCGGCCCCGCTGCTGGCCTTGCAGCTCTGGGCGTGGCACGTCGTATACGGACGGTGGCTGGTCTTCAGCTACGGCGGGGAAGGGGAGTCGTTCCACTGGACGCGCCCCGAGCTTTTCAACGCCCTCTGCTCCCCATGGCACGGGCTGTTTTACTGGCATCCGCTGCTGCTGGTCGCGGCGCTGGGCCTGTTGGCATGGGCATGGCGTGCCCGCGGCCTCGCTGCGGTGTGGGTCGCCGTGCTCGGGCTCACCCTGTACATCAACGCCGCGTGGTGGTGCTGGTGGTTCGCGTCGGCCTTCGGCGGCCGGGCTTGGGATGCGGCACTGCTGGCGCTGATGGCCGGATTCGCCTGGCTCCTGCAGCGCGCCGGCCGCCGCGGCCGCGCCTTTCTCCTCGTCCTCGCCGGGATCGCGGCACTGTGGAATTTCTACCTCATCACGCTTTACCGCACGGCGGCGATCCCGCGCAACGAACCGGTGACGTGGGGCCAGATGATCGAGGCGGCCGGCAAGCTCGGCGACGCCGCGCATTTCTAAGGATTTTCGGCGTTTTCCCCGAGGGGAAGTCATTAGCGCGAGCCCGCTTGGTTGTCAGGTTACGTCATATTCCGGCGCAATGAATCAGGTTCCGGAAAATTTGGTTTACAACGCAAACGCCGCCCCATTCCTTGACTGCTGCTTCAACACCTACCGCATTTCTTGTGAGCTACGATCCTTCACGCAAAAGCTTCCTCGCCAAATTGGCCGGCCTCGCGGCCGTTGTGGGTCTTGCACCCCGCCTTGTGGCAAAATCGGTGGCTACTTCGGCCCCCGCTCCGGCTTTGGCTCCGCGCGTTTCGGTGGCCCTCCGGCATGATTCTCGCTCCGTGGCGCGTCGCCCGGACTCGGTTTAACTTCCGCCCGGCGCACTCACCCGGCTATGTCGAATATTTTTCCCAAATCGGCGAACAAACTTCCGCTCCAGATCGTAATCTATCTGGTCGTCCTCGTCGGCCTCGCCACCGCGGGCGTCACCTACTACATGACGCCGAAGTACACCCGCGTCGGCTACGCCCCGGTCCAGCCGGTGCCGTACAGCCACGCGCTGCATGTCGGCCAGCTCGGCCTCGACTGCCGCTACTGCCATAGCAATATCGAGCAGTCCGGCTACGCCAACCTCCCCACCGCGCAGACCTGCATGAACTGCCATAGCATGGTCAAGAAGGACAGCCCCCTCCTGGCGGTGGTGCGCAAGAGCTACGAGACCGGTGAGTCGGTGCCGTGGGTCCAGATCCACCAAACGCCTGACTACGTTTACTTTAACCATGCCGTCCACGTCAACCGCGGCGTCAGCTGCGTCGAGTGCCACGGCAAGATCAACGAGATGGAGGTCGTCTCCCACCAGAAGTCGCTGAGCATGGGCTTCTGCCTTGATTGCCACCGCAATCCCGAGGCTCACGTCCGTGAGAAGGCCGACATCTTCAACCTCGATTCTCCCACGATCGCCACCAAGTCCGGCACCGAGGCTGGCGTGAAATTCGTGCATGATTGGAAAATCAAGCCCCCGCAAAGCTGCACCGGCTGTCATCGATGAAACGCAAATTTGAACATCCCGCCCCGTCCGCGCGCGAGCTGAACGGTCCGGCCTACTGGCGCAGTCTTGACGAGCTGGCGGCCACGCCCGGCTTCAAGGCGCAAATGGAACGCGAGTTCCCCGAGGGTGCCTCCAATCTCGATGGCGTCGATCGTCGCCATTTCATGAAGATCATGGCGGCGTCCTTCGCGCTCGGCGGCCTCAGCCTCGCCGGCTGCCGCCGCCCGGAGAAGTTCGTGCTGCCCTACGGCAAGTCCGTCGAGGGCGTCATCCCCGGTCTCCCGCTCTACTTCGCGACGGCCATGCCGCTGCGTAACTCCGCGATCCCGCTGCTCGCCGAGACCCATCAGGGCCGCCCGACCAAGCTCGAGGGCAACCCGACCTACGCCCCCCACGGTGGCGCCAGCTCCCTCCTCGCGCAGGCCTCCGTCCTTGATCTTTACGATCCGAGCCGCGCCCAGCAGCACACGCAGAATGGCACCGCGATCGACACCGCCGCGGTCCACGCCCTCCTGGCCAAGATCAGCGCCGATTACACCGCCACCGGTGGCGAAGGCCTCGCCTTCCTCGCCGAGCAGTCCTCCTCGCCGACCCGCGCCCGCCTCGTGGCGGAGCTGAAGAGCAAGTTCCCCCGCGCCATCTGGTCCGAGTACGAGCCCGTCGCCGACGAGCCCCCGGTCGCCGCCGCGCGCGCCGCCTTCGGCCAGGACGTCAAGCCCCTCTATCGCTTCGCCAAGGCCAAGCGCATCGTCTCCCTCGACGCCGACTTCATCGGCTCCGAGTCGGGCAATCTCTACTACACCCGCGAGTTCGCGAAGGGTCGCCGCGTCACCTCCAAGGAGGATGCGGAGAACATGAACCGCCTTTACGTGGCCGAGAGCGGTTTCACGCTCACGGGCAGCATGGCGGATCACCGCCTGCGTCTCGCCAGCAGCCACATGTTCGCCATCGCGGCGGCGCTGGCGGCCAAGATTACCGGTTCGAGCAGCTTTGCCGCGCTGGCCGAAGGCCTCGAGGTCACGCCCCGCTGGGTGGACGAGTGCGCCGCCGACCTGCTGGAGCATAAGGGCCAGAGCCTCGTGCTCGCCGGCGCGCATCAGCCCGCCGCGGTCCACGCCATCGCCTACGCGATCAACGCCGTCCTCGGCAACATCGGCTCCACCGTTGACTTCGTCGCCGTGCAGGCGCCGGAGGCCACCACCATCAAGGGCTTGGGCGTCGCGATCCGCGCGCACCTCGTGCAGACGCTCGTGGTGCTCGGCGGCAATCCCGCCTACAATGCCCCCGCCGATGTGGACTGGGCTGGTCTGACCAAGCTCGTCCCCAACATCGTCCGCTACGGTTACTACAACGACGAGACCTCGGCGCTGGCTGGCACGCACATCGCCGCGACCCATTATTTGGAGTCGTGGGGCGATGCCCGCACGGTCGACGGCACGGTTGTCCCCGTGCAGCCGATGATCCTCCCGCTCTTCAACGGTCTCACCGAGATCGAGGTGCTGGCCCGCATCGCCGGCCTGGCGACTGCCGATCCGTACACCCTCGTCACCCAGACGCTCGCCACGCTCCCGGGCGGGGCAGGGGAGCACGCGATTCAGAAGTTCCTGCACGACGGCCTGCTCGCGGGCTCGGCCTACGCGCCGGTTTCCGTCGGCTTCGAATTCGGCCGCGCCTCCGCGCTCTTCGCTGACGCCGCCAAGCCCGTCAAGTTCTCGAAGGACCACCTCGAGGTCCGCTTCGTGGCCGACCACAAGGTCGATGACGGCCGCTTCGCCAACAACGGCTGGCTCCAGGAATGTCCCGACCCGATGACCAAGATCTCGTGGGACAACGCCATCCTCGTCAGCCCCCGCCTCGGCAAGGAGCTCGGCGTCTCGCCCAAGGCCTCCCCCCTGCAGGTCGCCCGCGTGGAGGAGAACGACTTCACCATCGGTAAGGAAAACGCCCACGTGTTTGAGCTGACGGTTGACGGCCGCAAGATCAGCGGCCCCGTCCACATCCAGCCCGGCCTTTCCAACTACACGGTCGTCGTGGCCCTCGGCTACGGCCGCACCAAGGCCGGCGAAGTCGGCAACGGCGCCGGTTTCAACGCCTCCCCCCTCCGCACCACCGACGCGATGCACATCGCCACCGGCGGCAAGCTCGCCGACACCGGCGCGCGCACCCTCCTCGCCAACACGCAGGAGCACTGGTCGATGGAAGGCCGCGACCTCGTCCGCGAGGCCAACACCGAGGAGTACATCGACAAGCCCGATTTCGTGAAGGAAGTCGGCATGGAGGCCGAGACGCCCTCTACCATCGGTGCGGTCGGCGAGGCCATGACGCCCGCCCAGCGCGCCACCGAGATGCCCCGCGGCAACTCGCTCTACCAGACGCCCAAGTTCGACGGCCACCACCAGTGGGGCATGAGCATCGACCTCAACACCTGCATCGGCTGCAACGCCTGTGTGGTGGCCTGCCAGGCCGAGAACAACGTCCCGATCGTCGGCAAGGACCAGGTCCTCCGCGGTCGTGAGATGCACTGGATCCGCATCGACCGTTACTATTCGGACGGCAATGCCGACCCGACCGCGTTCGGCAGCGGCGAGGGCAACCGCGTCCTCCCCGGCGATTCCGACGATCCGACCGTCTCGCCCCAGGTCTCCCTGCAGCCCGTCGCCTGCGCCCAGTGCGAACTCGCCCCGTGCGAGACCGTGTGCCCCGTCAATGCGACGGTCCACGACGACGAGGGCCTCAATGCGATGGCCTACAACCGCTGCATCGGTACCCGTTACTGCGCGAACAACTGCCCGTATAAGGTCCGCCGCTTTAACTTCTTCGACTGGAATCAGCGCCGCTTGGACAGCCTCTACATGGGGCCCCTCGGTCCGCAGGGCATGCCGGAGCTCGTCTCGATGGTGAAGAACCCCGAGGTCACGGTCCGCATGCGCGGCGTCATGGAGAAGTGCACGTACTGCGTGCAGCGCATCCAGAACGGCAAGATCCAGCACAAGGTGAAGACCGCCCAAGCCGGCCATCCCGATGACGTCGTCGTCCCCGACGGCACCATCAAGACCGCCTGCCAGCAGGTCTGCCCCGCTGAGTCCATCGTCTTCGGCAACATCCTCGATCCCGAGAGCGCCGTGTCGAAGGCCAAGGCCCTCGGCCAGGACTACTCGCTGCTCGGCTATCTCAATACCCGGCCGCGCACCACCTATCTGGCCCGCCTGCGCAATCCCAATTCCCGCATGCCCGACTATAACGCGCTGCCGCTCAGCCGCGTCGAACACAACAACAAGAACCACCCCGCCGGCTTCCACGAGGCCGGTGAGGCGCACGAGGCGCATGCCGCCGAGGGCGAGAAGAAGGCCCACGGATAAGATGCAACTGACGACCGCTCATTTCGGAGGACATAGCTAATGGCCGCCCACGTTGAATCCGCCACCCCGGCACCCGCCATCCTGCAGGAGGTCAATCCTGCAGTGCTGCCGCGCCCTGTGCTGGTGGGCCACAACCGCAGCTTCTCCTGGATCACGGACAAGATCTGCGGCATCATCGAGGGCCCGACCCCCACCTGGTGGTGGGTCTGCTTCGCCATCGCCTGCTGCGTGGCTTCCTTCACGGTTGCCGGCATCATCTACCTCGTCGCCACCGGCGTCGGTGTGTGGGGCCATGCCAACCCGGTCAACTGGGCGTGGGACATCGTCAACTTCGTCTTCTGGATCGGTATCGGCCACGCCGGCACCCTGATCTCCGCGATCTTGTGCCTGCTGCGCCAGAAGTGGCGCACGTCCATCAACCGCGCCGCCGAGGCCATGACGATCTTCGCCGTCGTCTGCGCCGCCATCTTCCCGGTCTTCCACGTCGGCCGCGTGTGGTACGCCTGGTTCCTGTTCCCGATCCCGAACTCCAACTACATCTGGCAGAACTTCCGTTCGCCGCTGGAGTGGGACGTGTTCGCGGTCTCGACCTACGGTACCGTCTCCGTCCTCTTCTGGTACGTCGGCCTCATCCCCGACCTCGCCACGCTGCGCGATCGTTTCGCCGCCGTCGGCAACAAGACCCGCGCGTGGCTCTACGGCTTCTTCGCCATGGGCTGGCGCGGTTCCAACCGCCACTGGAGCAACTACGAGATGGCCTACCTCATCTTGGCCGGTATCTCGACTCCCCTCGTGCTCTCGGTGCACACCATCGTCTCCTTCGACTTCGCCGTCTCGCTGATCCCCGGCTGGCACACCACGATCTTCCCGCCGTACTTCGTGGCGGGCGCCATCTTCTCCGGCTTCGGCATGGTGCTCACGCTGATGCTGCCCCTCCGCGCCATCTACGGCCTCGAGGACCTCATCACGCAGTACCACATCGACTGCATGTGCAAGATCACCCTCGCGACCGGCACCATCGTCGGCTACGCGTACGCGATGGAGTTCTTCATCGCGTGGTACGGCGCGAATCCCTACGAGGGCTTCACCTTCATCAACCGCGCGTTCGGCCAGTACTGGTGGGCCTACCTGCTCATGGTCTCGTGCAACGTGATCACGCCGCAGTTCTTCTGGTTCAAGTCCGTCCGCAACAACACCACCTTCGTCTGGGTGCTCTCGATCTTCGTCAACGTCGGCATGTGGTTCGAGCGCTTCGTGATCATCGCCACCTCGCTCGCCCGCGACTTCCTGCCTTCGAGCTGGGGTTACTACAGCCCCTCCATCGTCGAGATCTTCACCTTCTTCGGCACCTTCGGTGTCTTCTCGGTGCTGTTCCTCCTCTTCATCCGTTTCCTGCCCATCATGCCGATGGCGGAAATCAAGGCCGTCACGCCGCAGGCCGATGTCCACGCCGGCCACGACCACCACTAATCTGCCATGTCTGCCCAACCTTATGGCGTGATCGCCACCTTTGAAAGTTCCGCGGAGATCTACCACGCGGCCGAGCAGGTGCGTGATGCCGGTTACAAGAACTGGGATGTCATCGCCCCGTGCCCGATCCATGGCATGGACAAGGCGATGGGCCTCAAGCGCTCGATCGTCCCCCGCATTTCCCTTGCGGGCGGCCTCACCGGCTTCTGCACCGGCATGAGCATGATCTGGTTCGTCGATGCCTTCGACTACCCGGTCACCGTCGGCGGCAAGCCGCTCTTCAGCCCGCTCTTCGCCTTCCCGGTGTCCTACGAGCTCACCATTCTCTTCACGGCCTTCGCCACGATCATCGGCATGTTCGTCGTCAACGGCCTGCCCATGCACTACCATCCCGCGATGAAGTACCCGAAGTTCCGTCGCGGTACGGACGACGCCTTCTTCATCGTCATCGAGGCGCGCGACCCGCGTTTCAACGCCGCCAACACCAAGGCCCTGCTCGCCAAGATCGGCGGCAAGGATATCTCCGACCTCGAGGCCTGAGCCATGCGCAACGTTTATCTCGTCACCTTCTTCATCGCGGTCCTCATCGTGTCCGTGTTCGGCCTCCGCGGCCGGCACTTCACGCAGCCCCCGATCGAGGTCTTCCCCGAGTGGGCCTTCCCTGGCATGAAACACCAGCCGAAGTACAAGCCCCAGTCGGAGAGCAAGTTCTTCGCCGACGGCCGCACCGACCGCCCGATCCCGGCCAACACCGTCTCCCGCACCGAGCTGCGCACCGACGATGAGCTCTACCTCGGCAAGGCCGCCGACGGCTCCTGGCTCCGCGGCTTCCCGAAGTCCATCACCGTCGATGCCCAGCTCATGGCCCGCGGCCACGAGCGCTTCTCGATCTACTGCGCTCCCTGCCACGGCGCCCTCGGCGACGGCAACGGCATCACCAAGCAGTACGGCATGGGCGCCACTCCCACCTACCACGACACCCGTCTCCGCGAGATCGCGGAGGGCGAGATCTTCAACACCATCACCCACGGCAAGACCAACATGCTGCCCTACGCCGACAAGGTGACCCCGCATGACCGCTGGGCTATCATCCTCTATGTTCGTTCGCTCCAGCGCGCGCAAAACGGCACCGTGGCAGACGTCCCGGCCGACCACCGTTCCGAACTTGGCCTAAAATGAGCAACCACGCAGCCACCGCTTCCACGGCCGCTCCCGCGGCGCCCAATCCGGGCAAGGCGCTCATGATCGGCCTCGCCGGCATCGCGCTGACCGCCATCGGCCTCGCCGTCTCCGGCGCCCAGAACATCGCCTTTTCCTGGCTCGTTGGCATCTCCTTCTGGACTGCCATCGCCATCGGCTTCCTGCTGATGATCCTGATCCACCACATCTTTGATGCAAAGTGGAGCGTGGTCCTTCGCCGCCAGCAGGAGCACGGCCTCGCCGCTTTCAAGTGGCTCGCCCTGCTGTTCCTCCCGCTGCTCCTCACTCCCTTCATCGGCACCCATGACCTCGTCTGGCCCTGGATGAATCCCGACCACGTGCTCCATGGGCACGGCACGGTCGCGGAGGACGTCCTCTACGCCAAGAAGTCCGGCTTCCTCAGCGTCAAGGCCTTCGTCGGCATGACGGTGATCTTCTTCGGCAGCTGGATCATCCTCGCGGCCCTCCTCCGCAAGGCCTCCTTCACGCAGGACAAGGACGGCGATCCGAAGTGGACCCGCATGAACCGCAAGCTGGCCGCCGCCGGCCTCCCGGTCGCCGCGCTCACGCTCACCTTCGCGGCCATCTACTGGATCAAGAGCCTCGAGTACCACTGGTTCTCCACCATGTACGGCGTGTGGTTCTTCGCCAACTGCTACCGCGGCGCGCTCTGCATCAGCGTGATCATCTTCGTCTGGCTCTACAACCGCGGCGACTTCAAGGGCATCCTCAACACCGACCACATGCACAGCATCGGCCAGGTGATGCTCGCCCTCACGATCTTCTGGGCCTACGTCACGTTCTCCCAGTACTTCCTGATCTGGAACGCCAACGTCCCCGAGGAAACCTTCTGGTACAACCTCCGCGAGCTGAACCACGATGGCACCACCAACCAGTGGTGGTACGTCGGCCTCTTCATCCTCTTCGGCCACTTTGTCGTCCCGTTCTGCCTGCTGCTGTCCTACCGCTTCAAGGTCACCAAGCACATCCTCCGCCGCATCGCCTACTGGATCCTCTTCACGATCCTCGTGGACCTCTGCTACAACATCCTCCCCGGTCTCAAGGATGCCCACGGCGACGCCGCTCCCTTCCTCTCCCTTAACCTGCTCTGGGTCGTGACGTCCGTCGTCGGTATCGGCGGCATCTGCGTCTGGGCCTACCTCAAGAGTTTCCCGACCACCAAGCTCATCCCGATCCGCGATCCGCGCATCGTCGAGTGCCTGACCCACCATGAGTGAGAATTCTTCCAAGTCCGCCCCCTTGCCGGTGATCATCGCCATCCTGGCGCTCTCCACGCTGTTCTTCTTCGCGGTTCGTTATTTCTACGGCCCGCGCGAGACCGGCACCTTCGTGGGTGACGGCATCCACACCGCCCAACAGCGCAAGGCCAACCTCGCCGAACTCCACGCCAAGGAAAAAGCCGCCGCCACCACCTACGGCTGGGTCAATCAGAAGGACAAGGTTGTCCGTCTCCCGATTGACCGCGCGATGGAGCTGACCCTGCAGAAATACGCCGCCCGCAACTAACCGACCTTAAGAGATGACCACTGCCTCCCATGCCGCTGTGACGGCCGAAGCGAGCAACATCGACTCCAGTGCGCGTTGCACGCTCTCGTTCCTGATCGCCTCCGCGCTCGCCTGGCTCCTCGTGAGCGGCCTGCTCGCGGTGCTCCATCTCGTGCAGGCGTACGACGCGTCCTTCCTCGCGCACTGCCCGATCTTCACCTACGGCCGCCTCGGCGCCATGCAGGAGACCGCCTCCATCTATGGCTGGGCGGCCAACGCCGGCCTCGCCGTCGCCCTCTGGCTGCTGGCCCGCCTCAGCGGCTCCCCGCTGCGCTCGCTCAACTGGGCCTGCGGCGGCGCGCTCTTCTGGAATCTCGGCGTCACCCTCGGTCTCGTCGGCATCGCGCTGGGCGAGGGCACCTCGACCTCCTTCCTCCACCTCCCGTATTTCGTGCAGCCGCTGCTCCTGGTCGCCTATGCCGCCATCGCCGTCCCCGGCGTGCTGGCCTGGACGGGCCGCAAGCAGTCCATGACCTTCGCCTCCCAGTGGTACGCGGTCGCCGCGCTCTTCCTCTTCCCTTGGCTCCTGTCCGCTGCGCAGGTGATGCTCCACTTCGCTCCCGTCCGCGGCGTCCTCCAAGCCATCGTCGAGGGCTGGTATGTCCAGAGCGTCTGGTACCTCTGGCTGTTCCCGCTCGCCCTCGCCGCCGCCTACTACCTCGTGCCCAAGATCACGGGCCGTGCGATCCCGAGCTACGATTTCAGCGCCCTCGGCTTCTGGACCCTCATCGTCATCGGCGACTGGACCGCGGGGCGCCACCTCGTGGGCGGCCCGGTGCCGGCTTGGCTGGTCTCCCTCGCCATCGTCTCCTGCGCGCTGCTGCTCGTCCACTTCATCATCGTCGCCCTCAATCTCCGCGGCGCCTTCAGCTCCGGCGGTCCGGTGCTCAAGTTCGTGGCTTTCGGTCTCTTTTCCTACCTCGTCGGCGGCCTCTGGGATGCCGTCACCTGCATGCGCAGCGTCGCCGTGATCACCCAGTTCACCTGGATCGATCAGGCGCAGACGCAGCTCGCCCTCACCGGTGCCTTCTCGGCCATCGTGATCGGTGCGATCTACTTCCTCTTCCCCCGCGTCACCGGTCAGGCCTGGCCCTCCGCCACGCTGATCACCGCGCACCTGTTCACGACGGTCATCGGCACCCTCGGCCTCGTGCTCAGCCTCGTGGTCGCCGGTTGGATCCAGGGCCATGACCTGGCGAATCCCGCCGTCTCCTTCGCCGACATCGCGGCCCACACCAGCTCGTGGCTGCACTTCGCGCTCGCTGCGCAGGCCCTCCTGCTCGTCGGCAACGCCCTGTTCGCGCTCCACTTCATCCGGCTCGCCTGCACCAAGCCCGCGGCGTCCGGCGTCAGCGTCTTTGCCCAGCCCCCGGCCATGGAGGCTTCTGCATCATGAGAAACGGTCTGCTCTTTTTCCTCGGCCTCTTCGCCGCGCTCCTGATCACGTGGGCCGGCATCGTGCTCGGCTCCAACGCCCAGCTCGGCCACCTCGCGCCCTATTTCGATGAGAACGAGGGCAAGGCCTACCCGGAGAACACCCCCGGTATCGCCGCCCGCGGCCTGCTCGTGTACGACGACCTCGGCTGCGCCGCCTGCCACACCCAGCAGGTCCGCCGCCCGAGCTACGGCAGCGACAAGGCCCGTGGCTGGGGTGACCGCCAGAGCGTCGCCCGCGACTACATGCGCCAGAGCCATGTGCAGCTCGGCGAGAGCCGCATCGGCCCCGATCTCTCCAACGTCGGCGCCCGCAAGCCCGCCTACGACGCCGAGGACCTCTACAAGCTCCTCTACACCGGCCAAGGCGGCATGCCGTCCTACCGCTTCCTCTTCGAGGACCGCAAGGTCATCGGCGAGGTCTCGGCCAAGGCCCTCAACCTCGTCGGCAGCCTCGCTCCCGCGCCCGGCCATGAGATCGTCCCGACGCACCGCGCCGAGGCCCTCGTCGCCTATCTCCTCAGCTTGAACAACGTGTACGAATATCCCGAAGCCCGTCCCGTCGAGCCGGCCGCCGCCGAGAAAGGGGAGCACAAATGAGTTCTTCCAACGACCCGCGCCTCCCGCAGGCCGGCGCCTCCGATGAGAGCCTCCTGGCCGCGCACGAAAAGATGCTCGGCAAGAAGCCCGATGAGCAGGCGCACTACAAGCTGCTGCCCCTCGTGCTGCTCTTCGTTTTCAGCGGCATCATCTTCTACGCCGGCACGTACCTGAATCACTTCTCCGGCAACTACGATCCCGCGGTCTTCGACGAGCACGGCCACTCCGCCTCCGGCAATGCGGCCCCCGTCAAGCTCGACCCGATCGTCGTCGGCCGGAAGAGCTACGAGCAGGTCTGCTCGACCTGCCACCAGTCCACCGGCCTCGGTCTCGCGGGCGTCTATCCTCCGCTGGCCGGCTCCGAGTGGGTCACCGGCTCCGAGGAGCGCGTGATCAGCATCCTTCTCCACGGCCTCAAGGGCCCGATCCACGTCAAGGGCGTCGCCTTCCCGGGCGCGGCCGCGATGCCGGTCTTCGGCCAGGTCCCCGGCTCCGGCTACAACTGGAGCGACGAGAAGATCGCCGCGGTCATCACCTACATCCGTCAGGAGTGGGGCAACAAGGCCGGCCCGGTCACCGCCGAGAAGGTCGCCGAGCTGCGCAAGAAGGAAGGCGACCGCGCCGAGTGGTCCGAAGCCGAGCTCCTCAAGCTGCCCTGATCCACATCCGGCATCCTGCCGTACCTTTCAAAGCCGCGCTGACCTCAGCGCGGCTTTTTTGTGGCCAGGTACCGCCGGCTCCGGGCATCGGCGGCCGCCGGAATCGGGCCATGCCGATACCCGAATCGAACACAATCGAACACAATCGGACAATTCTCGGGTCCGTCTCGAGGCCTGCGTCGGTCAGCAAAGGTCAAAAACCGCCAGCGCGTGTCAGCGGCGGCGGATCAGCGCGACCGGCTGTTAGCCGCTGCGACCAACCCGACCGGTTGATCGCGAGCCCGGGACGACTGCGTCATAGTCCCGCTCGGCGAGGCGTTGGTGCCGGATTTCAGCTTGCATATACCTATAAAGGTATATTCCTTAATCGGTATGAACTTGGCGACCTTTGGCAATCTCCTCCGGGAAAACGGCGAAAGCAGGGTGGGCTTCATCCTGCCGGAGGGCGGTTTGATCGCGCCGGAGTTTCACATCACTGAGGTGGGCCATGTGGCCAAGCGGTTCATCGACTGCGGCGGCACCCTGCGGTGGGCCGAGTCCTGCCTGTTGCAGGCCTGGGTGGCTGCGGATGACAAGACCCACCGGCTCACCGCGGGGAAGCTCGCGCGGATCCTCGACCTTTCGCGCCAGGTCGTCCCGACCGACGAACTCCCGATGGAGCTGGAGCACGGCGACGGTCCGGTCTCGCAGTACGCGATCGCCGGCGCCGAGCTGCATGACGGCGAGCTGCGGTTCCGCCTCGCGCACAAGCACACTGATTGCCTCGCCCGCGAGGCGTGCGGGCTCGCGCCGGATCGTGCCGATTCCGCTGCCGGCTGCGGGTGCGGGGAGGGGAGGTGCTGCTGACCATGAGCCTCGTCGAAATCTACCAGTGCCTCTGCGACCCCACGCGCCTGCGCATCCTCCATCTGCTGGGGCAGGGGGAGCTCTGCGTCTGCCACTTTCAGGAGATCCTGGGCGAGCCGCAGGTGAAGATTTCCAAGCACCTCGCGTACCTCCGCTCGCACGGTCTCGTCGAGTCGCGCAAGGAGGCCAACTGGGTGATCTACCGCCTGCCCGCGAAACGCTCCCGCGAGCTCACCGCCAACCTCGCCTGCCTGCAGGACTGCGCGCAGGAGGACCCGGTCTTCCGCAAGGACGCCGCCCGGCGCGCGAAACTCTCGGACAAATTCTCCGCGGAGAGCCCCATCTGCTGCGCGCCGAAAACGAAGAAAACCGCCTGCTGCCCGACACCATGAACCACGCTCCCTACAAAGTCCTCATTCTCTGCACCGGCAATTCCGCCCGCTCGATCATCGGCGAGTACCTCCTGCGCGCCAAGGGCCGCGGCCGCTTCGACGTCGTGAGCGCCGGCTCGCATCCCGCCGGCCGCGTCAACCCCCTGGCCCTCTGGGTGCTGCAGGACCGCTACGGCCTCGACGCGCGCGACGCCCGCAGCAAGTCGTGGGACGAGTTCAAGGGCACCCGCTTCGACTTCGTCATCACCGTCTGCGACAATGCGCAGGAGGCCTGCCCCGTCTTCCCGGGCCAGCCCATCACGGCGCACTTCGGCTCGCCCGACCCGGCGGCGGCGACGGGCTCCGAGGAGGAGAAACGGCGGCTCTTCGTGCAGGTGGCCAGCCAGCTCGCGGCGCGCATCGACATCTTCTGTGCGCTGTCCGACGACCAGCTCGACGCCACCCGTGTGCGCGCCATCGGCGAGACGCACAAGCTCCAGGGCGAGGCCGGCCTGGCGCGCTGACATGCGCCCCCGCCCGTTCTTGCTCGGCTGGCTCGTCGGCGAATTCGTCGGGACGTTTCTCCTCGTCCTCCTCGGCTGCGGCAGCGTCTGCACCGCCGTCCTCACCTCCGCGCAGCTCGGCACCTTTCAAGTCGCCGCCCTCTGGGGCAGCGGCGTGGCGCTGGCGATTTTTCTCACCGCGGGCCTGAGCGGCGCGCACCTCAACCCCGCCATCACGCTCGCGCTCGCCGTCTGGCGTGGGTTTCCGTGGGGTAGGGTGCCGCGCTACCTCGCGGCGCAGTTCGGCGGTGCGTTCATCGCGAGCCTGCTGCTCTTTGTCGTCTATGGCGGCCTGCTCGACGCCTACGAAAAACGTGAATCTATCGTGCGTGGCGCGCCCGGCAGCGAGGCCTCGGCCATGGTCTTCGGCGAGTTTTTCCCCAATCCCCACGGCCGGCCGCTCCATGAGGCGGACCGCGCCGCCGTCCCGCCCTCGACCGCCTTTCTCGTCGAGACGCTGGGCACGGCGCTGCTCGCGCTCGTCATCTTCGCCGTCAGCGACCCGAAAAATCCTCCGGTCGTGCACCGCCTGTCGCCGCTGCTCATCGGCCTCGCGCTCACCGTGCTCATCGCGCTCTTCTCCCCGCTGACCATGGCGGCCTTCAACCCCGCCCGCGACCTCGCGCCGCGCGTCTTCAGCTCCTTCGCCGGCTGGGGCAAAGTGGTCTTCACCGCCAACGGCCCTGGCTGGCTGACCGTGTACGTCATCGCCCCCCTCGTCGGAGCGATCACCGGCGGCGGTGTCTATCAAGTCCTCCGCGCAGTGCGTCCGGCTCCCGCCGCTTCGGCCGCGAGAACATCGTAGGGCCAGCCAACTAGCCAAGTCAGATGGCTCGCTCCTGTCCGTCAAATCAGGGCAACCTCACACCGCCTGAAATCCAAGATCCGCGGTGTCCAGTCTAACGGGGCAGGTCAGGATGATGCGGAAAGTTCCTGATTCATTCAGCACACTCTGGCTCAGTATTCCAGCCCCAGACATGGCTTCAACGTCAGCGCCAAACGCGCTCCTGCCCACCCCATGTCATCTTTTCTGATCCTCGGGGACACTCAATGGCGGCATCCCTTTTTCTCCGACAATCGCTCCGATCAGCAGCAAAATTTCATACTCTTCTACGGTCGTCGGCTGCACTGGGATTGACCTATCTTGATCGAAACGGAACGAGTGTAGGTTGAATCCGTGTCCTGGGACGGAGATTCGCGGTCCTATCGTCGAGATTGTAACCCGGGTGGAACCCGCCGGCGTTTCGTAAAGCGAGATATCGAACAGCGCCAAGTAATCGGCTGGTTTTGAACGATAGTAATACACGTCATGGCTGTTCACCTTGCCCAAGGCCTTGGCTAGGCTGAGGATTTTTTTTGCCCCGTCGGTCGTCGGAAGGTTCGCCACAAAAAAATCTGCGAAGCGCGTCGATTTCTTGGGGATCAGGGAAACGGCTTCGGCAACCGTTTCAACCGATGCCTTGAACGTGTATTCGGTGGGATTTGGAGTGAAAGGGAGTTTTTCGACATCGGCGGCCATTAGGGAGCAACCGCTGGCAACGAAGAACAGCACCGCCAATAGCCTCATGCTCATGTTATTTCCGGCAAGGAGCCGCCGTTTTTTTATCCCGCTTTCGCGGCGGCGACAGCAGCGTTGAATGCACCAAGTTGCGCATGTACGTCAACGTTGGATGCTGCTTAGGCCGATGGTGTCGCCATATGGCGGTGCGGCAGACCGTGGCGTCCTTCCACCAATAGCTTTAACGGTCTTTTAAATAGCGCCGGCATATGTGCGGCTTTCGTGTTTACGTAGCGCAGGCGTCCCGCCTGCATCCGTAAAGCGATGGCAGGCGAGGACGCCTGCGCTACTTGAAACCGCCTCAGAAAAATTTCCACCAGTGCTTGCGGGTGGATCCAAACGGACCAAGCCCGGGCTGCGGCGGGCAAAATTCTTGTCTCGCGACGTTCGCGACGAAAACCAACGACGGAACCAGGATGAGCCAATGCTCCGGATCGTCGCGTCCGTCGCGGGCGTCGCGAGACCTATCCCTTACGCCCCTAATTTTTGGCCAAGACGAGGTAATTTGAGACGCAGTCGGGCCGGACGCGGCGAGGACATTACTCGTGAAGCCGGCGATTAGAATTCTCCAACCAACCGCGGTAATGTCGTTGCAGGCTTGGACTGA